>DAOUDW010000076.1:0-57391 GCA_034430895.1 Anaerolineales bacterium | reverse complement strand
TCGTGGCGTTCCTGTGCGGTGGGGTTTTCCTGATCGGGATCAAGCTGTGGACGCCCTCGTTGACCATCCTGGCGACCAAATCAAGTTATGCCCTTGGCTTTGTGTTTTTAATCAGCGTTACAAGCGCAAGCACACTGCTTCAGTTGAGTTACCTGGCCCGCAGGGATGCGAAGTACGCCTTCTGGCAGGTGCTTTTCCTGAGCGTCTTGCGTTTGATATTCATCGTCGCGCTGACAGGATTCGGTGCGGTAGGAATCGTAGCGGCGTTGGCGATCGCTACAGCCCTGGCCGACGGCTTGGGCTTGTTCTTGTTTTTACCTCGCCTTGAGCCTGGTTACCGCCCACGCCCGGACTGGTCGAAGCGCGTGTTGGGCCAGTTGATTCCGTATTCGATCGGTAATTACACGGCCGATTTACTCTACCGGGCACCTATACTGCTCGTTACTCCACTGACATTGGAGCTCCTCGGTTCGGAAGCGAGCGCGCATGTCTATGTGGCCTGGATGCTTTGCTCGTTCATCGCCAGCCCGGCAACGGCGTTGGCGCAGTCCGCCTTCGCGGAAGGCTCATTCACACCCACCGATTTGCGCCCCATCCTGATGCGAGCCGGACGGTATGCGTTGGTAATAACGCTCCCGCTGGCTTGCGCTGTGGGTTTCGGGGCACCCGCCCTGCTGGGCATTTTCGGAGTCAGTTATGCATCCAATGCGGCGACACTGCTGCGCTGGTTGGCCCTGGCCTCGCCTTTGATGGCTTTCAACAGTATGTATTTTTCAGCGCTGCGGGTGCGCAAGCATGTGGGCGAAATGAACTTGCTCTCGGGTTTGATCTTTGGAATTACGCTGGTTTATCCCTTCGTGGCGGTTGAGTCACTGCAGCTGCATTCGATGGCGGTTGGTTGGCTGATCGGCCAGGCGCTGGTGGCAGTCGTTGGGTTGCGTGCGGTGCTTTTCATGACGAAACGAGGCGGCGCGGATTGTGCGGTTGTGAATGTCGACGATGTCGTCTCACAGATCGCAGCGCATACGGAAATCCTGGTGGCGATTCCTTGCTACAACGAAGCCGATTTTATTGCCGGCGTGGTCGAAAAATCTAGCCGACATGCGGATCTGGTCGTGGTGGTGGATGACGGTTCGGCGGATGGGACTGCTGAGGAGGCTCGGGCCGCTGGCGCGCTGGTGGTGCGTCATCCGACGAATATGGGGCCGGGTGCAGCTGCACGGACTTGCCTGAATGTGGGCCGCGCGGCGGGTGTCAAAATGTTGATCACCTTGGATGGCGACGGACAGCATAACCCGGATGAAATTCCGGAGGTGATTGCGCCGTTACAGCGAGGCGAAGCCGATCTGGTGATCGGCTCTCGTTTTCTGGGCAAAGACAACAATGTGGCCCGCTATCGAAAATTCGGCATCGACGTGATCACGTTTTTGTACAACTTCGGCGGTAAGGGGCGTATCACGGATTCCCAGAGCTGTTTCCGGGCATATGGAGAACAAAGCCTGGATGTACTGGAGATCCGCGAGGACGGATTTGGCTTCAGTGTGGAGACTCTAGTCCAGGCGCGCAGGGCGGGCTTGCGCATTCGGGAAGCCTCGATATCGTGTCTGTATCACGAGCAGAGTCACTCGGCGAACCCCGTGCTGCACGGCCTGGGAGTGGCTTTGATGGTCTTGAAGCATCGGATGAAACGATGAGCGTGGCATCGAAACCGGTATTCCGGGACACATCGGCATGAACCACAAGATGAGAGTACACGTGTGCGCATCCTGATAACATCCATCGTTGATTTGAAGCGTTCTGCCCACAATCGGCTGCATGAATTTATCCGCGATCTCTTGAGAAATCATGAAGTTACAATTCTCAGCATTAAGGATTGGTGGAAAGAGGCACAGGTAGATGCGGATCAATACAATCGGGGCGTCGAAGACATATGGCCACACGTTAACGTTCAGTACTTCACCACGATAAAGATCAGTCCCATTTTGCAGGAAATGCTTTCGCTTTTTACCCTCGGAAGACGCTTGCGTCAGCTGGGTGATTTTGACGTTCACTTTAATTACAACACGCTTGTCTCAGGGCTGTTTCTCAGCGTGATGATGAAGAGAAGAGGCGTAAAAACAGTATACGATTTGGCGGACGATTTACCCGCCATGATTCGGACCTCCCCGCAAATTAGTCCGGTGCTCAGGCCTTTTGGGGGTATGTTTGCGAGCCTGATGTTGCGATGCAATCTTCATATTGCAGAGAAGGTGACATTGACGACCGAGGCGCTCAATTTGCCTGCCCGATATCAGGAAAAATACATCGTATTGCCCAACGGGGTCGACACTTCATTATTCTCCAAAAGGGATAGCCGTGACCTGCGGAAAGAATTGGGGATCGAAGACAGCTTCGTGATGGGTTATGTTGGCGTGCTGCGCGAATGGGTGGATTTACGACCAACACTTAGGGCTTTGGCAGCACTTCGCGACAAAGGACACAAGGTCAGGCTTCTTGTCCTGGGAGAAGAAGGCGGCTTGGATTCCTGCAGATTGCTGACTCAGGAATTTGGTGTGGCCGATCAGGTTCTTTTTATCGGAACCGTCCCCTACGAGCAGGTCCCCAGGTATGTCTCCCTGATGGACGTCGGATTAGTCCCATTCGGATATAACCCCGTGGCAAGCGGAGCCCTTCCGCTAAAGCTACTCGAATATATGTCATGTGAAATCCCAGTGATCTGCACGCCGCTACCCGGAATATCCACAGCAGTTGGCGACACGGTGCTTTACGCAGGTAATGCAGATGACATCATCAAACACATTGTGCGTATCAAGGAAAGGCCGGCAGAAGTGAAGCGGATGCAGGCCGAAGGTCGTACGTTGGTAAAGCAGAATTTTGAATGGCGCAATATTGCCCATCATCTTGGCGATGTTCTTGATGAAGTAAGGATGGGATCGGCCGCGAACCACCGGCAGCGCGACAAGGATAAACAAGGACAGTGAAAATCATCCACGTCGTTCCTGCATTCATCCCTGCCACCGGTTACGGTGGCGGACCAACCGTGGCGTATGAACTTGCCCGGGTACAGGTGCAGCAGGGACATGATGTGTGTGTCT
The DNA here is from genome assembly GCA_034430895.1 of Anaerolineales bacterium. Classification (GTDB taxonomy): domain Bacteria; phylum Chloroflexota; class Anaerolineae; order Anaerolineales; family E44-bin32; genus WVZH01. The sequence goes on along the minus strand of DAOUDW010000076.1, from coordinate 54,296 downwards.
TCACGACGGACGTAAATGATCAGTCGTCACGTTTGCCCGCCGGGTTCGCGCATACGGACGGGATACGGGTTTACTACTTACGCAATCTGAACAACCAATTGGCTTATCGCTATAAACTATTCCTTGCTCCTGCATTGCTGTGGGCGTCCCGCCGGGAATTTCATGGCTGCGATGTGGTCCATATGCATGATTTGAGGACGTTTCTCAATGTCGTTGCCTATGGCTATGCAAAAGGGAAAGTGCCCTATGTACTCCAAGCGCACGGAGTTCTCCCCACAAGCGGACGACTCGGCAGGTGGAAATCATTCTTCGACCGTTTGATCGGCTATCGAATCGTAAAGGACGCAGCGAGATTGTTGGCATTGAATCAGCGTGAAGGCAAGGCGTATACCGATATGGACGCCGACATTGCGAAAATCCGAATTGTTCCCAATGGAATTGACCGGAAAAAGTATGAAGCCCTGCCAGAGAGAGGTCATTTTCGACGCAAGTATGATCTGGGCAACCTGCCGGTTGTTTTCTATCTGGGAAGGATACATGAAAGCAAAGGCCTGGATTTTCTTCTGCATGCCTTCACAAATTTGCTCGAAAAAGTGGGGACTGCCCGGTTGGTCATCGCGGGATTTGATGATGGGTATCTACCCCAATTGAAAGAAATCGTCGAAATGCTTGACCTTGGGGATCGAGTCATCTTTTGCGGTTACCTTTCCGGAGATGACAAACTTGCGGCGTTTCGGGACGCGGATGTTTTCGTGACACCAAGATTCACGGGTTTTCCGCTGACGTTCCTCGAGGCGATGACTTGTGGATTACCGATCGTGATGACTGATGCCGGTGACACGCTGGACGGGATTGATGGGGAGGCAGGCATCGTCGTGCGATACGACATTGAACAATTTAGTGATGCGCTGGCAAAAATCTTGCTGGATTCTCAGGTTAGGGAAAAACTTCATCGCGGCGCCGAACAATTTACCCTTCGTCACGATTGGCAGAGAGTTGCAGAAAACATCGAGATGGCGTATCAAGAGGCCCTTGAGGTGTTCCGTGAAGGTTTGCATCGTAGGCGAAGCTGAAAAGACGAACGACGAGGGCATGCGCAAGATAGCTTCGTGCCTGGGGCGCGAACTGGCGCGGTTTCACACCGTGAAAACGTTCAGTCCGATGCTTGCTGTGCGACCAGCGTTTTGGAAGCAGATCAAACACTATTCTCCTGATGTTATTCAGTATATCCCGGGACCGTCTTTGAAGAGTTTCGTCGTGATGAAGGTGTTATCCTGGCTGCACCCGCAGGCGGTAACCATAATGGGGGCGCCGCTCTTTCAGGTTCCCCGTTGTGCCTATCCCATTCTTCGTTTCATTGCGCCTGATTTGATGCTCGCACAATCGCATCGCAGGCAGGCATTTTTCCGACGCAGGAAGATCGTTTCCATCTATTTCCCACTTTCTGGGGTGGACACCGATTTGTTCCGACCGGTTTCCCCGGCTGAGAAACGGGCGCTTCGTCTCCGTAATAACTTCGATGTATCCGACTTCGTCGTCTTGCACGTCGGATCGATTAAGCTGAAAAGGAACGTTCAAGCGCTGGGCGATCTTCTACAGGCAGGTTTCCAAACCGTGGTCGTTGGCAGTACGACGACGGGAATCGATACGAATCTGGCGGATTCGATGATCATGCAGAAAAATAAATTGATCGTTGATTATATTGAGCAAATCCACGAGCTGTATCAGTTGGCAGATTGTTATGTGTTTCCCACACCCATCGAAAATCGCAACGCTTCGATTGAGCTTCCGTTGTCGGTGATCGAAGCCGCATCCTGCAACTTGCCGATCGTTGCAACGAGATTCGGTGCCCTGCCGGATGTTTTCTCAGACACGTCCGGTTTTGTGTTCGTCGATTCGAGAGAACAGATTGTAGACGCGGTCGAGGGTGTCGCGCGGGGAAATTATGAAGTACAAACGCGAGAACGAGTCCGATCGCTGGGTTGGGAACGAATCGCGGTAAATCTGTCCCAGGTCTATGAGGATTTGGTCGCCGGCGCACCGATAGAAGCCGACGCAGGCATTGGCCGAGCGGTGGTCATCGATCAGAATCACCGTAGATGAGGTGCCTGTAGAAAACAGGCAATAACGGGTAAGAGGTCATGAAACGGCAGATTTTGGTTGAACGGAGTTATACGCAAGCTTCCTGGAAAAGCCGATGTTTATTTGTTTGATCGGGATTGATGGATCGGGGAAGACAACCGTCGCGCAAGCATTGGTAAAGCGGGCGAAAGCTTTGGGTTTGAATGCCACATACACGTGGTGCAAATTTGAATCGCATCTCTTTAAAGTCTTGATCTATTTGAAAAACACCCTTTTCGTTCGAGAACGAGATTGGCGGGAAAACTATCAGCGCAGCCGTACGATTAAAACATCCTTGTTTGCCAATCGATTTGCCGCGCGGCTGTATCAAACATACCTGCTGGTTACCTATTGGTTCAATATTGTATTTAAAGTTGGCTTTCCGCTGCTTATCGGAAGAGATTGCATATGTGATCGATATGTCTATGATACCTTTGTTGATCTCGCTGTTGACTTGCGGTATTCGGATCAGACGATGCTTGCCAGGATTGAAAGGTATATGCGCTATGTTCCAAAGCCGGATATCGTTTTCCACTTTTCAGTACCAGCAGACGTAGCCATGGATCGTAAAGGAGATATCCCCTCGAGAGATGTGTGGGACGAGAAGTCGCGTAAATATCATTTGTTCACTGACGTAGAGGAGATCATCTCGTTGGATGGAACCTTGTCCGTTAATGCGTTGCTTGAGCAGATTGAAATCCATTTGGCGGATCGAATGCGGAGGTAAGTTGTATGACCAGGCTTTTAATCATCGGTATTGATTCGGTTGATGCCGTTCTACTCGACAGATTCCAAGCGGACTTGCCAACCTGGAGCAAGTTGAAAAAAGAGTGCCCCCGCATCAAGTTCACTGGCGTGAATCCGCCTGACTCCCCGACTTCGTGGGCGAGTATTTTCACGGGATTGAATCCGGCGAAACACGGCGTGTTGGAGTTCATCGATCCTCTGGAAAAGACGACGATGAGTGTGACGAAAGAAATTGCCAACGAAACGATACGCGGCCGCACGTTCTGGGATTTTGCCGGTAATCCGGGAGGCAAGAAGGTTTGTGTGATTCTTCCGCCGCTTGGATTCCCGGTCTGGCCTGTCAACGGCATGATGGTTGCTCGGGCATCGTCCAGCGATGCGGCCGCCATCTACCCTCCCGAAGCAGCCTACTTAATAGATGGCCGTGACCTCACCAATCTCAAGGGGGTGATCGGCCGATCCCCTCAGACGTTCATCGACATGGGGCGGAGTCTGGTTCAACGCGAGTTGGAATTTTCCCTGGAGATGATGAAAAGCCAGGATTGGGATTTATTCTACACATACTCATCGGTCCTGGATCCCATGCAGCATGGATTTTGGAGCGACTTTGACGAGCAAGATCCGGCACACAATCCAGAGAGCCCGTATAAAAATGTGATCGAGGAGTTCTACCAGCTGTTCGATGATGTTGTGGCACAATATCTCGCCCATGTGGATGAAGATGTCGCTGTTGTTGTATTAAGCGATCACGGTCATTGCATGCGGCCCGTCGAGCTTCTTAACATCAACGAACTACTGCGGCGGCAAGGCCATCTCGTGATGAGGAGCGGCTCCGGCAAGGTCCTGGTCCAGGCGTTGGAAAAGGTAAAGAGGAAAATATTGGATCTGGTCGTGCGTTTCGGATTGGGCAATGTTGCCATACGTGTCATGCGCACGATACCCGGAAGTAAGAGCATTTACACCAAGCCAGCCAACATCGATTTTGACAAAACCGTTGCCTATCTATCGGATCTCTCGGGCATCAAATCCTATTCGTATGGTGGCATTCGAGTCGAGAGGGAAAAAATCGCCGACGAGGGGCGTTACGAGGAAATCCGTTCTGAGATCATATCCGCATTGCAGGATATTGAGGATCAAGCCACCAACGAGAAATATATGAAATGGATTTGCCGCAGGGAAGACCTTTATGAAGGGGAGTATCAGTCAAGATATCCGGAGATTGTTTTCCGACTTAATGACCAATACGGAGCGGGTTGGGAAATAGACGGGAAAATACATTCCCTGAGCCGGTCGCACAATATTCAACCCGGATCGCACAACGAGCAAACGCCGGTGATCTTTTTCAGGAATCTGAGTGGATTTGAGGTTACAAGACACGCTATGACTCTGATGGACGTGGCGCCGACGATTTTACAGATCCTTGGCCTGGAGGATAACGTGGCCGAGTTCGATGGTTCCAGTATATTTAGCCCTCTGGCGGGAAAGCAGGGTCGATCATGATGAATGCGTCTCCGGGACCTTGGAGCGGCACGTTGTGATTGGAAAGACGAAATGAAAGTGGCGCGCAATGAAACCTTTTGGTTGCGTACGCGCAAGGTCTTGAAGAGCCGACGGCTGCAGACGCTAGTGAAGGGGGTGTTATTGGTGACTGTCTGGATCGTGCCGGGCTACCTGCTCACATCGGTTCATCACTCACTTGAATATGATTTCGTACAAAACGTCCGCGTAGCGGCGTCTGAGAATAGTCGGTTCCTTCTCCCCATCGGCTTTGGTGGATTTGAGTTTATTCCCGAACACCAAGGTAGTGAGATTCTTAAGTTGATGTTGGTCCAGTTAACGGGAGTGCAAATCGAGAATTTGCAATATTTCCCCATCGGCGCTTTTCTCGTTCCGTTTATCTTTTATGTTCTCTGCAAGGAAGTACTTGACCCCACCCTGGCGGCGTTGTTATCGGTCTCGATTGCCTATGACCCTACCGTAGTGTTTGGTAGTTATCACACGGCCATTTATGCTTGGTCGAGGTCTCTTTTACTGGTGTTTTTATTTTTGTACGTAAAAATCATTAAGGGGAAAAATCGACAGCTTGTTCTGCTCTCCCATGTCGTTTTTATCGCTGCGTTCAGTATCTATTGGACCGGGCCGGCTTTGATGGTCATCTATTCCATTTTAATTAATGGACTGCTGCTATTTATTTATTTATACAACAAGGATAACAAAGAACTGAAGACCAACGTTCTAACGATCAGCAGCAGCTTGACATTCGTGATCATTTATCTCGGCTTTGGAGAGATCTTGTATCGGTATCTTCCCCGCATCGTGGGGAGTGTTTACAGCGAGGAGTTCAGTGCCGCTACACTCTCGCTCTATCGGCGTGTACTTCAACTCATTGGTGTTCTCTCACCAGATCCGGAGGTGTTCGTTCGATATGGGAGTGCTTCGACCGTTCAATCTGTTCAAGCGATTCGCTACACATTGATGGGGGCGGCTGTCGCCTGGTTTTTGGCAGTCAGCGTCTGGCGCTGGTTGGAAAAACGGAAGCCATCGATCTCTTTAGAAACGAGAGCATTGTTTCTTATATCGATTCTGGGAATGTTGTTGACCCATACACTGCTGTATGCGACATATGGTCATGCGAGCACGCGGTACCTCGCCTTGCTCGGCCCGCTGATTTGTGTTTTAGCATTACAGCAAAGCGGCATTAGCAGGAGACTTACTGCTGGAGCGGCCATCGTGTTGGCAGTGTTGGCTTGTGTGAGTTTTGCTATGGCGTATCAGCGCGTTTCTGAACGTTCCGATTGGGAGACTATCCGCGCGGCAAAGGAATGGCTTGAGAAATATACGAGCGAGGAGACGGTAATGACCAACGTGGGTACCTACGCCATGCTCGCCATGGAACTCGCTCGCGACGGGAGAACGCTGGACTATAGCTGTTTCACGGTGGATCAGTACAACGCAATTATCAATCGGCCGGAAGACGGTGAAGAAATCGAACCGATTTCGGGCTACGTCGTAATCGACAAGAAAGTTACGGATCACGAGTTGTGTCCGGGATTTCGTTACTATGAACCATTTTCGCAATATTTAGATGAAATCGCTGAAAACCCGGCCTTCGATGCTGTTTACGACAATGGCGGATTGTTGATTCTACGTCCACAGTGACTATCGAACAGCGGACAGAGAATCCTATTGAAATGAGATTACAAATGACAGGCGCGCTTCACACGGATAAACGAAAGGGTATATTTTCATAGATTTGTCGAAAGCCGGGATGGTTATGATAAATAATAAGTCGGCGGCGGGTCGGGTCTATTGGGAGGATTTGGCAACAATAATCCTCTTGCCGGTTGTGATCTACTTGTCTTCCCATGTATGGACGTACCCGTTGGTCAGGAGGGTGTCGGGCTTCGCCTTTCTTCTGATGGCGCCGGGGTATTCTCTATTGGCGTTAATTTTTCCAAAACCACGCGAGATGGATCTGACATCTCAGTTGGGTTTAAGCATGGGAGTCAGCATTGCGTTGACGACGATCTTCGGTTTGATCCTCAACTACACGCTTGTCGGCATCAACAGCACCTCCGTACTCATCGCAGAAACGATCTTTGTGGTCGTTTGTTCGGCAGTGGCGCTTTGGCGCCGAAAGACGATCTATGAAGAGAATATGAGTGAGGCCTCCTCTGAAGCGTACTTTATTATCCGCAAACTTCCTTGGGCGCTCGCTCTGTATATTGTTGCCATGGTGATATTTTCGGTTGGAGGCATAGCCCCAAACCAAGCGCATACCACAGTGGTTTCAGATTCTCAGGAACACTTTACAGAATTTTTTGTTATTGAGATCGATCCCCAAGAAGATGCAAGTCAAGATATGTACTTAACAGGCGAGCCGATACTCTTTACCGTGACAGCAATCAACAGGGAGGGCGTGGATACCAATTACAGCGTCGTGGTGTCGGGGGATGAAGGCGAAGAGCAGACATTTGATTTTGAACTCAAATCAGGAGAAGCGTGGAGACAGGTGGTCGTTGTCGTTCATAATCGGGAACACCAAAACGCAAAAATCTTGTTCACGCTATATAAGCAGGGTATCTCTACACCGTATCGTTCCTTGTACATCTGGACCACGATCGAACCTCGCCAGTAGGTGGAAAAGGAGAAGAAGAGGGGACGTTTTGGGTGAGTAATCAAAAATGCTTGGATTGAGAAATAGGTGAGTGAGGGATTTCCTTGGTCGCTGCCAATTGTATTGAATGTGGTGTATTAAATGGATGTGGGGTTGGTGGTGTTGTGGATTGTCGGGCAAGTGCTGCATTTGGATAATTTACAACTTCCTATTTTATATTGGAAATCAAGAAACGTGAATGCTTCTCTGTGAGACTCATGAGGCTGATGATTGAGACAAGGAAGAATAACCGCTCTAAAGAGGAGCTGGCGCGAACGAAATGAGAGCTACATTTTGAACGCTAAGCAGTGCAAAGAATTTTTCGTCAAGAATTTAAGCTTGACTCGGCAGATGATACTGAAAGATCTTAAAATATTTTCAGATCTTATGGGTGATGCCAAGTTCACGATCGATGTGGGTAGCGGTCGCGAATTACGTTACAAAGATATTTTCCAGTCGAGCAAAATAATTGGTTTGGATCTGTATGCCCCGAGTCATATAAGAGCTGATGCTCTGGCGCTTCCATTTCCATCTCATTGTATCGACACCGTAATATGTACAGAAGTATTAGAACACCTGGAGAATGCCAACAAGGCGCTGCTTGAAATTCACCGAATCCTTACGGATGGCGGATATCTGATAATTACCGTGCCTTTCCTTCTGGGAGTACACGACACGGTTGACTATCATCGTTGGACTGAATCCGGCTTGAAGCATATGCTTATGGATGCGGGTTTTACTTTGGTATCGTTTAGAAAGCGAGGGGGAATATTCAGCGCCATCGGAAATTTAATTACGCACATTCCTCGGCAAGTCTTTGGGAAACTCGGGCAGAATAGATCTTGGGTGATAAAAAGTCTTTACGCGCTCGTCTTGCTGCCATCTCTGGTTGTGCCTTGGATGATGTCACCTTTCGATAAATTGGATCGACAGAAGCGCTTCGTGGTTGGATACAGCGTGCTTTGTCAGAAGAGATAGGCGCAAAATAGATACTTGCCATATATTTTGATAGGCTGCGCTAATAAGAGCAGGGTAAAGTTCTTTGATCACGCGTATGGAGAAAATCCGAAATCGAGTCGCAATCTCGCAGGGTATTCCTGAAAGATACTGCGGTCGATATCGGGACAACAAATTTGGTCCAGCCGATCTCAAGCTTTGGCTTTATAAGCGCGCTGTTGTTAACTCCCGATTGACAACTGCTGGTTTGTCGATTGCGATGCCGCGGATTCAGCGAAAAGAGGTTCAATATGCCATCAGAATTTTTGGAAGACAAAGTGGTCGAACACTTTACTGGCGCGGCGGATTTTTATTCACAGCGGGAGGGAATTGTACATCCTGAAGCAGATCCGGTCATTCTCGATTTTATCCAGCGGGCCGGGCCAGGCACCGTGCTCGAAGTGGGTGGGGGGAACGGGTATCTTTTGGATCTGATCGCTAAAAGCACGGGGGCGGCTGAGCTCGTGAACTGTGAGTTGACGTATCGGGCCTATCAAAAACAGGCCAACACAAGCATCAAGCTGGTTGGCGGAAATGCAATCAAGCTGCCTTTTGCCGAGAGTATATTCGATTACGTCATTATTAAAAACTTGCTGCACCATCTTGTGGGACCTACAAGGAAGGTTTCGAAAAAGCTTGCTCATGCGGCTGTCGATGAGCTGTTCCGCGTAACCAGAAACGGTGGGAAAATGATTGTCCTCGAGCAGTTCCATCAATACCGCTGGTGCGCTGCGATTCTGTTTTACATGACCCGCCTCTTGGCAAAAGGGGGGCTTCAACTTCCTGCTTTTGGGATTCGACGCGCCATCGTGGTGTCATTCCTCACAACGAAAGAAATTCGGAACACGTTCGATGATCTTCCGGCAGGCAGTACGCTTGTGGATCAGCCTGCGCTTATCCCTGCCGAAATCCCCATTCGTCTGTTCCCGTTTTTTCGGAGTTTCGGGAGATTGTTGCTGGTTAGAAGTGTTAAAAAATAATGCCGATTTGAAGTAGGGTCACAATGACGTTTCCGTCACATTTAGTTGTGTATTCGACGATTCTTTGGATTGCCGGAGCGGAAATCTTTACGGTTTATGGAGCCCCGAACGTTGGGATTTGGCTTCATGCCATTCTCCTCTCGCTGCTTATCATTCTGGGTTTTTTCGAGAAAAGCCGGCCACTTGCTCGCATGCAGTTGTGTCTGGCTTTTGCTCCATTAATTCGTGTGATTTCCCTGTCGATGCCGTTAGCTAACTATCGCTTGGTTTATTGGTACTTGTTGACTGGAATACCGATTTTCTTGTCGGCGTTTGCGACGATCCGCTATCTTCGCCTGCCCCGTGAACGATTCGGATTGCAGGCCAACTGGTCCTTGGGGCAGTGGCTTGTCGGCCTGACCGGTCTGGGATTGGGCTATATCGAATACATTATCCTGCAGCCCAATCCTCTCCTCTCGGAGACCAGCTTCCTGGCTGTGCTCGAAGCGCTGCTTATCCTGGTGATCTTTACTGGGTTGGCGGAGGAGGTCGTTTTCCGCGGGTTGATGCAGCACGCCACGGAGCGGGTCTTCGGTGGAGCGGGCGTCGTCTACGTGGCGGCCATCTTCGCCGTACTGCACCTGGGCTATCGCTCGCTCGCCGACCTGATCTTCGTCTTCCTGGTGGCGCTGTTTTTCGGCTACTACGTACGGCGCACACGCTCTATTTTAGGCGTGACCTTAGCGCATGGTTTGACGAACGTCTCGTTGTTTCTCATCTTTCCCTTTCTGATTGGACATGCTGTGGTAGGCGGCGAGGAAGTTGGACCTTCCATGATTTCGCCGCCTCACGCCACGTCGACGATGACCCCTACACCGTTCCAGCCCTACACACCTACCCCGTTCATGCCACTCGAGCCGACACCCACGGAAAGCAGCACACCTACGCCGTATGGAACCCCGGAGATCGAAACCGTCGAGCCCACAGCAACTAGAGAAGAGTCAGCATATTCTCCCCTTCATCTCGATGTGTCGGACCTCAATATTCACCCATGCGAGTATTCAAATTCAATGATGTTCTGTAATAGCACTCAAGTAGACTGGCGTTTTTAGCGATTGTGTGCGAGGTTAATACATAGCTCGCAGGTCGAAAGACCGAGTGTTTTGCATAAACACACTTTGATTCTATCTTTCTGCGCTCTTTAATGGAGGTATCCGATGAAGAAAAAAAGACCGAGACTGCGGATTATCCTTCTGCTGCTGTTGCTCATCGTTGTCCTGCTTGCCGTCTGCCTGTTCACGGATTTCTGGCGTGCCCCTCTCGATGCAGTACTCAATCTGGCCACTTCCGGAGGGACGTTCTGTGGGCACTCAGAGCCCATGCAGGTGCTCTTCTTGTTGACCGATCGATCGGACAGCGGAACATCAGACCGCCTACTTGCGCTGCGGTTGATCGAAGTGGATTTTCCAAACCAAACCGTCGCTTCGATTTACTTCCCCAAAGAACTTAATCTAACCATCGTAGCTTTGTCGGACGTCGGCTTCGATCAAATCCGTTTGGACGAAATCTATCGCGTGGGTTTAGAGGTACAGGAAAATAATGTCGCAGCGGCGACGAATCTGGTGGCGCAGGCCCTTTATGACACATTCGGTGTGCGGCCAGATTACTACGTCACGCTCGACCTCGACCAATTCGTGGAGCTAATCGATGTGGTCGGTGGAGTCGACGTGGAAATCCTGGCGGAATACGATGCTACAGATGTCGGTTTGGGGTACTTTCATCCTGGTGTGCTGCACATGACCGGTGATGTGGCGTTGGCCTTTTCTGAAGCAGCGACACCGCTCGCGCGCTGGGACGGCTTCGAGCGGCAAACGCAGGTGTTAAAAGGCTTGCGTGACGAAGCGCTCGAACCGAGCAATTTACTCAAGGCACCAGAGTTGATCCAATCGTTTCGCCAGGCCGTAACTACCGATTTGAGTCCTGAATTGGGCATGGATTTGATCTGCCTAGCCGAAGCAGTTACCGCGGAGAAAATATCTTATTATGGTGTGGATGATACCTACGTGATCCCCAACACGGATGGCTCGCTGACACCGCGCAGCGACCGAGTTAAGGAGTTATTACTGGAAGCATTCGGTAATTAACATTTGGAATATAAGGGATCGTGGTTCAAAATTGAATCAATCTGCACCTGGTTTCTGAAACCAGATCATCATTCAAGTTCGAATATATAGATACGGCGATCCGCCGCTCCCGCTGCGAACCAGCGCCCATCAGGTGAGAAAGCCATGCCGTTGATCACTTTGGTATCGATGGGCAGCTCCGCTTCGAGACGCCAATCCTCCCAGGACCAGAGTTGAACCTGGCTTTCGAGACTCAGGGCGACGGTCTGCTTATCCCCCGAAAAGACTAATCCGCGCAATCCGGGATATTCAACCTGCAGTGTTTTGACCTCACGCCAGTTGGTCGTGTCCCAGACTTTGATCGTTTCTTCGTAGCCTCGTGAAACCAGATAGCGGCCGCCCTGGATGAAGGTGAGCGATCCAACAGCAGTTTGATGCCCCGCTAGTTTGCCGGTTGGCTCGCCCGAGGGCAAGGACCACAGGGTGATATCATCACCCAATCCGGCAGTGGCCAAGGTTTTACAATCAGGCGAGAAAGCAAGTGCGGATAAGTTTTTCTTGCCTGCCGCGATTGTGATTGCTCCTTCGCCAGCGAGTGTCCATATTGCCACCCGGCCTCCGTAAGAGGCGGCGCCGACCCACTTGCCGTCCGGTGAGATTTGCACCGCCGAAACCACTTTCTTGCGGTCCTGCAGGGTGATGCGTTCGGTCCCGGTGGGAAAATCCCATAATTTAACGGTATTGTCCGAGGAGCCAGTGGCCAGGACAGTGCCGTCCGCTGAGAGTGAAAAGCTGTTGACGCTGTTCTGGTGTCCTTCGAATGTGCTCAGTAGTTGCCAGTCAGGAGCTGACCACAATTTAACGAGGTTGTCCATTCCGGCAGAAATGAGAGTTCTGCTGTCGCTGGTGAAAGCCAAGTCCAGGACGTAACTCGAGTGTGCTTTGAAATTATGAGTTTCGTTCATGCAAGATCTCTCCCGCTCGGACCCAATAATGCCACAAATCCGACAACGCTACTGCGGGTATACCCAGGCATTGAACAAATCGGATAGATCACACTGGCAGGTTTCCTCGGCGAGTTGTTGAAAATTGGCGGCGGTACCAATACCCCACTTGTTGTTCTCGAAATAGATACGCATGAAGGTATCGAAGGTTTCTTGCCCCATCTCCTGGGCCAGGGCTTCGAGGAAGAGCGGGCCGCGTCCATATACGATGGCGCCATACTCGCGAGGATCGTACTCGCCAGTCGGCAGGCCAATGGGAATCCCCGTTTTTTCGACACGTTCCCAACGGCCCACCAAAGAATCTCGGAATCCCTCCGCGCTCTCCTCCCCATAACGATCCAGGTAGTACGTCCAGGTGGCGTATTGTGTAAGCGCCTCGTCCATCCAGGGCTCATCGACCTGGTCGCTGCCGATGGTGTTGTAGAACCATTGGTGTCCGATCTCATGCGCCAGTGTGGACTCGAGGTAGACCTCTGCCGGCAGTCCCGCGATCTCCGCGTCCGCATCGTACAAGCCAATCGAGATAGCAACGGTGTTGGGATATTCCATGCCCAGGGCTTGCATCGGCGTAGCGACAATTTCCAGTTCGGTATAGGGATAAGCGCCAAAGCGCTTGCTGTAACCGCGTAGCGCTTCGCTGGCGATTTCCAGGGCGGTGTTGGCAGAAGGAAGTATATCCGCAGGCGTATAGCTGTAGATTGTCGTTTCGCCGAGCGAGGTGCTCGTGACTTCGTAGTCCTTCACGGCGGCGATGTAGAAGTCGCGCACGGGTCCGGCAGCGAAGGTGGCGGTTTGCAGATCGTTCTGTGCGCTGTGTTCCACTTCGACGCCGGAGGCGATGAGCGTCAAGTTTTCTGGAGCTGTTACGCGCACGAGGTAGAAGCTTGCATCGAAATAGGTTAAATCGCCGTGGGCGGGTGGTATCTCGATGTTCCAGCCTTCGTCATCGTACACGGGAATGACGGGATAGAGTTCCTGCATCACCACAACGTCGGCGAAGGAGCCAAACAACCCGTAATTCCCCGACATTTCCAAGGGCAGTTCGACGGAAAATTGCATTTCGATGTGGATTTCTTCGCCGGGTTTCAAAGGGGTTGGCAGCGAAACGCGCAATGCACTGCTTTCGAGTTCATATGTTGGATCTGTTCTCGTTCCCCCCACTTTGAGCGCAGAAATAGATGCTGAGCCACCCGAAATGTTGGGGTAGAGGCGGAAGTACACTTCTTCGAGGGATTCGTCTTCGCGATTGGTGTAAACCACTTCCTGCCAGCCGTCGACGTGCTGCAAATCCTGGTCGATCTCCAGGTCGATGCGGTACGTGCTGCGGTATTCCAGTTGTTCCAGCGTGGCTCGTTCGGACTCGATCAGACCGGAGTAGAAGAGACTTCGATCGTCGAGGTCGCTGTCGAAAAGCGTGGATGAGGATGTCGTCTGATCGGTTGACGGAGCGGCGGCTGTTTTTGTTGTCTCCGTCATTTTCGGTTTACAGGCCGCGAGGAGCTGTACGCCGACGATCAAGAAGATCGCCAAATGTTTTCTCATGCGGATCTCCATCCTAGAGCTGTGTGTATACTTTACCATGTCTTGGATCAGCGGCTTTCGATATGAAATCGCCAGGGAGCTCCGCGGCCGACCACGAAGCTCCCTGGCGCGAATCAGCGGTTGAAAAAGGCGGTAAAGAACCGGCCGGCCGAGAAGGGTTGTCCCGAGAGCAGGTTCTGAGCCTGGAACATGCGGGCCGAAGCGCGCACGATGAGTACGGCGGTGAGGGCCATCAGCACGGCCCCGAGGGGTAGCTGCCAGAACGGTACACCCCCAATTGTCAGACGCATGATCATCGCCACGGGCGCTGTGAGCGGAAACAAACTCAAACCGGCGGCAAGCGGGCCGTGGGGGTCATTTTGGCCGATCGGCGTGACCACGATGATGTAGCCCAGCATGAGTGGAATGATGATCAACCAGACCGCGGAAGAAGCGGCTTTCATGTCGGGGACCAACGCACCGGCACCGGCCATCAGGCTGGCATATATGGCGTAACCCAGCATGAAGTACACGATGCCCCAGGTGATAATTGAAGATGGGATATGGAGCTCTTCTGGCAAACCCAGGGTTGAGCCGCCGAACTTTAATAACGCATAGATCGTTCCGATCCAGGCGGCGGATTGCAGCAGACCGGCTACTCCCAGGCCGATGATTTTACCTGCGAAAAGTTCCTGTGGCTTCACGGTGGCCATCAGAATCTCAATCACCCGATTCTTCTTTTCGGTGGTAACACTGCCAATGAGCATGCCTGAACTGATGTTGATGAGCACGAAAAAGAGGATCACCATAATCATCGGCAGCATATTAACCAACGCATTCGACTCACAGGAACTGCCCGGCGTGGAGCAATCCTCTTCCCCGTAGGTTGGGGCTTGCGTTTCGGGGGACAGATTGGTGGCTTGCAGATTCATCGGGTTCCACACTTTTCCAGCCAGGGCCTGATCCCCCTCCAGTAGGTTCAGCACCAGGGTTAACTTCATGATCCATTCCTGACTGTCCGACATGGATGGGGATGGGTCGGGATGCACGTAGATCAATTCGCCACTTTCGATGTAATCCTGGGGAATGATGTAGTAGGCGGTGATCGTTTGATCGTCCAGGGCAACCTGGGCATCATCTTCCGATGTGTAGGGGATGAGAACATCTTCAGGAATATCCTGGGGAATCGCCTCGATCAATCCCGCCTGATCCACATATCCCTCAACTTCGAGTTCGGTCATATCCATTGCGGATGTGTCGTCGACATCAGGAGAGTCCTTTTTAATCAGATTGACCACGGCGAAGATCAATACCACCAGAATGGGTATCCCGAACGCAATGAATAGAAAGGATTTCCTCTGGAGAGTTGTGGTTAACTCGTAGCGCATGATCAGGCCGGTTTTCGTGTTCATGACGAACTCCTTTCGGCCAGAGATGGTTTGCGTCGAAAGAGCTCGCGTATATGTAGCCGCTGCCCGTAGCGCAGCATCCCCAGCCGGAAGGCACGGCTGGCCAACCACAAGGCACCGAAGGCGGATAGCGTTTGTACTGCGGCGCTAAGCGCGATTTGCCAGTAGGGAATGTCAGTGAAAATACTGCGCAAGCCCGTACTGAGCAGTGCCGTGAAAGGCAGTATGCCCAGCAGGGTGGTTTGAATTCCCAGAGGGTTTTCGATGATCATTACGATCATGTACAAGGGCAGCATGTGAAGGATAAAGAACAACGATCCTACCGCTTGACCCTCCTGAGCTTCTGTTAAGGTCGATCCGAGGGTGAACATCAATCCTGCAGCGAAAACATAGCTGGGAATGGCGATTACGATCACTTTTATAATGGCGAGCCAGTTGACGGTTAGATCTTGAAACCACGTCAGCCCCAGCATGTCCCCACCGATGGCAATGGTGAGTACGGCGATCAGAATCCAGGTGGCCAGCTGCGTTAGGCTGATGACTACGATGCCAAGCACCTTGCCAACGACCAAGTCAGTTATGGATACGGAGGTCACAATGACTTCGATGGTGCGGTTCTCCTTCTCTTCAATTACACCATTCATCAAGTACCCCGAACTGAACAGAAGCAGGAATACGAAAGACACGCTGGTAAAGAGGGGCAGCATCGAGCCTAGAGTCGGTCCCCCGGCGGGCATTTCGATGTTGCCGCCCGGTGAACGGATAGTCATGCGTGTGCCTTCGATCAACCGCTGCGCGGTTTGAGGTGGATACTCGGCCAGAAGATTGAATTGCAGGAAATTGTTCCACTGGCTCGTGGCGTTATATGCGGGTTCTTCCAAGTAAAACAGCTCGACATTCGATGTGGTCAGGTAATCCGCCGAGAGCACATAATAGGCCTGGATCTCCTCGGCCTGCAGCGACTCACGTGCCGTTTCCTCGGATTCGAAGGCGAGGATGGGAACGGCATCGGATGGTTCGGAGACTGAAATTGGTTGATCCAGCAAACCCGAGTGGTCGACGTACCCGATGGGGGTGGAGTCTTTTTGAAGGTTTTCAACGATCAGTCCAATGCCGACGTTGAAGGCCATCATGAGGGGCACGCTGAGAAGCGCCAGGATGAAGCTCTTCTTGTAGACGTTGCGCCTGAATTCGTCCTTTGCAATCAACCAGAGCTTCGACATCATGACTCTCCTTCTTCCACCACGTGGATGAAGATCTCATCCAGGGTTGGGAGTGCGATCTCGAATTTCTCAAGCGTTACACCTTTTGCCAGCAGGGCTTGCAGCACTTGCTGCGGAGACACGTCGGAAGCCAGGGTCAATCTCAAGGCGTTGTTATGCGGCGCTATGTCTTCGACACCCGAGATCTCCGGCAGTTCGCCGGTGACACGCACCAGAACGGCATGCCCGGTATAACGGCGGCGGATGTCATCCAGGGGTCCGTAGAGCACATCGCGCCCTTCGTCGATGAGCACGATGCGATCGCAGAGCTCTTCCACCTGGTGCATTTGGTGTGTCGACATGAGGATTGAGGTTCCCTGGTCGCGCAACTCACGCATGACATCTTTTACCAATTGTGTGTTGAGGGGATCTAGAGCGGCGAAAGGTTCATCGATGATGATCAACTCCGGCTCGTGCAGCAAGGTGTTGATAATCTGTGCTTTCTGCTGCATGCCCTTGCTGAGTTCTTTCACCTTCTTTTGTTTGTGCTGCGTGAGGTCGAAGCGTTTCAGGTATGGTGCGAGTCGGTTCTGGGCTTCGGTTATCGAGAGGCCCTTGAGCGTGCTCAGGTAGGTTAAACAGCGTTCAAGCGGTGCATCCTGATAGAGACCACGTTCCTCGGGCATGTATCCGATTCGGTTTTTCTTTGCTTCGCACATAGGTCCATCGAGGATCGAAACCGAACCGTGATCCGGTTTGAAGATGTCCAGCAGCAAGCGTATCGTGGTCGTCTTGCCGGCGCCGTTTGGTCCAAGCATGCCAAAAATTTCGCCGCGGTTGACCTCGAAGGAGACGTCTGCTACGGCTTTAACGTCGCCAAATGATTTGGCGACGTTATTGATCTCAACTGCGCGCATATTGTGGTTTCCTTTCTTCGAAACATGCTTTACTTGAATGGATGTCGAAAGTGTTTCACAAGAGATTCGATCATACCATCCTCGGCCAATTTGGAGCAATCATCACTCATTTTGAACGATCTTGCCTACCATGAAGCTGACGACATGGCTACTTTGACCTGAAGACATATGTCACCCTCCAGCAGGGATAGGTAAATAGTTCATGGAAATGTATATCGAGGATGAGATCTATACGCTGCCGACGTGTACAAAGGCTATCGCGGCTTTTCGGTCACGCTTAGTTGAGTTCCGGGTCATAATGATTCTGGTAACGACAGGTCTCATTCATGGCGAAGTAATAGCATGTATTCCTGTCAGTCTGCAAATCCAATCCTTGACCAACCACGAACGAAAGTGATTTCTTCGGTGTCATCACGCGGGCGGCGTTCAATGTCACACTGATCGATTGGGCATCGAGGATGCTGAAGATCTGCGCTTGTCCTTGATCGACAGGCCAACCGATCATCCCCGGGCTGAGTGGGATCGATGCCCTGGCCGCGGATGACGTGATCCACTTCGATCACCAGCTGCGAAGTGCGGTACTCACTCAGGTTCTGAAGTGTCTGCGACAATGTGTCCAATCTCTGCTCATCTGCCGGATTGAGTGGTTAAACGTGGAGCGAAAAGCAACAAATCCAGGCTAGAAACAAACACTAACTCGGTGTTGGAGATCATATTTGCGTTAAGGATATGCTACCATTGAAATTTGGAAAGAGCTTCGCAACGTCACACAAGAGATTAAGCGTCCTCCGGTAACAGGTTCGAAATTCTTCCAGATCTAGTGCCGGACACTGCCCGGCATGCTTGCAGTCAAGCTATCCCCAAAGAAAGCAATCCTCATCGCTCCATCTCCGAATCGAGCACCACACCGGCTGGCGATTTTATCTCAACCAACCTTCCGTGACAAAGCGACACGCCGTTTGAATGTGCCCCCCCAATGTGCCCTTGGGAGCATGACACTACACCCCATTGTCAAATATCCTGCTTTCAACGGCAAATTGAGGCCTATCATGCAATCTAGAACTTTACGTGAGAGCAAGATCGCCAGCACGGGCCGACGATCTCAGCAACGGAATCGGAAAAACACCGAGGAGTTGCTCTACCACCTGGGCCATTCGGCAGTCGATCTGTATATCCGCACAATGCTACGGGTGGACATTCGGTGGCACGCCCCACTGCCCAGCGGCCCGAAGATTCTGGCCGTCAACCACCCCACCACCACAGACCCGATCTACCCGTTGGGTTTTCTCCCCGAGCCAGTGAGCTTTTTAATTACAGCCGCTTCCTTTGACGTACCCATTTTCGGGCGCCTCCTGCGAGACGCAGGCCATCTTCCTGCCATCCGCAGCAGCGCTGGAGCGACGGTCGATGTCATCGCCTGGGTTGCCTTGCGCACTAGAGCCCCCGCTATCCCCATCGGTATCAGTCTTCAGCGAGATCGAATCCATGTCAGGCAATGCGAAGCAGGAATAATTGCAGAACGCTCGGGGGGCGATGGGGTTTTTATTAGAAAGAAAATCGTTTCATAGGGTCCATACTCGTGGGGGTGTCTTGTCTCTGTTTATCTTTGGCTGTCCACATTTTTATTTGGAAACACGTCAACCTTGCCAAGTTGGCTGACCATCTGGCACCGCTCACGCCGGGAAATGTAGACCGAAATTGAAGATATTGTTGCGTTCAATAATCGCGATCGAAACGAGGTCATAAGATGAAATGCCCTGAATGCGGACACGATTTAGATAGCGAGTTTATCCGATGCAGTTCTTGCGGTAAGCTATCCCTGACCTGGGGGGAATTAAAATCGCGAGAGAATTACGAGTTCCTACTTACCTGGCTTGAAGACAACGCCTCATCGTTGGAGAGTAAAACCTTTTTACAGCTTCGTGATGCTGCAAAGCGTGAATTCGAATCTAAACAAGAGTCCATAACCGCGAAGCCGCGCATGGACTCCGAAGATATTATCTCAGACAAGCCTTCTCAGGAGCCACTTTCACAGGATGAGATCGAATATCTCCGCGGCATCGAGGCTACCCTTGATCTGCTGCCGGGTTGGGTTCAGCGGGGATGGCTCGAGCATTCTATCTCGAATGCCGTACATGATTTCCTGGCGCAGAAGGTAAAGGATATACGGGAGAAGCATACAGACCCGCAGGTGACACTCGAAGCGATGAATGAGGAGGGCGTGATCGATTTCATCGTCCAGCGACTGCCTTCCTGGCGAAAAAGTCCTCAAATCGACACTCATGTGTGGCGGGCGTTGTACGACACCCTGGAAAGTGCACGTAATGCCCTATCGGCATCTCCCGCACGAGTCGCGGGCCAGGCTGCACAGGTCATCGCATCGCCGGTCAAGGAAAGCAAGGTGCTTCCAGAGCCTGCATCACGTCCCGAGTATGGGATACCGAAGATCGATTGGGCGAAATGGTGGCAAAAAACCTGGCAATTGGTGGTCTCTGGAAGATTGCTGCGAGGTTTACTTTATCTAGGTGCTTTCATGATCGTGGTCTCGGCTGCGGTGTTGGTGATCAGTTTTTGGGACATCTTTCCATCGTTCATTCAGCTGCTATTCATCTACTCCGTCCCCACCATTTTCTTTGTGGCGGGCTGGCAAGTGCGCACACGACTTAAATTGCCGGTCGCCGGCGGTGTTCTGACGGGCGTGGGATCGCTTTTACTGGCTGTGGATTTTGCAGCCGTTTATCAGTTCGGTGGGCTTGCCGAGTACGTAGATGTGACCACTTACTGGTTCTTAGCCTCTCTATTCTGTACTCTCATTTATATTTTCACGGCGCTCCGTCTACGAGCTGAATTCTTTGGGTACATCATGCTGGTTGGTGTGATCAGCACGCTCCTGTCTTTTTCGCGATTGCTGCGCCTACCACTCGAATGGCAGATCGCAGTGCTTGCACTTTCTGGGCCTTTGATGGTTCGAACGGCGGTGGAATTGAACTCTCGCGGGGTTGAATGGCGGGAGCTTGGACTTGCGGTGAAACGTATAGCACAGTTGGTCTTGCTTGCCTGCATTGTCCTTATTCTTTTCGTCCCAGGCCGATCGATGTTCGGGCAGACGATTACTTACCTGTTCGCAACGATCGGTTTTGGCTTGCTGGCCCGGGATTTTCCGGATGCGCTTTACGCGCATGGTGCCGTGTGGACATCTGTCGGCACCTATGTGTCGTTCTTGCGCTTGGTGGATATTCCCAATGAATGGTACGCCACAGCAGCGGGTATGTTAGCCATCCTCTTTGCTTTCACTCGTCAAACCGCATCGCGTAGATGGAAGGAGGAAACAGATTTTGAAAAAAATAGCCTTCTGGCGTTGCGCTACGCACAGTGGTTATTGGTTGGTTTCGCCGCTGTTGCAGGATTTGCGAGTTTATTGATAGACCGTTGGGCGGCGGTCGTGGCGTTATCGCTGGTGTCGTTCTTGCTGGGCTGGAATGCCTACCTCGATCAATGCCCGATCCTGGTTTTATTCGGCAGCGGGTTATTCGTCGTGCCGTTCTCGTTGGCACTCGATCAAATATTTCAAGATAACCAGGTGATACAGGCCGCCGCCTGGTTGATGGTTGCATGGGTGGGATTGGCTTTGGCGTATGTGGGGTTGGCGACCACATTGCGTAGTGCGGCGCGATATGTAGCCGGATTGAACCGATGCACTCATGGCCTTGCGCCAGCCGCACTCTTGGGCCTGGCGGCTCATTACGTCATCAATTTCGATTCATGGCGCAACGGGCCGACCCTCGTCGCGCTGGGGGGGATGATCGTCTTTTATTTCGTTTCAGCCATCCTCCATGAACGCAGGTCCTTGTTTGGTGTGTCAGAACACCTGACGGGGTTACCATCGTGGTTGGTTACAACGTTCTTCCTGTGGCCAGTGGGATTGTTGGTGCCGATATTCCTGTGCATCGCCTGGTGGGGAAGTGTGCTCAAACTAGAATGGTTGGGGACGGCGCTTGCAGGACTTGGGTTAATGTACGTGGGTATAGGCGAGTTGTTACGGAGACGAAATGGAGATTATCGAATTACTCCTCATACGCTCGCTTATCCGCTCGTCATCAGCAGTGTCTTCATTTCATACGGAGAGCGCTGGGCGTTGATCTTCTCGCTGTATCTCGTAGTAATCGTGGCAGCCACATTAGCGCTTCTATATAGGCGAGTGGAGGATATGTTCGTCGCAGCGCTACTATTCTTCTTGCCTGTTTATTTGTGCCTGGACATCTCTCCTCTGACTACACACGCATATTCTCTGGTATATGCACTCCTGGCGAGTTTGGGATATACCCCCATCGCACTCCTGCTGGACAAATACGATAAGCAAGTCGCCTTACCCGTACATGCCATTGGATACACCATTGCGGCCTTTGCCGTGATGGGTTCGATGCTTGGACGGTTTGGATTCTATGAACTCGATGTTCCCTGGGTTGGTTTCGTGACACCGCTGATCGTATCGGGCTTGTGGCTTTTCAATGCGTTGCGGTCCAAGGAAGGTATGTTTGCCTGGGCGGTCGCAGTGACGTTTCCGATCGCTTTCGGGCAGTCGCTCACGTTGTTCAATGTCCCAAGGATTTATCATCCGATTATGTGGGTTGGCTTGGCTTATGTCTATGTGTTCATCGACCGCTGGTTGGTGCATTTGGGTGAAAAAGATGCCGACGCTGGTGGTATCTTTCGTATTCCGTTGCAGGGTGTCAGTATCGGGTTGTCGGGTCTGTGCTTGACGCTGACAATCCCAGACACTGTTGCAGCATTCTTCGCAAGTCAAACGGAAAGACTGTTGTTGCCGATCCTTGCACAAGGGCTGGTTATTGGTCTGGCTACTTTCACGGCCTACCTGTACCAAAAAAGGTGGCTTGCATTTGTCGCTGCCGGGTTATCATTCTTCCCCACAACATTATCTTGGATCGCCTATGGGCCTGAACTTCGCCAGGCAGAATTTGCATGGATTTGGATGGGACTGTCCGTGCTTCTGCTCGGGATCGGGTTCATTCTTGACCGACGCGAGATCCGTTATGCTCATGGGCCGTACTTCTTTGGGTATGCCCTTGGCAGCTTCGCATTGATCTGGTCGATGCAGAATCGCCCGGTCTTTCTATATACGTTTGGTGTTTTCTTGATCATTGGGGCTGTGTCTCAGATGCTCGTACACATTGGCAGGCATCATTCGTTTGATGATTTGATTGGCTTTATCTGGGAGAAAGCGGACACAGAGTTGCGTCGTATCGCGAATTGCACTTTTCTCATCGTTTTCTGCATTGGTTTCCCAATATGGTTGGTGGAATTGCTGAAATACCACACAATCTCTTATGCCTGGCGAGGTATGGCGTTAGTGATCTTGGCGCCAATCTACGTGATGGTTGGATGGTTGATCAACCGGGTGAAATCTGATTATGCCTGGCCTTTCTATTTCGCCGGATATGCCCTGACGGTGCTTGGGACTGTAGCAACTTTCGATAATCAAGTCCTGGGAATCACAGCGCTTGCGTTGGATGCGTTTGTTTACGCGATTTCAGCCTACCTCTTCCGCCGGGCATTTTGGCTGTATCTCACCGCAGCGTTGCTTCCGATTGTCGCCTTACTAACGTTGGAATATCACCAGAAGTTGGTGGATGTGTGGATCGCAGGGGTCTTCATGGGGATGGCGTTTATTTATGTGATGACTGGTTGGTTGCTGGATCGTAAGCTGAGAATGGGGCAGGAGAAAGTATCATCCTTTGCGCTTCCGTTCTTCGCAGTCGGTTATACCCTCAGCGCGATTGCACTGCTGGTGGCGAGCGCTGA
Source organism: Anaerolineales bacterium (assembly GCA_034430895.1). Taxonomy (GTDB): domain Bacteria; phylum Chloroflexota; class Anaerolineae; order Anaerolineales; family E44-bin32; genus WVZH01. The sequence goes on along the minus strand of DAOUDW010000076.1, from coordinate 31,321 downwards.
GAAACAGCTTGCGATAGGCGTCGATATTTCCGGGGTGGTTCTCTATGCACTTTCCGCCTTACTCTTTCGTGAATCTCTATTTATCTACCCGGCGGCATGGCTTGCGGCCGTCGCGTACCATTTGGGATTGACTCTTTCCTCGTTGCATCCAGATTGGTACGGATTAGGGTGGCTGCCTTTGATCATCGCCTACATCGTGCTTGGGAGGTATGTGTTCCAACGCGCTGAGCTAGGGATCACCGATTTGCGTAGTTTTATCACTTCATTCAAGCGTCCGTGCATGCCTTTTTATCTCCTCGCTTATGTGTTGAGTGTTTACATGTGTGTGATTTCATATGGCGACTCGGCGCCGCTAACGATAACCTTGCTGGCTGCGGCAGCAACATATTTTCTCTCTGCCGTAATCTTCCGTAATTTCTTCTGGCTCTATCCGGGAATCATCGTAATTCATCTTGCGGTAATTCCGGTGTTGTCGCTATTACCCGGTTGGGTCCCAGCCCATTACATCACGCTGCCTCTCACATGCCTGATGTGGGTCGCAGCGTTGAGTGGATTGTGGCTTCGGCGAAAAACCAAACGAGTCCTGGACGGCCAGCCCAAGGAGGGAGGAGTCCAAAGACAGCGTATTATCAATGATTTACTCACGCCGTCGTGGGGGCAGCCGTTCTTTCTCTGGACAATCTATGATCTTATTGTTTGGCAGCTTCTGGCACTGCGAGGGATCGATACAACAATCATCATTGCCATTTCGAACGCAGTCCTGCTGGGTATGCTTGGCATGCTTTGGAATGAACGAATTCTTGCCTGCGGTTCGCTGGCTTACTTGCTCCTGGCTACCGGTTTCAGACTTGCCTGGACGGGAATGCCACTTGCATCTGCTCTGGCATGGCTTGCAGGGATTGGATACGGTGTTTACCTTTTCGCTGTGATTTTGGAAATGGTTGATAGAGCCCGATGGCAAAACAAGCGCAAGTTCGTCATTTGGATCGATCCATTGATGGCCTTGGCTTTAACACTGCCAACGCTTGCGGTGTTCGGCACATTGATGCAGCATAGCTCGCAGCGCCTGGCCGCTGTCGTCTCGTTGATATTTGCAGGTGCCACTTACTTATCCCATGCCTATTGGAAACGGATCATACGCCTAAGTTATCTGGGGGTGGCGATGCTGGAAATCGCCTGGACGCTGGTTTTGTTCGATCAAGGGATAACGCAGTTACAGAGTTACGCGATCCCTGCCGGCCTGTATTTCGCATTTATTGGACATCTCGAACGCCGCAATAACCAAGCTCGGTTGGGGACAATCGTTGAGGCGTTTGGCTTTGCAGTAATCCTGATTTCTTCGTTTACGCAATCGCTTAACGGAGCAGAGGGTTTTGCCTATTTCCTGTTGTTACTGCTTGAAGGACTGCTGGTTCTCTGGTGGGGTGCCGCAAATCGCCGAAAAGAGCCGTTTCTACTGGGCCTGGGGGCGATTGTACTCAATATTGTGGCCCAGGTAATCGTACTGATCCATGTTTATGAAGTACAAAGATGGATCATCACTCTCGGTTTGGGGGTGGTTCTGGTATCGGTGGCCGTAATCATTGAACGAAAACGGGAGCAAATCATCGCGCAATCACAAGAGTGGCTCGAGATCCTGGAATCGTGGGAGTGAAACGAATGAAAGCGTAATATGTCGTAACCACTCGTGGAGCTTCGCGCTTTGGCTGGATGATCTTTATCTTGATAGACCAACGTGCAGGCCGCCGAGAAAAGCGACATTGGGATCTACACTCGAAAGCCTGCGGGGGATGATGCAAAGCGGATCTGGAAGAAAGCTATTGAATGACTCTTGGAAGTATCGGATTTGGTGTTTCGACACGAAAAAAAGGGGCAAAACTATCGGTCACAAGTGAGGTTAATTCTGATAGGATAGAGCGTTGATGGCAATTGCTTGATCCAAGACATAACTGTTGACAGGATTAGACCAGGTGAGCAAAGAATTCAAGCAATATAAGCAAATGGCTGCGGAACAGGCGATGGATTTTATCGAATCCGGGATGGTAGTCGGATTGGGATCGGGGAGCACGGCGCTGTGTGCGTTGGAGGGTATCGCCGCGAAATTGCATGCGGGGGAATTGAAGGACATCGTGGGTATCCCTTGCTCGCGGTTCATTCAAAGGGAGGCAGTTAAGCTGGGGGTTCCGTTGACGACTCTGGACGACCATCCGGCGATCGACCTGACCATCGACGGCGCTGACGAAGTGGATCCGCAGCTTAATTTGATCAAGGGCGGCGGTGGCGCGCTGTTGTGGGAAAAAATCATCGCCCAGGTCAGCCGGAGAGAGATTATCATCGTCGATGAGCGAAAACTCTCTCCCATGCTCGGAACACTCTGGGCGGTACCGATCGAGGTTATCCCGCTCGGCTGGCAAACTCACGTGGAGTACCTGGAGACGTTGGGCGCCGAGGTTGAACGGCGCAGTGGGGAAAAGGGCGCTGCCTATCGAACCGACGAGGGAAATTTCATTCTGGATTGCAAATTTGGTCCCATCAACGATCTCAATTTACTCGATCGACGCCTGAAGCAACGCGCCGGAATCGTGGAGCATGGCATCTTCCTTGATCTGGCGACCGACGTGATCGTGGCGGGCGGGGATGGCGTGCGGCACATCCATGCCTCCTCGACGAAAAGACGAGGAGAGTAACCAGATGGTCCGAATCGTCCCTTCGATTTTATCGGCGGATTTCGCTCGTCTGGGGGAGCAGGCGCGCGAGGCGGAAGCGGCGGGCGTCGAGGCGATTCAGATCGACGTGATGGATGGGCAATTTGTCCCCAATATCACCTTCGGGCCCGGCGTCGTGGCGGCGATTCGACCGCTGGTTTCGCTGACCCTGGAAGTTCATCTCATGATCATCGAGCCGGATCGTTTTCTGGCTGTGTTTGCCGAAGCTGGGGCCGATCGCTTGATCGTCCATCAAGAAGCCTGTGACGACCTGCGCGGCACGTTGGAATCGATCCGTTCCCTCGGCGTCAGGGCGGGCGTTACCCTCAGCCCGGAGACGCCAGCTGCGGTGATCCGGGAGGCATTCGATCTTGTCGATCTCATTCAGGTAATGACTGTCCATCCGGGATTTGGGGGGCAAGATTTCTTGTTCGATCAGTTGACCAAGATTCGTGAAATCCGTGAAATGCTCGCCGCGGATGGCCTGGAGATCCCCATCGGTGTGGATGGCGGCGTCGACACTACGACGGCGCCGCAAATCGTCGCTGCCGGTGCACGGGCGCTGGTCTCTGGCTCGAGCGTTTACAACCAACGCGCCACGGTGGCGGAGAATATCGCCGCATTGCTCGCAAGCGTCGAGGGGGCTGAAGCGGACTAAGAACCTCTCCTTTGTTTGGTCGAGGCGAATCGTTTTCCGGGGAGATATATCTAGCAGTCTCATGGCTCATGTGGGCCAATCCAGAGAGGAGGACAAAATGGATAGCAAGAAACGGAACAATATCATTTTGGGGGCGATCCTTATCGTCTTGGGGCTTGTGTTGATGGCCGCAAAACTGCTGCAGGATGAAAGTGATGCTGTGATTTTGTTGTTGATCGGCGGTGCCTTTCTGGCTTGGTATTTTCAAAACCGGGCTTACGGACTGCTCATCCCCAGTTGTATTCTTTTGGGTTTGGGGTTGGGCAGGATCGTGGCAGGTGCATTCGATATCACCGGCGGTATGGAAGAGATCGGACTCGGTGCGGGATTCTGTGCGATCTACGTCATCGATCTGGCCCTGAATCGCAAAGCTTCCTGGTGGCCGCTGATCCCGGGAGGTATTCTCTTGGTGATTGGGATCACCGAGCTGAGCGAGGCTTTCGAAGACTTTTTCGCCGTTGGTTGGCCGCTCGTTATCGTGATCATCGGAGTCCTGGTGCTGCTCAATGCGCTGGGACTATTCGGTAAAAAGCGTGTTGAGGAAACATCCACGACCGTTGAGATCGAGGAAGGCGAATAAATACAAATAACGGAGTGTAGATTGAATATGACCGTTCGAAACGTCGAAGTCGAACGGTCAGCAGTATTTTTCTGCATCGTGCAGTTGCTCCTGTATTTCGCCAGCGAAAATCTACTTACACCGAAGTGTGGCTACTGGACGTTCGTATAGGTTACCTGGGTGGGTCGTTCTGCGTCCGTTGAAAGTCTGTATATTCCTTGTCATGATTTCTGTGCTGGTATGCGGCGTGAAAAGCAGGTTTTTCGTTGGTTAATTTGGAATACGAAATCGACGGGAGGTCGATATGGAATTTTTCCCTGAACTGGAACTTGGCTGGCTGAACGGCTGGCTGCCATTGGCGGTCTTCTATCTGGTGTTTGGCTTGATGATGGCCATCTTTTCGCGCCAGGTGGTCGATCGGTTGTATGATCTGCCCAAATTCGAAGGGCGAGCGAAACTGGTAGCGAAAGTGGGGCGTGTTATCGCTGTGCTGCTGGTCTATGGTTTGCTCATTTTTTCACCGCTGAAGATGGGTGATCCTGTGTTCGTGATTGGGGGGATCGTGTATCTACTGGGGTTCGTCGGCATGGTGTGGGCTTTGATCACCTATCGCCAGACGCCGCTCGATCAGCCAGTCGTCGCTGGGCTCTATCGCATTTCACGACACCCACAGGTTGTGGGCTTGATGCTCATGTTCCTGGGCTGCTGCCTGGCGGTGGGTTCGTGGCTGCTGGTACTGGCCTGGGTGCTGCTGGTCTTCATCAATCACCTGCGCACGGTGGCGGAGGAGCAGCTCTGTCTGGCGCAGTACGGCGAATCGTATCAGGCGTACATGGACAAGGTGGCGCGCTACCTCCTGTTCTTCTGACAAGTTGAATGTTAGATCGCGGCAAGCGGGCATAGACTTATTGCGAGAAATAAGATAAAATGTATCAAGTATCTCGCAATATGGAGGTTTGCATGTCCGCAATAACGGAAGGATTGAGACGACGAAGAGACGTGAAGCGCGTGGAGGAGCCCAAGATTGCACAGGCCTTGTTTGGCGAAGTGCGCTGGTCCTGGATCTGGCTCCCGTTGCGCTTGTATGCCGGCTGGCAGTGGCTTTCCGCTGGTTGGGGTAAATTGGGAAATCCCGCCTGGACGGGGACCGATGCCGGTGCGGCTGTATCGGGATTCGTTCAGGGTGCGCTGCAGAAGACGGGCGGCGATCACCCGGATGTGCAGGGTTGGTACGCCGCTTTTTTGGAGAACATGGTGCTGCCTAATGCCTCGTTCTGGAGCCAGCTGGTCGTCTGGGGTGAAATCCTGGTGGGAATCGGCTTAATCCTGGGTGTTTTCGTGGGCATCGCCGCCTTTTTCGGCGGCTTTATGAACATGAACTACCTGCTCTCGGGTACGGTGAGCACCAATCCCGTGCTTCTGGCCACGGCCTTACTGCTGGTGCTGGCCTGGAAAACGGCCGGCTGGTGGGGCCTGGACCGCTGGTTGCTGGATGCGCTGGGCACGCCCTGGCGGCCCGGATATGTCTTCGAGGGCGAGGAGCGCCCGCGGGGCCTGGAGCGCGAACCGAGCCAGGCGTAGGACCTGCGAACCTGAAAACGTAGAAGTAATATGGGGCTGTCGAGTGGGGGTATGCGGCAGCCCTTTTCATTTAATCATCCTGAGCGGAGTGAGCTTCGGAGAAGCGAACGCAGTCGAAGGATGGATAGAAGCCAGAGAAGATCAGCATATAAATATCTACCCGATACCGGTTGCGGATAGTTATACGCAACCAGCGGTAAAGTTGTTGGCGCCGGATATGCATCCGGTGCCGATAAGTTGCGGATTTGAATCCGCAGCTCTTCCTGATAGAGCTGGAATTCAGGGCAACAGTAAATACTAACTCCCCTTTACCTCACGCCGCGAAATGAAGATCGGCAGATACACATCTGCCCAATATCGGTTGCGGATGGATATCCGCAACCAACATCAAGGGAGGTGTTGGGTTTCGGTACTCCTCAACCCAACCTACCGACTGCGGGCGGCGAATCCCTGCCAATCACAATAGGCATCCTGGCCGGGAAGGTAGACGCTTCTCGGGTCGACGATCTGGCATTTGCCTTCTTCATCACACAGGCGAACTTCCATGTGCAGGTGGACGCCGTACGAATTTCCGGTGTCTCCGGCTCGGCCGACGATGGTTCCGGCCGGGATCACTTCCCCTTCATGCACCACAATCGAGGAACGACCTCGTTCGCTGCCGCTGACCCCGCTGGAACCGCAGCATAAGTGCCCCAGGATCAATTGATAGCCGTTGTTTTCGACGACCACCGTCCAGCCGAGCCAGTAACTCCAGCCGGCATGCGTTACTTTGCCTCCCATGATGGCAATAACGCCCTCGTCTTTGCCGTAGGTTCCATAATCGATTCCGGTGTGTGGATGTCCGTTGCGGCCTTCGGTCTCACCATATCCACCCGTCGAGGTTACGAAATAACCATACTCGACGGGAAGACGGCAGATCATGCTCACGGGCCCCGAGTAGCCGTCGTAGGGGTAGTAATAGGAACCACTCTCGATCACCCGGCTCGGGGAAACAGGCTGGTAATCCATCGCCGGATGGCCGACGGGTTTGGAGTCTCCTTCGATCCATTCCCAGGCGATTTTATCCAGCGGCCAGGGGAGAGAGTCCGCCACAACGGCAGCAACGCTGTAGGTCAGGAGGAAAAAGCTGGCGATACAGACGAGCGAGAATCCGACAGTGGACAGCAAACAGCAGGAGAAATTCTTCTTCAAACCCATAAAAAGTTAACCCATACAAACACAGATATACGACGTAAACAAGAACAACGATCAGTAAAGACCTAGCTCCTTGGGCGAACGGATCCACACTTTGAGCACAGCATTTGCCATTTGCAGGATACCTTCGCCGTAGCCGAGTTTGGTCAGGGTGTCGATAAGATATTCGGCCAGCTCAAACGGTTGCTGCATGCGTTTTGCTTCAAAGGGACTGACTCCCATGAGCAGCTTGGTCCCCACAATGGAGAGGATCTTGCGGCCATGTTCTTTTTCGAGAAATTCGCCAATCTGCTGCGTTGCCATCCAGAGGGCGGTCCGTCTTTTACGTGCTCTACGGGCAATATTCTCTATCGCCGCGGCGCCGCCCGGTGTTCGCAGCAAAGCCCAGACCTCATCCAGCATGACGTGGTTTGCCGCGTGGGGGTTTTCTGCGTTCCTACGCAGCACCTCACTCCAGATGAACCCCATCACCTGCCACAGGTAAACCTGGAGCTCCTGATCGTCCCAGGTTCCCGATTCGTTGACGTGACGCATTCCGAAGACAACCAGTCTTTCTTTGCGCACGTCGAAAGTGGTCGGTGTGTTGAAATACTCCCGGAAGAGGCCATCGGCATAGGGATAGAGCATCTCGGCCAGGGATGTGGCTTCCGGTCGTTTGAGTTGTGCCAGAATGCGAACGACGTCGTTGAGCAGTGGTGCCTCTTCAGAATGCCATGCGGATCGGGGCTCACTGCTGAGGGGATCGATCATCCCCTTATCTTCCAGTGCCAGCTTATAGGCTTCTGCGAGCGCATTCCACTCCGGCCCCTTGGGGATGGCGCTACCGCGAACGGCTTCACAAAAGGCTACGAGATGTTTTGTTCCGTGTTCCAGCGGGTTCTCGCTGTCGGGGGGGATGTCGAGCACGTTGATGCGTTCGCTGCTGACGTCGCCGATGTCGATGTAGCGTCCGTTGTATTGATCGCAGAAGGATTGCATTTCGCCTTCGATATCGATGGCCATGACTGAGTCGCCGGCGATGAGCGCCGAGAGCATCATCGTGCGCAGCCACACCGATTTTCCCGCGCCGGGTCTACCCAACGCCAGGAAGGTCGGGGTTTTTTCCAGGTAATCACCGAACGGATCTACGCGTATCGGCAGCAGCGTCGCCTGGTCGATGCCCAGGTAAATGCCCTTTTCTTCCATATAGCGGCGCTGGGCGGGCCAGAAGAAAGGCGCCAGGCTGTCCGGTGTCATGTTCCGGGGTTTCGTTTTCATGGTCAATTCACTCGTCGGCAGCGAGCTTTCCCAGAGGCGCATCTGGTTGTAGCGTGCGGGAACGAAGGACACACCGATCGTGGTCAGCAGGCTTTCGAGATCGCGAGTTCGCTGCTGCAGGATTTCTTCATTGGGCGCCGTGCGCATGATGAAAAAGCGGATGAAGACCGGAGTCTTGCCGATCGTCTCCAGCGACATGCGCTGCTCCTGGACGGCGGCAACTTCCTGTTGGTTCGAAAAACTGCGCAGCATGCCCTGCGTCTGTTTGGCCAATTCGGTGGCAGAGAGCTGCACTTCGCGCTCACGTAAGTTGGATACGACAGACGCCGGTTCGGCAAATTCCATCAACAGGCTGCCCGTCCAGCCGCCGGGTAGATTTGCCAGCCGATGGACCATGGCCACTCGATTGGGTTGAAAATCATGGACATAATAACCGGCCACACGAACGCCGTCGATTTCGAGTAGAGTCTCCCGCTCCAGGATTGTGTTCGGCGCGAGCAAATTGGCGATCTCCTCCGCAGACATACCGGGCCGAAAGTCGCTGGCGTGGGGGACTTGCCGTCGATGCACCTGGCGCCCTCGCGCCATGGCGATGGCGATTTCGGAGGCCTGATCGGTTGCGAGCCCATTGGTTGCCGGGTGCAGCCCGCGCCACACGATCTGGCACATTTCTCCGGGGGTTAGATTCCGCAGGGGAAGACCGGCTTCCCGAAAGGCGGTGGAAACGATCCCATGCGTGCGCGCGAGTGCATCCCGCGCCTGCGGAATGAAATCGAGGTGATGAGTATCGCACGCGCCATTTTTCCGTAGGGAAAGCAAGGAGCGTTTCGAAACCTGGGGTGGCGCTTTCCAAAAGAGTGTGTAGATCGTTCGCCAGGTAATGGGAAGGGAACGATCGAACCATAGCGCTACAAATGCGGTCATTTGTTGGGCGGCTGCGGATATCATCGCGGCCTGCTCGCGAGTGCGTGCTGGTAGATACTCATCGTTGGCTTGTGTGTTCCAGTGTTGGGCGCGCTCGATGAAATAGGCGAGATCGGGCTCGGGGTCGCGAGGCTCGAGCAGAACCGTTACCTGAATGTTGATCCCCGGAGGGATACAATCCAGCGCGGATTGATGTTTGCGGATCCAGTAGCTGAAATCCTGTCCGCTGGCGCCCATGTCGATTGGGGGCATCTCAAGCATGGTCAGGAAGGTACCCTTGCGCGTGATGAGTAAGTCTTCCGTTATGGCGACGATCGGCACAACCCTGTCGGTGTCCGATGTGGGCGCAAGACCAACTTGTGGATTGGGTTTGAACATCAACCGTTCTTCCAGTACATTATTGAATCCCGAATCGAAGCAGAAATTCCTGAAGTCCGCCGAAGAATAACCAAAAGATGAGCATGGCCAGAAAGCATACGCTCAACACAGCGGCGACGCTGTTCAGGCTCAGCGGCAGCGGGCGTATTTGGATCAGGCTGGTTGGTGTATTGCTGGTTAATGCATCCTCGAACGGGGGTTGTTGATGTGCAAAAGGTTCCTCATCTACATCCCCAACGCCGCGCTGCATGAATCGATCGCGTTTATGAAAGTGGTAGATATCGAGGAAATATTCATCGAACGTTTTGCCAGTAGCCGGGGCGCGCCCCAGAGCGAGCAGCGCCGCCAACCCCACGATCAACGCCGCCAGGCCCACCTTGAGTACGAGTGCCAACCCAGAAAGTATAATGAGGACCGAAAGCATCAAGCCTGTCCCCAGGATGACGAGTTCCCGTGTACCGACTCCGATGATCGTTTTGGGTGGTTCGATCCTTGGCGGTACGAGGCCCATCGTTTCTTCTCCTTATGTGTTGAAACCCAGACATGGCCGATATCTTCTCATTACGATTGCCCGCCATGCAGCACGGTATCGATCCAGGTTCTCAATCCATTCAGATCGGTCACATCATTCATGCTTTGTGTGATTGCAGAAGAAGGCAGGCCATCATTCGTTCGCAGTCGATGCACGGCGCGGACAAGATTGTGAAAGGTTGGCACATCGATGGCTTGAATTTCAGCGGGCGTAAAACTTTTCTTCCAAACGATCGAATCTGCCGTCATCCAATCGGAAGCTGAGGGGGATGCTGAGTTTGGATTCATATCTGGTTTGTCGGATCTAACGCCCTGATCCGCCCGCTGACGAAACGCAGTTCTTTCAAGCACCTGGCGCGCATATCCTTGTGCGGCATCGCCCAGATTCCCCTGCATACCCATTTGCGGCAGCAGGCGGGATGGGTCAGCATGGGTTCCCATGGCGGATAGCTCAACCTGCGCCAGGTGTGCGCCCGCGTCAGCCAGGGGCGCCAGATTGTTAGGGTCAACCCCCTTTTTCGCCAGCAAATCCGGATCGCTGCCATGGTCGGCCAGGAAAGCATCCTTTGCAGAAGTTGTGGACTGCATAGCGTCCAGATCGTGTGCCTGACCCGGCTGACTCGTGAAGCCTTCGTTGATATTCTGGAGCAATTGTTCATGTGCGTGAGCCGCGTTCCCCAGCTTCATGCCAGCCGCAAGACCTTTCGATCCGGGTAATCCGGTCGATTCAATCGCAGAGGCGATTGCATTGTTGCGTTGTTGGCGAGATCGAGTGAGCAGCTGATCTGTGGCCTGATTACCGGAGCCAAGGCCGGCTGCTCCACTGCTTGTGAGGCCAGCACCTCCAGCTGTTTTACCGAAAGCGCCAAGAGAACCTGCGATTTTCCCACTCATTCCCGCGGCGCCGAGTGGGATCATCGCCAGATTCAATCCCATGGAGAGTGCGGTACTTAAGAAGTCTTTGAGTTTCCCGGCAACTTCGATCGCTGCGCCGTAGACCAATTTGCCGAACATGGAATTTAATCCAATCAGAATCGAAACAATACCTGCGGCGACGAAATAACAGAAGAGATCATTGGAGAGCGAGATATTTTCTCCGAAAAAGAGTGTTGTGATGATAAGCACAGAGATTCCAATCAACAACACGTTTACAGGCCACAACAAAAGCGCCACTGTTGTGACTTTGAGCCATAAACCCTGCAGCCAGCGGAAGGGCGTTAGGATGCCCATAATCAGAACGATCGGCGCCAGCGCAGTCGCGAGTAGAATAACGACTTTGATGGCGAACCAGGAAAGTATGATCGTTCCACAAAGCGTGATAATGAGCAGGATGGCGAAGAGGCCCAAGATCCACGAAATCGGCGATGGGGTTATGCTGAAAAACAGCAGGCGTTCGATAAAGTGATACCCCCAACGAATACTTTCGCCAACGGCTTCGGCCATGCCGTCTGCGATGGCAGTCTCCAATGCCTTTGAGAGGGCAATGGCTTTGGATAGGAGGAAATAGCTGGATGCCGCCGCAGCGACGCTGATCACCCAGTTGAGAAGGTTTTCCCGGGCGGCAGCGTATCCGATAACGGATGATGTACCGGTTTTTAAGGCCGATGATACGACGATGCTCAGGATCAGCGGCATGAGGATGCCCGCAATCGCCGCTGTGATTTTCCAGGTCGAAAACATCACTTTGTTAAAGGTCGTTTCGTAGGACGGAATGTTGTCCTGGAAATTCTCCAATGCCTCCTGGAATATACTTTTGGTCCCTTCGGCCATGTTCTTGAAGATATCACTGACGGCACCTGCAATACCGCCCGAAAGACCTTCGTAGGGAAAGTAGACCTCTTTGACGACCGTTTCCTCCCGAATGATGACTTCCTTGCCCTCATCTTTCTTTCCAGGATCGGGCGTTGAATCCGGCTCAGGCTTGGGTGAGGGCGTTGGCGCGGGACCATCCAATTCGCCACCGCCCATTTCGAGTTGCAGACCTGAAAAGGCGACACGCTTTTCACTATGCGCGCTGTGTGCATCTCCAACTTCAACCAGCACAAGCAGAACGGTCAAAAATACCGTCATTGTGATGATCAACGAGCGATTCCGACGTTCTTGCATCTTCTAGCGACCTTTACGGGATCGACTCGTTCTAATCGATCACGGGATTGCTGATCGTACCGATATCGGAGTCGACGGCAAGCTTGTCGGAAACGCTGTCGATGATCGAGTTGACGATGGGCAGCGTCATCAAACCAATTACGAAGATGATGATCCCCCCGACGAGATTGAGCATTTCCAGCGAGACCCGTCCTGTTGCGCCGAACGCCTGGGCAGCTTGGGCGCCCAGGCCGGCTTTGACCGAACCGACGGCGAAAACGATGAACATCAGCGCATAACACACCTTGATTGCCAATTGCCCCAGGTCGTTGAAAATGTCGATGAAGGTCATGGCGGCGTCATTGGTGTCGTCCCCGATCGATCCGCCGGCATAGGCTGCAGATATAGGTGAGAGGAAGGTCGCCACGATGGCGACGCACACTGCGATTCTGGCCAATTTGAATGCAAGCGCCTCGATCGTGTCCAGTTTGCTCAAGATATGGTTGTACCGGGAAACGATGTAGTCATTCATTTGTATACCTCCGAATTCATCTAACTATCGACACAAATACTATGAAACTGCGAACTTGATTACCGCATTCAGAATACCCCGTGCGATCGAGATCGCAGCGAGTGAAAGCGCCAGGCCGATGATGATGGCGATCATATTCCCCGCGGATCGGGCGACCCCAATGGGGAGTCCGATCATTTTCGACACTTGAAGGCCGAAACCGTTGAACACGGCGCTAACGGTCAGTATCGTAATCGTGATCCCCGTGACCGCTGTTACGATCATGCTCGCCAGGCTACCCCAGAATGCGATCATGGTTTGCCTGCTTTGCACGCTTTCCATAGCCCCAAGTGTGTTGAAATGCACGGAGATACTTTCCGAAATCGGACCCACGGATACGGCAATACACAGGAGGATGACCGTGGTGATTCCCTGCTGGAGCGCCCTGGCGCGTCCCAGGGTATCCCCGGTTACGGCGGATATTTGTGCCTGTGCCAGGTTTACGACGAATCCGACGAAGAAGTAGATTCCCCCGATGGTGGCGACAATCGCCACAAGATCCGCAACATTACGTTGTAACGCGTCCATTTTCCAACCACCCCAGCCCAGCGGCGAGTATTGCCCCCGTCTCTACCGGCTACCACTCTTGATCTACCCCCACAGCAATGCGCGCTTTGGCCATGGCGCTCGTGTTGAATTCCGAGATGCCGATGTAGCCGCCAAACAATGTGGGGCCCTTGCCGTTCACGATGACCGTCACTTCACTGCCCTGGATATCCAGGTACGTAATCCCGATCGTCATCCAGGAATCGTCGCTGATCTTGCCCTGCATTTCCAGGACGACTTCTTCGGCTCTTTGCCTTCCCCAGGCGTCATTGATCACGAAGACCTGATTCTCCGCCGCCTGACGCATGTCCAGCGCGCCGGCCGCAGCCAGTGCGGCTGAATCGGCCGTAATGCGCACCTGGTTCTTCAGATAGAAATAGCGGGCGAGATCGGTCACCACAAACAAACAGACGATGAAGATGGGGAAGAAGCCAAGGAAGGCGAGCACGATCTGCCCTCGCTGCCCGACTTGTCTTTTTCGAGCGTGGTGTTTCATCGTCGACCATCCCCCTGATTCAATATTCCAGTGTTGATTCCGATATTAATGGTGTAAAGAAGAAAAACGCATTGCCTTTCGGCAATTGATTCGAGGCGTTTTCACCTAACACGAATTGGATGAAATCGAATATCGATGTGAACATAGGAATTTCACTCGGAGATACCATGACCGTGTAGCCTGATCCGCCAATTCTCGAGGTGAAATAAGTGTGGTGACTCCAACCGATGCTCATGTGATCGACCCACATTTGCTTCATCCCCTGCGAGCTCTCCAATATCACCCATTCCGCCGATTCCTCTTCCGGAATGTATTGGCCGCCGGAATGGAAGCTTGCATACGAAGTATTCGAGACGCCGCGGCTGTAAGCGGCATTTTGGGAGGAAAGCTTTGAATAACTCCACCAGCCGGCAAATAAGACAAACATCAGCAGCAGCACCATCAAAGGGGCCAGCAGGACGAATTCGATCAGGGCCGAGCCCTTCTCGTTTCTTCGAAGGCGCTTCTCCGTTGGGGCCGATATCATGGACTCCCTCCATGGAACTCCCACACCGGATATATCGTCGAGCCTTGTACGGGGACGCTCCAGTTGATCGAAAACGGCATCCAGGGGATTTCCACCTCTCCCGAAACGGTCAGGATTCTGGCTTCGGGGAAAAGATCCGACTCCCAATTGCTGATGGACAGGTTGAGATGCGTGTTGTTCGAAAGGCGGCTTGCGGAGGTCTGCACGAATTCCTGGCCCCAACCGGGCTGTACGCTTTCCCGCGAAGCGGCTTCCAGCGAGACGGGCGAGGTGATGATGTGCCCGTACCACACAGTGGCGATGGCGATCATAATCAGAAAAAAGGCGAACAACAGCCAGAAGACGTAGATGAACTCCAGCGTCGCCTGCCCTCGTTCGTTCTGTTGGAAATGCTTCTGGAGAAAACGTTTCATCGGAGTGATCGCCCCCATTACCTGGATGAAGAGTTCCGGTTTGTCCGATAAAGTCAGCTTCGACTTTCTGGTTGGATCGCGACTTACCAGATTGCTTCGGCCTTCTCGATCGCTTTATCGCGGATGATGGCAAAAACCACGATGACGATGATCACGACCACGGCGGCGATGGCGATCCATTCCAGCGTATCCTGCCCGGATTGATCGCCCAAAATCCCTTGCGATAGGTGTTTCTTCATCATGTGTCTCCTTCGAATCGGTTGTGCGTGGATGGGCAATTTCGACCGCGAGTATGCAATGACTCTAGCATAAAAACGGGCTTCCATACGGGACATCGGCGTCCCTTCCTTCGACTTCACTCGTTGCTGCGCAACTCGTTCCGCTCAGGATGATTGAATGGGTATGAGTGGATGCGTTGAATGACCCCGAGTGAAAGCGAAGCCCTTCCTTACCCATCATCCTGAGCGGAGGGCGAAGCCCGTAGTCGAAGGACCGCAGTCGAAGGACGGTGATCGAAAAAGGTTCATTATTTTCTCTGAATGGTGTTGCGATATGCTCCTTCGACTTCAGACCTCGCTTTGCTAGGTCTTCCGCTCAGGATGAAGGGAGGGATATTGGCTGGCGGTGGATAAGTATCCGCAGGTGTTCATGAAAGAATGAGAGCCAGAGATAAGAGATGAAACCGATTGTCGTTGTGGCGTTTTACGAAGCGAAGATTGGCAGATTGATATCTGCCGGATACCGGTTGCGGATGAATATCCGTAACCAAAACAAAGCGAGATATTGGGCTGAGGAGGCCGAAACCCAACCTGCGGACTGTGCCTTCCGATCAAGGCCGTTCCGTCAGCGTCCAGAAGGACAGGGTTACAGCGGAGTACTGTTCCCCTGTTATGTCATCATATCCATTTTCTGTCTGGACGAACTCGAGCCATATCATGGTGGGATCGGCCTCGAGCGTGGGGAGGTAGAAGTAGAGCCAGCCATCGTCGGGGCAGTCGACGAAAGGAGCCGCATAATCCCCGAGTTCGTACCCCTCGGTGTATGGATACGAAGGTGTATAGGCAATAGGGTGTTCTCCCAAATCGGGATAGGCGATACGGAAGGAATTCCCGCGAGGCCCTTCATATGCTGAGCCGCAGGTTTTGTCGGGGTTTGCAATCGGAGGCTCGACGTCGATCTGGATCATCACCAGGCTGCCGCCGGGCGGGATGACGACGGTGTCAAGCGCTCGTCTTCCTTTCTCGAGGCCTTCCGTTATGTACCAGAGCGCATCGGCAAAATATGTATCGCTGGGTGGGGCGTAGATGCTGACGTTGTCTCCACCCGGAATGATGCGAAAGTCGACGGGCGTGATCGTTCTTCCCAGGATTTCCGCGCCTTCATTCAGGTAACGCATCTCGGGCCAATCGAGCTGGTTGCCGTACACGAGTCGATCGAGGTCCTTGCCATACACATTGACTGGCGGGATCGCCAGGGCGAGACGTTCTTCCGGAGACAAGTCCGGTGTGGGGGGAATGGTTTGCAGCGTGTCGGGCGCAGCGGGGTTCTCCGCCGCCACATCGTCTTTTGCGGCGAAGCTGATCCACCCCAGGATGCATATAAATCCCAGGAGGTAGATGACTGTTTTCTTTCTGTCCATACGGACCCCCTGATTGCGAGATCGCAATCCGATTTGAATCTTAGCGCTTCACTACGAAAATGTAAAAGATACTGTTACCGGCTTTACATGGAGACGATTCCCCGATTGTCTCCAGCGTATTAATCGGCGATGATTTCGTTTAGCCCCTCGATCAAGACCGCCATTTCTTCCGGTTCGAGCTTCCCAACGCGGTCGCCCAATCGCGCAGTCGACAGCGTACGAACCTGACTTATTTTAACCCATGATTCCTTGGGCAGGCCGCCGCTCAACTTGTGAGTAAGAGGAAAGCCAGCCCGTTGTACCCGACTCGTGATCGCCATGACGATGACCGTACCGGAGCGTTCATTGAACACATCCTGGCTGATGATGACGACCGGGCGAAGCCCTGCTTGCTTGTGTCCTCGCACCGGGTTGAGATCGGCCCAGTAGACATCCCCCCTCAGTATTCTGGCCATTCCGCAAGGTCTCCTGCCAGCCCTTCATCCGCCAGCGCCTGCTCGAAGGCAGGGTCCAGTTTCGCGCTCTCCACGGCGAGGCGAGTGTGTTCGATTCTCTCCAGGCTGTATGCGACCGCTCGCTCGACAGCGCTGCTGCGGCTCGGGTACTTCCCCGCCGAAACCAGACGATCCAGGCGCTCGAGTAAATGCTTCTCGATCGTCACGGCAACCTTTTCTTTGGGCATAACGCACCTCGGGTATGATATTGTATCATACCGTCTTAGAATGCGCCCTCGAACAGCAGCAAGGTGATCGGGACAATGGTGACGATCATGGTTGCCACCAGCATGAAGATGATGGTTAGGAAGGTGACTTTGATTCTGGATTTGTGGCCTTCTTCGATGATTGAACGTACGAGCATCTGGCGCATCGAAGCGGCGCGTTCGCGGAAAGGCTCTTGCACGGCCTCGCCTTTCTGGATGCCGGTGCGCAGCAGCTTGAGGAACTCATCGAACTCCGGCGTGGGCGGGAGTGTTTTCTGCACGTTTTCCGTGACCACACTGATCGGTTCTCCGGTGCTGACCTGGGCGGCGATGGTTTCACAGGCGCTTCCGAATATGCCCATCTGCGCGACTTGCGACAGCGCTTCCATCAGATCCGCACCCGACTGCAGATAAATATGGATTTGATCCAGCCCGAAGCCCATTTCTTTCTTGAGACGGATGCGTCTGCGATCGATGGCGTTTTTAAGTTCGATGTCGGGCAGTATGAAGCCCAACAACGCGCCGAGGCAGGCGAAAACAGCAATGGGCACCAAACCCATGGTAAGTCCCAGTACCTGATTCAAGGCTATACCGATAACGATGCACAACATCATGAGCAGGCAAGCGGCGAGCATGCGGCGGGCATAGAAATGCACTTCCGATTCGAATCGCCATCCGGACCGCCGCAGCGTGTCTTCCAGATCGCCGGATACGGGTCGAATACGCTTGCTCAAGTCCACGAAGAAGGCCCGGAAGATCGTACTTTCTGCCATGCCGGTGATGCGAGGTCCAGCGCCGTCGTCCCGAATGCGGTGGGTCAAGGATTGCATGGGGATGCTGATCGATGCGGCCACCAGGAAGATGCCGATCCCTGCCAACAGCGCCAACGAGAGGGATAAAAACAATGATGAGTCCATAGCTGTCTCCTAGTCCGGCTGGATTTCCAGTACTTTGCGAACGTTGCGGATAATGCGCATGGTCAGGATGAAGCCAGTCGCGGAGAGAGCGTAGGAGAAAATCTGGATCATCTGGCCGGTTGCGCTGGCGTATATCGGATCGGTGGCGGGAATGGCGGTCCGGAAGAAGAGCACGAAGATCGGTGGACTGATCGTCACGATGCTGGCGGTCAACCTGGATTGGGTCAGTTCGGCGTCCATTCTCCTGCCCGTGTCCGCCATGTCCCGGATGGCCTGTTTCAGGGGTTGAATCACTTCTTGCAGGGGAAGCGTCGTTCCGCGCACGCTCCAGATCTTGAGCGTTTGCGCCATCAACCCGAGGGAATAGCTTTGCCTGCGTTCCACGATGTCTTCGAAGGCAGCCTCGACTCCGGCGCCCTGGGATAGTTGATTGGAGATCAGCATGAGGTCATCTTTGATGATCTCCGGGCAGGTCTCCGCGGCGTGCGAGATGGCGCCTTGCAGCGTAGGCGTGAGTTGGGCGCCGGCCGAGATGCGGTCGCAGGTATCGGCGATGGCTTCTTCATACTCGAGTTTCTTAGCGTCCCGCCGCAGACCGAGCCAGAAGTAGTAGAGGAAAAAACTCCCGCAGGCCATGAACAAGGCGACAAGCAGCCCTCCGCTGATGACGACACCCAAAGCGAATGCGATTAAGGAAATAAGGATCCCGACGCGGATAAAACCGGCTGGAGTGACCTCAAGATCGGCCTGGGCCAGGGCGACGTTGAGGCCGCGGTAGCGGAGGTTCCGATAAAACGAGTCCTCCGGTTCTTCTTCCGCCACTCTCTCTTCGGTGGTTTTCCGTAAGGCGGTGAGACGCTTGAGGTCCCGTTTGGGTGCCTGATAGCGTAACGAAATGACGATGAAAAAACAGCCAAAGCCAGCGGAAACAGCAAGAAGGATATTGGTCAGCATAAAGTACCTCCTGGTAAAACCATTCCCCGATCATCTCCCACCATCACGCTGCCGAATAAACGTTAGGGGGAATGCCTGCGATGCGGAACAAATCGTCGTGAGAAGAATCCGTCAGGGGTCCTTCCAATTTGCCACGGTTCCCAGACCGTTGGAAAATTGGCTTCACCTCGGGTTCATACGATGTTCCGACTTTTCTAACCTTACCCGTTAGTTCGGCGATCGTTTTTACGAAGCGGTTGTTTCCGATCATCTCGATCGATACGGCGACGTGGAGTGTGGAAGCAACCAGGTTTGCGGCCCGGTATGCATCCAGGTGTCGCCCGCGTTCACTTTGTGAAAGCATCAGGAATATGCGTCCGAAAAGCTCTTCCACCCCATAGGCATGCAGACTGGTGAGCCCATTCTTGTGGCCGGTGTTGAGTGCGTTGAGTAAGTCGAACACTTCCGGCCCTCGCGCCTCACCGAGGGTCAGCGCGTCAGGCCTCTGGCGCAGCGCCAGTTTAACCAGATCCTCCTGCGGTATCTCTCGCAGTCCTTCTACGGTCGATGGACGTGTGCGCAGATAGAGTACATTCGTTGGTTTTTCCGTATGCGGGTGAAGATCGATCTCCGGGGTGTCCTCGATGATCAGGATTCGATTTCCTTGCGGAATTTTCCGTCCAAGCGCCATCAAGAGCGTGGTCTTTCCTGATCCCGTAGGACCGATGGCAACTATATTGCCGCCAGCCAGCACGACGGCATGCAGATAAAGCGACGCTTTTGGCGAGAGCAATCCTTCCACATCGCCATCCAGCAAGCTCTCGTAATCGACGGGAAGCTCTTTATTTTGTGTCTCATTCTTGGCTGTGCATGGTTGAATCATGTCTTCGAGTGTGATGTCTTTTACCCTGGGGATACGGATGACAGCCGTGGGATGGGGCGTGGCGACGGGATGGGTCACAACGCTGATACGTTGTTTTCCTTTTAATACTGCGTCGGCGATGGGTGTGACCAGGTTGGCTTTGCGATTGGAATGCGCCAGGCCACGATTGAGAATTTCCAGCAATCGGTCAGCCGACGGGAAGGTCACATCTGTTTTTTCCCAATGCCCATGACGATATACCATGACTTCCGCCGGCCCGTTGATGGCGATGTCTTCAACGGTGGGATCACTGAGCAGTGTGTCAACAGCTCCCATGCCGAGAAGATCGGCCAGAACCATTTCTACGAATTGTTCCTCGGGGAGCATGATGCGAGATAGGTTCTTAGAAAGTGCTTCCTGGTTGAAGGCGTGATATATTTCCTGCGCTGTGCGAGAGGCTGCCTCGGTGACTAGGGGACCGGCGTTGTCGATTTGCTGGGAATTAAACTCGCCCGCAATCCGATCGCGCACCTTTTTCAAGCCGCTTTCATATGGGGCTACGCCTTCGATTGCTTGTTGACCGAGTTTTGCTGCATGATCATCTTCGAATCGCATCTTTACCGCCATCTATTTTTCTTGCGTTCGCTTTTCAACCTTTCCGACCATGCGGCGGAAATTGGTGAATAGAACTGGCCGGCCAGTTGAGCGAATCCGTGAAGGGTTTGTTCTGTTTCTTTGGGGTTCTTCTTTTCGTTGATGTATTTGGCGAAGTAGGATTGACTTTGATTCCCGGCACGTGTGATGTTTCCAGTGCCGTCGTTGGCGATGATGCCCATGGCGGTGACCCCTGCGTACTTCGACGCTTCCTTTAATGAAATCCCCAGATCATCCTGCCACTTGTTAATCACCAGACCGACGCGATCGAGGCCGACACCATACTTTGCGACGATGCTTCGATGTATGGCCTCCTTGATGTCTGCAAGACTGGTGAGATCGGGTTCGCATACCGCAATGATGAAGTCGACGCATTTGAGTACGCCAATATGTGTACCGACGTTGATGGAACTGCCCATGTCGATGACGACAAAATCAAACTGGCGTTTGAGGATGGGGATCAACCAGATCATGAAATCCATACCGGCTTCGCCGAGCAAACTCTCGTTGAGTGATTGTTCCATATTGACAACGCCGGGAAGGACTTTCAGGTTGCTGGTTCCTGCAAGGGGGACCAGATAGCCGAGGACCTTCTTAAGGGCATCGGCTTCCAGAGACGGGTGTCCCTTGTTGGTATGATAGGTGGCGGCTGCATTTAATATGCCGTGGGGGACATCTACATTCAATCGCAGTTTGACATGACCGCCGTTCATGTTGGCGTCGATGAGAGCGACTTCCCGTCCTCCGAGGGCGGCGAGTGTGGCGGCCAACTCACAAGCGATAACCGTTTTCCCTACACCGCCTTTGGGTGAATAAACCGCGATGGCCGATCGTTGCCACGAAGTCGCCCCGGCCGCAGCGGTGGCGGCTTTGATCGCTTCAGGAGCTCCGGCTCCCCAGGCGCCTTTTCCCCATGCCTGGGATACCTGCTTGTATGCTGCTGGAAGATCCTGGTCGAAACGATCGTACAGGTTGGGGTTGAGTGGAAAGGTATACGTAGCGTCGAGATTGTAACCGAGCAATTGCTCCATCTCTGTCGAGCCTGCCTGTGCGAGGCCGACGACGACAAATGGCTCGGCAGCCTTTTGCCGTAGATGGACGATCTGGGAAAGCTCAAAACCGTCTACATGCGCATCGATGAGTACCACTTGCGGTTTCATCGAGAGCAAGATATCAACGGCCTTGGCAATATCGAACAGCGGCAAGAGTGTGACGAGGCGCACTTTTCTGTCGGTGGCAATGTGCATTTGTGCGTTCATCTGTGCACTGATTTCCGGTCTTGCGAACAATAACGCCGTAAAATACTCCGTTTGCTGATCTGTCATGGCGGCAACCTCTTGAGTCGCAATTTGGTGGGGGTGTTTCATTACGCGACGTCGAATCTAGTCTGGTGAGTCTGCTGTCTCCGAATCGGCCGTGAGCTCTTCCCGATCGTGCAAGTAAAGATCGAGGAAGTCCTGCAACGAAGCGCCGAGCGTGGGCTCATCGTTGGTGTCATCGACAAGCGGTGAGAGCAGGCCAATCTGCAAGGTCCCGCTGTTAATCGCCATGGTTACGAACTCAAATGCATCTCTGGGAATGACGACGTCGATGCCCGTAATGTCTCCGCGCATGAGGTGCGCTTCGCCTTCTGCCGTTATCCCCGCGACGGACCGGTCACATTGAACGTTGAGCACCAAAGAACCTCGGACCAATAACTTGGTGACAGGTTCTCGCAGCATTGGCGCTTCCGTATCGACCATTGAGACTTCTCCCTCACCATCCGAATCAAGATCTTCTTCCGGGGCGGTGATGGAATAACCAGAAGCCTCCAGGATTTCCGCAAGGGCTTCCGGAGGTATGGCACCAAGACTTGTCTGTGGAAGGGAGAGCGTTGCCCTGGGTTCATCTTCCGAAAGTTCGAGAGGATCCGCTATGGAGGAGACGGTAACAGCGAGGTCGACGCGATCGCCGGAAATCAAGCCAGAAGGGACATTTCCCGTCGCCGGAATGGTAATCACCATGAAATCCGGGTTGTCCAATCCAAGACGAGTGATGCGTGCGGCGGCCGGGTTGTCCGCACTTACAACAGCGCCGAGGACGAGCGGCTGGTAGGTATAGATGTCCTGGATGACAACAGCATTGGCAGCCCGCATGGCGATAAGATCTGCTGGCTGTGCTACAC
Source organism: Anaerolineales bacterium (assembly GCA_034430895.1). Taxonomy (GTDB): domain Bacteria; phylum Chloroflexota; class Anaerolineae; order Anaerolineales; family E44-bin32; genus WVZH01. The sequence continues at coordinate 8,989 of DAOUDW010000076.1, read as the reverse complement.
CTTCCAATACCTTCCGGGCATCAGGATTTTCAAATTGAACGGGAATCTGGGCAAAGGCATCTTCTGGGAGTCCGTTGATATAGGTTCCAGCCGGGATATCCATTCTTGCAGCAATGATGTAATCGGTGGGTTGAATGAAGACCTGATTGAAAATGAAAGCGGCACCGAACCCGATGACGGCAAGGATTACGCCGATAATCAGTAAACCTCGATTGATCATGATTCCATCCTCCTGTTTGTTTCGAAGTTATTTTGAACGTCACACAAGATGCGTGACACAACTTTTTCAATGGTCTCTCTCTGTAGGGGAGATAACGCTTGGAGATCTGATGTGTTCAGAATCTCCCAACCTCGAACGATCGATTCAAGCGCCTCTCCAACGGATGGAAGACGGCTCAAGTCTTTCGCTCTCGCTGATGCAATGGCCGACGACGAATCCAGAATGCTCTGGATCATTTGCGCCAGGGAAATTACCCATTCAGGCACATTATCGATCGCCGTGAGGTGATCTTTAACTGTAGCTTGAACCCCCATAATGACTTACCCCCCGAAAAAGATCGTCTGAAGGTATTCCTGCTGGGAACCATCATCCAATCTATCGATGAATTTCTTCGCTTTATCCAGCAGGACGAGATATCTACGTACGAGTTTGGACGCCTTCTGGTTTTGTGAAATAAACTCGGCCTTTTTCAATGCAGTTCTTGGCGCGCCTCCTCGCCCGATAAAGGCGCACGCCAGAATAACAGCATCTATACCGGATTGGTTCTTCCGGGCCTTTGTAAATGTATCCTTGACGGTTCTTAAGGACGCGCCGGTCAGATCGGCGATTGCCTCGATTTGGCCCTCGTCGGGCTGCGAGGTTGTGGATGATTCCTTCTCCGGGGTTGCGCGAAGCTTCTTGTTCGTTGAAGTATGCGCGGGTGTTTTTGACCCCAGCACGGTCTCAAGCGCCGCGTCAGCCGGGAGATTGCGAGCGATCAAATCCTTGATCGCCAGCACTTGTCTTTTGGACAAGCCATGGAGCTGCTTTGCGAACACCAACTGCCCGGCCTGATCGAATTTCTTGAAGACGCTTTGCAATTCAACAACCGCTCGCGATTCCATGCCTTCTGCAAAGAGCTTCCGCAAGGCCGGCGGAGAATGGCGGTATGCCTTGAGTAGATTGGAGACCGAGGAAAGACTGATGCCGGTTTTCTTTGCCAGTTGTCGAAAGGCGAGATTACCTCCGTCCGTTTCCACGAGCTTGGCCAATGCCATTGCTCGTTCATATGGTGTGAGATCTCGTCGGCCGGTATTCTCGGCGAGCGTGAGTAGATCGGTCTCCTTCCCGCACTGGCGAATGATGGCGGGTATCGAATTCAATCCGACTATTGCAGCGGCACAGCGACGTCGATCGCCGGCGATCAATTGGTACGCTAGCTTGTCTCCGGGTTCGGAGTTTCGGCACACCAGGATGGGTTCGATCACACCGTGCTCGCGGATGCTTGCCGCCAACTCGGCGTCTTCGGGGTGTCGATCCGGATCGAACACCTCCTGGCGCGTCTGGGCGGGACTCCCCGCGGTGATCGCCTCCAGCGGAATCGTCATAATCGGCCATTCGAGGCGCCCGGCCGAATGGTTTGGGCGGGTCGCTTGATAGGTGTTCAGGTCGCTCATTTGAAGATCGGCTTCGAGAACTGTTCCTCGATCGGGATTAGTCATGATCTGCAATCCCTTCGAGCATATTCACAGACAATACGGGTTCTTTGGTGCTCGCTTCATCCGCTTGGCCCTGGTTGGAAAAGATCAGCTCCTTAATGCCCTCAAGCGTGGGCAGGAAGAGATTGGGCAGTTTTCCCCAACGCCATGTTCCCCGAACAGCCGATTGTGAATAGGGCATGGCGGGCAGGAGTCGGATGTTGCGGGATTTGACCAGCTGTGTATTCAGTAAGCTCTGACGCCATTGCGCCATGCGTTCTTTACTCCACTTCGCATTGCCCACCATTGTGGGAATCAAGCCGCCAATCGGACAGCCGAGATGAAATGCGGCCTGGAGGGTGTTCAACGTCGGCACGCCGCTCTGATGCGACAAGGTGATGGGAACGAACGCCAGGTCCGCCGCGGCGAGGCTCATCTCGCAGAGCGTGATATCGGGTCCGGTGTCGATGATGATGAGTGGATCCTGAGGGTATGGACTCTCGCATAAGGCGAGACGCAATAATGATCTCGGGATGTCGGGCCCGGAGAGTCTGGCAAGTGCGGCGCTGGCCGGAAGGATGCGTACGAGATCGTGATAGGAAGATGGGATGATGGCCTGGGTGAGGATTTCCTGGGAGGGAATGTTGTCCAATTCGCTCTTCAGCACGTCGTAGGTCGTGGGCCCTTTGCGGGAGGCTGTCTTTTGAGGACCGAGAAGAAGGATGGTGGCGCCGCGCTGTGGGTCCATGTCCACGACGGTCACGGGAATGGCCATGCTGGTTGCAACGTACTTGGCCAGCATAGCGGTGAGCGTCGATTTCCCGACACCGCCCTTCATGCTGGCGATAGATATCAACATCGCGTCCCCCACCGATTTGTGAATATGGAATTCACGGAGATACAAATGGATTTACTGTATAACCCCATAATTACAGTCTCTACTATAGGGTATTTGGCGTGTTTGAGACGGGACATCGGCGTCCCTTGGTGGAAAGAGGGGAGGTGTTATGGGGGGTGATCGCGTTTTCCGGAAAACGCGATCACGTGTGGGTCCATGCAACATTTTCGGACCGCTGCGGTCGTAGTGTGCTCCAACTTCACGCATGCCAATGATCTACTGCAAGGAGTTTCCCGGCTTTATCCCCCAATTTGATTGTAAATGACTCGGCCTAAGCATGATTCAGGGTAAGCCCCAAATCCTTACCGTCCCATCGATGCCTGCCGAAGCGAGATAGCGACCATCACCTGAGAAGGCCAGGTGCTTGATCGTCTCTTTGTGTCCTGATAGCTTCGTTATGACCTCAAATGTGTCGATATTCAAGATCAAGATTGTTCCGTTCGTCTGGCCGATTGCCACCAGGCGGGCGTCTGGGCTAAATGCAAGACCTTCAGCCAGAAGTTTATATTCGATCAAATAACTCCCCTCAATTAGGCCGCTTGATGTATCCAGTAAGACAAACCCTTGAGGGTCTTCATACCAGGAATGCTTCACAACACCAATAAAGAGTCCATCTGGGCTGAAAGCGTAGTTTAAATAGCGTTCGCCCCAACCATAAGGCAGATAAAGAGCTTCATCCGCTTGGATATCCCAAAGCGCCGGAGGATCGAATTGTTCATATAATGATGCAATGATTATTCGATTATCCGGACTGATGGATGCTTTTTGGGAGTTGCTTCCTTCATAGTGTTTTAGCAGTTCACCATCCTGCACATCATAAATCCATGTCCCGCCTGAGCCAAAGGTAACCAATCTTGATCCATCCCTGCTGAAAACCGCTCCGTAAAATCTCCTTTCTACATCACCCTCCAAACGATAATGAACGGAAACATCCTCCGCCTCGCCTTCGAGCCTAATGCCGAGTTCTCCGCTGTCTGCGTCCATTAGCGATACTTGATATGGCTCATATACCGCCAGCCAATCACCCGATGGGCTCGCGGCCAGAATTGTGCCTTTGTCCATGATCGTGGAATGTTCGAGCGATGTGTAGTCCGGATGGATCACCCAGGCTGTGTTTTCCTGCCAAAATGCCAGGTTCCCGTCGGAGTTGAATTCTAACCCTCCGATTTGCCCGAGATGTTCCCTGTTGACCACTAATTGCTGCCCGGTGGCCACATCCCATGACATCATTACACCGTCTCGATCGATTGACAATAGACGCCCTCCGCCGGGACTAAAGCGCAACTTCTCAACGACGTTCGCATGCCCTTCAAGATTGCGAATAAGATTCCCACTCAAGCGATCGTAGAGTTGGATTGTTCGCCCGGTAGTGCTGAGAGCCAGAATGCAATTGTCTGGGCTGAGCGCAGCAGCTGTGACCTTGTTTTCGTACAACGTCAGGTTCCCATCGATCACGCCTTCAAACAGATCAATGCTGTAGGGTTTAAAACCTGGTTGAACGTGCCAGACCCAGGCTGATCCGGATGAGGGAGCCACGAGGAACTGCCCATCCCGGCTGAAGGCCAGCGAGGTGATCGGGCTGTCGAGCACGCCAACCGCATTGATGATCTCCCCAGTTCGAGCATCCCAGACGCGAACATAATCCAGGGATAAGATAGCAGCTACGAACCCGCTGTCGGGGCTGAAAACCGGCATCTCAGTAGAATAATCGCTAAACAGCTTTGCAATCATTTCACCGCTGTCGATTTCCCAGGTCAGCAGGTTGTTGTCATCATCGAGGAATACGACCAGATCTCCATCCGGGCTGATTGCTGGATCTCCCCATCCTTGCTGCTCGAATAACAATTCGTTGTTCAAGACGTCCCATACCTGTATCTGCTCCTCGAAAGAACCCGCAGCAAGCAATCTGCGATCGGGTGTGTAAACCGTGTCGAACATCCACATGCCCGGGTCGAAGGCATTGGTTTCATATAACTTTATCGAGTCGTACGTATGGACACCTTCGGAACCTGAAACCACGATCGTACTGCTGTCGGGCGACCAGATGGCATCTTCGAGCGTGCCCTTCCCCAATGAAGACAGTTCAATCAAATAGCGGGCATTGGACGGCGCGATTGCCTCCGACGATAGTTCAGGGAGCTTCATCGGAGTAACCATCAGTGTGGGGTGGGGGGTCGCCGTAGGATAATCCGAACAGGAAGGAATAGGTGTTGGAGGCGGAGTCGCCGGTATAAAATCCGGATCGTGCGCATAACTCGAGATCGCGCTGATGTCCCATAATTCAGCGATGCCTTCGATGCCAACCGCCATCATTTGGGAATTGGGATGTATGGCAATATCTGCAGACCTGATATCCGTTCCTTCCGTATGGATGAGCTGACCTCTCGCAATGTCCCAAAAGTATAACCAATCGTCATCGAGCGAGATTAGCATCTCACCGTCCGGGCTGAAGCGAAGTGGCTGATTCATGTAAGAAGGAACTTCCAACGACACGAATTGTTCTTGGTCTAGATCCCAGATCTCTATCCAATCCTGACCTGAGTCTGCGTTATTGCGGACAAACAAAGGGCCCAACAAATCTGTTTCGGAGAACACATGAGGATTATTAGGCTCGGAGTCGATTTCTTTCAGTAATCGGCCCGATTCCGCCTCCCAAATCGCTGCACCGCGGTTGTGCTCGAAGATGGTGTACAGCTTTTTCCCATCTGGTGAATAGGAAACACTCGTTGCATGGGAAGATAAACTGGATTTTTCCATGGATGCTACCAACTCTGCATTGTGGATGTCCCAGATTTCTACGCTGACTCCATTGCCGATCGCTATGTGTCGACCATCGGGCGAGATCGCTATTCCATATTCCCAGGAGACATGGTTGCCTGAACCAATTTCAACATTGCTGGCGTTATCTGCGTAGATAACCTGCTCGCCGTCGACACTTTGAACAAGGAGTTCAAAGATCATATCTCCGGTCGTCGTATCCCATACGATAAGTCCAGCGTGGTCGAGATTCGCAGCCAGCTTGTTACCGTCCGGACCAAAGGCCATCTCGTCGATTCGTTTCCCGTTCGAGCCCTGTAACGACCGTATCAATTCGCCGGTTGAAACGTTCCATAGAAGCACGGTTTCACTGCCTACGGCCAGCATTTTCCCATCAGGGCTGAAGAGTACACTGGAGGATGAAAAGCGGCCTGTAGAGTAACCCTGTTGCTGCATGAAGGTCTGGAACGAATCAGGCTGTGATTCATCCTCGTTAATTTCACTCAGCGTTCCTGTAAGCATGTCGAATTTCTTCGCAGGATGATCCCTCACGCCAACGTGAAAATATCTGCCATCATCTGAGAATTCAACATCGAAGACGTCATCCAAGAAACCTGTGATGACGCGCAACATCGCTCCCGTTTGTGGATCCCAAAGCCGGACTGTGCCGTCGTAGCTGGCTGACGCGAGGAATTTGCCATCCGGGCTCACATCCACACTACAAACTCTGGCAGCATGTCCTTCCATGGCATAGATCGTCTCGCCGCTTTGAACGTCCCAGATATAGACCAGTTGCTCCGTGCTATCCTCATAACCGGCCGCAACCCACGTTCCGGTGGGATCGAGAACCGGACAGGTCACACTGTGATAACGATCTTCATGCGCAATTGGAAACGAATGTTCGAAATGATCTTCTGCAATGTTCCACAGACCAATATTGTAATAAGGACCCCCCGTCGAACTGTCCATGTCCAGATACACAGCTTGCTGATTGTCTGCTAAAAACCGCACACATCTGATTCCATTAAATGATGAGCCTTTGATTTCTGCGATCAGTGAACGATTATTGAGGTCAACAACGACGGCACTGAAGTAACCCATTATCGCCACCAATTGACTGTTAGGGCTGAAATCAAAACCCGTGATCATATTCAAAACCAAATCCATAGCGCCAAGCTCCTCGAAGGACTCGGCGTCATACCAGCGCAGGGTGTTTCGATCGGCCATTACAATCGTCGTCCCATCGGGCGAGTAAGCATATTCGGAAATAACGCCCGTTCCGAGTGTCATCATCAGGGAGGGTTCGAGAGATGAGTCAGGTGGTCTATTGTCGGGGACAGGAGTCGATGTGGGGGGTAAAACGGATGGTTCTGGTGGGGTGTCCGTCGGGGTTTGAGCCTGGCAGGCATGAACGAACACAATCACGAACAACAAGAATAGCAATTTCTTTTTCATTGTCATCGTAATCCCTCTTGAGAAGAGCCTCTCATAATAAATGCAGGCGTGTCACATCATTTGCCCGTTCGATACGAGTTGTCGTAATCCTTCCCTGAATATAGCATCCCAAGGTTACCAGTAAGTTACCACGGCGGGATCTAATTTTCCTTACCGAAGAAATGAGATGACTCTTTTTTAACCAACCAGCTATCTGATTTCACAATCGGCAATATTATGATGCAAAACAAAATTCTTTGGGGGAGGAAGTACAAGGCAGAATAATGTACAAACCATGATGGCAAGCCCGGCAAGATTATGGGGTAAGTCAGAACTTCCGCGATCATAAATATTGGACGAATTCCTGGATTTGACCGGCGCGTCCTGGATGAGGTAGTATGAGGCACTTTTTATTATTCAACTGAAAAATCGCATTCGAAAATTCCGCCCACCAGCGGGGCTTTGCCATTCACCCGCTCGCGGGCGGAATTGTGTTTCATCCCCCGATAACCCCCTTGGATTTTAGTGATCTTTAAAATCCATCCTGCTTGTTCACCCAAAGTGTTTCTTTCTGCGTCCATTTCCGTTTTCGCTGCTGCAACGAGATATCTCGCACTGGAAAATATATAAGTCTGCTCGTTACCTCCTGTATTAAGCAGGGGTTCCTTCGTGGATCCCGGCGACCGAACAGCAGCCTGGATGCGTACAACAACGTCCCAATCTTCCGCGACTCCCGGCGAAGGATCATTGACCCGAAGCGTCGTTCTCCGGTGGATTTCCGCCTGGCTGGTCGTTGATTGAGTGGGGCTTTATCGATCGCTTTGCCGGATTTCTCCCGCCGGCAGGGCAGGGTGTTGGGAGAACGGGCGCGTGAGTCGGGCTGTCCCCTCACGCCTTCCGGGTTTTTCCTCGGGGCAGCAAAGCGAGCGGCCATGGTCGGCCGCTCGTTCCCGTTAACGTGTGAGATGCATTCTTCCCGGGGGGAAAATGAATCCACACTAGAGCCAGGCTGGCTCTAGACACAAAGCGCCGTCCCCGCAAGCGGGGGATGGCGCTTTTGTGCTGGGTCAACAGAAAAGGAGCATAACGATGTCTCAGAACAAGAACGTAATAAAGGGCATGATCGCCTCGGCGTTGATGGCGATCGCCAGCGGGATGGCCGATGCCGGTGTGAACACGGACATCAGCCAATTTCTACGCTGGATCAGTATGGGGTCGGGCGCGGTGTTGATTGCTAGTGTGATCGTCGACAAGCTGCTACAACTTTTCCCGAATTGGGATGAAAAAGCGAGGAAGTGGGTGCGATATGCTGCCGGGATGCTTCTGGCGCTGGGTCTGATATTGGGGGCGGATGCGTTGCTACAGAGCCCCGATCTTGTAGAACGGTTCGATCCGTTCTACAAGATCATCTTCGGGATACTCTCGATCTGGTTGGCGAACCAGATCGGACATGCAGCTCATTAGACTATATTTCGTGATAGTTTGGCAAGTCACGATACGCAGCAGCTAACCCACCCTTGGGCTATCTTCACATGAGAGCCGGATGAAAAATCCGGCTTTTGTGTGTTTAAGCGTGAGGCAGGCGTGTGTGCAAGAAGTTATCGAAGAAGGCAGCGCTGTTCGAGGACGATAGATGGAGTATTCGCCACCGAGACGGTTTACGCGCCTCGCGCTTACCGACTTTGGCGGGACGCCTACGTCCCGCATCGTCTTGAGTGGTTTGATCTATAATGAGTGATGAACGCATTTTCAAAGCGTTTCTTTCAACATGAATACGGGGGCTCCGATGGAAGTGTTGAAGCGTTTGTTCTTCTTATTTATCTTCCTTTGTACCGCAATCATTATTGTGAGTACGGCAGAGGCCAGACCTCAGAAAATGAGGGCGGGCGGTCCAAAAGAACTTATTAATATTGATCCATGTATTGCCATATTGACTGTGGATTATGATAATGAGCCAGATCAACTCGTCTGTGTTGGGTCGGGGAAATTGGGGGGAGTGTTGGCTTCAATCAGCATTCCTGTTCCCATGATCGCAGATAAACAGCCGGAATTGAGCCTCGTTGGCATTCCTACCTATTTTTCGATGACGTGGGATGCTTCTTCTTTTGGCTACACTGATTCTGACTCGACGACTTATGAGTGGGTCGGGGATGACAATCGGCGGAATCGATTAACTGGTGTACGTATACAAATGAGAATCGTTCCTTATCGGGTGAATGAAGA
>DAOUDW010000075.1:0-164816 GCA_034430895.1 Anaerolineales bacterium | reverse complement strand
TGCATACAAGCACTAAAGCAGCACAAACGGCGCAAGAATTGAAAGCAAAAGCCTATACGTTTCGCAATCACGTTGTTGTTCAACCTGCATATTACTCGCCCCATACAATTATCGGGAGAAGACTGCTGGCTCATGAGTTGACGCACGTATTACAACAAAATAATGAGGCGAATGCAAGACAAAGAAGGACTAGCACCTCTTTTACGCGCTTACCGGAGCCAGTCATTCAATTGGCACCGAAAGGTGGTTGGGACGAAAAGTCGGCGCGTCGGGCATGCAAAGGTCAAATTGCTAAATGGCGAGCCGCAAAATACAACTTCGCCGCAAATCTACTACAATACTTCCTTAGCAAGCGAGGACTGAAGGACTATTCACACACAAGTGCCGATCTTGCTGAAATAAAGAAATATGCGGCCCTAAAAATCTGCGACAGGATCGGCGATGTCGTAAATCAGAAGGTGTATCGCTGTCCTTATAATAACTGCTATTTAGTCTTCAAGCATGGGCCGGGCGTTGTAAATGTGATCATATTCCATCCGGGTAAGGGTTCGAGCAAACCATCCAACATCCGGTGGTGGTACGTATTTAGTAACAAGAACATGCTGTATGCCTATGGAGGCGCGGATCTGAATGTTAAGGGTCAGGCAACCATTAAAGAAAAGACCACGTGGTATATATTCAAGAAAAGAACTTGGAAAGGTACGTTCGACGTCGCGTTAGGGGATAAATATACATATGATTCAACATCATCGGCTAAGACATGGTTGTCGTCAGTTTTTAGCAATGCCTACGAGGCAGCGCTTTGGTTGGAGAGAAGCCGTCATGGATATAAAAGTTTCTATCACAACGCCAAGTTTAATCTGACGTGCTCGCGGTAGAGACGTATCCTCTGAGCGATGTGGTTAATATCGTTTTGCTTTTCATGTTCTTTCCCAATATGATGGAATAGGCTGAGAATCGTGGGGGCATACCATGCGAGCGATGTGCAGGAAACCGGACGCGGTCACGGATCAATGCAGGATCAAATCACCACAGCCTGCTTCGCATCGACAACCACCTCAAAATATCTTTTTTAAACCAGTAGATACTCTGCAGCGTTCACCCACCTGCGGCGGCGGCTGCCCGCGCTGCACGCCGATACAGGCCAAACTTAAAATCGACCAGCCGGGCGACAAGTACGAGCAGGAAGCTGACCGGGTAGCCGATCTGGTGATGCGCTCGCATGAACCCACAATCCACCCCAAACACCAGATCACTCCCCTGGTTCAGCGGCAGGCGGAATCCAGCGGTGTCGCCAGAGGCGACCTCGGTTTGAAAGGTACAGGTCAACCTCTACCGGCTGCCACGCGGGATCACTTTGAAGCGCACTTCGGGCAAAATTTTGGGGCAGTGCGGGTTCATTCGGATGCCAGCGGAGCCGATGCAGCTCGAAAGCTGAATGCGCGTGCCTTTACCCTTGGAAGGCAGGTTGTTTTTGGGGCGGGAGAATACACGCCAGCGACCAGGGAAGGTAAGCGTCTGCTGGCCCACGAACTGGTGCACGTCGTCCAGCAAGGTGGGCCACGACCACAGCACCTGCAGAGGCAGCCAATTCCGGGGAGTACCGATGTTGAGGACCTCCCGTCACCAGATTTGGGGGTTCCAGGGGTCGAGTCAGCTCCACCAGCCAGTGGGTGCACGTGGCCCGACCTGGGACCGTCGTCGGATCGGTTGGATCTGGAGTTCGCCGTCAATCGATCCACTCTGATAGCGGCGCAACAGGATCAGGTCGGTCAGTTCGTGGACGACTGGGAAGCGAGGGGCTCCAACGAGGAGATCGAGGTCGATGGTTACGCCAGTACCGACGGACCGGATGACTACAACCTCCGTTTGTCGCGTCATCGTGCCCAGTCCGTGCGGGCAGAGCTGGTCGATCGCGGTGTGCCGGGAGACATGGTTGATACGACGGCCCATGGCGAGACCACCGCCTTTTGCTCCCCCAAGGCCAACCGACGCGCGGTAATACGGAGCCTGCCGAGTGATCCGGTACCCGTCATTGTGCCGGGTCTCTACGGAATTCCTCCGGGACTCACCGACGCATTCTGTCGAGGCATCTTCGGGGGTGTGAGCCTCTCCGTCGACGATGTCAGGGTCAACGGTGTCAATCCTGGCGCCGAGCTGAACCTGCGGGTCACTTCTCGCCCCTATCTGCATTTGCATGCCAGAGACGACGTTACGTATGAGCCCCGGGTGACGCTGCACGTTTCGGCCTTCGCGTCCCTGTACTCCGGCATGAGCGCCAGCGACTTCGAAGCCGGGATCATCCAGAATGTCTTGCAGGTCACCCGCGAGTTCACCTATGAGAACGGAGTCGTAGTGCGCAGGCAGACGCTTCCCCCGCCGCCGATAAACGACGGTGACAGAATCGGCGGGTTTCCATTTATTAGCATGTTCCCGCCAAACGTCATTCGATTCAAGGAGAGCGGCGACTCGGCTCGTCCGAGACTGATGGACACCCCGAACGACTTCGCTCACCTCGTGTTAAGCGACGAACCGGCTTGCTTCCCCGGTGGTGGGGTAATCGAACAGTCGCCGCTGGCCCACATGAAGGTCAACGACCTGTTCCGCACCTGGGTGGCCGTGCACCATCGACCATCAGGTTGTATGCTGGCGGTCCATCACATCGATTGGCAACCGGATTGGTCGGTACGTGTGGGCGCAGGTCAGACACCGGTCTATGAGCGCAATGTCACAAACGTGCTCGAACCGGACGGAGACGGCAGCCCGAAGTTCCTGACTGGTTGGCCGGTGGCCAACGAATCGGACTATAAGTCATGCTCGGCCGGGTCCGGGATCGTGGCGGTGGACGATGACTTGGAGCACTTCAGGCGGGGAAGCCGTCGGCGTAAGCGTTCATAACAACGGAGTTGGGGACAAGGCGAGTCGAGATTTATCATCTGAGCGTTGTTGTCCCTTTCGTTTTGCTTTTCATCTATTTTCCATGTATGATGAATTTTATTGAGAATCGTGGGGGAATACCTTGCGTGTAATAAATAAGAAGCCGTACGCAGTCAACGATCAACGCAGGAAGAAATCACCACATCCTTCTTCGTATCGACATCCACTTCCAAGTAGTTTAACGGCATCATCAGCGACTCTGCAACGCTCGCCAACTTGCACCTGCGGTGGCGGCTGCCCGCGCTGCGCGTCCGTGCAGACCAAGTTAAAGATCGGAAAGCCCGGCGACAGGTACGAGCAGGAGGCCGATCGTATCGCCGATCAGGTGATGCGTATGCCGCATACGCCTGTGAGGCCGGCGCGTACGCGTGTGATGGAGGACGTGTTGCGCACAAAGCGCCCGGACGGAGCATCTCAACCAGCGGTCGCATTGCAGGCGCAGTTCCATGGCACCCGATGCCCCGGCAGCTCGCTTTCGCAAACGACGCGAGATTTCTTCGAGCCGCGCCTGGGACACGATTTCAGTGACGTGAAGGTACACACTTGCGATGATGCGGTGCAGATGGCGAGCTCGTTGAACGCTAAAGCGTTTACACTTGGGAACAACATATACTTCAATCGAGAAAGCTACAATCCTCATTCATCCGAAGGAAAAAACCTGCTGGCGCACGAGTTGACGCACGTAGTACAGCAGCGTGCCAACGTGATCGCCAAGGATGAGATCCGCAGACGGATCTACGTCAATCCGCCCGGGCGGGGTGATGAAATCGCCGGCTATTTGAATTATCTGTGTAAGGCAGGTAATTTCTCGGCCACCAAAGGCGTTATTACAGGGAATTGTACGCCAGGAGCCGGTAAAGATTCCCCCAGTTGTGATTGCGTCTGTGATACGGTGAGTGATCAAAGTCGGCTTTACAGCATTCAGGTGGTTTCGATGACGAACCAACCTCGGTTCCAGAATCTTTACGGTTGTCGGAACCTGGTCAAACGCGTTCCATATCCAAATGTGAGTCCGCAAACCTACGGACCTGCCGGCAAAGCGAGTATCAAATACATCATCATGCCCACGGCATCGGGTAATACGATCCGTTTCGGTGCATTCCAATTATCCGGTGAACCTTTCTACTATGAAAATTGGAGGATCTTGGCACATGAGTTGTGTGGTCATGCCAAAGATGGATTTCCCAATGGTGGACCCACTGGCAATCGACCCGGTCACGATGATACGATCAAGGTTGAAAATCAAATCGCATCCGAACATGGGCACGTAGCTCGCGGTTTGTATGGAGATCCTCGCCAGGGTGAGTCGTTCCATTATCCGATTGATGATTCGGCCTACAAAGACGCGCCTGGATTGTGCGATCCGCGTAATGACATCAATCGGGTCTTCTTCAGGCAGAGGGATGGCAAGCATTACGAACAACCCTATCCATATCCGCTGCCAGAACATCAGGAATGTACCCTGGATCATTTCCGCTTCGATCGGTCTGATTTGACGACAGAGCAACGGGTAAAACTGCGTAACATCGCAGTTCACACCAAGGCGCTTCGAAGTGAAAGCCAATGGAATGGTGGTTGGGTGTTCTCCACCGGCCACACGGACGCTCCTGGTATTGAGGAGTACAACTACAACCTGGGCATGCGACGAGCGAACAGGGTGCGTTATGGCTTGAATTATTATTGCGTTCCGTATGGAGAAATCACATCCATCAGTAAGGGTGAAAAGGAGTTGAAAAATCCAACATTAGGTCCTGATCCGGAGAATCGTCGTGTGGTGACGGATTACTTGATGTATGGGTAGATCGTTTGTTTGGCACATATTTCCTATATCATAGAGTTGATTGGGACGCGTGGGGGAACGCTATGCGAATGAAATTCCGAGAGCCGCGCCAAAAATCCATTGCTGAAAAAGGCGGGAATCGTTCAAGCCCTCAAACATTTTCCTCGAAACATCGAAGTATGATATCTTCAGTTCCTTTGGGGGATGTTCAACGCTCATCTATCTGCACCTGCGGCGGTGGATGCCCGCGCTGCGCGCCCGTACAAGCCAAACCGGACACCGATCTAAATCCCCGTGGCCGTTCTGTCGTCGACCAAAAATGTACCGGGCGTGATGTGTACCACGCCGCCGGAATTGGAGGTGAGAGTCTCGGCGATTATAGGACTCCTAGATGCCTTTGGGATCACCAAAATACTGTTGAAAGGGATCACGTTTTCCCGATGGTATGGATTAAACCAGAGGAAGGGTCTTATCGATAGGGGCGAGCGATTTATAAAAGAGTTGACCCCAAAAAGCACCAAGGGGGGTCTGGCGATCAAGGAGTGGGGGTGACCCATGAAGAAAAGCCCAGATGGATGCATGATCCTACAAAGTCAGCACCTGGAAAAGTATGGATAGAGCCCGGGACAGGAAAGGCTACCGTAACACGAACCTATACAGGTGTGTTAATTGGTGCCAATTTAGACTGGTATATAACTGAATTAGCGGCTATTCGGATCGATAAACATGAGGAACTTCATGTTGAGGCAAGTCGCAAAGCGCACCATCAACATATCCGGCCTCTAGAGGAACGAGTAGCTCAACGTACGGGCAAGGAGAATGCTGAAAGCGCCAAAAACAGGATCGCTGCGATGTATGCCATCAAGCAATTCCTGAATTGGGAAGGAGCAATAAAAGAATTCAAATTGGAAGATAAAGTACAAAACAGTCCAGGAGGGATGGTGGATCAGGAAGACCACGCGTCAGATGATTACCCGGTTGACGATGGACCTAAAAAGGTCAATGGGGTGTCATATAATCACTACGTTCGTCTTCCCAGTGAGAAAAGCCCATCTTGAGTGCAAGCAACTAATTGGATATTGTGATTATTGGCAAATACCAACTCGGCTAGTTGTGGATTTATTAGAAAGAGGACAATAACTGTAATTTATTTCCTAAATCGGGCCAATGAGCTCCATGTAGGATAACTCATGCGCTCACTTTCTAGAAAGTCTCATGCGGTCTCAATGAAAGAAAGGTATGATCAGGGGAATATTTCCTCAGTTCAAAACCATACTCATATTGATTCTCAAACGTCTTCGAGGATAGTCCACCGTTTGCCCATTTGTACCTGTGCTGGGGGCTGCCCGCGCTGCGTGCCGTTGCAAACCAAACTCAAGATCAACACGCCCGGTGATCGATATGAATAGGAAGCCGATCGCATCGCCGACCATTCTCTGGAGACCTTCGACAAAGCTCAGGGTTAACGCCCCGAGATTCAATCGGATTTAACTGGGTTTGGTGGTTGATCGGAGATGAGGGCAGTCTGCTCTCTGGAAGAAGGCCAGGGTCTTCGAAAACTCAAAGCCGTTGGACAGGGATCGGGATAACAATATTAAAAAGGTTCCTTGCTCTCTTTGCAATAGGTATTCTCCTTAACATACTCGGAAGCTTCTTGCCTTGGAAATGTGGGGGCGATCTTATATGGCGTTGTGAAAAAGGTATCCATATCTACGCTCACTGGAGTAAATATAACCAGGGGTTTCCATTGTTTTGTGATCATGGTGGTGCGCTCATTATTCTATTGAGTTTACTCATCCTGATGGTGAGATTTCGTCGTTTCGCATTCATCAAACACCCGGAGAAATGGTCTTTCGTCTCAGCGGTTTTGCTGCTTATGCTATGTGTATATCAGATCGTTGACTTCATACGATTAAGAATTGAATGGGGGGATATTATAGGTGCCCCTACAACGTTTATCGGTCTATGGTTCGTATGTCTTGGCTCGGTTTTATTGTTTGTGGCGTCGTTATGGTGTTATAAAGCAGACGCTGGCTAGCCATTCGCTGGAGTCCATCGACAAAGCTCAGGATAAAAACCCTCGAGATTCCGCCGGATTTGCCCGATGCGGGCTGTTCCTTGGAAGAACACCTCGATCTCGAACCAAAACATCAGCCCTCCGACACCGAGTAGCCGTTGTGCGGCTTTCGCTGCCAGTGATTCTTTGCTATATATTCGAATCAGGAGGTCACGATGAAAACGAAAGTAGCGTATCGGTTATTCTTTATCCCAATTAGTCTCCTTTTAATATTGGCTGCCTGTGGGGAAAAAAAGCCATCAGTGACCGGAACGGTTACACAATGGGCGGACGATACACAAGTTGCGAACAGGCAATTAGCGCTCTGTAAAGCTGTTAGCGAAAGTACAACACCGTGGATGGATTGTGTACTCGAAACGTCAATCAGTAGTACCGATTCGGATGGCCATTTCGAATTCTATGATCTCGAGCCAGGGGTATACTATATTTTCTACGAATCGGGATTGGGTGATTTCGATGAGGCGATGGATTATTGGGGTGGCCGTACGTTCAGTTGGCTCGATGATGATTGGAACGATGAATATTGGAATGAATTTGTGGGCTTTTCTGGCGGATGGGTTGAACTTCATGTCCCTGAAGGCATGCCCGAAGAGTTAATCACGAATTCCGAGTTTAGAAATGCATATCTACAGTATTTCCTTCTCTACCCACCGTCCCCTTTCTTTGTCGCTTTTGATGTGGAAAAATCGTTTGACATGCAGGGATTCTTTGAATCGCACATAATTGTAGAGGTCGTTGAAGGGGAGACAACAGACATCAATATCTACGCGATCGAATAAATGAAACCAATGTCGGGGAATGGGTTTACGAACGCAGCATGATAAGCGCTGCGCCGCCTCAGAAGCAGCCGTTTTTGATGGTCTCATCCTGGTATAAAATCGAAGACGGCGCGGCCATGCGTGTAAACTCATAAGGAAGGCTACTGCAATGAACCCAGTGGCGAATCGGCCAGTGCAGTGGGGGAACGATTCGTTGGCGAAACCGCGAATGAGATTTGATGTTTAAGATGAAGGATCTCAGCGATGGAGGCGCCACGAGATTCAGCCGGATTTGCCAGGAGTTGGAATATGATCGAAAATGCTGGCGAGCATATTCGCTACCTATCAGCCGGCAAGTCAAAGGAAGGAGCATCAGGCATGAACTGGAAATACCTCGTTTCCTGGATCCCAGGTATCCCTATAGCAATACTCAATGGGATTCTTCGTAATTCGATCTACAGGGAGTTCCTCAGTGAACTGCACGCCCATCAGCTATCCACCGTAAGCTTCATTGTGTTCTTTGGGATCTATGTTTGGTTCATTCTCAAATGGCTGAAGCTTTCCTCGGCGCAGGAAGCCTTTCGGCTTGGTTTGATCTGGCTTGTCCTCACCGTCGCCTTTGAATTCCTGTTTGGTCATTTCGTGATGGGCAATTCTTGGGTAAGTTTGTTCCATGACTACAACCTTCTCGCTGGTCGTGTTTGGGTCCTCGTGCTGATATGGATCGCCGCAGCTCCGAGCATCTTCTTTCGAATGCAGAGCGGGCGTCTACGCTCGTCGGTCTAGCCCTTCACTGAAGCCCTGGCAGTACACCAGGACTTCGGAGTTCAAAGCCGTTGGACGCGTCGATCATTCTATGCAATCTTCCAATCGAGGTGAGCTAAGTTTCATGTCTAAAAGAACCTTGTTAATCATAGCGGCTCTCGTGCTGTTGATAGTGATAGCCATCGCTCTTTGGGTTGCTTTCAGCGGAGAGTACGCAGCCTGGTCTCAGGGGCCGATTGTTCGTTCTTTATGGAGCTACGTCCGCACGCTGCAAGATGTGAATCGCATCGAGGTGTTTTATCGACCAGGCCGTGAGTGGATTGACGAACCTGATCGTAACCCTCAATATGAAGAGACAACACTAATCATCACAGAACAGACATGGGGAAACAGAATCCAACAAGTTGTTTCTCATGAAACGGAAACCGCAACAGCGTACCAAATCCGATGGACATCGTTTCCGGAACAAAGATTTTCCGGACAAATAACTGGAACCCTGGAAGAATTCCATAATCTTCGCCCTGCACAGAACGGGAGATTTGAGTCTCACGAAGAATATAGCTCTCCGACAGCGCTAAGTTGTTGCCCCGCCCTTCCTGAGGTCGATATAGCATTAAACGGGAGTTGGATATGCACTCGATAGATAAGGACATGAAAGCGTTTAAGGAGCAGCTTGAGGACGGATCGCTGCAGCGAGCGTACGGGGCACTGCTTGCCTACATGATGGGGCTGCGATCGCATTTCAAGAACAGCAGCGTTGGTTTTCCCGTGTCCGGTCTCTACCAGGGGTACATGGACATGACCTACTTCGCACTCTTCCCGCCTGCGCTCAAAGAACGCAAACTGAAGATCGCCATTGTCTTTAATTACGACGCATTTCGGTTTGAAGCTTGGCTCTCGGGAGGTAACCGCAAGGTCCAGCAGCAGTACTGGGAGCTGTTCAAAGACGGCCAGTGGCCGCCGTATCGTGTGGTCGCGCAGGCCAAAGGTATCGACTCGATTCTGGAATGCGACCTGGCCACAGAATTCGACCTGGATGCCCCGGATGCTTTGACTGCCTCTATCGAAAAAGCCACGCTCGCCTTTATCGACGACGTCGAGCGATTCCTCGAGGAACACGACACACTTGAATAAGCTGGGATGCTTGACAGATGAATACATTGAACCAGGTTAACGATAATCTGGTGCTTGTCCCTCAATTCGACAACACAGCCGCGGGAGCGTTGGGGGTCTCTCCTGCGGCTGGTATTAATAGAAGGTAGAAAAATCCTTCACAAGTTGTAAAAGGTGTTTGTGGAGGTCGAATGGAGACCGCAAGATATCGTGTACGCAATCGGTTTCGACCGATGGCGTTCAGGGCAGCGGCGAATCCAATTCGCCCACGATCTCGGCTGATGGCAGTCTCATCTTATTCCGCTCGCCTGCCGGGGAGCTGACGCCCGGTGATACGCGCAATTGGGATGTCTTCCTCCACGATGTTGATGCCGGAACGACGGTCCGCATCTCGGTCGCTCCAGCCGGTGTGGAAGCGGACGACAGCTCCTACAGCCCGCAGATCTCCGTCGACGGGCGCTACGTCGTCTTCGCCTCCATGGCCGGCAACCTGGTGGCGGGTGATACCAACGGTGTGATGGACGTCTTTCTGCACGACCTCGAAACCGGGATCACGACCCGCTTCACGGAGCTGGCCGGAGTTTCCCAGGGGGACGGTGCCTCCGCTAACCCGGCCGTCTCTGCCGCCGGTGATGTGTTGGCCTTCCAGTCCTCGGCGGCGAACCTGGTCGCCGGCGACCTGAATGGGAAGGGCGACGTCTTCCTGGTGAGCCGCCTGGCTCCGACATACGATCCCGACATCCCCTAGTCTGTGACCATAAAGGCGCAGAACGGGAGCTATCCTGACGCCGGTCTCATGGTGTGGGCTATGGGCGGCGCCACCTACACCGACTACTCCGGGACGACCGATGCCCAGGGCCAAGTCATCATCCTTTTACCACCCGGAGAATATCGATTCAGATGCGGTGTCGGCGGCCAGCAATACTGGAGTGGCACGGCGAATTACTGCGATGTTCCGGGATGCACGGATGCGGTGATTGCGATTCCATAGTCAGGGCGCTTGAATCGTCCGCTGATTCATCATTCGTAAGGGATGGTTTAAGTGTTGGTTGTAAAACCACGGACACGGATTTCGCGTCTGTGGTTTTTCATGACGCATCCTGATCCGACCGGTATCTCGTCACATTCATATTCTTCATCGTTCTGCATCTGCCCGCTTCGTTTTTCATGGGGAATCTGATCGAAAACCTGACCAAGCCGAATGGGTTACGCTGTCGATCTTAATGGTCGGTTTGTCATTTTGGTTTGCGGTTATCGGGAGAAGGATCAATCCACCTTCCAATCTGATAGAATAGCCGCAATCTCCGCAACTTTAATCGTTACCATCCGTATTGTATAAGGAGTACAACGATGTCCTGTCATCCACTCGTTACCCAGCTGCGTTTCACTCGCGCCGAGTTCCTGCGCTGCCTGGAGCCCATCTCCGAGGAAGATGCGCTCATACGCATCGATTCGATGAACTGCCTCAGCTGGACGATCGGGCATCTGGCCAACCAAGAGCATCGCTACTGGGTAGAGACCGCCCAGGGGAAGACGTTGTTCCCGGATCTCAACGATCGGGTCGGGTACGGCAAACCGGCCAGTACACCACCGTTGCAGGAGATGTGGGAAGTCTGGCGCACGGTGATGGCGGAAGCGGACAAGTATCTTGACACGGTCACATCGGAAGAACTGGAGCGTCACTTCCAATACGAGGGAAGGGATTATCCTGAAAGCGTCGGCACGCTGTTGCTGCGCAACATCTACCATTACTGGATGCACGCTGGTGAGGCGCGCACGATCCGGGAGATACTGGGGCACACCGATTTGCCGGAATACGTGGGCGATATGTCCCATGCGGCGTATCGACCCGAGAGTATGTAAGGATCAATTCAATCGAAGGAGTGGATCATGCCAACACAAAACGAACAGCGAACGCTGGAAGCGATCGAGCGGCAACTCGAGAATATGGTTGCCGGGAAGAAGGATCTCCAACATGCGCTATGTTTGATCCATTCCGACAAACACAACCTGCATTGGAAATACGCCGCAGGGACGACAGGGCCAGAGAATGAGTCTATCCATGCCGATCGCGCTTACCACATCGCCAGCATTGGAAAGACGTTTACCTCGGTGCTTGTCGCCAGGCTGCGCGAGCGCGGCGCGCTGCAGTACGACGATCCGATCGCAAAATATCTCTCGCCGGAGATGCTGCGCGGGTTGTTTGTTTACAAAGGAGTCGATTACGCCGATCAAGTTCTGGTGAGGCAGCTCTTGAACCACACCTCCGGCGTCGCCGATTACTACGAAGACAAACCCTTGCAGGGAAAGCCGATGAAGGTTCTGGCGGTCGAGGAACCGGATCGGTTTTGGACGGCGGACGATCTCATTTCTTATTCCCGCAACAATCAGAGAGCCGTTTCGGCGCCCGGAAAGCGGTTTCATTATTCGGACACGGGATACGGCTTGCTGGGAATGATCGTTGAAAAGGTGAGCGATCGTCCCTTTCATGAGAGCCTGCATGCTGAGGTTTTCGATCCATTGGGCATGGAACACAGCTGCTTTCATTTACGCAGTGAGCCGAAGAATCGCAGCGGCTACCCGATGGCGGATGTTTATCTGGGAGTGCACGAAGTATCGAGCTTTCAAAGTTTCAGCATCGATTGGGCTGGGGGCGGGATCGTCTCAACGATGGAAGATCTACTCCGCTTTCACCAGGCTTTGGTCAAGAACACTTTGATTTCCAGGGAAACGCTCGACCGCTGCATGCAAGATGTGGGTCGATTTGGGTTTGGCATGGATTATGGGTATGGCATTTTGCATTTGAAGGTTAGCACGCTGGGGCTCGTTATGCCGAAGGCGTTGAATATGTGGGGCAATTTCGGCTCGCTCGGGACATACATGTTTTACAATCCGGTCCACAATATTTACATCATCGGCGCCTTCAACCATTCCAATTACGTCGTGAAACAGGTTCAATTCATGATCAACGTGATCCGCAAATTGCATAAACACTATCGCTCGTAGATTCGATGGATCAGCGGGTACTTGCCCGCCTTCTCATCAGCAGTATTTTGGTGCAAGAGGAATTCGTCATCCCTAAGATGTTTCCTGTTTGATTTTTGGGGCGTATTTTACGCACAACTTAGGTGTTATTAAATACGATACCAAAGGGAGGCATATGGGGATGAAGATCAAGCTGACATTGTTTTTCCTGCTCTTAATCATGCTGCTGGCGGCTTGTTCCGGAGGGGGATTTCCGTTCGATTTGTTCGTCACGGCAACGCCGACGGCGTCGAATACGCCCGTTCCGACGTCAACGATCACACAGACGAGCACGCGCACTGCAACCCTTACACCTACGATAACATTGACCCCAACCATCACCAGAACGCCAACGGTGACCTTCACAGCGTCCATCACACCCACGCCCACGATAACGGTCACGCCGCTGCCAGTGCAGTTGGGCAGCCGCCTGAAAAGTCCCTTCGGTTATTCTTTCCGCTACCCAAAGGACTATATCATCAACCCCTTTGAAGAGCTCGACGGCATCTATTCGTTTTATGCTCCCGATCCCGAAATCATTACAAGCCTGATTATATTAAGCTATGAATATCCTTCGGAGACGAGCCTGGACCAGGCACTTGATAAAGCTTTAAAGCAAACACCCCAAGGCGCTGTTTATGAAGAATCAGTGCCGCTGACGATCGGCGGCGTGGAGGGTCTCAGTGTCGCCTGGTCGCCGGATGTCGGTACTTCACAGTCAGGAGGTCGAATTGCCGTCATACCACAAGAAGGGAACCGCTTCTTTAAGCTGTCAATAGAATGCTCAGGGTCTTATTTTTGGGGAAGCGAAGCATCGGCGGTTTTCCTGGCGGTTGCGGATTCGATCACTTTCTTCAAGCCCGAGGTCACCTCTTGTGAATGGGCGGAGGACGAAACCTACGGCTTGACGCCTGAGAACCCCATCCGCATCGGCGGCGGTGGAGCAGGCTGGAAACGCATCGAAGATTATCTTGACGGGATAAGCGGACCGGGAGGCCGGGAACCACTGCGTTTCCAGCAGGTCGGTTCCGTATTTGTGGAAGGAATAACGCTGGATGTTTACCTGGTACGCTACGAGACTGAGGTGGGTACATTTGGTCCGTATACGATTCTCTTCTTCGACCGTTCAACCTATGAGCGGCCTAAAGCGCCAGCCGGGTACACATGCATGGGCGAGTATTTCCCCTTCGGTGAACTCTGAGAGATCGAGAAACGCTCTTTTACGATTTTGGTGCTGTTGAGGGCTTTCCGTGAGGGATCGGAAGGCAAGTTCGTAGGATGTCCATAGATGAAGCCCTCAACAAAACAGAACGATCTGGTTCGCAATCGTCGATCGTTATCCGGCGGGTGTTCTATTCAAGCGTACGCCCACCCAGATATACCAGACCGGCGCGCAGACAGCCCCAACTCCTGCCGCGATTTGATCCAGTAGCTCAGATTGGATAATGG
Organism: Anaerolineales bacterium; assembly: GCA_034430895.1. GTDB lineage: Bacteria > Chloroflexota > Anaerolineae > Anaerolineales > E44-bin32 > WVZH01. The sequence goes on along the minus strand of DAOUDW010000075.1, from coordinate 150,913 downwards.
CCGCGATCACCGCCACACCCAGGAAAATGGCCATGCCAATTCCCATGACGGCATGAAGCTTGGGAAGCTTCCCGGCTTGTAAAGCCAGTAAATTGACCACCAGCAACCACGCTCCGACGCCGCCGAGAACGAGTACGTTGAACGGATCGAGCTGCGGGAGACCGATTGCAGCGATAGCGGCTTTCGTGGCGCTGTCGCCGTTGACGTAAGCCTGCGCTAAACCCGGCGCGCGTCCAAGCATAGTCAGAAAGCTGACTGCAGAGACGGCCGATCCTGCCAACCCCAATCCGTTAGCGGCCTGGACCAATCTTGGATACTCCGTTTGGACCAGCGCGCCGACGGAAGGGATCACACCGAAGGCCAATACGGCGATCGATGCCATCACGATCCAAAGCACGTTCATCGTTATGGGGTTTTCTGCATAGTTTTCGAAGAATTGTCCGGGATCGTAGCGCTGCCCGCTAGGTACGGCGATCACGTACAGGATGATGAAAACATATAGCACTCCCGTCATGATGGCACAGATGCTGCCCAATCGATCCTTTTGGGTTGAGGAATTCATGCGACACCTCGTTCCTTTCCCGACTCGGCTGTACGCCACAGGCGCGAGCCCAACCAGATGAACCAGGCCGGGTAGAAGAACGCGCCCCCGCCGGAGGCGATCAGGTTGAGCGGTTCATACTCCAGCAGCGCACCGAATACAGTCGCCCAGGCGCAAATTCCAGCCAGGATGCCGATGATGCCCTGTAGCCTGGGAAGCCGCTGTCCGCGGATCGCCAGGATGTTCATCACGATCAACCACGTACCGGTGCCGCCGAACATGAACCAGCCATCGGGATCGATCTCGGGCAAACCATAGGCCAGGATCGCGGTGCGAGTCACCTCACTGCCTTCGACGAAGCGCGCAGCCAGTCCAGGAGTCGTGCGAGTCAATGTGATGGCCCATATGCCGAGCACGGTATATCCGACAATGCCGTAGAGTGTTGCCGCACGCGCCCAATCGCGATGAACGTCTGTCACCATGTCGCTGACAATGGGGATGACGGCATAGGAAAGTATCGCCGACACGACGAAAACAATCCAGGCGATGGAGAGGGCCAACGGACTCTCGGAAAAATAGCGGAAGAATTCACCCGCGTCGTAGCGTGAACCTGCGGGTGTGGCCAGAACGTATACTACAAGGACGATGTTTAAAACCCCAATCAGGATCGCCGCAACCCCTCCCAGTTTGCTGCCTTTTTTGATTTGTGATTTTGTGTGATCCATGTTGCACTCCAAAATGGTTATGATTGCCAAGCGTTGAGTAACCCTGAGATCTGATAACAATAACCCTGGCTACGTTAGGCCGTTGCTGTAGACCGTGTGCGCCCTTATGAATTTGTTGGGTGGGAGTGATTGCTAACAACCATCTCTGGATGTGGGTCTGAAATTGCGAGCTTGGAAGAATAACGCTATATTCCCCTTTGTAGTCCTCACACAATCCAATAGTATGGATTTATAAAATTGGAAGGAGATTTGTCATGCGAAAGGTCTCTCGAATACTCCCGTTTCTCTCATTGATCTTTATCCTATTGGCTTTGACATGTTGCGATTCGGGACCAAAAGGGGATTCGGAACACGATGCCGGCGAAGTGGCCGTATGTGAGTTGAACGACGATCTGATTGGATGGCGCGTGACCACGCGCGGCCAGATTTCGTTTATCGATTTGAGCCCGCCCGACGGCGTCTACTTTGAGTTGGAGAATGGCGGCTGTGAAGTCGGGGCTTTCGTCCATAACGAATTTTGGCTCGATTTCAGCGATGAGCAGCAAGCGCAAATGGCTTTGGATAACTATGTCGAAATCGAGGGGGTCCTCACGAGAGAGGACGGCCGGATACTGGTCTCGGTGCAGGATCTACTGATGCCCTAAGCGGATGTATCGAGTGTTCATGGAATCCACAACGGATATTCCCTGGCACGATCAATCGATCCCGAATGAAATACACTTACTCTTATTTCAATCGCCGCAACCCCAACAGGAAGCAAGTGGTGAGGTAAAGGCCGAAATCTTCTTAGCAAAATCGAAAGGACCATAATTCAATGAATGTTTTGGTTGCTACCCTCGGCAGTTATGGTGATGTATATCCGAAGGTCGGGCTGGCCCTTGCACTCAAGCAGCGCGGGCATCGGGTCACGTTCTGCACCAACCCCTTCTTTGAGAATTTAGCCAGGAAGTATCAATTGGATTTCGTGCCGATCGGCACAACGGAACAGTATGTGCGTTTCGCCAATCACCCTGCGCTGTTCGATCCACGTAAGAGCGTTTCAGTCTTTTTTGACAGTTTGATTCTTCCGAATATCGATGTCGCCTACAAACGGCTTCTCGAACGTTGTAAGGGCAACGACACGGTGATCGTAAGTTCGATTACGGTGTTCTCCGCACGAATGATACAGGAGAAGCATAGGATCCCGAACGTAACGGTGCATCTGGCGCCTATGGCGTTTAAATCCGCCTACGAGATGCCTCAGAATGCTTTTTTTCCGTTTCCGGATTGGCTCCCGCTGGCACTGAAGCGTTTCTATTGGTGGGTGGCGGATAAGTTCGTCGTCGATCGAATGATCGGTCCGTCGTTAAACGCCTTTCGAAAGGACATCGGGCTTGCGCCGGTTGAACGCATCATGACGCGCTGGGGTCATTCACCCGAAATGGTGATCGGCTTGTTTCCCGATTGGTATGCCGCGCCGAAACCTGATTGGCCATCAAGTACACATCTGACGGGTTTTCCGCTGTTTGATGAAGGCGAAGAGGAGAATCTCTCACCGGAAGTCGTGTCGTTTTTAGATCAGGGAGAACCACCGATCGTTTTCATGCCCGGATCGTTGATGCAGCATGCGGAATCGATTTTCGAAACGGCGGTTCGAGCTTGCCAGGAATTGGGCTTGCGAGCGATTTTACTCTCGCGCTACAGGCACCAGATTCCCAACCCGCTCCCGGAAGGGGTACGACACTTCGAATACGTTCCCCTGGGGCGAATCCTGAAGCGTGTGAGCGCGCTCGTTCATCACGGTGGGATTGGAACCTGTGCGCAGGCGCTGAAAGCTGGCGTTCCGCAGTTGATCCATCCGATGGCCTACGATCAATTTGACAACGCCTGGCGCCTTATACAATTAGGCGTCGGAGACTCGATCGTGCCGTCACGCATGCAGGTTCACGATCTAACGGAAAAATTGGGCATACTCACACAATCGAGCGATTTGCGGGCGCGCTGCCAGCGTGTGGCGACTCTATTTGAAGGGAGAGATCCTCTGGCGGAGACCTGTGCGTTGATCGAGACTTTCGCTTAACGCTGTGTTTGATTTTTATAGCGTCACATTCGATGAGTGACGGTAAATCTCCATTGGTGTTTCCATAAGTAAGATCACGTGATTTCTTAGTTGTAGCTAAAGACCAGCGGAGAGAGATGAAATTCTACATTGTGCGGCATGCCGATAAAGCCAAAGGCGATTTTTATAATCATCAATTGCGGCATAATGATCAACCGATCAGTGCATTTGGCAGACGACAAGCGGCGAGGCTGAAGCGATATTTCCGCAAACTTCCCATCGAAACGATATATGTAAGTGAGTATATCCGCACCGGGCAGACGATTCGACCGTTGGCGAGAAAACGCAAGATCGTTCCGCTCGTTGATCCCCGCCTCAACGAAATTGACATCGGCATCATTGAGACGTTATCCGGAGATGAGATTCAAGAGCTGTATCCTGAAGTGTGGCGGGCGCTCGTCGATCAAGATAGAGACTTCCGCTGGCCGGAAGGTGAAACCGGGTCGGAAGCAATGGCGCGCATCGCCAGTTTCGTCGACGAGAAGAAGAGTGAAGCGGAGCATATCCTCCTCGTCGCCCACGATGGTCTCATCCGGTTATTGATGTGCCATATACTCGGGTTACCTGCGTATCGGCGATTCAACTTCAAGGTCGATACGGCAAGTGTCATGGAGATCGAATGGGAGGAAAGCGAGGGCCGCTGGAAATTGATCCGATTCAATCAGGCTGTGCACTCGTAGTCTCACGATCCTTTTTTCCCACCTGAAGGAGTTGAACTTATCGAGCATGGCATTCGCGACATACCCATGTGTATGGATCGATCCTGACTGGGGCAATGAATGGATGCACGGTCGGTGTATGATATGTATAGATATTTTCGTGTATCATGCTTGTGAGGAGGAGAGACGATGAATCGGCAAATGGATCGGCAATCATTGGTTTGGGGTGGGTTGTTGGTGTTATTGGGCGCTATGCTCTTTATGCAAACACTAACAGATATCGGGGTGTGGGTCTGGGCGGCAGTCTTGGGAGGATTAGGACTCGCCATCTACGCCGTCTACGCCGTAGATCGCAAAGCGAAGTGGATGTTGATCGTCTCCTATATCTTCTTGGACATCGCCTTGATGCTGGCGTTATTGGAGCTTGAATTCCTGGGCGATGCTTGGGTTGCCACGTTCGTGCTTGCGTCCATTGCGTTACCCTTCCTGTACGTATATCTAAGCACTGGCCGCACTCAATGGTGGTTTCTCATCCCGGCATATACTCTCATCGCCATCGGGATTATGGTTCCGCTGCTCGATGCCGATATCCTCACCGACGAAATCGTCCCAGCCTACGTATTTCTCACCATCGCCTTGCCCTTTTTCGTGGCCTACATCAGCAATCGGAAGCTGTGGTGGGCGCTCATCCCTGCAGCAGTCATGACCATCATGGGACTGGGTTTCCTAATGGCGACAGTGGATGCCGATTATATTCTCCCCGTGGCACTCATTATCCTGGGATTGGGAGTTTTCATCGGGCCGATCTTGCGTGGCAAGTCTGATACGAAAGGTGATGCGGAATTGGAAGGTTAGGGGGATCAGATGATTTCTTGAGCCCTGGAAGAGATCGAGTAGATTTGTTTTTTCGGGTTCACGAATCCATCCAAGTGCAGTTACATCGAGAATAAATTACTTCGCCAGGACATTCGGTGTCCAGATCATTCATTGGTGTGTCGGCCAATTGACTGCCATGGTTTGGTATGTTTTCAACATGCCGTGGCTGATGGTTGTTTCTGCTTCTACAGGTGAGTCGCTGATATTGAAGTTCTCTGTGGGGAATTCGCTGAGGATCCAATGGATGCTGTCGTTCGGTTTATAAAACCCACGCTAATTAAGATTTTATTCCTGGTGGAATAGATTCTCTTCATTGGAATCAGCGCGGTGCAGGGTAAATTGGATACGCTACAATCCGTCCTGATCGCGATGTATCCCTTACTCTTCTTCTACCTCATCGCCTGTATCCTGACCGCGATCAGCCAGCATAGACAGTGGTTGACTGGAAAATGGGCGATGGTTATTTTTGCTGGCGGTTTGATACTTTTGGATCAAGCCATGAAACAGATTGCTGCAGTCACAATCAAAGAGGGCACGTCCATTCCCGTTCTGGATGACTGGCTGCACCTTGCCAACTTGCACAACGATCGCGGATCCTGGATTCAAAGTTTCTTCGACATGCAATTGGAGATCGCTCGTCCGTTCGCAAATATCGGCGTGGGGATTGTTTTTTTTCTTGGGTTTGATTCTGTTCTACCGCTTTTACGTGACTGCCCGTCGCAAGAGTCTCTGGGCTGACGCTGCATTTCTGGGTTTATTTTCGGGGTATGCCGGATTCCTGTGTGATATGAATGTGCGGGGCTATGTGCTTGATTACATTCGTCTACCGCACATCGTGGCTGCCGATATCAAGGACATCACCTTGGCGATAGGTCTGGCGGCGTTCTTCGCGGAGATAATGGATAACCCGGAGTTATCCCTGCATGATGCATTCCGCTGGCAGGGATGGCGGAAGGAATGGGAAGGCCTGGCCTGTTTCGTACAAGAATTTGGTGCCTTCACAGTCAGAGAACTACGCACTTTCCCGCGATTCATTCAACGGAAAAAATCGAATTCGGTGGGCAGGGATGAAACCTGAGCTTTGCGCTGCTTCTTTGAAGTATAACTTCTGAAGTGGTATGCTTTGGAAATCAACGAAGAGGAGCGAATATGTGTGTGCGTGCACTTCAAATCGGGTTGGCCATTCCTGGAATCTGGCTCATCTATGCGGGTGTCTTGCCGGAGAAGTTATTAACCTTCAAATTAAGAGAACGATTTCCGTTTAGGGCGGATCAGGGCAAGCTGTTTGGTTTGATGCTGATATCTCCGTTCCCGCTTTCGCTTATCGTGGCGCTTATCCTGCAAATGATATTCGCTGAAGATGGGGAGATCTATGGGTACATTGCCGAAACAATCATTACAGTGCTGATCACGATCATCGCATTGATCGTTGCCTGGATTGTCCACGAACCGATCGATGATGAGCCGGACGTCCCCGAGAATTTTTTCCCACATGTATAACCTGATGTGCTGTTACGAGGTAAAGGTTACGAGTCAACAGGATGAGGATCATGCAATACCGAATTGCCACGTGGGATGATGTGCCGATTTTAAGCGCCATGAATCGACAGCTTGTCGAGGACGAGGGCCATCGGAATCGATCCAAATCGGACGACTGGTTTGCAGAGCGTATGCGGGATTTTCTAAACGGAGAATATAGAGCCGTGCTCTTCGAACTCGAAGGGGATGCCGTAGCTTACGCCTTGTACACGAAGCATCGAGATGATAAAGACAGCATCTATCTAAAACAACTCTTCGTCGATCGGACTCGCCGCAGGCAGGGGATCGGGCGGGAGGCGATCCGCATCCTGCGTGAAGAAATCTGGCCTGCGGGTAAGCGGCTTTCGGTTGGGGTGCTCGTCGACAACCATACCGCCCGGGCTTTCTATGCCGCCTTGGGATACCGCGAATATTCGCTGGAGTTGGAAATTCCCGCCGCCGAACGTTAGAATCAAACGGATGCGGCGAAAGCGATGACGAAAGCAACCGCGAAGTCTGCTGTTGTTCGAAACCCAATCCCCATTAAGATAAAAAAGGATCCCGTTCGGGCGGCTCGCGAACCGCCCCTACGACCAATGCTGGCGGAGTTCGTGAATCTCGAAGTGCATGAGGGCAAACATGCCGGCTGAACCGATTACCATCGTGAATGTAGGTTACCGATCTACGAATTACTGGGTGATCAGCGCAGGCCGATCTCGCTTGCTGGTGGATATCGGTTGGCCAGGCAGCATGGGTAAAATGCGGTCCATTCTCAAGCGTATGGACGTTCCCCTGGAGGAGATTCGCTACACCCTTGCCACGCACTACCACATCGATCACGCCGGTTTGGCCCAGGATTTTAAGCAGGCGGGCGTACCGCTGCTTTTGATCGACGTTCAGGTCGAGGCGATCCCACTCATGAAAACCTGGATCAAGCCGGTCGATAATTACATCGAAATTATCCCGGAAGGAAACGTTGTGATCTCTTGCGCCGAAAGCCGTACGCTGCTTGAAGCGATCGGAATCCCGGGGGAGGTCTTGCACACACCGGGCCACTCGGCGGACAGCGTTTCACTGCTGCTCGACGATGGTTCTGTGTTTACGGGAGATTTAACACCTCCAGATTACGTTGGCTTGGAAGATCCGCATGTCGTGGCTGCCAGTTGGCATTTGTTGTGGGAGCGAGGTGCCTCACGTGTTTATCCAGGGCATGGTCCCACACGCCTGATGGACGAACCAAAACGCGGAGGGTAAGGACTCCCGTATATTTCTCCTGGATCATTCTCCATTATTTGGATGAAAATCGAAAAGCATGATTCCCTCTTGACAAAGCAGATTGATTTTTGTAATATATACCGAGTATATATACTGCGCACATAAACAAGAGGACACCGGATGCTTCGTCACGCACTTCTCGGCCTCCTGGCACGCGACGTACGACACGGCTACGAGTTGAAAAACGCGCTGGAGCAGGCGCTCGGAGGCAGTTGGGACATCAACTTCGGTCAGATTTACGCCACGCTTCAACGTCTGGAGCGAGATGGTTTGGTTAACGCTGTCGTGGATGCTAAGGATCGGCGTGGCAAGAAGACCTATGAGTTGACGGAGCAGGGTCGAAAAGAACTCGAGAGCTGGTTCGATCAACCGGTCGAAAAATCACGCAGACTACGCGATGAGTTTTTCGTCAAGCTTGTTGTAAGGCACATGGCCGGCTACAGCGACGCACTGGATATGATCGCCAGACAGCGGCAGGCCTATCTACAGCGAGTTCGCGATCTGACCCGCCTCGCCGCGGATGCACCGAAAGATCCGTTTGTTTCATTGCTCATCGAAGGTGCCATCTTACACTTGCAGGCGGATTTGCGCTGGCTCGATCTTTGCGACGAACGGCTCGAGCGCCTGAAAGATAAACGTCAGGAGGAACAGTAAAGATGTGGGAAATCGCCATTCAAAACTTAAAACATCGTCGATTACGGGTATTGCTAACCATTTTTGGGGTGGCTGGAGCACTGCAACTCTATCTAACGATGAACAACCTGATCGTAACCTTCGAGAACGATATGCTGCGTCAATATCGTGCCTTCGCTGGCAAAATTTACGTCGAGCAGTCGTTGCCCAGCGGTGAAGGATGGCAAGGCTTTCCTTCCACGGCCAGCAGCATCGTTATGGACACAGCTTCCGAAGTTCTGACTCTGGAGGGTGTGTACCGTGCAGAGAGTTCTGCGGTCGTGTTTATACCTCTCGTCCCAAGTACTATTCCCAACAATCCACCGTATGTTTTGGTGGTTGGTATTGAATCCGGTCGTGAGCAAGCGCTCCTGGGATCGGTAGAACTCGAATCCGGGGAGATGTCATTGATCGATGAGAAGAGCGTAATTCTCGGACATGGGGCTGCGGCCTACTTTGGTAGGGGCAAGGGAGTCGACGCGGTTCAGGGTGCCGATACGCTTTACAGCATTGAGGGGGAAGGAGATGCTGCATCGACCGGGGATACGATCGATGTCCAAGGACATACCTTCAAGGTTAGTGGTGTGTTAGAAGGGAATACGCAGTTCTTCAACGGCATCGTAATGATGGATATAACCGCCGCACAGGATCTATTCAACCGGCCGGGGGTCGTCTCGGCGGTTATTCTGACGGTGGATTCTGTGGCAGAAGTCGATTCGATACGGGCTGCGGTTAAGGATCAATTTGAAGGCCTAACTGCGTCCACCGAAGAAGGCCTCGTAGCCAAGGCTCGTCAGTGGGTAGATGTGCAAAACACATTCTTTGGCATGATCAATAATTCGGTGATCGTATTTGTGATCGTCGTGGTAATGATTGTAATGGTCGTGGCTGTAATGGAGCGGCGACGCGAGATTGGCATTTTACGGGCGATCGGTGCCAAACGGCGCACGATATTTGTCATGGTCTTGATAGAGTCGCTGACGATTTCATTGTTGGGCGCATTGACTGCGTTACCCATCTCGATCATATTCTCGCGACTTTTATGGAGTATGGCGATAAACGTAACGGTTATCCAGGCCTGGCTGCCTATCTTGGGTGTGGCGATTCCGATAGGTGTGCTTGCCTCTTTGCTGCCTGCCTGGCAGGCCGTGCGCGTCGATCCATTGGACGCGCTGAAATATGAATAAGAAGAATTTAATCCGGGAGAACGAATCATGTGGAACGTTGCATTTCACAATCTTTTGCAAAGGCGGATGCGGTCGCTGCTTACGATGCTAGGTGTGGCTGTTGCTGTCCAGCTCTATCTAACCATGTCCAGCATCATGATCAGTTTCGAACTCGATCTGGAGAATCAACTCAGTGCCATGGCTGGCAAGGTCTACGTGCAGCGGCCGACGTCTGAAGAAGCAGAAACGGAAGAGTTCCCCTCGCCCAGCAGCAGTATCGAGGAGCGTGTTGCCAACGAACTGCTGGCTCTGGAGGGCGTGAATCGGGAAGCTAGTTCGGCGATTCTCTACATGCCGCTGACCACATCGCCGGCGCCTGGTTTGCCTCCTTCCAAACTCGCCATGGGAATCGAAGCGGGCCACGAGGATGCTTTTCTGGGGGGGATCGAAGTGGAACAGGGGGTAGGTGTCCTGGAATCCCCCAATGCCGTGATCCTGGGAAGCGCAGCGGCGGAGAGCTACAGCAGTGAAAATCAACTGCCCGTTGGGCCGGGCGACTCGATCCTGGTTCTCGGGCAGGAGTTTGCGGTCGTCGGCGTTCTCGGCAAGTCGCCCAATCTATTCCGCGGCATGGTTATGATGGACCTTCAAACCGCTCAGGACCTTTTCAACCGGCAGGGGAATGTGTCCGCTGTTATTCTGCATGCCTCGGCGATCGATGATCTGGCGCTGGTACAAACGGCGGTCGAAATGAATTACCCGGATCTGAAGGCTTCAGGTCGGGCGGATATCGTGGCCGAGTTCCGCGCCCGGTTGGATTCAATGGAGGGATTCTTCGACATGATCAACGGCACCGTCGTTGCCGTGGTCTTTATGTTCGTCACGATTGTCATGTTTGTTGCCGTGATGGAACGCCGGCGGGACATCGGTGTGCTGCGCGCAATTGGCGCTCGAAAGATGACGATCTTCGGCATGGTGGCAAGTGAGTCGCTCATCCTAAGTTTGGGTGGCGCCATCCTCGCCTGGCCATTATGGGCTTCGATTGGCAGTTACTTCATCGGTGAGTTCTCGAGTTCACCCGATGTCATTTTCTCCGGATGGCTGGATATGTGCTTGCTGGTGATCTTCGTTGGTATTGGTGCCTCCCTGGTGCCGGCCTGGCGGGCAGTGCGGGTCGATCCTTTAGAGGCGCTGCGTTATGAGTAAGTCGAACGTTAAAACTTGTGTTGGAGATCAAAAATGTGGCAACTAGCAGTGCTTAATATCGGGCAACGGAGGTTACGATCGCTGCTGACTGTCCTTGGGATCGCCGTCGCTGTGCAGGTAAATTTGACGGTAACGGGCGTGATATCCGGCTACGAATCAGATCTGCAAGGCCAACTCGGTGCCCTCGCAGGGAGAGTCTTCGTTCAGCGGCCGACGGCCGAAGGATCGGGAATGGAGGAGTTCCCCTCGGCCGGCAGCAGCTTGTCTACTGATCTGGCACAGGAACTGTTGAACCTCGAAGGTATCCACCGAGCTGCCAGTTCAGCGATCATTTACCTGCCCCTGGCCAGCCCACCCATATCCGGCTTGCCGCCGGCTTTGTCCGCAATGGGTATCGAACGGGGTCACGAAGCGGCGATTTTAAGCGATCTCGAGATTTCGGTGGGTCAGGGAGTTCTGCAGGGTCCAGAAAGCGTCATCCTCGGACAGGGTGCAATGGAACAATTAACTTCACAAGACGGGGCGTCCTTGAAGCCGGGGGACACGATTGAGTTGTTGGATCGGCGTCTTACCGTCAGCGGCGTGCTCGCCTCTGCCCCGGGCTTGTTCGACGGTATGGTGCTGATGGATCTAGCCAGTGCGCAGTCGCTCTTCGAAAGACCTGAGAGTGTTTCGGCGGTCATTATAACTGTGGAGAATGTTGAAGATATCGGTTCGATCCGGGCGAAAATCGAAGGCATGGATTCGCGTCTTCAGACCGGCAGTCAAGAAGAGGTTATGGCGGCCGCTACCGAAATGATGAGCGTGACAGAAGATTTCACGGGCATGATCAACAGCGCTGTCTACATTGTTGTTTTCTTGTTCGTCACCATCGTCATGATCGTGGGCGTAATGGAGCGACAGCATGACATCGGTGTATTGCGAGCGATTGGGGCGAGCCGCAGGACGATCTTCAGTTTGGTCGCCATCGAATCTCTATCGCTGAGTCTGGTTGGGACATTGCTGGCCTGGCCGATATGGGGACTGATTGGGGCCTTCCTCGTAGGTGACTTCACCGGTCCGGGCGATGTCATCTTCTCGGCCTGGATGGAGATGGGGTTGTTGGCACTGGTTGTAGGTATTGGCGCCTCTCTGCTACCAGCTTGGCGGGCAGTACGAGTCGATCCCCTGGAAGCGCTTCGATATTCGTAGGCGTCTTGGGAAAATACCAGGAGAAATGGTATGTGGCATCTAGCAATTCGTAACCTATGGAAGCGCCGAGTCCGTTCGCTGCTTACGATACTCGGTGTGGCTGTGTCGGTTCAGATCTATCTGGCGATGACGACGATGATGGCCAGCGCCGAGGCTGACCTGCAGGATCAGCTCAAGACATTGGCCGGCAAGGTGTTTATCCAACGAATTATGACGGCCGAATCGATGGTGGAAGAATTTCCGTCACCAAGCAGCAGTATCAATATGGAAGTGGCAGGTGAGTTGTTGGCCATCCCGGGTATCGACGAGTCCATGAGTTCAGCCATTCTTTACGTGCCTCTGGCAAAGCCTCCGGCACCGGGTTCGCCACCGCCGACGCGTGCGCTGGGTATCACTCCGGGACACGAACTCGCCTTCCTCGGCCCGTTGAAGATCATCGCAGGAGAAAGCATCTTACAAGGTCCGCAGAGCGTTATCCTGGGGCAAGGAGCTGCAGCATATTACGGAGAAGAATCGGGGCATGGCGTTGAGGTTGGAGAGACGATCAACGTTCTCGGTGAGTCCTTTACGGTCGTTGGACTGCTCGATCGAGCACCGGCCGTTCATGATGGTATGGTGATGATGGAACTTGCAACCGCACAGCGTCTTTTTAAACGACCGAGCAGCGTTTCGGCGGTGATCCTATCGGCAGAAAATATCACTGAAGTGCCCCGGATCAAAACGCAAGTGGAAAATCTTCATCCCGAACTCGTGGCCGCCGCCCAGGAAGATGTAGAAGAGAATGTGCGAGCGATGTATGCCTTAGTTTACGATCTCGCAGACATGGTTAACGGTGTAGCAATTCTTGTCGCTTTTCTCTTTGTCATGATTGTAATGATTATTGCTGTGATGGAGCGACGGCGGGATATCGGCGTGCTGCGAGCGATCGGAGCCAAGCGCGCGACGATTTTTGGCATGATCGCCAGTGAAGCACTCTTGTTGAGTATCATCGGTGCTTTATTGGCTGGACCACTCTGGGCATTGATCCGGGTGTTCGTTGAAATCGGTATCGTCAGCGCGGTCGATGTGATTCTTACCAAGTGGTTGAACATCGGCTTGCTGGCGTTATTCACTGGTCTTGGAGCGTCTTTGCTGCCTGCCTGGCGGGCGGTGCAGGTCGATCCATTAGAAGCATTACGTTACGAATAAAACCAAAACAGGTAGGTGAAAGATGGAAACAATTGTGTCAACCAAAGATGTATGGAAGATCTTCCAGATGAACGGCGTATCCGTGGAAGCTGTGCGCGGCATCGACATGGCCGTCGAGCCGGGTGAGTTCGTGGCCATTGTTGGGCCTTCTGGAAGCGGGAAGTCCAGTTTGCTGCATTTGTTGGGCGCGATGGACCACCCGACGAAAGGTGATGTGTTTTTTGGGGAGCAAGCCCTCTCGGAATTGAACGATGGTCAACGCGCTGATCTGCGTTTACGCCGCTTGGGGTTTGTCTTCCAGACCTTCAATCTGCTGCCCACACTCAGTGCCGCAGGCAACGTCGATGTCGCCATGCGTCTGGCCGGAGCAGGACGATCGGAGCGAAAGGCGCGTGTGACGGAATTGCTCGAGCGGGTGGGATTGGGCGAGCGAGCCAATCACCTGCCGCGGCAGCTCTCCGGTGGCGAAGGTCAGCGTATCGCCATCGCCCGGGCGTTGGCGAACAAGCCGTCTCTGCTGCTGGCAGACGAGCCGACAGGGAACCTGGACACCAAGACCGGTGCCGGTGTGCTCGAACTCGTGCGCGGTCTCTGCGATGAGGACGGTCAGACAGTCATTATGGTCACCCACGACTTTCGCGCGGCGAGTTACGCCGACCGTGTGCTGTTGCTGCGGGATGGTACCATTCGCGGGGAGACGCGCCTCGAAGGTGAACAGGACACGCGCGAGACACTCAGTCGTCTTCTTACGGCAGAGTTGTAGGAACAAGCTACTACACTGAGGCACGGCGCACACGGGGAAAGAAAATCTCTTCTCTGCCGGTCGGCTGTGCCTCAGTGGCGGGGTTCTTGCAGTTGAGTTTTGTTGCTCGATGAGTTAGCCAGTGGTTAGCCTAGGCCTTCCGCAATGCTTTTTGCCCAGGCTTGAATCGCTTCCCAATCCCGAAAATCCCCGGTTTGCGCTTCCACCATTTTCATCATACGGCGTTCGATGAAGTTCAGCTTACCGGTATCTACATTGCCGTGGAAGACGACGACGTCGCGCGGTTGAATGCGATCGACGATCGGTTGAATCTTTTCGGGTATACGCCATCCCTTTAGCAATTCAACCGGATCGCCTTCTCCAGATGGACCGCTGGAAAAGATCCAGACAGGCTTTTCCGCCAACGCTTTTTCGTTGGCCTGTAAGAATTTCACGGCTTGCTTGCGCCATCTTCCTACGTACACCGCACTGCCCAGGATCACGGCTTGGAATGGAGATAGTTCTTTCACCTTGTCGGCTGCATTGACCTCGGCAGTCAAGCCGCCCTGACGCAAGACCTCACCGATTTTCTCGGCGATCTCTGTGGTGGCGCCGTACTTGCTTGCGTAGGCGATTAGAACAGTTTTTGACATGGTCATCCTCTTTTTATCACTGAGATATTATTTTAACCTTCACAGCAATGATTTCGGTTCGTAATAGCATCATATCATTGCTTGTGGAACATTAGAAGTCCTGTGCTAGAATGATTTTCGACGACAGCTTGCTACCCCAATAACTGTACAGAAGGTTTGTAACCGATGGCAAAGCATTTCGTACTCGTTGCAGGCAACATCAGCTGCGGCAAGACCTCCCTCACGGAACGGCTCGGTGAACGATTGGGCTGGCACACGGCCTACGAGTCGGTGGTGGACAATCCCTATCTCTCGGATTTTTACGCCGACATGGGAGCCTGGGCGTTTCATTTGAACGTCTTCTTCCTCGGGCACCGGGCGTACCAACACCTCGAATTGGCCCGTTCGAGGCAGTCGGCGATCATCGATCGTTCCATTTATGAGGACGCCGAGATATTCGCTCGCGCGGCGCAGCGTTTGGGCACCCTCAGCGATCGCGATTACGATACGTATAAACGAGTGTTCGACATCGTAGTGAATGAATTGCCGTCATCGGATCTGCTGATTTACCTGCGGGCACCGGTTTCCGTGTTGCTGGAGCGCATCCAAGAACGCGGGCGTGAAATGGAAAGTGGAATCACGGACGAATATCTGGAACTGCTGGAATCGCTCTATCAGGAGTGGCTGCTGGGTTTTGATCTCTGCCCGGTATTGACCTTGCGTACTGACGATCTCGATTTCGTTCACAAGCCGAAGCACCTGGAAATCGTGGTTGAACGCATCCACGACAAGCTGTTGGGCAGAGAAGAGATCGAGTTTCCCGAAAATTAGATTGACAGTTTGTTACAACGACGGCGGATCGCAGCAATCGCCTTTTGAATGAGAAGGCGGTTCTCCTCACTTTGGTGCCAGCGGCTGGCGCCTGAGGGATGCGGCAGCGGAATCACCCAGTGGTCGTCGATCTGAAATTCCTCTCCGATAAGCTCACTCAGTGTCTGTTTGGCAGGGAAGAAAAGGTTGATCGCCAAACGGCCGACCGGAAGGATCAAGATCGGATCGATCAAGGCGATTTCCTCATCCAAATAGGGCCGGCATAATTTTTGTTCTGCGCGCGTCGGCACGCGATCGCCGCTGCCGTTTTTTGCTTTCCCGGGAAAACACTTGGTCACTGCGGTCATGTATTGCGATTTGCGGAACCACGTTTCTTCCAGGCCGGCTTCACCCAGCCATTGGAACAGGCGGCTGCCGCTTCCGGCGTTGAATGGACGATCGGCTTCCACTTCGGTTATGCCGGGTGCCTGTCCGATGAGCATGAGCCTGGCGCCAAGGCCTCCGGAGAAAATAGCTGGCGGTTGAACGTAATGGCCTTGTTCCAGGCATAAGCGGCAGGAACGCATACGTCGATGGAGCAGGTGGAGAGTATTATTTTGATCCTCCATAGTTAGTGACTCACTCCGCCGACATTTTCCCAGGCGGCTTTGATCACCAGGGCATCCTGGTCCATGTCTTCCGGGCTCTCGCACTGAATTCTTCCGCCACAGCCGAAATCAGCCAGGGCACGCATGAGACCTTCCAGGTCGAAATCCGAATCATGCAGCATGAGGTGATGTAGTTCCCCCTTGGGACCGTAGTGGATACCCGAGAGGTGACAATGCAAACGCTGCAGCGCAGCTTCACCAAGCGCGTCTCGATACGCCGAGAAGACGCCTACCCATTCATCATACGAATTACAGCTGCCGTCTCCAGGTCGGGCATGCAAATGGGCGAAGTCGAGGCATGGTTCGACGCCGTCGATTTGCGCGGATATCTCCAGCAAATCCTCCAGACTGCCAATCAATGCGCCTTTACCCATGGTTTCAGGACGAAGCATTGCCGGGTTGTCGGCTGCTCGTAGTTCCTCCATGCAGTTTTCCAAACGCGGAATGGCGACCTGGAGCACCTCCCCGGCAGGTTTGTCGAAGTAAGACCCGGGGTGGAACACGATGTCCGTCGCACCTGCGAGGTGTCCGTAATGGGCGGCGTCCATCAAGCGCTTACGGCTTTTGGGCCATTCTTCCTTGTCAGCATTGAGGTTGATGTAGTAGGGCGCATGTACGCTGAGGGCGATATCCGCTTGGGCAGCGGCGTTCTTGATCTTTTCGCAGGTTTGTTCAGAGACACGCACGGAACGTACCCATCCGAGTTCGAAGCAGGTAAGTCCTTGATCGGCCAAATACTGAATCGTCCCTACCGATCCTCCCGGCTTCTTCGGTGTGGATCGCGGCGTTCCTACGGTTCCGAAGCGAAATTTACTATCCGACACTGAAACACCTCCCGCGAGCTGGTTCCCTCAGGCATCGATATCGACAGGAATCATATCATGCCTTTCGGGCAACTATGCTGAAAGGCAACGATGATTTGTTCTGGTGCTAATCGTTCTATTTGGAATGTCCTGAGTTTTTATTCAATTAGGGGGTAAAAAGGCGAGAATGGATCACGTAGAAAGAAACGCTGGATAGGGTTCAGCCAGTTTATTCTTTAAGTTGTTCGATCTCGCTGTCGGTCAATCTGGGGAGTGTGTAGTAGAACACGCTGCCATTGCCTTCCTCACTTTCCACCCAGATCTCACCGCCATGTTGCTCGATAACGGTTTTCGTGAGCGCCAAGCCCAGACCGGTGCCATCGATGGGGTTCTCCGGATCTTCCACCGTGATCCTGCCGCGGAAGAGATGCTCGAAGACTCTGGAGATTTCTTCCTCCGGTATGCCTGGTCCGTTGTCTTTCACGCTGATGGTGGCGGTCGTATCATCCCATGTCGCTTCGATCTTGATTTCTCCGCCATCTTGTGTGAATTTGACCGCGTTGCTGAGCAGATTGTTCATCACCGAATTCAGTCGTTCCGGATCTCCCATGATCACGAGATCATTTTTCGGATTTTCATAAATAATGGTGTGTTTCTTTGCATTCGACAACGGTCGTAAATCTTCAATCGCCCGACGGATGAGATCGTTGACCGGACAAGGCTCGTTAATTAGCGTTGCTGTGGATTCCACCCGTATGGTTTCGAGCAGCGAAGTGATCAAATTCGCCATACTGTCTGTAGCGCGCTGCATCATGCTGAGCGCCTTGCGTTGTTGTTCAGTAAGGTTCGCTTCCATAAGCAAATCTGCACCCAAACGGATGGCGTTGAGCGGGTTCTTTAAATCGTGTGCGGCGGTTCCCAACAATTGGGACCGCATGCGGTCGATCTGCTTGAACGCCGTGATATCCTGCATGACGATGACTTTGCCAACCCCGCTGATTTCACTGATGGTTGCGTGAAGGACGCGGTCGCCCGGCGTAGTCACTTCCTGCCGCATGGGTAGTTCAATACGGTCGTCGGCGAGCAATTCACCCAGTGGATTTTCCGCGAACACGGTCGCTGCCGGTTGGCCCATCGCTTCGTCGGCGTTGATACGGAACGCCTGGCAGGCTGTTTGATTGATCAACACGATCTTGCCGGATAAATCTGTCAGCACGACGGCGTCGGCGGTCTCGACCAAAGTTGCTTCCAGTTTGCTGCGTTCCTCCGTCACTCGCCGGAATAGACTGGCGTTTTCGAGTGCTACAGCAGCCCACGCTGCAACGGACGAGAGAAGTTGTTGGTCGGTCTCTCCGAAGGTGCCATTTGGATGGTTGATCGCTTCGATAACACCAAGCACTTCATCTCTTTGCGCCAATGGAACGCAAAGCACGGAGTTAGTCAGCAATCCCGTCTGACCATCGATTGCGCTGTGATAGAGTGGATTCGTTCGGACGTCGTTGACGATTAACGGTTTCTGGTTGCGCGTTACCCATCCTGCGATACCTTCTTCCAGGCGTATGGCCACATCCCGAATACGGGCATGCCTCCCACCACTGGCTTTGAGGACGAGTTTCTCACCGTGTTCGTCGAGCAAGAATAAGACGCATGCCTCCACGTCGAGGAGCTTCTGGGTGTTGATCATGGCGTTTTCGAGGGCGACCTCCAGATCCAGTGTGGAGGTGATTTCTCGACCGATCTCACCGAGGAGCTGCAACTGGTTGGCGCGCGCTTTCGCCGTACCCAGGTGGATAGCGTCCTGGATACCCACCGCACCGATATTTACAATCGCATGGGCAAGTTCCGTTTCTTGCTGGACGTATTGTTTCCCGGGCTGATTGTAAACAATACGCACGATTCCCAAGGCTTTGGTTCCGGTTGCGAGGGGGAAGATCGAAGCTGCCACGATCTTTTCCGATTGCATGATTGCAATGTCCTGTGATGAGCCCCGGGAAGGAGAGACGCTGATGAACACCGGCTGCAAGTCTTCTAGAATGGTCTTATGTACAGGGTATTCCGGTATAGGATCGTTCGAAATCAGGGTTACAGACGGTTGCACGCCTCTTGCCAGTTGTTGCCTGTACCGGTAAGTTTGGGTGTTGCCGGTTTCGTCCTGGATGAGGAGCTCGCAGGTGTCACCGGAAGTCGCGCTGAGCAAGTGAATTGCAGTTTGCCGTATAACTTCATCAGCATCTTTTGTGCCAGTGATGGCATGACTCGCTTGATAGAGAAGCGAAAGCCTGTGAAGCAGGAAGCTCTGGCTTGCCGATTGCTTCGACAGGGCGAGTATTTCTGCAGCTCTCGTAGATAGGATGTCGAGAACTGCCAGTTCTTGAATATCGTATGACTTCTTCGAATCAGAAGCTGTGAAAATCAAACCTACGGTTTGTCCTCCTGAAACACTGGGCGCACAGGCGATACTGCCGGGGCTGAGTGGAAGAGAGAGCGCACCCTTTCCGTCCTTTGTGCAGGCCGCGTGGTGTTTCGAGAGAGCTTCTTTGAGGACGGGATTATCCGAGGAGGAGGTGACTTTTCCAAGTTCGCTGGTTGATATGCCGATCGACATGCGGGGTAAGAATGCAGATTGGTCTTCGTTAAACTCATAGAGTGCTACACGGTCTACATTGAGCAACTTGTTTACGAGTTCAAGCAGCTCATTCAATGCCTTGGCGGGATTATTGAAATCGAAAGTTGCCGTTGAAGCTTGGTACAGTAATCCTCGGGTTGCTTCCGATGACATATCCTAAGACCTCGAGAATGGGATTATATATATCCTACCGTATTAAGAGGATTATGGCACAGATCAGATACACTCGCAATACTTCTATTCTATCGCAAGGGGGTTACGTAACTAATTTGAGAAAAACACGTTGATGCTACGCTGAGATGATGTTGAGAAGCAATGGGAGGAATATGATCAGGCCAACGATCAGGGAAAATATGGCCGCAACCAGAACTGCTGCGGCAGCGACATCTTTAGCCCGACGTGCCAGCGGATGGATATCTGGGCTTGCAAGATCGACGGTTTGCTCTAAAGCTGTATTGAAGCATTCGGCCATCCAAACCATGGCGATCGTCAGCAGAAGAACCAGCCACTCTTGCTTTTCGATGCGTAACCACAAGCCGGCGGCGATCACCACGATTGTGGCAAGAATGTGAATCCAGGCGTTAGGCTGCGTGCGCAGCACAAATCCCAATCCCGAAAAGGCGTGCTGAAATGCGGCGATCCACGAGGATATGCCCCGGTGTGTATTCATACTTCATACTCCGAAGGCTCGAATGCGTAACCGAATTTGCCCATGATCTTCGTCTGTATTTGCCACATGTGTTTTCTTTCTTCTTCCTCCTGGTGATCATGGCCGAGAAGATGAAGCACGCCGTGTATGCTGAGAAGCGCTAATTCTGCTGCCAGCGTGTGCTTGGCCTGCTCAGCATGCTGCTGCGCGATGGGCAGTGCGATCGAAATATCACCGTAATACAATCTTTCGGTTTCTGGGCTTATGCTTCCATCGCTGAATGTAAGTACATCCGTCGCCTGATCGATGTGTGCGAAACGACGGTTTAATTCCCGGATCTTTTCGCCGCTGGTTAATACAATGCTCAAACCGCCCGGAGCTGCGTTTTCGTGCTCCAACACAGCTTGCGCAACGGCTTCGAGATCTCCAATCGGATCTTTACAGGGATAATCGCGAATGATCTGAATTTGGAAGGTCATGTTTCTGGGGTTGCGGAGACCCTTTGTTCGGAAGATGTTGAGGATTGTTTTTCTTGCTGGGATTCGGGATAGCGCAATCGCGGGTGGTAGAAATTCTTCAAGGTGCTGACGAAAGAGCGGCGGATGGTGTCGATATCCCGCAGCGTGAGATCGGTGCGCGAGAGTTGTTCTTGGGCGAGCCGATCGTCGATAATCCAGCGCACGAGTTTGTCGAGTTCCTTCTCGTTGGTGGGAACATCGGCCCGGGCTTTTGCTTCGACGCTATCTGCAAGCATCAAGATCGCTGTCTCTCGTGAACGCGGTCTTGGTCCGGGATAGGTAAATGCCTTGCGATCGATGAGATCCGTATCGCCGTTGGCGGCATTGAGGGCTTGGTTGTATTGAAAACTCGTTTCCAGCGTGCCATGATGTTCGAGGATGAAGTCTTTTATACGTTGTGGCAAATGGTATTTGCGAGCGAGATCAACTCCATCGGTGACATGCTGGATAATCACGGAAGCGCTGGTTTCCGGGTCGAGTTGATCGTGAACGTTTTGCCCGGGGATTTGATTCTCGATGAAGTATTGGGGGTGAAGCGTTTTTCCGGCGTCATGATATAACGCTCCGACGCGTGTCAAGAGCGCATTTGCACCAATGGCTCTGGCAGCTTGCTCGGCGAGATTGGCGACCTGTAAGCTGTGTTGGTAGGTTCCCGGGGCTTTATTCAGAATCATTTGCAGTAAGGGGTGGTCCGGACGGGAGAGTTCGATGAGCTGCAGACTGGTCGTCATACCCAGCAGACTGCCCACCAGGAGAAGAAATCCGAAAGCCAAGCTTGCTGAAAGCAAACCACTGAGGGCCGAGGCTCCCACGAGGGTCAGCTTACCGAGCAAGTCGGTCGCAGGATCTGGGAAACGAAAGATCGCCACGATTACAGTTGCAGAAACGGTAACAACCAAACCGGACCAGAAGAAAGCGCTCAGACGCTCGGCGCGTCCAATGATCAGGCATGCCAATGATGCGCTGACCATCATATACAAACCCACTTCCAGTCCCCGAGGAGCCAAGAAGCCCGCAAGCGCACCAATGACCATTGCGGTGATGATGCCCATCCCCGGGCTGAAAATAATCGTAAGCAGCATTGGAACGGTGGCTGCGGGAAAGATGTATGGCAGCACGGTGTGGTCGGGAAGCATGAGCTGCATACCCAGAGCAATAAAGATGAAGATCAAACTCAACACCGTAGCCAGTCGTACATTTTTTATCTGCGAAGGATGGACACGATATGCATAGAGTGCCCACATACTGCCCAGGATAAGGACCAGAAGCGCGCGGATGGCAACTGTGCGAACAGTGTTAGGCGCATCCAGCAACCCATAGGTTTGTAATCCTTCGATGTCGAGTGCAGTGACGATGTCACCCCGATTGACAATCGTCTCTCCGTTCGCATAGGATTTGCTCATCGATTGGATGGCTTCCTGTGCTGCCGCTTTCGTATTTCCGGTAGCTTCCGCATTGAACATTGCATTGGGCGCCACAAAGGCAGCAGCCAATTGGCTCACAATCTCGGATTGTGTGCTGGGCAGTGTGATGCTGACGAGCGCAGGAACCCGCCGGCGGGCTTCATCCAGCCGACCTTCTCGAATTTCACTGCGCATTACTTGTTCCAGGACGGAAGTAGCTTCGAGTTTGATCGATTCCCAGGTCGAATCAGGAAAGAATAAGATCGCATCAGCCTGTTCATCCTCGAGGGTCGCGTTTTCCATCGCCAACAGATCGGATATTTTTTGTTCCGGTGTAGCGATGGTATCCGCACGTACGTTATCGATGTAGTCGAATGCTGCTTGCAGATTTTCTAGCTGTTGACGGGCGACGTTGGTGTCGGGAGGATCATAGATGTCGCTGATTTCTGCAGCCGCGGCTTCTCGTGCTTCTTCGAGCAAAACCTCACTATTGTATGTCAGTGCGTAGGGAGCGAGGATGTCTTGGCTGGCAACACTGCCGACTTCGAGGGTGTAGGTCGATCCGCGTTGGGTTTGCGGAAGTGAGATAATCACGATCGTGCCGACAAGTCCTAGTAAGAGAATCAACCAAAGCCTGGCTGCAAGCCAAGCAGATTTAAGCCGAATTCCAAACGATGCACGGGTTTTCTTGGGCAGTTCGATCATCAGGATTACGATCCGCTCAATCTGCCCCGAACCAATTCGCTGACCACTTTCCCGTCGGCTCGGCCCTGAATGCGCGGCATGATGGCCTTCATCACTTTCCCCATGTCGGCTGGGCCTTCCGCTCCGACTTCGTCGATGGTCTCTTCAACCAGTGCTTTCAACTCGCTTTCAGAAAGTGCCTGGGGGAGATATTCCTGGAGAACGTCGATTTCAGCTTGTGTGTTTTCAACGAGGTCGTCTCTTCCTGCTTGTTTGGCTTCTGCGACACTTTCCTGTCGAGATTTTACTTCCTTCTGAATTAAACCCAGAATGGCAGGATCATCGAGTTCCGCCTGGCGGTCGACTTCCGCGAGTTCTAAGCTGGCCACGACCATGCGCAGTGTTCTCTTGCGTAGCTCGTCGCGCTCCTTCATGGCGCGTTTTAGGTCGTCTTGAATCTTCTGCTTTATTTTCATACTACACATTATACCGGTGAGGTTGCAGCAGGGATAGCAAGATTTTCATTAGAATTACTATATCTTCAGCTGGTTGCGGATATCCATCCGCAACCGGTATCGGGCAGATTTGTATCTGCAAATCCTTGATTGTGAATCGTGAATCATATTGATTTTCAGACAATCATCTGCCACCGAGGTACATTCTTTCTTGAACACCTGCGGATTGAAATCCGCAAATTATCGGCACCGGATACATATCCGGCGCCAACCCGAGTATTCACTCAGGATGAATGTAGGCGGCAGGTTGGGTTGAGGGACGAAACCCGACCTACATATTGGTATTCCGCACCGGATCTCTAATGGCTTCCCCTTGCATCCCCCCTTGTTCGGCAAGACTTACTAGTCGAACGGGCGTGAGTTGGTTCCATAAGTCCATGCTGCTGGATGTATGCACACGAATGTAATTGTCCGTCAATCCGGAGACACCCCATTGTTGTTCGTTCATACGCTGACTGCGTATCCAGAGCACGGGCATCGAACGGCCGATGAATTGGGACAAGAAGGTCTGGCCGGATTCCGCTGCGATCGCTTTGACTTTTTGGGCACGTTCACGGGCGATTTGCGCTGGTACACGATTGGGAAGACTCGCCGCAGGAGTCCCTGGTCGGAGTGAGTATGTAAAGACATGCACATCGCTGAAAGTCATGGCGTTGATGAAATTGAGGCTTTCCACAAAATCTGTTTCTCGTTCGCCCGGAAAGCCGACGATGATGTCCGTGGTAACCGCCAAATCCGGGATGGCCTGACGTGCTTTACGAATCAAGGCAGCATAATCCGCCGGGGAGATGGGCCGTCCCATTCGACGCAGTGTGCGCTGCGAACCCGACTGCAAAGGCATGTGGAGTTGACGACACATTCTGGGATTCTCCCACAAGGAGAAAAAATCCTGCGGTAGATTCCAGGGTTCCAGGGATGATAAACGCAGACGGGCGATATCGGTCTTACCGAGGATTTGTTGCACTAAGGATAATAAATTCACATCACTGGCGAGGTCCTCCCCGTATGCGCTTAACTGAACGCCGGTTAGAACGATTTCTTTCACGCCGCTATCGATTGCCAGGCGAACGTCCTCGAGAATGGCCTCTGGTGGCTCGCTCCGTGCTGCACCGCGAGCCAGCGTTGTGATGCAGTACGTGCAGTGATTGTCGCAGCCATCCTGCACTTTGATGAAGGCCCGTGTTCTTCGTCGCATCCCCGGAAGTGCAACTCGCCGGAGTGGTTCCGTAGGAAGAGCCGTCGAAATTCCCGCGGTCATCTCATCGACAAGGTTCTCTTTGGCAGAATTCGGCACGACTCTGGTCACACCGGGCAAGCTGGCTGCAGCAGCCGGCTCCATGCTGCTCCAGCAACCGGTAAGCACGATTTTGGCGTTTGGATTCTGGCGATGGGCGCGGCGCGCTTTGGCGCGGGAATCGGCGGCTGCGGCGCTGGTTACCGTACAGGTATTGATTACGACCAGATCGCTTTCTTTCGGAGATGCGGCGATAGCATAACCTGCGCGCTTGAACTGCCGTGCCAGGCGTTCAAGTTCACTTTGGTTTAATCTGCAGCCCACACTGTCGAGATATACTTTCATGGTTGGGTAACCGAGAAGTTATCAAATTCGATTTCCACGTCGGGTTGGTCGAACGTGCCGACAATTAAACCCACGTCACCTTCGGTCCAATCCTCATCATCCTGGGTGCGGGCAACGAGGATACCGTTCACGTGCAGGCGCAGTTCGGAGCCATCACAGACGGCGCGGATCAGGTTGGTCGCATTCCCGTTCTGTACAACGGCTGCGGGCTGCATCGTGTCTTCGATAAGCAAGGTGCCTTCCCCATTTTTGTGCACACCGATTCCTGCATATCCATCACTCGAGATGACAAAGAAGAAATAATTATCCGCATTCTGGTAACGACAGACAACACCGAAGATATTATCGTCCGGCCCATTCACCTTCGTGGCGATCACTTCGATACGCACGTCCGTCAGATTGAGATGTGGGCGCGCCCACACTTCCGTGTCCGATGCGAAAAGGTGAAAGCGGTATGTATCTTGGGTGTAATCGACGCTGTAGACATCATCCTGATATCGGTCCCAACCACTTTCCGGTCTGGAGAAATCGTCCTGATAGAGTATGGAACCGGATACGGTCTCAGGAACGATCCAACTGCAAGCGGACAGCAGGATCAATAGGACGAAACCGTATACCAGGTGTGGATAGCAAAGTTTTCGCAAGATCAACTCCTTCGCGACCGCATTCTAGCATAGATATTTCCAGCGTATTGAGGTTCAACAATAGATGCAGCCATCCAATCTTATCGTTCAACCATCTGATGATTCCAAGTTCAAGGGCTTGGTTGAAATGATTGGATCATGCGTCTGGCGAGTTCCCCGATCGAGCCTGCAGGATCGAGGTATAACGCATATTCCCAGGCGGCCTGTGCCCGTTGGGGGTAGCCCTGGATGTGGCGGAGGAGACCGAGGTAGTATTGGGCTAATGCATAATTTGGGTCGATTTGAACCGCGCGCCAGAGTAAGCGTTCGGCCAGCTCGATGTTCCCCAGCATGAGATGGGCATTACCTAGCAAGACGAGGCCAAGTACGTTGTCTTGATCGAGGAGCCATGCGTTCCGGGCAGCAGGGAGACCCAGAGATTCCAGTTCGATACCGCGCTCGATCGAAAATTGCGCCAGGAGGTACCAGAAATGAACATCCTCAGGCGCAAGGCTTACAGTAATTTTGTATGCATCTTTTGCAGCTTCCAGGTCGCCGAGATCGACAAAGACTTGCGCGAGTTCTGCGCTGATCGCCGGATTGGCCGGATCGAGCTCGGCGGCGGCTTCCAGATAGATTTTTGCTGTTTTCGGTTTTTCCCTCATCTGACAATGATAGGCGAGAAAAATATATATTAACGAGTTTTCCGGTTCCTTCGAGATCGCGGTTTGAAGATGGGTGTAACCGTTCCCGCCGCTTTGATCGAGAGCTAAGCCGAGATAGGCGTGTGCCTCGGTGTATTCCGGATCTTGAACGAGTGCTTCTTCGAAAGCCCAGATCGCCGGCGTCCATGCCGCATGCTGCATGAGAGCTTGTCCGACGCTAGCGAGTGTGTACGCCGGGATGTCGGTTTCCCGGGCGTCTTCGATTGCTCGAATGAGTGCTGAAGCGAGGGGGACGTTCTCATTTGAAAATTGTTGGGCTTTTCGAAGCGGGGCGATGGCTTCTTCAGGTTGTGTCACTGCAAGCAGTATTCCCAATTGTAAGTAGGGCTGGGGATCGGCTTCTTCGATCTCGATCCATTCCTCGAGAACGGATCGGGCAGTAGCGCGGTCGTTTTGATCCCAATAGTGAAGTGTTAATGCGCGGTAATAATCTTGCTTCTCCTCACAACTGCCACCCGCTCTCTGCCAGGCCTGCTCAGCAGCCTGGATGTCGTTTGTCATGATTGCAGCTTGTACCTGCAGGCAATCGATCCTCGAATCCAGGGGGAGTGGATCACTTAAATGTAGGAGCGCACGTTCTGCATCCTCTTCGCGTAATGCCAGTGATGCTGCTTCCAGGTGAGTGCTCCAAAGCGCAGGCTCGAGGTGGATTGCAGTTTCTAATCGGTCGAGCACCACGCTCCATTTGCCTTTTGATGCTGCCCGATTCGCGGCGTGCAGGTTTTCGGCGAGGGGTAGAAAGACACCGGAAGGACTGAGCGCGATCGAAATCAAGATCGCCAGGAGTATGTGCGGCCAGCGAGAACGCAGCGGCTTGGGCAACGATTTCTCTCTGAACATAGTGTGTATTATAGTATTTTGATCGGATTCCCGTTGATGTACTTCCAACTTACGCTGTAATACACGCGAAGCGAATCTGAGAAATGCTTCCGACGAGGTTGTTACGGCGAGTGGGAGCGGCTATAATCGATATAGAAAAATCTCGCCGCGCATGTGAAATCATGGTTGCGAATAAGGTGAATCTGGCAGATTGTTGTGGCCAGATATCATTCCTGATACTAACTCAGCTCGATCCGGTGAGGGGCAATTCTGACGATCGAATTCGACTTGATGCCCAGGAGATGATCCACGATCTTCCTGGGCGTTGAAATTTCAAAACTGACGGCTTTTCAATC
This sequence comes from Anaerolineales bacterium, assembly GCA_034430895.1. Taxonomy (GTDB): domain Bacteria; phylum Chloroflexota; class Anaerolineae; order Anaerolineales; family E44-bin32; genus WVZH01. The sequence continues at coordinate 123,646 of DAOUDW010000075.1, read as the reverse complement.
TCTCAGGTAAGAAGGGAGGTGGAAACAACTCGAATTGTAGGTCGAAGATCCACACAATTCCAGAATCGAATAATTCAAGCGAGATCTATCCAGGAAGGAGGATCACTTGAACATCGTAGTGTGTGTCAAGCAAACTGCAGACACAGCCGCGGCGGTTACGGTCGAAAACGGGAAGGTTTCATGGGGAGATGTTCCCATGATACTCAATCCCTGGGATGAGTATGCGGTTGAGGAGGCGCTTCGCATTAAGGAGGCGCACGGCGGCAAAGTGACTGCACTCAGCCTGGGGCCGGAAAACGCCACGGACGCACTCAAACTAACTTTGGCGATGGGATGTGACGAGGGAATACTCGTGAGTGATCCCGCATTTGCAGGCGCAGATTCACTCGTGGTCTCGAAAATCATCGCCGCTGTGATCGATAAAATCGGCGACGTCGATCTTGTCTGCTTCGGACGTGGTTCTGTCGACAGCGATACCGGTGTTACGGGATCGCAGGTCGCTCGTCGAATGGGATGGCCGGTGCTTAACCTGGTCTCCGAAATCACGGACCTGGATCCGGACGGGAAAACATTATCCGTTGAACGCATGCTGGACGAGAGTCGACAGCGCGTGCGCGCCTCCATGCCTATCGTTCTCAGTGTGGTCAAGGAGATCAACGAACCGCGCTATCCGTCCTTCATGGGAATCCGCAAGGCATCGAAAGCTGAAATTCCGCTGTGGTCGAAAGACGACGTTGGTTTGGACGAAGTGCCACAAAGCGCTGTCTCCTGGCCGGAGATATTCGCGCCTCCCAAAATCGAAACGGAGGTCGAGATGATCGAGGGCGATACGCCTGAGCAAAAAGCGGTCAAACTGGCAGACCGGCTGCTCGAGGAGAAAGTGATCTGATGGCCAACAAAATATTTGTCTACATCGATCACTTCGAGGGTCGTGTGGTTCCTGCTTCTTTGGAAGCGTTGGGTGTTGGGCGCGAGATGGCGAAGACGATCGGCGGTGGTGTATCCGCTGTGGTTCTGGGACAGAATATAGATGACATCGTGCAGCAGGCTGGCGAATATGGCGCCGATGAAGTGCATAAGGGAGACGATACTGCTTTGAAAGATTACCGCGGCGAGGCGTATGCGAGCGTTCTTTCCGCGGTCGCTGCCGATGCGGATGTGCTGCTCTTTCCGACCACGGGACGGACTCGGGAGTTGGCGGGCCTGGTGGCGGTCGACCTGGAAACCGGGATTATCCCGGATGTCATCGACTATGAATTCGACGGCAGCAGCGTGCTCGCCACGCGGCCGGTCTATGCCGGAAAGCTGCTGACCAAAGTTGTCTGCGCGGAGTCTCGACCGCAAATCCTGACCTTACGAAGCCGGGCTTTCTTCAAGCCGGAAGCTGATTCGGGGCACAGCGCTGAGATCGTCGATATCGGTGTTGATATTGGCGACATGGCGACGGAGGTGATCGGCTATGGCGAATCCCAGGCCGGAGTCAGTTTGACGGATGCGGCGATCATCGTATCCGGCGGAAGAGGTGTCTCCAACAACGCGTCTCTCGAATCTCCTGCGGACATCAGTGATGAAGCCGAGCAGGAGATCTGGCGAGCACAGCAGGGTTTTAAGTTGATTCAAGAGCTTGCGGATGTACTCAGTGCCGCAGTTGGTGCCAGCCGAGCCGCCGTGGATGCGAATTACATTGCGTACGACAACCAGGTCGGACAAACCGGCAAGGTCGTCTCACCGGATTTGTACATCGCGGCGGGGATATCTGGAGCGATTCAGCATCTGGCCGGTATGCGCACATCCAAGACGATCGTTGCGATCAACAAAGACGCGGATGCACCGATCTTCAAGCTGGCTCGTTTTGGCATCGTCGGCGATTTGTTCGACGTCTTACCGCCCTTAACGCAGGCCTTGCGAGAGCGTATGGGGTTGTGAGATCCGAACCCGATACGGATTCGCACGAGTACGATAGGGAATCAAATCGGCATACCATGGTATTAACGCGCCTCTCAAGCGTCGAAATTCACGGTATTCGCTACAACGATTCCCTGATTTGCTGCGAAGCAGATATGTAGAACCACGATTCGATCTTACCTGATGGAGGGCTATCCCAATGACAGAATCCGCAGCGCAAGCTTTAAGTATCCTGCGAGATACCAGTCTTTTTCAATGGTATGTCATCTCGTTGTTCGCGCTCATCGTGTATGTCTATGCGGTTGAGGTGGAGAGACGGAACTGGAGCCTGATTTTCGCTGGCCTGGCGTTCTGGGGAATGGATTGGTTCAACGAAATCTGGAACGGATTGGTCTTTCACTTCACGCAAACAGCCCCGGTTTGGGGAGCGCCGGGTCAGAGTGCATATCTCATCTTGATCGGCCTGAATATCGAGATTTGCTTCATGTTCGCCATTGCAGGGATCACATTCTCGAAAATGCTTCCTCCCGATAAGCGCATGAAGATCCTGGGCGTTCCCAATCGGATCGTGATGGCGGTTTTCGGATCGGCGTTTTGCGTATTCGTCGAAGGGTTGCTAAACATCGCCGGAGCACTCACCTGGGATTACCCCTGGTGGAGCGCCCAAGCGCCATGGTTGATCTTCCTGATCGGATACATGCCCTTTTTCCTGGTTTCCTTTTGGGTGTTCGACATGGATCGCATTCGCAAGCAGGCTATCACGGTAGGAACGATTTTCGCCGTCGACATTGTGGCGTTGATCCTTTTTATGGGTATCCTGGACTGGATCTAAATCACGAGAAGGTGTGGTTTTTTCTGTGTTGAAACGGCTGGGTAATGCTTCCGTCGTCCAAGTAATCGCCGCAGGTATGGGTTGTGGCTTTGTGGCGCTGCTGGTTTTCGTGATCGCATTCCTGGTGTTGACCTCTCGCTTTGGTCCATCCGGCAGCGGCCAGGTGACCCTGGAAGTCGAGCCTTATCTCACCGCGTTGGCAAGCGATTCTCCCGCATCATCACCATCTGCAACGACCACGATTCCTGCCACCGAGCATCCTTGGGTGGCACCACCCTCGGGGAAGATCGTCTACACTTGTTTTTTCGACGGTTATGACGAAATTTGCATCATGGACGCGGATGGGAGGAATCAACATCGACTGACAGAAATCAAGGCCACGGATTTCTACGCCTCACTTTCGACGGACGCCTCATCAATTCTATTCTCTTCGAGGCGCCTCGAAGGATTTCAGATCTACCGCATGGATCTCGATGGAGAGAATGTAGAGCGTCTCACAGAAGGGATCGGTAGTTTATATGCACCGTCGGTGTCACCTGACGGGAGGACGATCGTCTTCACTCGAGAACGCGAAAGCAGACAGACTATCTGGGTAATGGATAGCGATGGAAGTAACCCTCGTGCCCTCACAGAAAGCAGTTGGGACGACATCGACCCGGAGTGGTCACCAGACGGGACACAAATCTCATTCGCCTCCAATCGGTCCGGTTCGCGTCAGCTGTATGTTATGGAAGCGGATGGCAGCGATATTCGAAAAGTCACTCCGGAATTGCCCGACATGGGAGGCCGGAATGATTGGTCAGCCGATGGAAAAACACTGACGTTTTACGCCGGACCACGATATGATCGCGATATCTATCTGATCGACGTCGACGGAGACAATCTGCGGCAGCTTACGGATGGCGGTGACAATCTGGGGCCATCATTCTCTCCCGACGGCGCCTGGATCGCGTTTACCTCTTATCGAGATGGTAATAACGAAATATATATCATGAATATCTATGGCGGTCAGGTAACCCGGCTTACTGAAAACGCGTGGCCGGAATGGCAGCCGCGTTGGAGTCGTTAGAATTTCCGGGAAGGCTTTAGCGCCTTGATCCATTCTGCTAGAATCGTTGTTGAATCCTCGAACGGAGATATGCATGACGAAAAAGGGCGCATTCACCTTTGTCTTACATTCACACATACCCTACACTCGCCAGGCAGGTCGTTGGCCGCATGGGGAGGAATGGATCCACGAAGCGATTGCGGAGACCTACATCCCCCTGCTCGATGCACTCTACGATCTTCAAGCTGAGGCTGTTCCTGCCCGCCTGACGCTGACTCTCACCCCAATCCTGCTCGAACAATTGGCCGATGAAGACGTGCAGGCCAACTTCATTGGGTACGTTGATGAAAAGATCGACGCAGCTACCCAGGATATCGAGCGGTTTGAGAAGGCGCGCGATGGCGACATGTTGGTATTGGCGAAGATGTATCGGGACTGGTACTCGAGTGCGCGCGAAAGTTTCACACAGCGCTATGAAAGCGACTTAATCCAGGCATTTCGCAATCTGCAAAATCAGCGGCTGATTGAAATCGCTACGTGTGCAGCGACGCATGGATATCTGCCGCTGCTTGGACGCGACGAATCGATCAACCTGCAGCTCCGTACGGCTGTCGAAAGTTATAAACGCCATTTTGGTCGGTCGCCGCGAACCATCTGGCTGCCTGAATGTGCCTATCGACCCGGATATGTTGCACCTGATGGCCGGGAGCGGCCCGGCATCGAGCGTTTCCTTGAAAAACACAATATTCAACTCTTCTTCACCGAAACGCATATGATCGAGGGCGGGCAGCCAGTCGGTGTTGCCGCAGGCGATGCCATCGGTCCGTATCAATCGGTGACCAGGCGTTATCTTGTGCCGGAATCCCAGTTCGAGGAGGCGGAGCCAGCGACGACGTTTCTCCCTTATCTGGTCTACGATTCCAATGTGGCGGTTATGGGGCGCAACAATCGAACGGGCCTCCAGGTGTGGAGTGGGGAATGGGGATACCCGGGGGATTATGATTACCGTGAGTTCCATAAAAAGGACGGCAATTCAGGCATGCAGTACTGGCGCGTGACAGGCGCGAATGTGGACCTGGCCGACAAAGCGATCTATCAACCCCAGGTCGCGGCGAAGAAGGTGATGCAGCACGCCGAACATTTCACGCAGCTGGTGGAAGATGTGCTTGGTGAATTTCAGCAGACCAGCGGGAAGTATGGCATTGCGTGCTCGAATTACGATACGGAATTGTTTGGTCATTGGTGGTTTGAAGGTGTGGATTGGCTGCGGCATGTCCTTCGCAATCTGGCGGATTCGGAAAGCGTGGAACTGACGACCGCCTCCACCTACCTCAACGCGCATCCCGCACAAACGTCGCTTGCACTGCTGGAAGGTTCCTGGGGGGCTGGTGGGACACACTTTGTCTGGGACAATGCAGACACGGAGTGGATGTGGCCGATTATTCACGAGGCAGAAACCCGTATGCTGGCAGCTGTGGGGGCCAACCCGAAGGCGCGGCTTATAAAACGAAAAATCCTCGATCAAGCTGCGCGTGAATTGCTGCTCTTGCAATCTTCCGATTGGCCCTTTCTCGTCACGACCGGACAAGCGAATGAATATGCCATACAGCGATTTCGTGAACACGCCGAACGTTTTACTTCGCTGCTCGATTCATTGGAGACCGAATCCCCGGATGAAGAAATGGCCGATCGACTTTGGGAGCGCGATAAGATTTTTCCTGACATCGATTATCGGTGGTTTCGATCGTGAAAGTGCTCTACCTCGCCGCAGAAGCGACTCCCTTCGTCAAGGTCGGTGGCCTGGCAGACGTCGCCGGTGAACTGCCCCGGGCCCTGACTGCGCTTGGCGTCGATGTTCGCTTGTGCCTGCCGTTCTACCCTTTGATTCGAGAAGCGGGCTACGATACACGTCATGTATTCGACCTGGCCATTCCGCATCAAGCGGGTGAGAAACCGGTTTCCTTCCATCAACTCGACTGGCAGGGGATGCCCGTCTATCTCGTTGACGCCGAAGCGGTTCGCAGCGATGCTTCGATTTATGGGGACACCCTTCAGGAAGTTGAAAAGTTCACGCTTACTTCGCTAACGGCGTTGAAGGCTTGCCAGGCGCTGGATTGGAAACCGGATATCGTTCACGCCAACGACTGGCATACCGCCATGTCGATCGTCTGGTTGATAGGCCATCGCGATGAAGATCCCTTCTGGCAGGACGTGATTGGGCTTTTCAGTATTCATAACCTGGCCTACATGGGAGCGGGAATCGAGCGTGTGCTGGATGATTTCGGTTTGCCAGCCAGCAGCGATCCGCTTCTCCCGGATTGGGCTCGTCATACACCGCTGCCCATGGCATTGTCTCAAGCGGACTGGCTATCGACAGTTAGCCCGACGTACGCACAGGAGATACAGACCGTTGAATATGGCTGCGGGCTCGAACCACTTCTTCAGGTGCGCCAGAATCGGTTGGTGGGTATCCTCAACGGCATCGATCCGCAAATTTGGGATCCAGCAAATGACGATGCGCTTCCCCTGGGATTTTCGGTGGATCGTATCGAGCCGAGAGTGAGGTTGAAAGAGGCGCTTCAGGAGGAGCTCGATTTCGGGGAAGACGATGCGATGCCCTTGATCACTATGGTGTCACGTCTGGATCGTCAAAAGGGAATCGATCTGGCCATCGAAGCGCTGGAGGCCGTCCAGGACGAAGACTGGCAGTTCGTTTTACTGGGAACGGGATCGGATGACCTCGAACGTCGGGCACAGGCTTTTGCGAACGATCTCGAAAAGCGAGCGCGCGTGATTCTACGCTTTGACTCTGCCCTCGCCCGCAGGATCTACGCAGGGGCTGACATGTTGCTCGTCCCCTCACGCTATGAACCCTGTGGCCTTGCGCAGTTGATTGCCATGCGCTACGGCTGCGTTCCCATCGTGCGCGAGACCGGAGGTTTGAAGGACACGGTCATGCCCTACGATCACGGAAGGGGAACGGGTTTTCTTTTCGAAGAGGCCGAAGCGCAGGCTTTGGCATCTGGCATTCGACAAGCACTCGCGGTTTATCGTTCTCCGGATGATTGGAAGGCTTTGCAGTTACGCTGTATGACGCAAGACCACTCCTGGGAAAATACCGCCAATCAGTATCTCCAACTTTACGAAGAGATGCTGGCGAAAGGGCAGTATGAGGCCTGAAGAGCCGCAAGGGTCGAAGCGCGCTGGAGGCGCATTGCTTCATCCCATTTCCCTGCCATCATCGCATGGGATCGGGGATTTGGGTTCTGCGGCGCATCGCTGGTTGGCGTGGCTCGCTGATGCTGGCTGCTCGATGTGGCAGATGCTGCCCTTGGGACCTCCGGGGTACAGTGAGTCACCCTATCAGAGCTACTCATCCTTCGCTGGAAATCCATTACTGATCAGCCTGAATGCCCTGGTCGAGGCTGGTCTGCTTACGGCAGATGATTTGCACACGATGCCCGAATTCCCGGTCGATCGGATCGATTACGCAGATGTGATGTCCTTCAAATACGGAGCACTTGCCCTCGCCGCCGAACGGTTTTTTGATGGCGAGAATTCTTCCTTATTGGAGGCTTTTGTAGAATTTGAAGATGAAAACCGGGATTGGTTGAATGATTTCGCCCTCTTCATGGCCTTGAAGGAAGCGCATGATGGGTTGCCCTGGGCGGCATGGGAATCGGATTTGACCACTCGCCAGCCTGAGGCGATTGCGCGCGCAGCTCGCGTTTTAAAATACGAGGTCGACAAGTATCGATTTCATCAGTTTATCTTTCATCGACAATGGCAGCAGATTCGCCGACACGCATCGGATGTTGGGGTGGAACTGATCGGAGATCTACCCATTTACGTCGCACACGACAGCGTGGATGTGTGGTTGCATCCCGAGTTGTTCCAGGTAGATGAATGCGGCATGCCGACGCAAGTGGCGGGTGTGCCGCCGGATTATTTTTCTCCAACCGGTCAGCGTTGGGGAAATCCACTTTATCGTTGGGAACGGATGCAGGAAGAAAACTTCGATTGGTGGGTGCGTCGTTTTCAAGCTGTGCTCAATCGGGTGGATCTGGTTCGTTTCGATCACTTCCTGGGCCTCAACCGCTACTGGCAAATCCCGGCCGAAAATCAAACGGCAGAGCAGGGGATTTGGCAGCCTGCTCCCGGGGCGGATTTGTTAAACACGCTTCGGGAGGCGCTGGGTGGATTGCCGATCATAGTGGAGGATCTGGGGCTCGTCACACCAGAGGTGGTTGAATTACGGGATCAATTCGGCTTGCCGGGGATGAAGGTCCTGCAGTTTGCCTTTGGCAGCGGACCCGAGAACGAATCGTTGCCGCACCACTATCCGACGAATTGTGTGGCCTACACCGGCACGCATGACAACGAGACCTCGCGTGGATGGTACGAAAATGCGTCAGAATCGATTCGCGATCATTTTCGGCGTTATACTGGTAGTGATGAATCACACGCAGCTTGGGACATGATCCGCTGCATCTGGGAATCCCGGGCAGATCGCGCCCTCACACCCATGCAGGATCTGTTGGATTTGAATAATGAGGCGCGGATGAATGTTCCGGGTACGAGTGAAGGGAATTGGTCTTGGCGCATGCAGGAAATCCATCTTTCCCAACAGCTCGCCGACAGGATGCGTGCCTTGAATGAAACCACGAATCGTCTGAGGCAATAAATACTTGTCGAGATGAATTCTTCTTAGCGGGGAGGCTTGGTTTCTTCAAGTCCCAATCTCATTTCGGTAGTCTTGAAATTAATGAATGGAGAGAGGCGAAATGATCATCGGCGTTCTGAGCGACAGCCACGACAACATCTGGAAACTCGATAAAGCACTGCCACACTTGCAACAAGCGGATGTCGTGTTGCATTGTGGGGATTTATGCGCGCCATTCATGATTACACGTCTGGGGCAGGGACTGCCTCAGGTCCCGATCCATATCGTCTGGGGGAACAACGACGGCGATACCTATCTGATCGCCCAAAAAGCGAGCGCCTTTCCTGCGATTATGCTGCACGGTGCTTTGGCGGAAGTCGAATTGGGCGGCCTGGTGGTGGCCGTGAATCACTACCCGGAAATTGCGCGCGGCCTGGCTTTGTCCGCGGCCTACGATCTTGTGTGCTATGGGCACGATCACATGGCAAATGAGGAAAAACTGGGTGATTGTGTTCTGCTCAATCCTGGTGAGTTGATGGGTATGAATGGCCGCAGTTCGATTGCCTTCGTCGATTCCGGGACGAGGGAAGTGCGATTCGTCGATTTGTAGACCTCGTCGCTCCCGGTGGGATTTCGTTTAAACCCCAACCGATTGAAGAAAATTCGATATTGGATGGGCCGTTGATTCACGGTCGTGGAGCGCAGCTAACGGCTGGCAAAGCATTTTTCGGTCTAGCGATTCTTTGCTCCGCAAGATTCACGCACGATCAATTTCGTCGGCAACACGATGGAAGCAGTGTGGTTGTCCTCGAATTGTTTTTGCATCATCAACACTTGTAGCGCGTAGGATGCCATCCGCCGCTTGGGGACATCGACCGTCGTTAATCCGGGTCTAATCATATCTGCAACCCCGGTGTTGTCGATGGAAACGATGGCAAGATCGTTAGGGACATTCAACCCTTGGTCCTTGATTGCAGCGATGGCGGCGATGGCGCTTTCGTCGTTGGCGGCGAAGATCGCAGTGGGGCGCGGCTCGATTTGCAAAATCTGGAGGGTCAACCGATATGAAGTGGGGAGCAAATTTGTCGGATCGGTGACGAATACCAAATCTTGATCGTAGGGAATATCGTGGTCGATCAGCGTCTGTCGATAGCCGGTCATGCGTCCGTCCTCCAGCGCCAGAAAGGCGATCCTTTCATGACCGAGACCGATCAGATGCTCAACCGCCTGTCGAGCCGCTGCAACTCGGTCGAAAACGACAGTCGGCCAATTCTTTACTTGCTCCTCGAGACAAACCACGTTGTCGATGCGTTCTTCGATCTGGTCGAGGATGCGTTCGTGCTCCTCTTTCAAGGTCATCATTGAGGGCAAGATGAGAATCAAGGACGAAATTTCATCTTTGTGGATATTCTTATTGAAGAAAACGGGATCCAGCAAGGCATCGAAGAAGGAAAAGAAACGAACTTCCTGGCCTAGGCGATGGGCTTCCTCGAACAAGCCGGCCAGGATGATGTTGTAGAAAGGGCGTTCCAGCACATTAAAGCTCTGGCCACCAGCGAGAATACCCATCGCTCGATTGGCGTGTGAGGAACCCATTTTTAACAGCTGGGCGTATTTATTCGGCCGATAATCCAACTCCCGGATGGCATCCGACACTCGCTGCCTGGTTTCCGGAGAGACCTCTCTCGGGCCGTTGTTAATCACGTAGGACACGATGCTTCGGGAAACCCCTGCTCGCTCTGCCACATCTTTCTGTGTTACTCCGCGTTTCGTCTTTTTCGATGCCATACACGCTCTACCCTTGTCTTCTTCTATATCGGATCATTCGATTTTTACTGCCATGAGTTTATCAAGACCGAGTCTTCATCCGGTGGGATGATCTCGATATCTGTGTGTACTTTTAGCAATCCTGGGGCACTGGCCGTTACGTTCACTTTTGAGGGTTGATAGCCCGCTTTAAGAAATAGTGCGGTCTGGCCGCCAATCAAGGGGAAGGGGTTTTCTCCAATTAATTCCGCTTCCCCGTCAATTTCGAATGAGACTACTTTGGCTGCATACGGTAAAGGATTGCCATAGATATCTGTAATACGTAACACAATGCGGGTCATATCGTTACCGTTGGCATACAGACATTCATCTTCTGCGGACAACTCCAACCGCATGTTTACTTTATTGTTGGCCATACAACACTCACGGACAACTTCTCCGTTGATGTAGCCCAAGACTCTCAAGTCGTGAAATTCACGTTTTCCCCAGGTGCTGTACAACCCAAAACAGTCGATGACAAACGGCGGGTGGGGGAGATTTGGGTACGCTGCACGATCCGGCTTAAAAAGCCCCATGGATGTTTCGCCGAAGTATACTTCAATTTCATCGCAATTACTGAAAATCACGAGTGGGTTGATCCCACCTCCCGAGCGATCTCCCAACGTCCAATGAGTCGCAGGTTTGAGAACGATGCGTTTGTGTGGGTGCTGCTGGCTCTGATAAAAATACGCGGCCCATTTGGGCAGGCGGAAAGTGTCCATAACGCCGTGATAGCAAATGCGATCCCCGGCACCAAACTCTAGATGGGTGGCGTAATCGAAAGCGCACCAGCCGATCGCGCCCGCGATGCGCTTGTTGCCCATCTGTTGGTCGTGGATTTTGGCGTGCAGCAAGGCGTGTTCGATCAGGCGATCTTCGTTGTCCCAGATTTTCGTGGGGAATTTATGGCCGGCAAATTCCGTGATCATATACGGTTGTTCCGAGGGCTCCAGAACGGTGTTTGAGAAATCATTATACGTGTAGACATCTTCGAGAAACGAACTGCCCTGAAAACAGCGCACACCGCCAGTCGGCCGGGTGGGATCGAGTTCACGAGCCAGTTCATTCGTGCGTGTGTAGAAGGGATCAAAATCTCGGGATTCATTGATGCGCACCCCCCACATAATGACGGAAGGGTGATTGCGATCGCGTTCGATCATCGCTTTCAATTCTTCCAGGGACTTGGCCTGCCATTCTTCGTCGCCGATGTGTTGCCAGCCCGGAATCTCTTCGAACACAAGCAGACCGATTTCGTCGCAACGGTTGATGAAATGTGGGGATTGCGGGTAGTGTGACGTACGCACGATATTGCATGCCAAATCGTTCTTCAGAATGTCCGCATCCCGGCGTTGTAAACGGGCCGGGGCTGCGGCACCGATGTAGGGATAACTTTGATGACGATTCAAGCCGAATAGTTTCACCCGTTCGCCGTTGAGGAAGAAACCATCGTTTGATCGGAATTCAGCCTCGCGGAAACCGAATCGGGTTTTGATACCATCCAGAATTTTGCCTTCTTTCCAGAGTGTAGTCTCCAGGATATACAGTGTTGGTTCTTCGAGTGACCATAATTTCACTTCCGGCAGATGGGGGAAGACCATAGTTCTTGTCGGATCGCTTGCAGGGACTGTGTGCGCGGCGATTTGCTCTCCCTGTTGGTCGATGAGCGTGGCCATGATCTCCATCTCGTCGTCCGCCCGGCTGAGGCGTAGGTCACATACCAACGACGGTTGTTCCAGGACGTTTTCGGTATGTACAAATACATTCTCGATATGGCATGGATCGACCAAGCGCAGAAAGACATCCCGGTAGATACCGCCGTAAGTGAGATAGTCGACCAGGTGACCGTACGGGGGCACGTCTTTGCTTTCACGCGAATCGACGTGTACATCAAGTGTGTTCTCATCCTCATCGACTTCATCGGTGATCTCAATACTGAACGGCGTGAACCCGCCGTGGTGTTCGCCGACCAGACTCCCGTTTAAGTAGATACGGCAAGCAAGCATCACACCATCGAAATCGATAAACACGAGTCGACCGTTCTTTCTTTCCGGTAATTTAAATCGTTTTCGATACGTAGAGATGAATTGATAGTCTCGATCGTTGATGTGATTGAAGGGGAACAGAATGTTGGTATGAGGTAAATTTACGCGCTGGAAGTGTTTTCCATGAGCACTCGGGTTGATCTTCTCGGGGGCGTAAAGCCAGTGATCGTTGAAAGGTAGCTTTATTCGCATTTTTTTATATTGGGCACCGTGGATTCTCTGAAGCGGATATCGGCAATCTACACCGCTTGACTTTCGTATCTGGTTCCAGTATAATCCACAGTTGCACGTGTAGTCAACACGAGTTGATAATAAGATGACTAACACACTTCTGCAATTTTCCGATAAAAAAGCGACCAGATTTCATGAAGGACAGTAGACGCATCCCATGCGTTTATCTTGCGCGCGTCAACGTAGCTCGTAGTTCGAGGGAATTGCCACAACCAAACCATATATACTAAATGGAGGAGAAACTATGAAGAAGGTCGATATCTTTAAGGCGCTTCTGTTGTGCGTTGTACTCATTCTCGCACTTGCCGCCTGCGATACGGATACAGCTCCAACCGCAGAGGAAATGGAAGAGGCCGAGTCTGAAGAGGCCGCTGAACCCGCAGAAGAGGAAATGGAAGAGTCGGATCAAGAGATTCCCACATTGACCCTCTGGGTTTACGACGACACCCGTCTTACGGTTCTCAACGAGCTTGGCGCTGAATTCGAGGCGGAGTACGGTGTCGGCTTGACCGTCGAGGTCCAGGACTTGAGTGAAATTCGCAATGCTATGACCCTGGGCGCCGCCACGGGTGAAGGGCCAGACATGGTCATCATCCCTCATGACAATCTTGGACCGATGGTTGAAGAAGGAGCCGCAGCCGTCATTGATCTGGGTGACAAGGAAGAGCAGTTCCTCGATCCCGCCATCGCAGGCTTCTTCTACAATGGCGCACTGTACGGTCTACCGCTGTCGGTAGAGAACATCGCCTTGTTCCGCAACGTCGACATGGTGCCGGATGCCCCCACGACATGGCAGGAAATCTATGACACCGGCGTCGCTTTGGTGAATGATGGAACTGCCGACTCGGCGATGGGTTTCCCGGATCTGACCTACAACAGCTATCCGATGTACACCTGGCAAGGTGGATATATCTTTGGCCGGGACGCGGAAGGCAACTTCACCGCGGACGACATCGGCATGGCAACTGAAGGTATGATCAACGGTCTTGAGTGGGCATACAGTCTGGTCGAGGCTGGCGCAGTTTCCACGAACATTGACTGGGAAGCCATCCACGTGCAGTTTGAAACCGGACGTTCGGCGTACATCATGACCGGTCCGTGGGCGATCACCCGCTTCAAGGAAGCCGGAGTTAACTACGCAATCTCGGCATTCCCTGAGGGCGGATATCCCTTCATGGGAGTCCAGGGCATCGTTGTGAATGCCAGCAAGGAAAACGTGCTTCTTGCTCAGACATTCTGCATTGACTTCCTGGCCACGGAAGAGAACTACCAGCGGTTGTTCGAAGCAGACACACGCCCGTCGGCTATAATCTCCATCTTTAATGCCGCGGACGATCCAGATACAAAGGCTTTCAACGAAGCTGGCGTGAATGCCGATCCAATGCCCAACATCCCCGAAATGGGTTATGTCTGGGATGCTTGGCAAAACGCCACCCTGCTCGTTTTCCAGGGTGATTTGGACGCACTGACAGCACTGCAGAAAGCAGTTGACCAAATCCGCCAACAGATTGAGGCGGATGCCTAGCGCATAAGATCGTTGACAGGGCGCAAATGCTCATAATTGGTGACAGCCACCTTGGTGGCTGTCACCAATCCCTCTATAATCATCTCGGATCAAGTTCTAGAGATCCTTTACAAGACTACATTAGACGACAGAAGGGCTTATGGACACGAAAACGAATAAAGCTCGCTTCTCATTCTTCTCGTTTTTACCCAATTTGCTCATTGTTGGCACTTTTCTCGTCTTCATGATCTGGCTTATTACGCAGATGCTGCATGACGGGTTGTACCCAATAGCCGCCGCAGTGAGCGCCGTCGCGGTGTTCGTGGTTCTAGTTTATCTACGCCCTCGCTTCACTCCGATGCGTTGGCTGGGTGTCGGTATTGCTATGGTGTTATTGTTCACGCTTTATCCCATCATATACACCGTTGTTATCAGCACCACGAACATGGGAGCCGGCCATCTGCGTACAAAACAGCAAGCCCTCGATGTCATCGAAAGTCTTACCTATCTCCCTGAGGGTGGTGAAACGTTTGAATGGGCGGCTTATCTTGATGTCCAGGGTGACTATGCTCTATGGCTGATTCCCGGGAATGAAGCTCCTGGCATGCTGGCCAAACCGGACGAGCCCATTGATGCCCTGTCTCCCGGAGATGGGGTCGTGGGCGAATTGGATGATGATGGATACCCAACATCAATCGAGGGGTATCAACGTCTGGAGCGTAAGGATGTCATCCCCATTCTTGACACCTTGGGTGAAATCACTTTCGGTGAAGCGCCAGACACGGTGCGCATTCGTTCTCTCAGCTCGGCAGCTTCTCTCCAAGCGCTTTATAAATATGACGAGGAGATGGATACTGTCATCAATCAGCAAACGGGGGATGTTTACCAGCCAGTTGATGGGACTTTCACCTCGGAGAGCGGCGAGGAGTTGATCCCCGGCTATATCACCAGCATCGGATTGCATCATTTTGAGTTGTTCCTTGGAAATCCTGGGTACCGCGATCCTTTAGGCCGGATTTTCCTCTGGTCACTTACTTTTGCAGTTCTTTCCGTTGCGCTGAGTTGGGCGGTAGGATTGATTGTCACGATTATGTTCGATGATTTACCGGGAAAACGATACATTCGTGCGTTGCTAATCATCCCCTGGCCAATCCCAGTGTTGATTTCGGTTCTGATCTGGCGCAGCCTGCTGCAGCCCGATGTTGGCGTCATTCCGCCAATATTGCGCTCGATTATTGGATCGTCACCAGCCTGGTTCCAGGATCCGTTCTGGACTCGGTTTGCGTTGGTCTTGGTCAATGTATGGCTCTCTTATCCATATTTCTATGTAATCACGGCCGGGGCATTACGCTCCATTCCGGAGGAGATTTACGCAGCAGCGGTAGTTGATGGCGCAGATGCTTGGAAAAAGTTCCGTTACATCACCTTCCCGTTGCTGCTGCGTATCCTTACCCCCTTGTTGATCGCTTCCTTTACTTTCAACTTCAACAACTTCAACTTGATTTATATCTTCAACCAGGGGAACCCGCCAATGCCCGGAACGATTGTTCCTATGGGTTACACCGACATCTTGATTTCCTTCGTCTTTAAGCTGGCGTTTGTGAATTCCAACGTAGCAAATTACGGATTGGCTGCGGCGATCACCATCATCTTGTTCTTGTTCGTTTCCGTAATGGTGATTGTCCAGGTTCGTTCGACGAAAATCTTCGCGGAGGAATGATAACATGACGACTTCTCCAGGACAGACTACAGAACAGACGATCCCGGGGTCGGGTTTGCTTCAAACTCGTAGGCAGAGGAGATTGATCAGTCGCGGAATTCGCTATTTCATCGCTCTCATTCTGATTATCTTCGCGGTGGCCCCGGTGCTCTGGGTGATTGGCGCCTCGCTTAATCCAGCGAAATCCTTGGTTGGCGGAACGATCTGGCCGAAGAATGCCAGTTTGATTAACTTCGATCAGTTGTTCAATCATCCGCAGTACGATTTTGAAGGGTGGCTGTTAAACTCCTTTAAAGTCTCAGGGATCTCAACGATCCTGACAGTGTTGATCACGATCAGCGCCGGTTATGCGCTTTCGCGCTTTCGATTCAAAGGAAAAGAACACTTCCAGACAGCGATATTGATCATCAATGTATTCCCGGCGATCCTCGCAATGGTGGCCTTGCGTTCGATGTTCCAGCAAATCGGTCTCTTCATAGAGCAGATTGGCTTGGATTCACACGGTGCCTTGATTTTAATTTACACTTCCGGCGCGATGGGGATCAACGTCTTGATGGTGAAAGCTTTCATCGATACCATTCCGTTAGATATTGACGAATCGGCGCGCGTGGAAGGTGCGAGTCATTTTCAAACCTTCCGTTACATTATCTTCCCCATGATCATTCCGATGACCATCACTGTGGGTGTGCTGACATTCATGGTCTCTTACGCCGATTTCATCATCGCCCGCGTGATCATTCAGAGTATGGATAAATTAACTGTTATGGTCGGGTTGAATCTCTTCACTACCATCCGCTTCGATGTGGATTTCGGTATGCTCACCGCCGGCGCGATTATCGCGGCAATCCCGATCATCTTGATTTACATACCGCTACAGAAGTACGTCATCGGTGGCTTGACGGCAGGTGCCGTAAGGGCGTAGTTCATGGTTCTCGTTGGTTAAAACATCGTTCTGACTTACGCACAGGAACGCATCCCTCCCCACAAGATTGCGCAAGCATCTCTTGACTTGCGCAATCTTTCATTTAATTCTTCGCATGGAGGAATTTACCAGAATCCAAACGCCGTGCATCTTCGACCGAGGGGAGAATTCCTTGCATTAAGGTCTTTAAGCTAGATAATGATTGTTATATTCGAGTCCATCATCCGATATAAAGTGCGCAAGATTCGGGTGGAATAACTCGGATTTCACCGGTATGCTGTAGTCATGGATAAATGGGCTATCGAACAATCGGATCATTACAAGCAGGTCGAGCGAGCGATTGGGTTCCTGGAGCAAAACTTCCGTCGTCAACCCAGTCTGGAAGATATTGCTGCAAGCGTGAACTTGAGTAAGTTCCATTTTCAACGCTTGTTTAAACACTGGGCTGGTGTTACCCCGTCTCAATTCTTGCGTTATCTAACGCTGGAATACGCCAAAGACCGTTTGCGACAATCAAAGAGTATATTCGATGTCGCTCAGGATGCTGGATTATCCAGTTCGAGCCGCTTGCATGACCTTTTTATTACGTTCGATGCCATGAGGCCAGGCGAGTACAAGCAATACGGAAAGAATCTGGATATCACCTATGCTTTTCTTCCCACACCGTTTGGAGAATGCTTGCTCGCCACAACAGAGCGCGGGATTTGCGCACTGCGTTTCCCGGGATCACAAGACCATGAAGCAGGAATGGCCGAATTCAAAAAGGAGTGGCCGCTGGCGACCTTCATCGAGGATCGGGGTAAGCTTTGGCCAATTGTCCAAAGGCTTTTTACGCCGTTCCAGGCGGATGAGGTCAGGGAATTTCATCTGCTGCTCAAAGGGACCAACTTTCAGATTCAAGTCTGGCGGGCGCTGCTCGCCATTCCATCCGGCGCAATGGTGACCTATCAAGATGTGGCTGCGAGTGTGTCCAAACCCTCCGCCGCACGTGCGGTGGCGAATGCCATCGCTCGCAATCCAATCAGCTTCATCATCCCCTGCCATCGGGTGATCCGCAAGGCCGGCAAGATCCACAAGTATCGCTGGGGATCAGCGCGGAAGAAAGCCATGTTGGGATGGGAGGCAAGTCAGTTGGAAGGTGAGATTCCTCAAGCGTAGCTTTCTGGTGTTGTTTGAATTACCCCATTACAACGACGACTTGGTTTTCCTCTCCCAGCTGATCCACCGGGATTAGATTGTCCTCCAGCGCTGTATCATTCAACGTGATCGAGCGGACGCCCTTGCAGATCTTGTCCGGATTCTTGACCTCAATCTCAATCGTTTTGCCGCGGAAGCGGCGGGTTGCCTTGAATCCCTTCCAATCGCTGGGAATACAGGGATCGATACGCAGGCCGTCGACTTCCGGTCGGATGCCCAGGATGTACTGCGTCATACTGTAGTAAAACCAGGCCGCTGCGCCTGTGAGCCAGGATGTGCGCGTGTTTCCCGCGCGGGGGGAAAACACCGAATACGTGGTTTGCGCCTGGACGTAAGGTTCGCTCTGGCGGATTTCTGCCCGGTCGTTGTAACTGGCGGGCATGCATGCTCGCAGGTATTCATAGGCGCGATCTCCATTTCCCAGCATAGACTCCGCCATGATTCCCCAGCCCTGGGTATGATGGAAGATACCGGCATTTTCCTTGATTCCCGGGTTGAAGACGACGGAGCGCATGACCTCGATGGATGTCTTAACAAACGGCGGCGCGCAGAGCATGAGCCCATGCGGCGTCGCCAGCTTCTCTTTGACAGACTGCATACATCGAGACGCTTGTTCGGGCGTGGCGGCCTCACTGATCACGGACCAGACTTGTGTGTTCAGGTAAATCTGGCCTTCATCGTATTCATGGGTGCCGTAGACCATGCCCTGATCGTCGATCGCCCAGATGAACCAATCTCCATCCCAGGCACATGCCTGGATCTTGCTGTCCAGTGCATCACGTTGGGTGAGTGCCCATTGGTTTTCATCCTGCTTGTCCAACCGATCGGCAATCTCAGCATAGATCGTCAGCCCCAAACGCACCTGAAAGGCGACGAAGAGACTTTCCCCTTGATATCCCAGGCGCAGGCAATCATTCCAATCGGCGGCCAAGCCGCAGGGAAGCCCATTCTTACCTGTACGTTCCAGGTTGAATTCCAGGGCGCGACGCAGGTGGCCGAAAACGGTGGCTTCTCCCTGATCGGCGTAAGGCAGCACCTTGTCATAGAATGCGGTATCGCCGGTTTCCGCAACGTACGTCGGGACGGCGTTGAAAAACCAAAGGCAATCGTCTGAACGATATTCTTCGTCGGGTGGTGGTTCTTCCTGGCCGGGACGATGTTCGAAAGCCTGGATAACCGGCATGGCGCCGCCATTCGAAACCTGGCCGGTGAGCATCAATTCCAATCGCTCTCGAGTCTCCTCTGGAATGGCAGCGGCCACACCGAGAAGGTCCTGTACCGAATCACGGAAACCCAGTCCGTCGCGCTCACCGTTGTAGACCAAACTGGCTGCTCGCGACCAAGCGTACGTAATCAGGCAGTTGTATAAACCCCAAACGTTGACCGAGTGATTGAGATCCTCATCCGGGGTTTCCACTTCGAGGGATCCGAGTTTCGAATGCCAGTTACGCTTCAACCGTTGAAGCTCTTCTTCCGCACGCTCAAGAGAGCCAAATTCCGCAACTTTTTTCTTGCCAATTGAATTCGCATCTCCAATTCCCAACATGACCAGCAACTCCTGGCTTTCCCCCGGTGCAAGGCTTAAATTGGTCTGCAAAGTCCCACACGCGTTATCGCCGTAGGCATTACTGTTGGTGCATTGGCCCTCTTCGACGACGGTTGGATTGTGGTAGCTGCGGTAAGGTCCGAGAAACGCCTCTCGACTTGTATCGTATCCTTCAACAGGCGAACCGATGAGAGTCATCCAGGTTTGGGTCGAAGAGCCATCCTCCAAACTAAGCTCATCGTTAGCGGGAAGGTTGTCGTGGATGGCGATCCGCAGCATGCCGTTTTCGTGTTCGCCGCGTATGATAAAGAGGGAATACTGTAAATTGACGCGATCCTGCCGGGTAATCCACTGGTTGGTGAATTCGCAAAACGAAAAGACCGAAATTTCTCTTGGTCGGTCGCTTTCGTTGGTCACTTTTAAACGCCAGTACTCGAAGGTTTGTCCCAGCGGAACGAAGTAGGTCGTTTCGCTGGCGATTCCCTCGTACTTCGATTCGATCGTGGTATATGCCGTTCCGTGACGACAAGTCGTTTCATATTTGTCTAAGGATTTGCCCACGGGCTGCCAGGATGCCGACCAATAATCACCATTATCTCGATCCCGCAAGTAGAAGTAGCGACCTGGTTGATCCATGGGAATGCTGTTAAAACGCAATCGCATGAAGCGGCCGCGCGCCCCGGATCGGAAGAAACCATAACCACCGGCGTTGTTGGTGATGATGGCGCCATACTCGGTGGAGCCCAGGTAATTACTCCATGATTGTGGTGTGTCGGGGCGGGTGATGACGTATTCCTTGGATTTGTCGTCAAAATAGCCGTACTGCATTGAGCACTCCTTTAGGGGTGATTTGGTTGCCGTTTGCGTTCCCAGACGCAGCCGGGTTTACGCTCATCGAGGGTTTGACATACTCCGCGCCGATTGGTTTCCGGTTTTTCGCCGAAATCCGACTGCGAATTATGGATGGTGATCGGCTGAATTATACAACGACGTTATGGCTCAACTTGCAGGATGATTCAATCGTTCTCCAGCAACTCAATCACAGCGGCGAAATGTTCTTGTCCGTCCAGGTAGGCGTAGCGTCCGCCCTCGAATTCGCCGCGCTGTACGAGAGCCATTTCATGATCGTCCAGGGTTGACAAACATTCGTCGATGTCTTCGACCTCGAATGCGACATGATGAAGGCTGGGACCATGGCGGTCGAGATGATCCTTCCAGGTGCTTTTCCCCTCCATAGGTTCGATTAACTCCAGCATGAGGGGACCGATGTGGAAGAAGGTTAACTTGGCGCGTGCCCTCGAGGGCTCTCCCTTGTACTCCGTGTGTGCCTTCTCAACTGGATCGGTGATAATGATTTCAGGCTTCGCTACGCCGAGGGCTTTTGACCATGCCAGCGCAGCTTTTTCAATATCGTCTACCACGAGTCCGATTTGGGTTATCTGTTTACCGTTCAATGGAGCATCTCTCATAGAGTATCCCTCCAACAGTGAGCCACGACTACCATCTGAATTCGACCCCGTCGAGGAAAGCGCGCGCCAGAATTACATGCCCGACCAGGTTGACGTGAACTCTGTCCTCTGCCAGTGATATGGGGTTAAGGATCTTCATCGCCCGGTCAAACGCAGCCTGTGTATCAACAAAGATAGCTCGATTTTCTTCAGCGATCTCTCGCACTGCGGCACCATATAGATCCATCATACTCCGCATGGGATCGGAGCGATCGGGCTGAATATGGTAGGGCGACATCAGGACCAACCCCTGGAGTCTAGGCCTTATCGTACGAACCAGTTCTCCCAGAGTTCTTGCATACTCCTTAAGGGAACCCTGCGTTTCAAGCCCGGATATGAAGTCGATGGAACGCCAGACATCATTGATCCCAATCATAATCGATAGCCATTCCGGTCCCCAGGCGAGGACGTCGCGCTCCCAGCGAGCGGCGATATTCCGAACTGTATCGCCATTCACACCAACATTAACAATATGCAGCCGTTTTGTCGGATCACTACCAGTGATTATGGCCTCGACCAGGCTTACATAGCCGGTTCCGAATGCTTCAATATTGCCTTCGACCGCAGGGCGGGTACGACCGCAGTCGGTGATCGAATCGCCGATGAAGATGAGACGACTTCCAGGTGGGATTAGCATGGCGGAATTCTCCTGATTGGTGTGATCGTGCTATTCAAAGGAATACTTGAAGCCGGCCTGGGCGCGTATCTTATCCATAAGCCGCATGTTGGCCAAAGTGTCCGCATGAGTCATGCCGGGACTCTCGATCAATCCCGCACGGATACAGCGCATTGCCTCTTCAATTTCATACTCGAAACCTGTGGCTCGAAACGGTTCACGTTTGGTGTCCTGTTGGTCTCCTTTGATCAACGTGGCTTCGGTGGCGCCCCAGAAGTTGGGATGGATACAGATACGTCCTTCTGTGCCGAAAATGGTAAAGTCGTTGGCGCCATCCACGAGAAAACTGCAGGTGAACTGGGATAACCGCTCGTCGGCATAGATCATCGTGGCTGCTGTCTGCGCATCGACTTTGGTTTCACTGAGGAAGCTATGGGCGCTAACCGACTCCGGGTTGTCACCGAACACCCATTGGGAAACGGCGATGTTGTAGACCCCGATATCCAGCAAGGCGCCGCCCGCCAGTGCGTGATTCCAGAGTCGGTGTTCGGGATCATCCGGTGCACGAAAACAGAAATTCGAAGTAAGCAACTTCAAATCACCGATCTCGTTTCCGTTCAACCATTTGCGGATTTGGCTATAGATCGGCAGGTAGCGAGTCCACAGGGCTTCCATCAAGAACACGTTGCGAGCATTGGCGGTCTCGATGAGACGTCTTGCATCCGCAGCATTGACCGTCAACGGTTTTTCACACAACACGGGTTTATCTGCTTCCAGACACATCAGCGCTTGATCGTGATGGAAGGGGTGGAGCGTGGCGACATATACGCCATCAACATCGTTATCTTCGATCAAGTCTTCATAGGATGCGTAGGATTTCGGCGCATTGTACATTTGCGCGAATTCTTTTGCGCGATTGGCGTCACGACTGGCAACTGCATAGAGTACACCATCGTCGATCACTTCAAGTGCTTTGGCGAAGGTATGGGCGATTTTTCCCGGTCCGATCACGCCCCAACGAAAATGTGCAGCAGGCATGGTTCCCTCCTTTATACCGTCTATTCTACTTTCTCTAAATGGATACGCATAAAGATCGGCAAATTCTGTAGGGTTGTCGTCTCGATGGATGTGCGATCTGCAAATTGTGATCGGTTGATTATGTCCTCGATCTCTTCTCGGCTGTAAAGATTCAATCCCAGGGCATTTCCGGAACGCAAGCCAAATTTGTTCAAATGGACGGCCATAAATTGTCTCAATTTACTGGCATCCGCCATGTTGGCTCGGATCGTCTCAACGGCTTGATCGATGTCGATACCTTTCTGTGGCTCGAAAAGGATGGCCACGCCTCCTCGCTTTAGAATCCTGTGGATCTCATTGAAACAGGCGATCAGATTCTCCCAGTAAGACATGCTAGAAGCGCAGGTGACGATGTCGAAGGTCTCGTCGTCATAGGATGTCTTCTCGATACTTCCGACTCGTAAATCAACATTCAATTCTTTCAGATTTCTCTCGGCGCTGCGAATCGAGTGCTGCGACAAATCGAGCCCGTAGAGTTCGAGTGTTGGTCGCATTTGATGGATGACTTCAAGCTGCCAGCCTGTGCCGGTACCGACGTCGAGAATGCGCCCTGTTTCGGGCAACTGAATCTGTTCAGCGATCTCGTGGTAGAGCCCGGCTTCCATGCGTCGTTTGCCGACGAAGTCCTGCAGGGCTGCGG
This sequence comes from Anaerolineales bacterium, assembly GCA_034430895.1. Lineage (GTDB taxonomy): Bacteria > Chloroflexota > Anaerolineae > Anaerolineales > E44-bin32 > WVZH01. Next base: position 100,389 of record DAOUDW010000075.1, on the reverse strand, counting down.
CAAATCGGGATCGAGAAAATATGGGCATGAATCACCTCGCTGCGATGTCCTGACGCTAGCGCCATCCGATGGACAACATCTCAGGCGTTAATTGGATCTGATCGTTGTTCACAATCACGATGGCATTCTCCCCGGGGGCGAGATCGAAGTAGTTATCGCTGAAGCGGGTACGTTCATCCGCGACGGTCAGGTGAAAGTAGTACAGGTAGGCATTTGCACGCACCTGTACCTGCAGCTCGTGTTCGCCTACAACCGAGATCGTCATTTCAGGGGAGACGACCGGACGCTGCAAATCCTTGATGGGGGCGAAGAAGATGCGATTCGATGGGAAGCGTTCCCTGTCTGAACGAACACGCAAATAGCGATCTGGTAAAGCGTCGGTCCTGTTGGCGTCGGCTCGCCAGACCCGCTGGCTGCTGTTGGCGGGTACATGTATTTTCAGGCGCTCCTCCCAAAGCGAGCCATCTGCAAAAGTCCCGTGTTGGATAACGATCTCATCGTCCAGTGCATCGAGTTCGTCATTGGTGATCCAGAGTTCAGGGATGCCGTCTTCTGCGCGTTGGAAGGAAGCGAGTATCGGCGCGTAGGCGCGCTTGACGTAATAATATCCAGCTTTCCCGAAACCGTAATAATCGATGATGCTCCAACTCTGCACGGGCCAGCAATCGTTGAGCTGCCAAAGCAGCGAACCAGAGCAGTGCGGTTTGCGACGCCGAAAGTGCTCGATGCCGAATTTCAACCCCTCCGCCTGGGCGATCATACTGAAATCGATGTAATCATCCAGGTCTTTCGGCAAACCGGTCACCGTTTTCATGAGACGGTCCCCTTTATCCTTGGGATTGTCCTTGTTGTGGTGATCCATCGATGGGCTGTGATGGAAGAGCTGGTCGGCTGGAACGCAACGGCGCAGTGTCTCGAAGACCGGAGAAGCGTGCATGCCGAATTCGCTGATAAAGCGTCCCATGTTCTCGGCGTAATGTAAGAAGGAGACGTCTTCCGGCGTTGGGCCTTCCGGACGAGAGGTGAGGACTTCCCGGGCGGCTTCTTCTTTCACAGGGAGGCCGTGCCATACGTGCCAGTCGTGCACGTCACCTTCTTCCATACTGTTGGGGTAGGGACCACCGAAGGAACTGCCCGGCCAATACGGTGTCACGCCATCCAGTTCATCTACGGCTTCCGGCATGATCTTGTCGTAATACAACAAGCCCGGGAGCGGACCCAATTCCTCGACCAGGGAAATGATGCGATGGATCATCTGGTTTTCATTGTTGCCGCACCAGAGAGCCAGGCATGGATGGCTGCGTAGGCGTCGGATTTGATAACAGATCTCCTGTCGGACTTCTTCGACGAAAGCAGGATCATCCTCGGGGTAGGGCGAGCAGGCGAACATGAAATCCTGCCAGATCAGGATCCCCAATTGGTCACATAATTGATAGAAAACGTCATGCTCGTAAATCCCGCCGCCCCAAATGCGCAGCATGTTCATATTCGCGCCGCGGGCAATCTCGAGTAATTGCTGGTAAGGTGCTCGAGTCAGTGCACCAACGAATGAGTTTGCAGGGACCCAGTTGGTACCGCGTGCAAAGATGGGTACGCCGTTGAGTACGAAGCGGAAGAAACGTGTGCCCGGTTCGTGCTCGTCGGGGGATTGATCTAATTCGAGTGTCCGTACGCCCACCCATTGCTGCCGTCGATCCAGTTCGGTGCCATCTGGTTCCAGCAGCCGGACCTGGAGGTTGTAGAGGAAGGGTTCTCCCAGATCATGTGTCCACCAGATGTGGGGATTATCCAGAGTCAACGAAATCTGTCCGGCGGCGAGGTTGTCGTGCTGTAACTCGAGTATCGACTTCAAGACTGGTTTTGTGGCATCCGACTCGGATAGTATGATTTCAGCTTGCAAGGGGCCATCGCCCGAAAAAGCCTCTGCTTCCAATTTCACGACGAGTTCCGCTTTTTCTCTTGCGGCATCAATACTCTGGGTGATGAAATGCAAACCGGCAATCGCAGCGTGACGCTGGCGGTGTAACTCGACGGGGCGCCAGATCCCGATCGTAGGCAGGCGAGGGCCCCAATCCCAGCCGTATCCAAATTGTGCCTTACGCATCAGGTTGCGCTTGGGACCTTGAAGCGGGCGGTCAGGCCAGGTGAGCGCTGGTTTATCTTTCACGTGCTGCAGGGGAGGATCAAAGCATACAACCAGGGTGTTGGCAGCGTTCGTGCGCATACTCTCACTAACATCAAAAACGGCTTCATGGAACATATTTGCATGCTTCCCGAGTTCTTCGCCGTTGAGCCAGATGGTTGCGTAGGTATCTAGTCCGTGGAAAACGAGCTGCAATCGTTCATCGGACTGTAGTGGTTTCCCTTCGAAGTCGAATTGGATGCGGTACCACCACTCCCTTTCTTCCATCCAGGCACATTCCAGCTCGTTGCGATCGTAGAAGGGATCGGGTATGCGTCCGGCACTGGCCAGGGCGCGATGAACATCACCTGGGACGGACACGTCGATCCAATCTTCGGTGCTGATTGACTCCATTTGTGCACCGAGAGTCTTGCCTTCTCCGGGCGCATAATCCCTGAGTCTCCAAGCCTCAGATAATACCATTTCGTATTCCTTTCTCACCGAATAGGGTATTCGAAAGCTGTAGTGATTCTCTCCTGCATTATACAAGTGCCGAATCGAAAAACAGATCCGGTTACTGGTGGTTATACCATTATCTGGGGGGATCAAGCGAGTTGTGGCTGAAACAAAATCGCATATGGCAGCTATGAAGGAGAGCGGCTGCGATTATCAAGGTTGCGGACGAGCAGGAAGGGAGAGTCGCAAAAGCTCGATTTCATTGCCTGCGTAGGCCCAATCGCCGCGAACGATAATGCGGGTGAGGCGATCGATAGCCCGGGCATATCCGAAGAGTTGCGGATCCCCGGTGTTGAAAAGGCTGGCTTCGGCATTGGCGGCGATTTGACTGATCTTGCTAAGTTCCTCGGGGGTGAAAATTCCGTCGTCAAATGCATTTTGGAAAGCCTGGACATAATCGTGTGCCTGAATAAATGCTTCCACGCGATTATAGGCTACCTGGCCTGATTGGGGCTGAACATTCATGTAAAACGTTTCACGGAGGTCGATTTGGGTCAGGACCTGTTCCTGCCATGTTCTAATGCTTGATGCGAGATCCATCTCTGTCCAAATTTCGTCGAGGTTGTCGATCGTGTCCATCGTGATTTCGCTGTCCGAATCGATATCGGAAATCAGATCGTCGACCATCATACTCATGGTCTCGAATCGATCTTTTAATTCTATTAATAGGCTGCTCGTTTCCGGGGAAAGCGCTTTGAAGCGATCGTAATAAACCTGGATAGCTTGCTCGAAATTGGATTGTTCCGATTGGATCGTTTGCAGCGCAATAAGCATTTCGCTGCTTTTCTCATCCGTCACCCCGTCGTCTGTAATCGCTGTCCTCATGGCAAGGATTGTGCTTTCGAATATGTCTTCGATTCGCCCTGCAATTACAACAATCAAAGTCGCCAATTCATCTTCGCTTCGATTGGAATATGGATTTATAGGTGTGGCTGTTGATATTGCCGCCGAGGAGGCGATCATCTGCATTGTCGATATTGGGGCTGTTGATGTTTTCGTCGAAGCCGTACAAGCCGACAGGAACGTGAGCAGGATGGCGGTAATTACTGTCGTCGCGATTGTCGCCTTTCGCATAATGTTCCTTCATCCTTCCCGTCATTCCATAACTTTCGTCAAGGGAGATGGTTTCTCCAAAGGTTGGAAAGGATACTTTCTTTAAGGAATTGTACCCAAGGCGGAACGTACTTATTGGAAGGACGTCGATTTGAAAAGGATCATTCACTTCATGTGACTCGTTGAACGGCAGTCCCGGGAGGTTTGTCTATATTAAATTATCAATGTGTCACTCTACAGGAAGCGATGGTCGAAGTGATGTCAGGATTCCGTTAAACTTCCTGTGTCGCTGTCGATGTCGGCGTCCCGGTTTCGGCCATCTGGGTTTTGGTCGTCGTTGCGGTTGCGGTTCCGCTGTCGCTGACGGTGATGAGGACATAAACCTCGTCGCCGAAGAACGTTCCGGCGGATGTGGTCATTCTCCAATTGCCTTGATGGTTGCCAGACTCGTTCGGAGCAGTCATCATGACGGAGAGATCGGTTTCTTCTCCGGGATGGATGGTTTTGTCGAGGGTCAATGCAGCGGCTCCCATCGCATCGCCGTAGGTGAGTTTAAATTGAAATCCGATTTCCCAATCGCAGGAACCCGAGTTACGGACACGCCAGGTCTTGGTAAAGATTTCTCCTGGATTCATCGTCGTGTTGTCGGGGATCGTGACGTCCGACACAAAAGCCAGACGAAAGCAAGAAGCCGTGGGCTGAATCTCTCCGTCTTGTGTGGAGGCTGCATCTGGTGTGTTCGAGGGAACAGATGTGCTTGTAATCGTTGGAGAAGGTGAGGGTGTATCGGTGGGAAAAGCGATTGCCGTTTGCGTCAAGCCGGAGGAGAACGTGGCAACGGCCATGGTTTGAATCTGTTCTGGCGGTGTCGTAGGAGTGGTGTCCTCGTCGCTACTGCCGCATGCGTTGAGTAACATCATATGGAGGACCAAGAGCCCGAAAAGAAAGCACCGTAATGCTATTTTCTTCAACTTTGTTTCTCCTTCGATGAACGATCGCTAGTCCCCGTGAGATAAAACCGATTCTTATCGGAATCAGCATAGAAGTAGAAGTCTGCTTGGGAGACCAAGAGTCTACCGCAGATACAATCGGCCATCAAGTGTCGTGTCTGCCGATCTACGTGAGTTGGTGTATCATCAAGCCCACAAGTGATTGGGAATCCCGCTCCATTTCTGCGGACCACGAAATCAGTCCTTGAAAGATGATCGTCAGCAAATTTGATTTATTGAGATCGAACCGATGATTGACACCAAACTTATTCTGATCGAAGGCGTACCTTGCTCCGGTAAATCCACCACTGCAGAGACTCTGGCGATGGCTATATCGGTTGAGGGAATTCAGGCCAATTGTTATCTCGAGTGGTCCGATGACAATCCGATCGGTATTGGCGAGGAGGATGATCTTGCCGAAATCATCGCCACAACCAGGTCCCGTGAAGCGGACATCTTCCGGCAGTGGGAGTCATTCTCCGAAGACGAAAAGCAGAAAAATGCCATCAACATCATCGAAAGCCGCCTCTGGCAGACACATGGCATGTACCTGTATCTATCAGGTCATTCGGAAGAGGATGTCTTCGAAAGCACCAGCAAGCTGACTTCGATGATCGCTGCGTTAAAACCCGTGCTCATCTATCTGGCGCCAGCAGACATCGAAGAGCTCCATGCACGAGTTGCCAGGGAGAAGAATCAGAAGTGGCGGGAAGCCGGCAAAGAAGGTTCGTGGGAAGAATGGGGGACTCGTATCTACGAACAGCAAGAATGGTTTACCCGACGGTCATTGACCTCAAAGGCAATGGCGCGCTTTTTCGAAGAATGGGCGTCCATCGCTGATAGGCTTTTTGAAGAATTCCCCTTCCGGAAAATCAAAATCGAGGATCCACAAACGGATTGGGAACGGACGATGGATCTAATCAGGGACTTTATCGGGATAAATGGCGATTGAATGCAAGGAAGGTATAGATAGATTGGATATTCACCGTGTTTCTTGCTGCCTCTTTAATCCACATGGTTGAAGAATATGTCTACCCAGGTGGTTTTACGGAATTCATGAAGCGTTTCAATCCCAAATTCGCGCCTTTCATTTCGTTACCAGTTGTGATTGCGATCAATGGTCTCCAAGTGCTGGCGTGCATCTCTGCTATCGTGGTTGGCCGAAGTAGTCTTGCTTTCAGCATGTCGGTGGCCAGCTTGCTATTTATCAATGGCTTGATTCATGTTGGTGGATGCATTAGGTCGAAGGGATATGTTCCAGGTGTGATTACAGGAATGTTCCTGTATATCCCACTTTCAAGTTTTGCGTATTTCTACTACCTCGATTCAGGTGAAATGGCTTTGCAGAGCCTGTTTGTGTCAGTAGTTCTGGGTTTGTTTTATCAAACGTTTCCACCGGGATATTTTATGGCTGGAAAGGCTTTGGAAAAAGGTGCGGCAGGGTAACAAGTATCAAATAATTACGGTCGGACAACGAATGTGAATTAAAACATGTTTGAACTATCCGAGAGAATGGAAACGGAAAGACTACTGCTGCGCGCCTATCAAGTGGGAGATGGCCCCATGATATTCGCTGCCAGCCTGCGAAATCGGGATCATCTATCTACATTCGAATCTGAAAACGTGTTGATGAGTCTGAAAGACGAAGAACATGCAGAGGTGGTCGTCAGAGAATTATGGGAGAAATGGAATGCGCGAGAGTGTTATTTCATTGGTCTCTTTGAGAAAACGACCAACGAATGGGTTGGGCAGGTTTATGTGGGAGCGACGGATTGGGAATTGCTTGAATTCACTATTGGATATGTGGCTGATGTCAATCACGAAGGGAAGGGGTATGTGTCCGAAGCCGTCCAGCGTGTTTTGAAAATGCTCTTCGAAGATGCCGGAGCCCACCGAGTTCGCAGCGAGTGTGACGAGAACAACATACGCAGCGTGCGTTTACTCGAGCGTTGCGGGTTCCGAAAGGAAGCGCATTTGCGCGAGAACAAGCGATACACAGACGGGAGCTACCATGGGGATTATCTGTACGCGATGTTGAGTCGGGAGTATTTCAATCTAAATTCCTAGTTGTGGTTTATATTTTCGCTTGATGCTTGACAATCGCTTTGATCGACAAACCGGATTGCATGAGATCAATGGATTGGTAGATCGTTAACCGGATAGAGAGGGTGGATCAGTATGATTGAAATTGTCCGTGAGTATGTGGTCAAGGAACAATTTCGAGGTCAATTTGAATTGGCCTTTGGCCCGGGTGGCTCGTGGAGTGAGGTGTTTGCACGCGCTCCCGGTTTCCGCGGCACCACATTGCTGCGCGACGAGAAGAATCCGAGACGATATCTAGCGATCGATCTATGGGGCTCAGAAGCCCATCGCGCCCAGTGTTTAATCGATGAAGAGTCTGAATATGTGACGCTGGAGGCGAGTTTTGCCGATTGGAGCGAGTCGATGGTAGAGCTGGGAACGTTCCGGGTGTTGGCGGAGGGGACGGTACGGCCACGAGGTCGCGGACGACGAGGGCGTGACTAACCGGTAACGAAATCCCGAGCGGGAATCTCTGATTGGATATTATGTTTCAAACGGATGGATCACGGCGAAACAAATTGGTCTTCTGCCAGCGGTATGAATTTTGGGCGCTCATAGGGAGTTTCATTGGGGTGGTGAAGCGCTACCCAGGTTGTTCCTTCAAAGTCGCGGAAGGTCATGCAGTGTCCGCCGTCGTCACTGTATAAAGGCTTTGCATCCTGCAGCCATGGACCTTGCAATTGCCCAGATGCGGAGCGGGCTACGCCGACGGTGTAGCCTCCCTCGCTGTGGCTGGACCACAATAAAATCAATTCACCGCCCGGCAGGCGATGCATCCAGGGCCCATCGGTCACATATCCCTTCCTGCCCTTGGAATCGATCTCTCGCACCCAGGGAGCCTGCGAAGCATGGAACAATAGGATTGGGCTTCCTGCGGCGGAGGTGAGGTTTTTATTCAAGGGGATGGCGCAGATCTCCCCATCGCCTACCTGTACCCACTCGTGGCAGAATACCATCCAGGGATCTCCCGCGGCGTTCTCAAAAAAGGTGCCGTCAAGACATTCCCAATCCGGTGGGGTGAGCGGCTTACTGCTCAGCGGAATGAAAGGGCCTTTTGGAGAATCTGCGATAAGGATTTGCGTCCCTCGGCGTACGCCTTCGGCCTTGAAGCTGGCGAACATATAATATTTTCCCTGATAGACATGGACCTCTGGCGCCCAGAAATTCCGGTCGGCCCAAAAGTCGGCGGATGGGCGAAAGACCGGTAAGGGGCCATTCCAGTTAATCAAGTCAGCGCTGGTGAAGCAATCAAAGCCCACGGCAGAATCGCTCCAAGTAAATTCTCCCATTGTGCCGTACATGTAATAGAGTTTCTCGGAAGGTAGTGGCAGGACAAACGGATCGCGGATGTGAATATCATTGAGTTTTTTCATTCTAGGTAAGCTCCATTTCAAATCTCTTCCCTTTTGGCAGGGACATCTTCCAGGGCACTAGAAAAATTATAGTTTCCAGCCACAACGCGAAGCACTGCCGCATGGTCATCCATTTGCAGAATGGTCACTCCGGCCGCATTTTCCAGTTGCAGTCCGCCCTCCGTTACAAGCGATAGGTCTTTTGCAGGGATGTATAAGGTGGCGGTGGTATTTGCGGGGACATTCACCTGCCAAGCAAAGCGGCCGTTTTCCTGTGTCCAGGAACTTCGAATCCTGCCGTACATCGAATCCAACTCGGCAGTGGCGTGGGTCAGACCACCTCCGGGGCGTGGATGCATGACGATGTGTTTATAGCCGGGTTGAGACGGATCAAAGTCGATTCCACCGATCACCGTATACATCCATGCGCCAATCGCGCCGTAAGAATAATGGTTGAAGGAATTCATCTTCGGGTCCTGGAAACCTTTATCGTGTGTCCAGCCATCCCAGCGTTCCCAGATCGTTGTTCCTCCCTGCGTTACGGAATAGAGCCAGGAAGGCCAGGTTGTTTGTTGGAGTAATGCGTAGGCGACATCCAGATGTCCTGTTTTACTCAAAACCCAGTTGATATACGGCGTGCCGACAAAACCTGTGCTCAAATGATTGTCCTGCTCTTGAATGCTGCGTATCAGTTCGTTTATCGCCATAGGTCGGAGATCTTCTGGCAACAGATCGAATTCCAAAGCAAGCACATACGATGTTTGTGTGGCTCCCTCGATCGTTCCATCCGCATTCACAAATCGCCTGATAAACGCCTCACGAGCTTCATTGAACAAACCATCATAATAAGCTGCGTTGTCCTCTTTCGATAAAGTGCGGGCAATCTTTGCCAGCAAGTGTGAACTGTGTGCAAAGAATGCTGTCCCGATCAATTCCTTGGATGTTGCACCCTCGCGTCCTTCACTGCCGTCCAATGCAAGCCAGTCGCCAAAACCATGCCAACCTGTATAGTCTGCGTAACAGCGGGTTCCATCTCTGCTGGTTTGTGAAAGGAACTCAATGAAATGCTGCATGGACGTGTAATGCTCTTCGAGTAGGCGGACATCTCCGTAAGACAGGTAAACCGTCCAGGAGATGATCACACCGGCATCCGCCCAGGCGGGTCCGCCATCTTTTTGAAATGAATCAGGGATGGTGGGGGCGACCGGTGGGAAAGCGCCATCGTGAGATTGGGCATCCTCCAGGTCACGCATCCATTTTGTGAAAAATCCGGCCACATTCATGTTGAATGCTGCCGTGCGGGCAAATACCTGGGCATCTCCCGTCCACCCCATGCGCTCATCTCGTTGAGGACAATCTGTCGGGATGTCTACAAAGTTGCCTTTTTGTCCCCATACAATGTTTTGCTGTAATTGGTTGATCAATGGTTCGGAACATTCAAATGATCCAATCGTAGGAATTTCTGAGTGGATGACGATCCCGGTGATGGTTTCCTCGGTTGGCGCTTCGGGGAGCCCCTGCACTTCGACATAGCGGAAACCATGGAAGGTGAATCGAGGTTCCCAGATTTCCTCGCCATCTCCCTTCAATGTGTAATGGTCGGTGCTGCGGGCAGTACGCAGGTTTGCGGTGTACACAGTTCCATCAGGATTGAGTGCTTCTGCGTAGCGAAGCGTTATGGTCGTTCCCTTCTCACCTTGAACCGCTAACCGCACCCATCCGACCATATTCTGCCCCATATCAAAAACCCATCTCGGCTGCAGAGCAGGGATTTTATGGATCGAGACAGGTCGCAGTTCCTCCTGACGTTGGACGGCCGGTCCGTTTGTGGCGACCAGATCAACATCTTGGTCTTTGAAGACCTCTACAGGCCACCAGGTTTCATCGTTGAAGCCGGCATTTGACCAACCGATCCATTCCCGACGGGCGTCGTAACTCTCTCCCATCAACATGTCCGCTTCGAGAATGGGACCCTGGGCCACCTTCCAGCTCTGATCGGTAACGATGATCTCTTTGCTCCCATCCGAATAAACAACCACAATCTGTGCCAGGAGCTGAGTGCGGTCTGCATAATGCTGACGACCCAGCCAGGCGATATGTCCCACGCCCCATCCATCGCCAAGGATTGCAGCGAACGCATTTTCTCCGGTTCGCAGCAGTTCGCTGACATCGTAAACCTGATATTGAATGCGCTTGAAATAATCGGTCCAGCCCGGGGTGAGGAGCCGATCACCAACACGCACTCCATTCAGGTGGCATTCGTAAATACCGATCGCAGTTGCGTACAACTGGGCAGAAACGATCGGTTTCCCAAGTGTGAATTCTTTGCGCAGATAGGGGGCGGGGCTTGATGTTCGTGGGCCACCCCAAAATGGTGCCGCGATCCACTGCGCTTCCCAATCGGATTTTTCGAGAAGGCCCATTTCCCACCAGGCTGAGGGACTCTCGACTTCTCTATTGGACTCGTCCCACACCCGGACTCTCCAGTAAACACGTTGACCAGAAACGAGTGTCGGGCCAACATACGGGACATGAATGGATTGATCGGATCCGATCTTGCTGCTGTCCCATAAAAGCTTGAGGCCATCTTCCAGGTTTGCTTCATTTGAAGCGACAAGGATCTGGTAGGCCGTCTGGCGTGCGCCCCGTTTGTTGCTTTGCATTTGCCAGCTCAGACGCGGGCGGAGCACATCAATTCCAAGTGGATTTTTATTGTATTCACAAGTCAGGTGGGAAATCGTTGTCATGGTAATATATGGCAATTCCTTTTAGGGTCACTTGTATTGCTTGGCATTTCAATGCAATTAAAGGTGTTCATTTCTTTTTAAGGATGATACACAATGTATACTATAACGTGTTGAAAAGACAGTATCGATACTCAACTGCCGTGGAAAATATTATTTTAATATATATTCTCCAATCAATATCAAAATCCTCGAGCAGTTTCCCTGTATAAACCGGGAAGTCATTGCGCATTTGGTCTCATGAAAGGTACACCATGAATCCCATTCCTCTCAAAATTGCTTACATTGGCGGTGGAAGTCGCCTTTGGGCGCGTAAATTAATGATTGACATTGCACTCTGCCCCGATCTCACAGGCGAAGTTGCACTCTATGATATTGACATGGATTCCGCGCGCCTCAACGAACAACTCGGTAATTGGATGCAGTCGCAGGCGGGTGTTGTGTCAAACTGGCAATATCTCGCCGTTCCTACGTTAGAGGAGGCATTGCAGGATGCGGATTTTGTCATTATCTCCATCCAACCTGGCCCATTGGAATTAATGGCGGATGAGATTGGGTTAGCAGAACAATATGGATTCTTTTTCCCGGTTGGGGATACAACCGGTGCGCCCGGTCTGATCCGTGGGCTTCGGTCTGTTCCGATTTTCAAGGAGTTTGCGGAAGCAATAGCGGCAATCTGTCCGAAGGCCTGGGTGATTAATTACTCCAACCCGATGAGCGTCTGCACACGGACTCTCACTCGTGTGGCCTCCGGGCTGAAGGTCTTCGGTTGTTGTCATGAGGTATTTGGAACCCAGAAGCTTTTGGCGCAGATTGCAGGGCAATACCTGAACATCGAACCACCCCCTCGAAGCGAGATACAAGTCAATGTGTTGGGGATCAACCACTTCACATGGGTGGATTCCGCAACATTTCAGGGGAACGATCTGCTCGATATGTTGAAACAACATTTGAAACAACCCGGAACCCTGCGTAAATATTCACAGGCTGAGGTCGAAAGCTGGAATGACTGGTTTAAAAGCGCAGAACAGGTCAAGTTCACCCTCTTCCAACGCTATGGTATCCTGGCGGCGGCTGGTGATCGTCACCTCGTGGAATTTTTACCGGGCTTCGTTCGTTCTCCTGAAATCTTATTCGAATGGGGACTTATCCGTACGCCTGTTTCCTGGCGTATCGAACGCTGGAAAAATGCCCCACAAAACACGCGTGACCTGATCAATGGCGTCACGCCCCTTGAGTTGGAACAATCCGGTGAAGAAGGAATTAATATGATCCGGGCGCTTCTCGGCCTGGATGATCTTGTTACGAATGTCAATATGGAAAACATTGGGCAGATATCCAATGCGCCTTTGGGTGCAGTAGTAGAAACCAATGCCCACTTCAGCCGAGGGGACATTCGTCCAATAACCGCAGGCATGCTTCCCGCGGGGATTGCAGCGCTGGTCAATCAACACATTGCCAATCAGGAGCTGATCATCGAATCCGTACTGACGGGGAAACTGGATCTTGCTTTTCAGGCATTCTTCAACGACCCGACCAATCACCTTCCCATCGATGTTTCTTGGGAATTCTTCAATAAGATGTTGAGAGTGAGCCGGAATTATCTGCCATTTACGGCAGATTTGCCCGAATAACCCATAATTTTTACCTATCTAGCGTTTGTCCTGGATATTACCCACATGGGGGGATTTCACGGTGGGATGTTTTAACGTCTTTGTACTGAGGAAGCATATCCACGATCTGGTGGATCACCCATAATCTTGCCTGGATAAAAACCAGGGTGCGGAATTCCCCAAAATAAATTCAATATTGACAAATAACAACAAATTTTATATCATGATTTGACAATTAAATTCAACAATTTTCAACAAAAATCTACAAATGGATGATTCGTGACTACCTACGAGCGTCGCCAGTCCTTGCTAGACTTACTTCGCAAACAACCTGGCTTACGAGTCCCTGAATTAGCAAAATCATTAGGCGTATCTGAGGGGACGATTCGCAATGATTTCAATGCTCTTGAAAACGAACGAAGGCTAAAGCGGGTTCATGGGGGAGCTGTACTACAACAGCAGGATCAATTCCAAAATTTATCCTTCATCAAACGTTATCAACAAAACGCAGCTGCCAAACTTGCCATTGCAGGTGCGGCGGCTGACCTGGTTAACGATGGTGACTCGATCCTGTTGGATGCAAGCAGCACGAACTACTACTTTGCCAAAGTCTTATCCAAACATAACCGTCTGCGGGTGATTACGAATGGGTTTGAGGTAGCCCGGGAGCTGGCTCAAAATACAGCGAACACCGTCATCCTGGTCGGGGGAATCGTGAACAATGAATCTTCATCTGTGACAGGATTATTAAGTGAACACATCATAGAGGATTTACATATTCAAAAGGCATTTCTTTCCTGCAGCGGATTCAGTCTGGAGAGGGGCATGACCGAGGTTCATTTGGCTGAAGCGCAAATCAAGCGAAAGGTTATCGAGTCCTCCCAACAGTTGTTTGCCCTGGTGGATTCCTCCAAGTTTGGCAAGGAAGACCTGACTTCCTTCGCGCGCCCGGAGAAAATCAGCCACCTTTTCACGGATCAGAATTTGTCTTCAGATTGGTTAGAACGGTTACAACAATCAGACATGGCGTTTACGGTTTGCGAGGAAGAAATTGCCTCGTCTGACGGTCGGCCAGAATAGTCACAGAGAGGAGCTTCTTTATGAGCAGGAAGTCCAGAATCATAAAGTCCTTCAAGCGGAACGCCTCCGCCTACATGTTCCTCGCTCCGTGGCTGTTGGGTTTCCTCGTGCTGACAGTTTATCCGATGGCATATTCACTGTGGCTCGGTTTTACAGATTATGACTTCACCATGCCCGATGCGACCCAATGGATCGGTATTGGTAATTATCTGAAAATGTTTGGACCGATGTTCGGACAGTCGGAGTTCATGGCATCCTCTGGTGAACTGATCCGAGCAGACCCTTATTATCTGAAGTCGCTAGCTGTGACGTTTACCTATGTGTTCGTGTCCGTGCCCCTGAAGCTGATCGTTGCCCTCGGCGTGGCAATGCTGCTGAACCAGAAAATTCGGGGGGTATCTTTTTACCGCGCTGCTTACTACATCCCAACACTACTTGGCGGTTCGGTAGCGATCGCGGTTCTATGGAGGAAACTGTTCGAGAAAGACGGACTTGTGAACGTCCTGTTGGGAGTCATTGGCTTCACCGACCTCCCAGGATGGGTAACCAACCCAAAGTACGCACTCTGGACGCTCGTTTTACTGACTGTGTGGCAGTTCGGCTCGTCGATGATTATTTTCCTCGCGGGGCTTAAACAAATCCCGCAGGAATATTATGAATCAGCAAGTGTGGACGGCGCGACCAAAGTGCGCCAGTTCTTCTCCATAACCATACCCTTGCTCTCGCCAGTTATCTTGTTCAACCTTGTAATGCAGATGATTTACGCCTTCCAGGCTTTCACCCAGGCCTACATCATCGGAGGGGGCAGCGGCGGTGTGCTCAACTCAACGCTATTTTATACCCTCCACCTGTATCTTCAGGGATGGACGTACCACGAGATGGGTTATGCCTCGGCGATGGCGTGGGTGCTGTTACTCATAATTGGGTTGTTAACTGCGCTTGTGTTCAGAACATCGGGCTTGTGGGTGTCTTATGGGGTGGGAGAATAAAATGAAAAAAGGTACGCTTCTCCGCCATACGTTCACTCACATATTCATCATTGCCCTTGGGCTCTTAATGATCTACCCCATCGTCTGGATGATTATCAGCTCATTCAAGCCTAACAATATGATCTTTAGCGACCCGGGCATCATACCCAAAGCCGTGACCATTGATAATTACATCTCCGGGTGGAAAGGCTATGCGGGAACATCCTTCGGGAGGTTTTTTACAAACTCGATTCTCATGTGCGCAGGGGCTGTGATCGGAAACCTGATAGCATGCACCATGGCGGCGTACGCTTTCGCTCGGCTTAAATTCGTGGGCAGGGGCTTCTGGTTTGCAGTAATGATGTTAACACTCATGCTTCCGGCTCACGTTACGCTTGTGCCACGCTATATCCTGTTCAACACTTTTGGATGGGTGGGTTCGTACCTCCCAATCATTGTGCCGAAATTCCTGGCGACGGATGCCTTCTTTGTGTTTTTGTTGGTGCAGTTCATGCGGAGCCTTCCGAAAGAGCTTGAAGAAGCGGCGATCATCGACGGGGCCGGGAAGGTCGGTGTTTTCCTCCGGATCATTGTCCCGCTAGCAAGCCCTGCACTGGTAACGGTTGCGCTGTTCACGTTTCTTTGGACGTGGGACGACTTTTTCAATCACCTGCTTTACCTCACAACTCCGGAGACTTTCAGCGTGTCAAGGGCATTGCGAACATTCGTCGGCGACGCAGGCGCAGTCACCAATTGGGGCGGTGCGCTGGCAATGGCTGCATTGTCCATGATTCCTCCCTTTATCTTGTTCTTCTCTCTGCAGAAATACTTTGTAGAAGGGATCTCAACCACAGGCATTAAGGGTTAATCCGATTTCAGGAGGTTAAAAATATGAAATGATGGCAGGAAAAGATTTTCAAGTTAGTCTGATAAAACCATTAAAAATTGGAGGAGGGAAATGAGGAAATTCGTTATATTGATGCTCGTGGTAGTGCTCGCGGCGTTGCTGGTTTCGTGCGGCAAGCAAACAGCAACTCCTGAGGTGAGTGAACCGGAGCCTGAGCCAGAAGTGGCTGAGCCTGAGCCAGAAGTGGCTGAGCCAGTTGAGGAAGAACCTGTAGCCCGCGACGACGGACTCCCGGTATACACGGGCGGTCCCGCCGAGCTGCGCATGGGTTGGTGGGGCAATGATGACCGCGCCGAGAGAACCCTCAAGGTAATCGAATTGTTCGAGGCGGCGTATCCTGAGATCGAAGTCATAGGAGAACCCAATGGCGGTGCCGGCGATCACTTCCAGATTCTCGATACACAGCTTGCAGCCGACAATGCCCCCGACATCATCCAGTTCGGCGGTAACTGGCCTGATTACGTGCAATACCTCGAACCGCTCAATGCCTATCTTGGCGAGGAGTTGCAAATCGATACTGCCGAGCAGTTCGACCAGACTGCGCTTATCCCCGCGACAACGGCCGATGGCAATCTTGTCTGCGTAAGCCTTGGCACGAACACTCTTGTCCTCGCCTACAACAAGACGATGATCGAGGCGGCGGGGGTTGCCCTCCCGGCGGATAACATGACCTGGGACGAGCTTCTTGCTTACGGCAGGGAACTTAAAGCGAATCTCCCCGAGGGAGTCTTTCCTTTCGTGGACAACAGCACGAACCAGGCGAACTACCTCTCCTATTTCTACCGGCAAGAGGGTACACCGCTCTGGACTTCCGATGAAGGCGGCAAATCCTACGCAACGGTTGAGTCCGGCATGTTGTGGCTTCAGATGTGGGCGGATATGCGTGACGAAGGGCTGATCCCCGACGCGGACACCACCGCAACCTACACCGAAAACGGTGCTGACTCCTCTGCGCTCGTGGCTGGCAAGGCGGTAATCGGTTTGATTTGGAGCAACCAGGGGGCAGCCTATCAGGCGGCCATGACCGACGAACTCGGCATGACCACGCTCCCCAAGGGAGGCGAAGATTCATACGCCATCCAGATGAGCCAATACTTGGGGATGTATGTGGACAGCCAGAACAAGGAAGCAGCGGCACTGTTCATCAACTTCTTCGTTACCAGCCCTGCTGCAGGCGCGATACTCGAAACCAACAGAGGCGTGCCTTCCTCGCCGGTCGTCCGTCAGGCAATCTCCGGCCAATCCTCGGCGACTGACGCGGCTGTTTACAGGGTCTACGACGCTGTAGCCGACCGCACGATCCCGCAGGACCCGAACCTCCCGAACGACCAGGAGTTTGTGAATGAACTGGAGCTGGTTGGTCAGTCGGTTGCTTATGGCGTTTCCACAGTTGAAGAAGCCGCTGATGCCTTGCAAGCATTGATCGAACGTCTCGCGGTCAAGTGACGATAAGGTATCTCGATGAAATAAAGGCACGGGGTCGAAAGACCCCGCGCCTTTACTTTTCTCGACCCAGCCGTAGATGTAGTAGTCAGACTTTGAACTCGTCTTGGGTCTTATATGCCTTCCACAACGGACCCATGTCCTGATGGGCAACATATATTTGAGATAATAGCAAATACAAGAGCGTTGAAAGATAGCCCGGCTGCAAATGTTGACCATAATAGTATTGTCAGTATGATTTGTGATGTTGAGGTCTAGCATCTTAAACCGTCAAGGGATTTGATGTGAAATCACTTAATTTTCTAGCCGTAGACTTGGGCGCTGCAAGCGGCCGAACTGTACTTGGAAAGCTGAACAATGGCGAATTAAGCATCACCGAAACGCACCGATTCCCAAATGGGCTTGTTCAGCTACCCGATGGCCTGCACTGGGATATCCTGCGGTTATGGTCAGAGATCAAAGCAGGTATTGCAGCTACGATCAAGGATTGTACGCGGCTTGACAGTTTAGGTGTTGACACCTGGGGAGTAGATTTTGCTTTACTCGAAAAAAATGGTGCCTTGCTGGGCAACCCATACCATTACCGCGATACTCGCACCAATGGCATGATGGACGAAGCCTTTCGTCACATGTCCAGGGAAAAGATTTTTGCAAACACGGGTATCCAATTTTTACAACTCAATACGCTTTACCAGTTGCTGGCAATGGTACTGCTAGAATCTCCTGTATTGGAAATTGCCCAGACCTTCGTCACCATCCCTGATTTGATAAACTATTGGCTTTGCGGTGAAATCACAAACGAGTTCACTAATTCGACGACCACACAATGCATGGATCCTATCAGGCGGGATTGGTCAACGGCTGTCCTGAAGGCATTGGGAATCCCCACACATCTTTTCGGGCCAATAACTGCTCCCGGCACCCAAATAGGGATGCTGCTCCCAGACATTGCTGAAGAGACAGGCGCAGATGGGGTTCAAGTTGTTCTCCCAGCCTGCCATGATACTGGTTCAGCTGTGGTTGCCATACCGGCTCAAAACCAGGATTTTGCCTGGATTAGTTCCGGGACGTGGTCTATCATGGGCGCAGAAGTGAGAGAACCAGCATTGGAACCGAAAGCATTGCAGTGTAATTTTACCAATGAGGGTGGTGTCTTTGGTACCTGGCGCTTGTCCAAGAATATCATGGGACTCTGGTTGATACAGGAATGCCGACGCGAGTGGCAGTGTCAGGGGAAAGATCACTCCTACGATGAAATGACCTGGCTTGCGGCTGAGTCCGAAGCGTTCATGGCAGTGATCGATCCCGACGATGATTCCTTCTTTCATCCTGGTGATATGCCGAAGCGCATCCGAGAATATTGTCGCAATACCGGTCAACGTGTCCCGCGGACGAAAGGAGAAGTCTTGCGGGTGGCGCTGGAAAGCCTGGCGCTCAAATATCGTTGGGTACTCGAGCGGACGGAGGAATTAAGCGGCAAGCAACTTGACCCCATTCATATTATTGGCGGCGGGACAAAGAACCGCCTGCTAAACCAACTTACTGCAGATGCTACCGGTCGTATGGTGGTAACGGGTCCAGTGGAAGCTGCCGCCATCGGTAACGTGTTGATGCAGGCCGTTGGGCTAGGTCTTCTCAGCTCGCTGGCAGAAGCTCGAGAAGTAGTGCGTAATTCATTTGATGTGGAAGAATATCATCCTGGCAATCGAGAAGGCTGGGATGAAGCATATTCCCGTTTTCAGAAAGAGATGCAAAATATTATCTAGAGGTTACCATGACCCCTTCTGAATCAAACATCCTGAGCGCTTATAACCTTGCCGAGGAACGGTATTCTGCGCTTGGTGTGGATACCAAGGAAGTTCTCACACGCCTTGAAAAAATTGCTATCAGCCTGCATTGCTGGCAGGGGGATGATGTCAGTGGTTTTGAGAATCCGCAAGGTGAACTGACCGGCGGCATAGCTGCCACTGGGAATTACCCCGGCAAGGCAAGAACTGCCCCCGAACTGCGGAAAGACCTGGATGTCGTATACAGTTTACTACCTGGTTCGCACCGGCTCAACCTGCATGCCATCTATCTCGAATCGGATACAAGGGTTGAGCGCAATGCGATTGAACCACGCCACTTCACAGCTTGGAAGGATTGGGCCAAGGCGGGCGGTCATGGCATCGATTTCAACCCAACCTGCTTCTCGCATCCCCTCACTGCCGACGGATTCACTCTTTCTCACCGTGATCCGGCCATCCGCCAGTTTTGGGTGGAGCACTGCATCGCCAGTCGAAAGATCGGAGACTGGTTCGGGCGGGAACTGGGGACTCCAGCGGTGACGAATATCTGGATACCCGATGGATTTAAAGACACCCCTGCGGATCGAATCACACCCCGACAGTTGCTGCTCGAATCCCTTGATGCGATTCTGGGTGAGAAATTGTCTCATAATATTGATGCTGTGGAGCCCAAACTCTTCGGCATTGGTTCTGAGAGTTATGTGGTCGGCTCAATGGAATTTTATACGGCGTATGCCCTGAGCCGGAAAATCCTGCTCACGCTTGATTCCGGTCACTATCATCCGACCGAGACCATTGCTGATAAAATTTCTTCTCTGTTGTTATACCTTGAAGGGTTGCTGCTGCACGTCAGCCGTGGAGTGCGTTGGGACAGCGACCATGTAGTCATCTTCAATGATGACCTGCAAGCTATTGCTCAGGAAATTGTCCGTGCAGAAGCATTGGAGCGCGTCCATATTGGGCTGGATTATTTCGATGCAAGCATCAACAGAGTAGCCGCATGGACCATTGGAGCCCGTAATACGCAGCGGGCGTTGCTCAATGCTCTCCTGGAGCCACTGGATATGTTGAAGAACCTCGAAATTGAGGGGGACTTCAGCCAGCGTTTGGCTTTGCAGGAAGAATTGAAAGTCATGCCATCAAGCGCGGTGTGGGATTATTATTGTATGCAGAAAGGAGTTCCAGTCGGTTTGGGATTTATGGATGTGATCAAGAATTACGAGAAGAAGGAACTTGCTAATCGGTGACCGTTCACTTCATAGTGACCGTCACCTTGCACGCTCCATGACTACCATTAAACTCTACGCGAATCTGCGCAACCTCGCAGGATCGAAGGAATTGCTATCCATAACGGGAAAGAGCCTTAGGGATGTCCTCATCGAATTGGAAAAACAGTTTCCCGCTTTGGCTGGTGTCATTCTTGAAAATGGAGTTCTTCGTCAACATAATGTAATTTCGATCAACGGGCATCATGCCACAGACCTGAATACGCCTGTTATCGAAGATGATATGATCGCGATTTTTCCGCCTATCGCAGGCGGTTGGTCTTAGGAAATCTAGATGGCTGGTTGGAACGGGAAAATATTGACGATTGATCTGACAAATCAGACGCATGAGATCTGTCCGTTGGATATGGAAATTGCGCGCCAATTTATCGGTGGACGGGGATTAGGCGTTCGCCTCTTGTGGGATCTCGTGGGGCCGGACGTAGAACCACTTTCTCCCGAAAATGCACTCATCTTCACCACCGGACCCATTACAGGGAGTGGTTCCCAGACAAGCAATCGCTTTAACGTCAGCAGCAAGAGTCCACTAACCGGCACCATCTTACACGCCAATAGTGGCGGTTGGTGGGGTATGCAGTTCAAGCGCACAGGATACGACGCACTGATCGTACGCGGCAAGGCGAAAGCGCCGGTCATCATAGAAATCACAGCACAAGGGGTAGAGATCAAAGACGCCGACCAACTTTGGGGCACGGGCGTGTTCGAAACCACTCAGGCCTTAGGACAAGATCGCAACAACCGCAATGTACTCTGCATTGGCCCCGCCGGCGAGAATCTCGTTCGCATCGCCTCCATCATGAACGACAAGGAACGTGCCCTGGCGCGCGGTGGACCTGGCGCGGTGATGGGCAGCAAGATGTTGAAGGCGATCGTGGTTGAAGGCGATCAGAAGAACAAACCGGCAGATCAAGATCTGTTCAAATTCATGTTGTATGAAACGGGCAAACTGCTGAAAGCGAGCCCGCTAACATCACAAGCCTTGCCCGAGTTCGGCACAGCTGTTGTGATGAATGTCATCAACGAAATCGGCGCGCTGCCCACCCGTAATTTCCAGCAATCCCAGTTTGACCAAGCCGAAAAAATCAGCGGCGAGGAGATCACTGACACCATCTTGGTGAAGAATCAGGCGTGCTGGGCCTGTCCCATATCCTGCACCCGCATCACTAAAACGAAAAGTGACAAGCAGGGCGAAGGACCAGAATACGAATCCGCATGGGCGTTTGGCGCACAATGTGGTATCGACGATCTGGACACCATCACCGAAGCCAATTTCCTGTGTAATGACATGGGATTGGACACAATTTCGATGGGCAATACGATTGGCTGTGCCATGGAATTGACTGAAAAGGGCTTGATGGAAGCCGAATTGGATTTCGGACAAGCGGATAAGTTGCTCGATCTGATTCACGACACAGCTCATCGGCGGGGCATCGGGGCTGAAATGGCGGAAGGCAGCTATCGTATGGCCGAGAAATTCGGCGCGCCGGAACTATCTATGAGTGTAAAGAAGCTGGAAATGCCTGCCTATGACCCACGCGGCATGCAGGGGCAAGGGCTGGTTTTTGCCACCGGCAATCGGGGCGCCTGTCACGAGGAGGGAAACATGTTAGGCCCGGAGGTGCTGGCCTTACCGCGTTTAATTGACCGGTTTGCCACACAGGGCAAGGCGGGCATTGTGTCCGTACATCAAGATTCAGCCGCGGTGATTGATAGCTTGATTTATTGCAAGTTTGCCAACCTGGCAGTGGCGGAGGAGTTTTTCGCCCGCGCGCTGTCAGCCGTCACCGGTGAGCATTTCACCGCGGATGATCTGATGATGGTCGGTGAACGAATCTGGACTTTGGAGCGACTCTTCAACATACGTGAAGGTTTTACGAAGGCAGATGACACACTTCCGGATCGCATGCTGAGCGAACCGGTTCCGGATGGCCCGAGTGAAGGTTGTACCGTAAAGCTGGCTCCGATGCTGGAGGAGTATTATGCATTTCGGGGATGGGATGAAAATGGCGTTCCGAGATCCGAGAAGTTGAAGGAACTTTCTTTAGAATTCGCGATCGAGGCGGAAGATGATTGATGAAAAACTCTACGAAGAATTCCGAGACATCGGACGCGACATATTTCTGACCGGTTTAACCAGTTCGCACGGCGGAAACATGAGCGTGCGTGTGGGCGACAAGATTATCATCAAGCGGCGCGGGGCACAGTTCGGACGGCTAAAGCCAACCGACTTTGTTAAGACCCGCTTTCAAGGTAAGGACAGCGGCATCGTGCGTGCCAGCACCGAATTGATCGTTCATCGCGCCATTTATGAAAAGACTTCGGCGTTGGCAATTATCCATGCGCATCCGCGCACCGCCATAACACTCAGCCTGAGTCGGGACGAGATCATTCCCATCGATAACGAAGGGTCATACTTTTTCCGCAAGATCCCGGTCGTGACGGTGGAGCTGGCATCCGGCTCTACCGAGTTGGCTGAAGCGGTATCTGAAGCATTGCGCGGCTATAAGATCGTCATGCAGCGCGGGCACGGCTGTTTTGCCGTCGGTCAAACGCTGGAAGAGGCATATCACTGGGTCTCGGCACTGGAAGAGGTATGCGACATCATTCTGGAGGCCAGCCTGCTGGGCGAGGAAATGATCGAGTATCGCAAGCACAGCGAATCGTACGAAAAATGGTAATGCATGATTCCCCCAAAGGTAAGCGGGCGTCTTTGTTTGTAACCTGTATGGTGGACATGCTCTACCCGGAAACCGGCTGGGCGGTGGTGGACGTACTCGAGCATCTTGGTATCACAGTGGATTTTCCACCGAAGCAAACTTGTTGTGGTCAGCCGGCGTTCAATGCCGGAGATCGAACCTCTGCCAAGCAGGTGGCGATCCAATTCCTCAAGGCTTTCAAAGATGCGGAAGCGATCGTCACGCCTTCTGGCTCGTGTGCGGCCATGGTGCGCCACGAGTACCCAATCCTGTTTGCAGACGATCCCCAATGGTTCGATGAAGCAAAGCGCCTGGCCGCCATCACCTGGGAATTTACGGAATACTTGGTCGGGGGTTTGGGAATCAGTGATCTGCAGCTGCGACTGCCGAAGCGGCGTTCCTTCGCCTTCCACGACGCCTGTCATGGTTTACGCATGCTCGGCTTGGGCGCTGCGGCGCGCACTCTGTTGAAAAACATGGACAATGCAGTCGTAGAGGAGCTTGAAGAAAGCGACGTTTGCTGCGGTTTCGGCGGAGTCTTCAGTGTCAAGATGGCTGACGTAAGCGGGGCGATGCTCAAGCGTAAAATTAACGGCATCCAGGAGTGCTCTGCAGAGACGATTGTTACCGGCGATGTAAGTTGTATGACCCACATGAACGGAGGCCTCGCACGCACACCATCCCCCAAGCGCGTGCGGCATATCGCCGATGTGCTGGCAGACGGTCTGCCAGACAAACCCTCATGAAAGTCACTTCCAACGACTTCACCTCCACCGCGAAGTTGTCCTTGATGGACGACGAAATGCGTCGTTCGGTCAAACAGGCGACGACGACGGCCTATCAGAAACGTATTGACTTAATGTTTGAAGCCGGGCACGCGCACGGGGAGGCGCTGCGTCAGCGAGCTGCGCAAGCAAAACGTCGTGCGCTACAGCGCCTGCCTGATTTGTTGGATCAGGCCGAGGCCAAGCTGACGGCGAATGGAGCTCACGTCTTGTGGGCCTCGGACGGAGAGAAAGTCAACCAACTGGTATTGGAGATTATTACCCGGCATGCAGTGACATCCGTCGTTAAAGGCAAGAGTATGGTCAGTGAAGAGGTTGGATTGAACGAGGCGCTCGAGGACCACGGGATTGAAGTCATAGAAACCGATCTGGGCGAATACATCCTCCAACTCGCAGACGAACCCCCCAGCCACATCGTCATACCGGTCATCCACAAGTCATTAACGAGTATTCGCGACCTTTTCATTGAGAAATTGAACATGACACCTACGGATGATGGCCATGAAATGGCGCAATTCGCGCGCCGGGTATTGCGAGAAAAATTTCTAACCGCGGATATGGGTATCACCGGAGGCAACTTCATCGTCTCCGAAACGGGGAGTATCTGCCTGGTCACGAACGAGGGAAATGGCCGCATGGTTACCAGCTTGCCTCGCGTGCACGTGGCCCTCGTCGGGATCGAAAAAATGGTGGCAACTCTCGAAGATTTTGCCATTCTGACCCAGGTGCTGCCGCGCAGCGCGACAGGGCAATCCATGCCGGTCTACACCCACATGTATAATGGTCCTCGAAAAGCGGGGGAACCGGATGGCCCGGATGAAATGTATGTCATCCTTGTCGACAACGGTCGCAGCGCGATATTCAACTCGGGGTATGCACAAATTCTCACCTGTATCCGTTGCGGAGCCTGCATGAATGCGTGTCCGGTTTATCAGGCAACTGGCGGTCACGCATACGGCTGGGTGTATCCCGGTCCACTGGGCGCTGTACTCACGCCTCTACTCGTCGGGTTGGAACGCGCTCGCCCATTACCTCACGCCAGCAGTTTGTGTGGCGCCTGCAAACAGGTCTGCCCGGTTGACATCGATCTGCCGCAGATGCTGCTCGACCTACGACACGATCTGTATCACCGGAGAGCGGTGGATCCAATTTTGAAATGGGGATTGAAGCTGTGGGCGTTTGGCAACAGATTCCCTGCACTTTTTGAATTTGGGGGTAGGATAGCGCGCTTACTCACAGGCGACCGATCCCTGAAACGTTTGCCGGGATTTCTCTCGCGGTGGACGAACTACCGTGATTTTCCTCCCTTTGCGAGGGAATCTTTCCGCCGGCAGTGGCGCGAACGGCGAGGAGATTGAATGCGTAAAAATCGGGACGAGATTATGAGCCGCCTGGATGCCGCCCATCCTCCGTTGGGAGCCATCGAAGGGGGTTTGGAACGGCTGTCCGTGGTCCCCATGGAACACTTGTCTCCGCAACAGACGGTAGACCGTTTTAAGGAACAAGCGAGGCTGCTTAGCAGTAGCGTGTATGTGCCCGCATCTGCGGACGAGGCGATCCGCCTCGTCATGGATCTGCTCGGGGATGACAACCGCGTCATGAGTTGGGCGTTCGAGCATATTCCATTGCCGGGATTAGAGGCGGCTTTTAGAACGAACAGCATTCGGGTCGTTTCAGCCAGAGATGAAACCATTCGGGTGGGAATAACCGGTGCGGACGCTGCGCTGGCTTCCACGGGCAGTCTCGTCCTGCTGACTGGCGAAGGCAAACCCCGCCTCGCCTCCCTGTTGCCAAAGGTACATATGGCCATCATCCGCCAAGATCAAATCCTGGCCGATCTGGAAACTTGGGTGGCTACGCTGCATGAGCAGGGATTGGACGCGTTTCAAAATACGGCCAGCGCAATGATTATCAGTGGTCCCAGCCGAACTGCGGATATCGCCATGCAATTAATTCTGGGTATGCATGGACCGGGGGAGTTGCATATCATCATTCTAGAACCTACGCATTTGTGATTTGTTTTTATGTGTTAGATGGAAAATCGAGGAGAGAATAAACGATATCCATACCAATTCCAGTACAGCTTCACCTCAACCTGGCGCCATTTCGCCCTACCTTTCCACGATGACCTTTATCATCAGTATTGTGAAAATTCGAGTTTCTGTGGTTTTTTCTTGCTGATTGTCTTGCCCGGATGAGGTTATTTCATCCCCACAGATTTTCCTCTACACGCTGAAAACCTCGCTGAGCGCTGGCTATCAATATATGGATCTTGGTTGCATAAAGAAACCCGATCGTGAATCGATCGGGTTTCTTTTCATTGAAGCACCCCTGCGGCGACTCGAACGCCGGCATCTGCCTCCGGAGGGCAGCGCTCTATCCACTGAGCTACAGGGGCTTACCTGTCTCCGATTGTATCCCAAGCATCGGCTGCCTTCAAGCGGAATTGCTGCTTGACCGTTATATTCCGATCTGCTATCATGGAGCTACCGACCGGTCGGTAGTTTCTCGATATGCACAGGAACGACATCATCCAGGCGGCTGCCCAGATCTTCCGTCAGAAAGGCTACCACGCCGCTTCGATGCAGGACATCGCCGACGCCGTTAACCTCCAGAAAGCCAGCCTCTATCATCACGTCGAGAGTAAACAGGACATCCTGCTTTCGATCTTCGATCAGGTCCTGGATCTGGTCATTGATGATTTGGAGCAGGTCGTGCAGTCCGATTTGTCCCCCGATCGGAAGCTACGGCAGGCGATGCAGGTCTATGTAGAGCGGCTCGCCAAAGACACCGATTTGGCCGCCGTGCTTTTGTTCGATTATCGCAGTCTCGATCCCTCCTTGCGCTCGCGACAGAACGCACGTCGGGACGCGTATGAAGATCTCTGGCGCCAGATCGTGCGGGAGGGGATTGAAACAGGGATTTTCCGCCAGGTCGATGAGGCAGTAACGGTTTTCGCCTTGCTGGGGATTCAAAATTGGATGATGACCTGGTTCCATGAGGATGGGCGGTTGAGCGCCGCTGCAATCGCCGATCAATTCAGTGATCTGATACTCGACGGTTTGCAGGCTGCGTAAGGAAAATTTCAGATATGGCAAGCGAGATCGAAGCACTGCACACAAATGGTGGTGGGCGGATTTACCGCATCCCCTTGGATCTGTTTCCATTCTTGAAGGGCTATGCCCATCTCGTTATTGCCGATGACGTCGTCGCATTGGTTGATGTCGGATCGGGTTTCATGGATTCGAATGAACAGCTGGCGGAAAGCTTCGCGCAAATCCGTTCGCAGTTCGACGAAGACGTGCAATGGGAGAGCCTTACCCATATCCTCATCACGCACGGTCACATCGATCATTTCGGGGGACTGCATTTTGTACGCCAACACACGCAGGCACCCATCGGAATCCATCACCTGGACGCGAAAGTGTTGATGCATTACGAAGAACGTGTGGCGCTCATGGCCAAACGGCTGGGTCAATACCTCATCGAAGCTGGTATCAGCGATGCCTATCGCCAAGAACTGATGAACACCTACCTGATCAATAAACAGCTTTTCTCTTCACTGCCTCCAGACTTCAACTACTTCGAAGTTGATATGAATATCGGGCGATTGGAGATACTGCACGTTCCAGGGCATTGTCCAGGACAGATCATCATCCGTCTCGACGACGTGCTGCTGTCCGGGGACCACATCCTGCCCGAAATAACCCCGCATCAAGCACCGGAGCGGTTGAGTTTGAATATGGGGTTGGGGCATTACCTGGACTCGCTTGAGAAGACACGGCGATGGGATAATGGTGTCCAGCGCGTCATTGGGGGCCACGGCGAGCCAATGCACGACCTTCATCAACGCATCGATGAAATCGAAGACTCCCATCGAGATCGCCTGGGGGAAATCCTCGACTACCTGGATGAGTCAAAGACCCTGGCCGAGATCTCCGGCGCGCTTTTCCCGGATGTCGAAGGATATGACAAGTTGTTGGCCGTTGAAGAAGCAGGCGCGCACGTAGAGTATTTGGCGCAGCTTGGGTATGTGTACATCGAAAATATCGAAGATCTTGATTCAGAATCGATCACACCTTTTCGTTATCGGAAAGCCGACGGATTGGATGTCACATGGTTCCCATTTGGCCAGAGGTTTCACGGGGAAAGGCTGATATCTGGGACGAAATGAAAGGGTTGGAAGGGCGGCGAGTGCCCGTAGAAGGAGGGACCTATGTATTCATTTGAACCGACCGAAGAACAACGCATGCTCATCGATGCCGTTCATCGCTATGCCGAGAAGGATTTACAACCTGCTGCGCGAGATGCCGAGGAGGAAAACGCACTTCCTGCCAATTTGATCGAAAAAGGTTGGGAGCTGGGTGTGCTGCAGGCGAGCATCCCCGAGGCGTATGGTGGCTTTGGGGAGCACTCGACCGTAACCGGTGTGCTCGCCGCCGAGGAGATGGCCTGGGGAGATTTGGCTGCCTCCCTGGCTGTGATGGCCCCCGCCGCGTTTGTGCTGCCCATCCTCTTCGGCGGAACCGAGGCGCAGAAAGAGACGTGGATTCCACCTGTGATCGAAGCCGAGTGGAAACCTTTCGTAGCTGCGTTCATCGAGCCCGATTTCGATTTCACACCAATGGAGATGCGTACTTTGGCGAATAAGGGAAAGACGGGATACTCGCTCAATGGTGTGAAGGCCTACGTTCCTTATGCCGATCAAGCGCAAGCCTTCCTTGTTTTCGCCAATCTGGAACACAAAACCGAGGCATTTATCCTCCCCGCCGATACCAAGGGCATCACTGTCGGTGAGCGGGAGAAATTGCTGGGTGTCCAGGCGCTGCCGCTGTTCCGCCTTGCGTTGGACGATGTGCTCGTACCGCTGGAAGCAAGGGTCGGCGGCGAAGAGGGAGCGGACATGAGCCGCAGTATTGCCAGCGCGCAGGTGACGGTTGCCGCCATGGCCGTGGGCATGAGTCGGGCGGCGTTGGAATATACCATTCCTTATGCCAAGGAACGCGAGGTCTGGGGCAAGCCCATCGCGCAGAAACAATCGATTGCTTTCATGCTGGCCGAAATGGCGATCGAGATCGAAGCGATACGCATGCAGGTCTGGGAAGCGGCCTGGAAATTGGATCACGACAAGGAAGATGCTGCGAAATCCGCATACCTTGGACTCACCGGTGCATCGGACATGGCCATGCGGGTCACGGACTGTGCCGTTCAGGTGCTTGGTGGACATGGCTACATCCGCGAGCATCCCGTCGAACTCTGGATGCGTAATGGACGCGGGATACCGGTTTTCGCCGGTCTCGCCATGGTCTGACGACGATCGAGAAGGGAGCGACTACGATGATAAGTTTTGAAATGCCCGAAAAAATCGAACATGCCGTCGTGCTTGCCGAGACCATCGCCGAGAATATGATGCGTCCCGTCTCGCGGCAGTTTGACGAGAACGAACACGAAATTCCCTGGGATTACATCGAGTTCATGCACACCTCACTCAAGGCCATGGGCGGTGGTGGTTTGACGCCCAGTGGAGAGAAGAAGAAGAAAGAAGGACCGCGAATCTCGTTCCAGCGCATGGCCTTCCAGACCGAGGTGCTTTCCTGGGGTGATGTGGGTATGTGGCTGTGCACACCGGGCGGTGGTCTGGGCGCAGCCGCGGTGAACGCCGCCGGAACGGATGAGCAGAAGGCACGTTTCCTGGCGCGTCACCGAGGTGAGAAACCCGTTTTCGATGCCTTTGCGCTCACTGAGCCTCATGCCGGGTCAGCCATGCCGGCCGAAGTGCGAACGACGGCTGTCAAGGATGGCGAGGAATGGGTCCTGAATGGTGAGAAGATCTTCGTCACCGCGGGGAATAAAGCCCTCGTGGATTCGGAAGGTTTCGTGGTCATCTGGGCCACGATCGATCTCGAAGCCGGACGTGCAGGTGTGCGGCCCTTCGTCGTCGAAGCCGGGACGCCCGGATGCAAGGTCACCAAACTCGAACACAAGCTGGGAATCCGCGCCAGCGACACGGTCTCGATCATTCTCGAGGATTGCCGCATTCCTTCCGAGAACATCCTGGGCAGTCCGGAAGTGGTGAAAAAGAAGGACAAGAAGGGCTTCAAAGGCGCCATGGCAACGTTCGACGCCACACGGCCAGTTGTGGCTGCTTCTGCATTGGGAATCGCCCGGGCCACACTCGAAAAACTCAAGGAGCTTCTAGCAGAACGCGGCGTGGAGATTCGATACGGATTACCGCGCAGCCGCATGACCAACATCGAGCGTGAGATCGTCGACATGGAGGTCATGCTGCGTTCAGCCTGGCTGTTAACACTAAAAGCAATGTGGCAGATGGATGAAAAGAAACCCAACACGCTGGCGGCCTCCATGTCGAAGGTGCGCGCGGGGGATGTGGTGGTGAAGATCACGCAACGGGCGATCGAGCTGCTGGGTCCGTTGGGGTATACACGCGAGTTTCTTTTAGAGAAATGGTTCCGCGATGCCAAGATCAACGATCTCTACGAGGGCACAGGTCAGATCAACCGCCTGATCGTCGCCCGACAGATCTTGGGATACACGCGTCATGAATTAAGTTAGGCGGTGGACTTGGGACGCAACTTGATCGAATTGGACAGGTTGCGAAACAGATGTGGTTTTCCTGTTTGATGGGATCTCATGGTTTGGATCCCCCATGAGAGGAGTGGATTCTATGGGCTATCGAATACAGAAAGCGGCCGTGATCGGATCAGGGACGATGGGCGGCAGTATCGCTGCGCTCTTCGCCGGTTTGGGGATTCCGACATTACTGCTGGACATCGTACCTAGAGAATTGACGGATGCGGAGCAGACAGCGGGCTTGACATTGGATGACAAACCCGTGCGCAATCGCATTGTGGAAAACGGTTGGAAAGCGGTGACCAGGAGCCGCCCGCCTGCGGTATTGAGTGAAATTTCCAAGGAACGCATCTCGCTGGGCAACCTGGATGACGATTTCGATCGATTGGCCGAAGTCGACTTGATCATCGAGGCCATCGTCGAAAATTTGGCCATTAAACAGGGCTTGTTCGAACGCATCGAAAAGGTGCGCAGTGATAATTGCGTCGTTGCCAGCAACACATCCGGATTGTTGATCCGGGATATCGCTAAGGGAAGGGGTGAAGGTTTCCAGAAGCACTTTCTGGGGATGCACTTCTTCAACCCGCCGCGCTGGCTGAAGCTGCTGGAAATCATCCCGCATGAAAAAACGGATAAAAAAGTACTCGAGGGTATTGTGGAATTTGGCAAAGAAGTGCTGGGGAAGGGCGTCGTGATCTGCAGGGACACGCCCAATTTCATCGCCAACCGCATGTTTTCCATCACCAGCACCAACGAATTCGCCTACGTCCTGGACAACGAATACGGTATCGAAGAAATCGATACCATCGCTGGTATGCTGATCGGACGCCCCAAGACGGCAGTGTTCCGCTTACTGGATCTGGTCGGCAACGACATCGCCGCTCACGTCTCTGCCAATCTCTACGATTTGATCCCCGAAGACGAATCCCGCGAGATTCTGAAACACGAATCGACCTCGAAACTGATGGCAGAGATGATCGAGCGGGGCTGGTTGGGCAACAAAACCAAAGTCGGTTTCTATAAGCGTGTGGATACGGAAGATGGCAAGAAAGAGTTCTGGGTGCTCAATCCGAAAACGATGGATCACGAACCGCCGCAGAAACCGCGCTTTGACCTCTTCTCTGAAGGGCGAAAAATCAAGGACCTGGGCGAACGGTATGCATGGATCGTCTCTCAAGTGGATTCCGAAGAGGCTTCAGAGCAGACGCGCAGAATGGCGCGCTTCATTTGGGAGACCACGGCGAACGCGCTGGCTTACGCCTCACGCCGCGTGCCTGAGATCGCCGACCGTTTCATCGACGTCGACCGCGCCCTCAAGTGGGGCTTTGCCAACGAGATCGGCCCCTTTGAAATTTGGGACGGCCTGGGTGTGAAGGAAACACTCGAACGTCTGGAAGAGAAGGGCCTCGAAGTCGGCTCCTGGGTGAAGACCATGTTGAAGAAGGGTTGTGCGACCTTCTATCAATATCAGGATGGCCAAATCATCGGCTATTACGATCTGAAAAAGAAAGGTTACGTAGCACTGGAGCGGGACGAGTGGATTCTGCCGCTTGCAGCGATCAAAGGGTGTGAAGGTGCGGTGCTTAAAAAGAACGCTTCGGCCAGTTTGATCGACATGCAGGATAACGTCGGTCTGGTGGAGTTTCACAGCACCGCCAACGCGCTCGATCAGGACATTTTCGATATGCTCGAACATGCACTCGACCAGGCCGAGGATGGCCGTTTCGATGCCCTGGTGATCGGCAACGAGGGGCAGCATTACTGCGCGGGCGCAAATATCATGCTGATCTGGATGGGTGCACAGCAGGATGCCTTCGATCAGATCGAGGTGATGATTCGCGGTATGCAGGACGGTTTGATGCGCATACGTTACTTTCCCAAACCGATTATCGCCGCACCGCATGGCATGGTTTTGGGCGGTGGGGCTGAATTATCCATGGCTTGCGCCAAGCGTGTCGCTGCCGCGGAGACGTTCATCGGTCTGGTGGAGATGGGTGTTGGCGTGATCCCATCGGGTTCGGGAACGAAGGAATTGATGCGGCGGGTGATCAACCCCGTGATGCGAATCCCGGACGCCGATCCGAATTCGGTCATCCTGAAAGTATTCGAACAGATCGCCCTGGCGAAGGTCGCTACAGGCGCCTTCGAGGCCTTCGAGATGGGATTCTTCCAGCAAGGCGACCGGGTGATCATGAAGAAGGAACACCTCTTGGCGGAAGCCAAACGCAGCGCCTTGGCGATGGTGCAGGAAGGCTATCGGCCGCCGATGCCGGAGAAGATTTACGCGGCAGGACGCGATGTGTTGGCCTTGCTGCGGGCTGCCGTGTGGGATCTTAAAGAAGCGGGTTGGGCGACGGAGCACGATGCGCTCATCGCCGGCAAACTGGCGCGTGTGCTGTGCGGCGGCGAGTTGTCCGAGCCGACCTGGGTCGATGAACAAACGATCCTCGATCTGGAGTGTGAGGTCTTCCTCGAGCTTTGCCACGAGCCGAAGACGCTCGAACGGTTGGCGCACATGATCGAACACAACAAACCGCTGCGGAATTAAGCGTATGGCTGGGTGTCAGATTGCGTTTGCTTCCTGATACCCGTGCTGTAAGGAGTGGAATCGATGGCAAAAGAAGCGGTGCTTGTAGCTGGGGCTCGAACGGCGGTCGGGCGAGCGAATAAAGGTACGCTGCGTAACTACCGCCCGGAAGACATGGTCAAAGCGGTATTGCAGGCAGCGTGGACACGCGCGGGTGATTTCGATAAGGCGATTGTAGATGACATTGTCATCGGCTGCGCTTTTCCAGAAGGAACGCAGGGGTTAAACATGGCGCGGCATGCCGGGCTGTACGCCGGATTTCCGGCCTCGGTTCCGGCGATGACAGTCAATCGGTTTTGTTCCTCCGGTTTGCAGACCATCGCCCAATCATGTGAACGCATCCTGGCCGGCGGGGCGGACATTATCCTCGCCGGTGGGTTGGAGAGCATGAGCATGGTCCCGATGACGGGTTTCCGTCTTAGCCCACACCCCACACTGGTGGTCGAGATGCCGGAGGCTTACATTCGCATGGGTCAGACGGCCGAGAACGTCGCCGAGCAGTACAACATCAGCCGCGCTGACATGGATGCGTTTTCGTTGAGCAGCCATCAAAAAGCTGCCAAAGCGCAAGACGAAGGGCTTTTCAAGGACGAGATCGTTCCCCTGGAAGTCGAAACCCACACGCTTGAGGGCAGCGAAACGGTGATCTTCGATCAGGACGAGTTGATACGGCGGGATACGAGCGTGGAAGCGTTGGGAAAACTGCGACCTGCTTTCACCCCCAACGGCACGGTGACGGCAGGGAATTCCTCACCATTGTCAGATGGGGCTGCAGCGGTCGTCGTGATGAGCGCTGAGAAGGCCAAGGAACTGGGTGTCACACCGTGGATGCGTTATGTTGGTTATACGGCGGCCGGAGTCCCGCCGGAGATCATGGGCATCGGTCCCATGGAAGCTGTGCCCAAAGCGCTCGATCGATACAGTTTCAAATTAAAGGACATCGAATTGATCGAACTCAATGAGGCCTTTGCCTCGCAAAGCCTTGCCGTGATCCGAGAGTTGGGATTAAATCAAGAAATCTTGAACGTCAACGGCGGCGCCATCGCTCTGGGCCATCCTTTAGGCGGCACCGGTGCGAAGTTAACTGTGCAGATCATGCACGAAGCGCGACGGCGGAAGGTGAAAACTGTGATGGTCACCATGTGTATCGGCGGTGGTATGGGTGCGGCAGGCATTTTCGAAAATTTGCTGACCTAGCTACAGTAGGCGTTGGACGACACATTGCGAGGATATATTTCCAGAACGAGAGGAGTGAATCATGCCATTGACTATTGAAGACCTGATGGAACGCATGCCTGGCGCATTTTTGCCCGAAAAGGCGGAAGGTGTGGATGCTGTAATTCAATTCAACCTGGGTGAAGGTGGAAACTGGGTGTGCACCATTCGTGATCAAAAGTGCTCGGTCGAAAAAGGCAGCGTTGATGATGCCAATTTGACCGTTACGTCGGAAGATTCGGATTACATCGACATGATCACGGGCAAACTCAATCCGATGACCGCCATTGCTACGAAGAAGGTCGTGCTCAAGGGCGATCTCAACCTGGCGATGAAGTATATGGGTTTATTTAAACTCTCATAGGAAGCCTCGCTGGTTTCTATGAATTTGTAGGTAGGCTTGCTTACTGCGACGATCGTAACTTGTTGCGGTGACGCAAGTGTTTCTGGAAGCATAATTTTGCCGCTGTGGCAACGAAATGCTGGAATTTCACACACGGCAATGATATGGTCAATAGAATTAGCTAAGTAAGCTACCCACGGTCATCACTTTACTCAATTACAAAGGGGTTCAATATCTGCCAGGTTTCGCCGCCATTCGTTGTATATACAAGGGCTGTCCCTTCTTCGCCAACAGCAATAGCCCAACCGTGCCAGGGATCCGCAAAGCTAAACTGACCGTCCCAACTTACGGTATTGATGTGTTGCCATATTGCCCCCCCATCTTCCGTGCGCCACATCTCGCGACCAAGCAATAAACCATGATCCGTATCAAAGAAAATCATTTGAGTTCCCATCTCTAA
Organism: Anaerolineales bacterium; assembly: GCA_034430895.1. GTDB lineage: Bacteria > Chloroflexota > Anaerolineae > Anaerolineales > E44-bin32 > WVZH01. Next base: position 65,770 of record DAOUDW010000075.1, on the reverse strand, counting down.
TCTCGAGATGGGCAGCTCATGGGCTTTCCAGGTTGCCCCGCCATCCTCTGTGGAATATACATGATCAACACCTGGAACGCTTCCATAATTAAAACAATCTAATCTCAAGTATGCGACATCTTCGGTGAGTAAATTCAGATCGGCTGGCCAGCAAAAGGGTAACTCGTTGAAAAGTGTCGGAAAATCCAACGGGGCTGGCAATGTGTGCATATCCCAAATCAAGCCGCCATCTGTGGATGTTAGGATGAAGTGATCTAACTCATCAGTGTACCCTATCATCCAACCGATTCGATCATTAATGAATTCCATGTCGATAGTCCATCCAGGTGATTTAGGCGCTACCCATACAGGCGCTACAGGGGAACACGAACTTGCTGTCTTACACCAGGATAGACGAAGGTTCTTCCAGGTCGCGCCACCATCGGTGGTGTTGAAAACCTGTAAGGAGTGATCTGAATTTGGATGTATCGATTGAATAAACAACCATCCTGTTTGAGTATCGATCATGCTGAAATATGCGCGACATTGCAAACACTCCTCACAATACCTGGCAGCAGGATCATCCATTAATGGATGACTGGCCTGCCAGGTTCCTCCGCCATCTATGGTGTACCAAACATACATATCAGCAGCTCGACAACTCTGAGGCGCCAACATATTCCCTGTTCTGTTGACCACCCAGGCATGGTTTGCGTCGAAAAAGCCGCCATGCGACTCAACACTGATGTCTTTCGAGCGTCCTTCGAGCGGTGTGACATCCTGCCAGGTCCGCCCTCCGTCGTGGGTGATCCAGATGGTCCCGTCGTCTACCCCCCACCCTTCCTTTTCACTCACCATGTGAAAGGACGTCAGCGCAAAGGTTCTATCGGATAAATCATAATCTGAAGCCGAGAGAGCACATCGAAACCCTCCGCCCGTCCAATCGTATGCTGGTTCCATCAATATACGCTTGTCCGTTCGCTCGTCGCGCATTACTCGATAATAACCAGAAGCGGGTCCGGTGGGATTCTCCACAGGAGCCGCAAACCTAGAATAGTAGTCCGAATCGTACCAGTCCCATACCCACTCCCGCTGACCTCCTAACATGTCTAGCACTCCGTACGGACTGGCACCATTAGGAAAACTTCCTTCGGGCCAGGGAGGTTTTCTGTAATCTACTCCACGCGCCGCTTTTTCCCACTCCGCTTCGGTTGGCAAGCGGCGCCCTACCCATTCGCAGTATGCTCGTGCGCCATACCAGGTAACCGCGGAAACGCCCAATTCTTCGTACCCGTCCATCGGGCGCCACACCCCTTCAGAATATTCAATCTTACGAACCAAACCACCGTGCGTATCCATTAACAGCCACCTCTCACCGACTTCGGTTTGATTTCCTTCCGAGTTCAGAAAGGTGGCAAACATTGCATTGGTCACCTCTGAGTGATCGATCCAAAAATCATCCAGATACACCTCGTGAAGAGGTTGCGAATGATCGAACCACCAATCTTCGTAGGTGTTATAGTTGTTCTTATAGTATTCAACCTTCTCGATCGGACTCCCCATCCAGAAAGTCCCCGCTGGCACTTTCACCATCTCCATTCCATCGATTTCAGACCGCATAACCCCAACAGATGGTGCGAGTGTTGGCGTACTCGTTGGCACTGGTGTTGGGAGTACCTTCTCACTAATCATCGGGTGGATTTCCTCCCAACTCTCTCCACCATCTGTGGTGCGCCAGAGAACGGTCTTATCGTCAGTTGCTATGTATACCCATCCGTGGTACCTGTCTAGAAAGGTTATCGATGCTCCACTTGGGAACATTTGATTCTGTTCCCAGGTCAATCCACCATCCGAAGTAATCCATAACACGACTTGTTGATTATCTGATACAACTGTCCACCCTTCTGTCTCATTCCAAAACTGGAACGGTCCTTGACCAGGCATACTCCCCATCTCATTCCACGTGGCGCCGCCATTTTCTGTGGCCTCAACGATAGCCGTGCCATCATCTTGGTTGATAGCGCGCCAGCCTACATAAGCACTTAGAAAATAAACCTCTCCATTCATCGGCCAATTTCGCCAGGTAAGGCCAGAATCTTGAGATTTGTAATACCAATGGCCGATAAGTTGCGGATCGTCGTCGTAACATTTGCTCACGATTTGGAGTAGATCAGGAGTGCCAATTTGAATAATTTCGGAAAAGCAGTAATCTAGGTTATCCACTAAAGGTCCATTTGGAATCGGCAACCGTTTTTGATTCCAGGTATGTCCTCCATCATGAGTGGTAAAAATATTCTTATGCAGATCTGATCCCCCATCGTGCCGGAGAAATGGTTCGAAGTGGCTCGACCAGCCCGTGTGTTTATTCACCATGAAAATTTTCCACGGTGATAATTCCATATCGGAACCAATTGATAGCCGTTCCCATGATAGACCACCATCTTGCGTGCGGTACATAGCCATTGCTCCACCTGCTCTGAGACCAACGTGCACAGTTACCCAAATGTTGCTCTCATCGAGAACGAACCATTCCAGGCTTGCCACCTCCGCTGACGGATGAATTACCTTCTTCAAATCATCCACAATATTTGAAGGCCTATCGCCTTCCTTTATGTTGAAAATCCCGAGAGTATACAAAACAGTGTTTTCATCTATGGCATGTAACTTTGCGCCAAATAAGGTAAAGTCCGCACGGGTTGCTACAGCCCATGTTTCTCCACCATCCTCCGTCCGTATGATGGCAGGCCCAGCTCTGGATAGATCTATAGCCCATCCAATTTCTGGGCTTACCATCTGGATTTCCATAAGAAGCGGTTGAATAAGGGATTCCGGCGTCGGTGTGGGTGTCATTATAGGCATAGGGGTGACGGTTGCAGTCAACGTAGGTTTCATTGTCTCGGTCTCCACAAACGACTGTGTGCGGAACGCGGCTTGTGCAATGGCTGTCTGCGTGATCTGTTCCTTCAGCGCCGCACCTGTCTTGGTGGCCTGTTCATCCAAGGCAGCCTGAGAAGGACCACACGAAACCAGGATCGCACTCACAGCGAGAAACACGAAGAGCAAGGTCACATTGATTTTCATCTGTCAACCCTCCAATCCCCCGATCAATTCTTTCACTGAATATAGCACTGTATAATTACCGGGAAGTTACCGCAGCATATTTAGATATTTTTCACAAACCAGCTACTAAATTTCACCAAGGCGGCAATAATGTGGTGCAAATCGATCTTTACTGTGGGAAGATTTACAGGTCGATTCGCTGTACAAACCGTGGTATCAAGCGGCAGGGTTTATGGGTTAAGTCACAGAAAGTTTGGGTAAAGTCTTAAACCGAGGTAAGAATCAACTTGGTACGTTGAATGCGGGCATACGTCGGGTCGATGCCCATGGCACGCAGCACCTCCCCGGGTCGGCCGCTGGCACCTTCGCTGGCGGAGAGGGTCATTTCCAGCCAGATTTCATCAGTGCTTTGTTTCACCTGCAGCTTTTTAATCAAAGGGCGTAGATCGTAGGATTTCCCGCGACGCTCTCGGGGCAAAGATGATGCCCTCATCAACGTTTCAACTGCGGATTGCATTTCGTCAATCGGGGGTGGATCGTCGATGTGGACGCGGTAGGCAGCGGTTTGAATTTGGGTTTGCAAGGCGGGCTGTTTGGTCTCGATGCGCATCACTTCGCTAATCGGCAAGCCCGGTGCCTGTGCCTGGTTCAACGCCCTGGCGATCGCCTCTGTATCCATTTCTTCTTCCAGCCAGAAATCCATTTGTTCGCTGCAGCTTGTGTATCCCAGCGGTAAGGCGCTGCCGATATTGATGCGCGGGCGCGGATTAAACCCATGACGGTAGGCGAGTGGTAATCCGGCTCTGCGGAAGGTGCGTTCCCAGGCGCGATGGATATCGAGGTGGCCGGTGAAGCGAATCGATTCCTCTTTATAAAAGGTGAGTCGGTAGCGGTAAACTGTTGTTTCCATAGGTCTCTCAAGCGGATTCCGAAATACGCATGTCGGATCGTTGTGGCGATCGCACCTCCGGGCAACTCCAACTGTTCCCGGGGTTCTTGCGGCGTAAATCAGCGAACTTGGGCAGGATTCCACAAGCAAAGCAGCGTTCCCGGCAGTCGATGCGCGTGCGTCCCTCCAGGCTCCAGAGATAATCCTCGATGAGATACTCTTTCTTCACACCGATGTCGATGTGATCCCAGGGAAAGGTCTCGTCAATCGGCCGTTCTCGGTGAGTGTAGAAGGCGGGGTTAAGACCGGAGTCTTCGAACGCTTGCAGCCACAAATCATAGCGGAAGTGCTCCTGCCAGGCGTCGAATTTGGCGCCGAGCTGCCAGGCACGCAGTATCACCTCGCCTATGCGCCGGTCGCCGCGCGAGAGCCAGGCTTCCAGCAGGGTTTCCTGCGGGGTGTTCCAATTGAGTTTCAGCCCCGGACCGCGCAGCTCTCGTTTTAGCAGTTTCTGCTTGGCTTCGATCTGGTCAAGCGTATCCACAGGGACCCATTGAAAAGGGGTGTGCGGTTTGGGCACGAAAGTGCTCACACCAGCGTTGACCCGGGTGCGTTTGCCGATCACGCGGCGGCCTTCTTTCAACACGGCTTTGCATAGATCAGCGATGGCCTGCACGTCTTCGAGGGTCTCCGCGGGGTGGCCGATCATGAAGTAAAGTTTGAGCGTGTGCCAGCCACGCGAGAAAATCTCCCCTGCGGTTTCAAGTAACTGCTCGGTGGTGACCGGTTTGTTGATGATCTGGCGCATGTGTTCCGTGGCGGCTTCGGGTGCCAGGGTGAAGCCGCGCCGCCGTGAAGTCTCTTTGAGGGACTCCATTAATTCGGCTGAGAAACTTTCAATCCGCAGTGAGGGCAGCGATACGTTGAGATGTCGCCCACGGAAGCGTTCACTCACGCCACGCACCAGATCGAGAACCGGTCCGTAATCGGAGGAGGACAACGAAAGCAGCCCGACCTCCTCGTAGCCGGTGTGGGCGAGTGCGCATTCGATCGCCTCGAGAATTTCCTCCACCGGACGTTCACGCACAGGTCGTGTGATCATACCTGCCTGGCAGAAACGGCAGCCGCGTGTGCAGCCGCGCATGATCTCGATCGGCACGCGATTGTGGGTCACGTCGATGAAAGGCACGATGAAGCGTGTCAATGGCGGGGGGAGTTTGGGGACAATGCGCTTGAGTACGCTGCTTGCTTCGGTAAGGGTTTCCATATGAGAGATTGTGCCGTCTTCGTGATAGTGCGGCTGATAAAGGGAGGGCACGTACACGCCCCAGATTTGCGCCAGCGCTGCCAGCAGTGTTTCTTTCGATTTGTTTTGGGCTTTCCAATCCTGGTAGCAGCGCACGATATCCAGGATCACGTCCTCCCCTTCGCCGATCACGAAAGCGTCGATGAAGGCCGACATTGGTTCCGGATTGTGTGCAGCGTGGCCGCCGGCAATGACCAGCGGGTGTTCCACCGTTCGTTCCGCGCTGTGTAAGGGGATTCCAGCCAGATCGAGCAGGTTGAGTGCGTTGGTATAGAGTGACTCATAGGGCAGCGAGATTCCCAGGATATCGAAATCGGCAATCGGATGCTTGCTCTCGAGGGCGTACAGAGGAAGACCGGCCTGGCGCATGGCCGTTTCCATATCGTTCCAGGGCAGGTAGGCACGCTCGGCGAGCACGTCCGCTTGCTGGTTGAGGATGTCGTAGAGAATGGCCAGGCCCAGGTTGGACATGCCCAGATCGTAGATATCCGGAAAGGCCAGCGCCACGCGTGTGGGGATGGCGGCCCACTCTTTCACGACCTGATTCAACTCACCGCCGGTATAGCGGCCGGGCTTCTGCACCGTGGGCAGAATGTGCCCCAGACGGTGTTCGACTTCGGCTGGGTTCATGCCTGGATTGTACCCGAATCCGGAATTTGGATAATCATGGTTGGAATTGTAACATGGCGGGATAATCCGGCATGAGCGGTGTTTATTGACGCTGCGTTTGCGCACATGGTAGAATCATCGTCGTTGCCCCCATCGTCTAGTGGCCCAGGACGCGGCCCTCTCAAGGCCGAAACCGGGGTTCGAAACCCCGTGGGGGCACTTTGCATTATTTTTCCCCTGTTAACTAGAGAACTTGACCCACACCCGAGCGGCTCGCAAGGTTGTTTGTTTTTCCCACGCGAGCGTCTGTTGGTACATTTTTTCCGGTGGAGGAAGATGTGTCACCGGACGGTTACTTTGGGGTAACTTGGCGGTAACTTTTCGATGCTATTAATGAATAAAGTCGATTTACGAAGGATTCAACGAACCGTGACTATTGAAATCTCATAAAAATATTGTATTCTGGAGAGAGCATCTGAGCGGGGGAACCCCCTTTTACGATAAAAACACAATTTATGGGACTGTGTCAGCGAGCACAGCGCTTGGCGTATGCTGAGGAGGGAGCCATGATGAATCACACCATGTTCCAGTTGAGTTTCAGCACAGGACCACGCAGTTCGCGTTGGAGCAGTTTCTGCTTGGCTTCGATCTGGCCAATGATACACAACCCTAATGGAGGGGAGAGACCTTCTTCATCAAAGGCAAATCCGTAAAGTATTAAACTGCAGTGTATGAAATAAAGTATAAAGCTGGATTGCCTGTAATTTTATGGTTAATTTAGCAAATTACGTCCATGGGGATAAGATATCAAGCCTTGTTGCTAGGCATACCCGTAATAATGGAGAAATAAAGTGACTATCAAACGTAGGACGATCGTGATTCTTACTGCCTGCTTATGTGTATTGAGTACAGGCTGCACCCCAACACCCACACCGACTAGGACGAGGTCAAGAACCCCAACACGCACACCGACGAGGATGAGGTCAAGAACCCCAACTCGCACACCGACGAGGACAAGACTCCCTACGTCCACGGCAACATTTACTGCGAGCCCTAATCCCACAAGAACCTCGACTGCGACATTAACACCTACGTCAAGACCCACCGCAACTGCCACGCCGGTTCCCCAAACCTCCGAGCCTCCACTCGCGGGGGTTCATTGGTACGCTGGAACTCAAGCCTTAGTTGGATCAAGTGGAACGCGAGGGTGGAATGTGGAGACCATATACACCACACTCTCCTGTGATGGTGGAGACCTTTCAGCTGTTGTTAATCGACTTACAACAGCCCGTAACCATGGATTGGTCAATATTATCCGAATTGACTATAGGGCTGGAAATCCGAACCTTGCTGTGCCTGTGCCTCTAGAAACAGCACTACCAGCAGGTATTCCTGAAGATTGGTACGATGAGCAGGGAGGATATGATAGATTGGATTGGTGGAGCGAAGACTTTGTTAGCTGCATTACAAGGCTCCAAGGTCTATCAGAAATCTATATTGTTGGGAACGAACCGGATCTTGAACACTTAAATTTATACCAAGACACCGATAATGGAATTCCACCTGATGTTTACGCTCGTGCTTTCCAAGTTCTATTCAGAAGAGTTCAATCAGAAAAGTCAGCAGGGACTATACTTCCAGGAATTAAGTTACTGGCCGCTGTCAATGCTCCATTTAGACGCATATCGTGGACACGAGATATGACAACCCATTTAGTTCAGTTCGGTGTCAATGTCGATGGTTTCGCGATCCATACAGGCGGACGGAGACCTAATTGCCTCCACCCAGGTTCTTCGTGTGTATGGACACCAGATTGGCCTCTATGGGACGATGGTTTCCGATATTACATCGCCTTAATCGATAGTATACATGGCAACTTCGCTCAAAAACCAATTTACATCACTGAATTCAACACCTTCACAGGCAATGGCGATGAACCAATACGAAATTACCATGAAAATTGGATAAATGAAGCCTTCGATGAGATAGAAAGATATAACAATAATGAAGGTAATCACAGAATCAAAGCATTATGTTGGTTTGTCAATGAACCACGTGATAATCAATGGGGAGACTTTGCGTTATCTAACATTGGTTTGGCGTGGGAGGATATGTTTCAGGAATTTGGTGCTTGCGCTCCGGATCTTGCTTCCCGTAGTGCTGATATTTTGGATGGCAATCTTCCTGATAACATAATTACAGGGTTCTCTAAGTCAGTAACGATCGAGGTAGAAAATACGGGTTCGACAACTTGGACAAGTGATCAAGGGTTTACCCTAGGTGTCGAACTAAGCGGTGATATTGTTGTGAGTGACTTTGGCGAATGCGGCGGTATCGGAATCGACACCGCGGACGCCGAAGTGTATTTGTGCCCGACAGACTCCGTAGGAGACGGCGACCGTTACACATTCACCTTTGAGATCACCGCGCCAAGTGTGCCCGATGATTCTGCAACAATCTCCTTGAGCATGCTACAAGACGGGGTTGCCTTCGGTGAAGATCAAACCTGGACCATCCCGGTGATCGGTACCAACGACGCCATCATCTTGGAAGCGGAAAGCGATGTGCCGGCGAGCATCATTCGCGGCACGACTCAGCAGGTGACGATCAGCGTGGAGAACACGGGTAGCAGAACCTGGACGATCGAAGATATCCATCGCCTGGGTGCCTATACCGGCAATCAACTAACCTGGAGCAATCTGACTTGTGGTGGCACCGGCAGCGGAACGACCAGCGCGCAAGCGGACTTATGCAGCGAATTTTCCTCCGTAGAACCGGGCGAAACGCATGATTTCACCTTCGACATTACCGCTCCGATCGCGCTCGAACCCACGACGCTTTCGCTGTGTATGCTCGAGGACGGTGAATGGTTCGGCGAGATCCAGAGTTGGACCATCCCGGTGACCTGTGCCAATACGTCTATACCGGTGCGAAACGACAGATGGCGGATGCAGATCTACAACAACAAGACGCTGTCTGGCGATCCGGTCGAATGGCGCTATGCTTACATTGGCAGCGGTGGTTTCACTTCCAACTTTGGCGGCAGCCGGGCAAGCGACTGCGCCGGAAACGATAATTTCTCCATCCGCTATCGGCGCAACGCCTACTTCTCCGCCAGTGATACGTACTACTTCTTTACCCGCACGGACGACGGTGTGCGTCTCTGGGTGGACGGCAATTTGATTATCAATAAATGGATCAATCAAACGCCCACCAGCTACACTGGGTCGATCAATCTGGAGGCCGGCTGGTACGACATCCGCATGGAGTACTACGAGAATAACGAGGACGCATACGCCAGCCTCTCCTGGTCAGACAATAAATATCCTGGCTGCAGCTGTAACAACCCCGGCGCCACGAACTACTGCCACCACGCGCCTTCGACCTCCGGTTGTCCGATGACCTACCCGGGTGGCTACTGCGATCCCAATGGGGACGGCAGCTACACAGATGGCAATTGGGACAAAGGCTATTGGGAATGGCAGGACTTCTGTAATTAGCCTTTGCACAATTGGTTTAAAGTCTATAAAACCCCTGCTCGTTGAACCGGGCAGGGGCTTCTTTTCGTCTGTATGGAGCTGATGAGACGATCTGTCAGGTGCTTGCGATTTCTGTGGAAGTGACAATAATCTATAGTGATAGTCATTTGCGATTGAGTTTTTGAAAATCCACAACATGACTGAGGGTATGGCATGAAAACAAGTCAGAGGGAGCAATGGTCTGTTCTGCTTGCAGCGGTGGTGGTTGGTTTTTCCCTGCTCGCCTGCACGCTCACTGATTCGCTGGGCTTCGGTCCCACAGCGATTCCTACAGTTGTCGAACTCACACCGGGAAGCAACACCATCGCTGGACGGGTGTGGCACGATCTATGTGCCAATCCACCGGCGGGAGAACCGCTGCCATTCATATCCCCTGAAGGTTGTGTCGACACGGTGGATGGATCGGCTTTGATCGCTGATGGGATCTTAGGCACCAATGAAGTCGGCATCGAAGGCGTTGAAGTGCTTCTGGGAGAAGGGACGTGCCCGGCCATCGGTTACCGCAGCGCGCAAACCGGTCCGGATGGGTTCTATTTCTTCGCCGGATTGTATCCCGGGACGTACTGTGTCAGTGTCGATCCCGTATCAGCTTCCAACAGTTCCCTGCTTTTGCCCGGGCGCTGGACTGCCCCCGACATGCGAGAAAGCGAAGCGATGACCAGCGTGACGCTGACGATTGGGGAGGATGCGTTAAGCACGGAAGTGTCTTTTGGCTGGGATTATCAGGATATCCCCGTCTACGAGACGTTGCCCACACCCACACTGACCGCCACCGTTGCTGAGGAGGAGCTCACTGCCACGGTCACGCCGACGCTTGCGGAAACCGCAACAGCTACGCTTCCCCTTGGCGACCCCAGGACGGGTTTGGGCACGCCTGCGTTTCAGGACAAATTCAGCACTGGCAGCAATTGGCCATTGTATGAAGATGAGCATGCCAGTTTTGTTGTCGATGAAAACGAATTGATCATGACTGCTTTCAACGCGGATTATTGGAACAGCTGGATGCTCACCGCGCCGACGATTTCCAATTTCTACCTGGAAATGGAAGCCACTATCGATACCTGCAGCGGTTTGGATGCCTACGGCTTGATGGCGCGCTCGAGGCTTTCGGAAGATGGCACCGCGGGTTACCTCTTTGGAGTCTCCTGCGATGGACGCTATTCGTTGCGCTTCTGGGATGGTTCGGCATTCACGAAGCTGGTGAACTGGACCGTTCATGCGGATCTGGTATACGGTTCGGACCAGACCCAACGCATTGGCTTGTGGGCCGAAGGCGGCGTACTGAAATTATACGTGAATGGAAATCTGATCACGCAGGTGAACGATTCGACGTACGCCAGCGGACGCATCGGTGTGTTCGTGAGCTCAGCGGCCACACCTGATCTGGAAGTGCACGTCACAGAAGTGAGTTATTGGAACCTACCGTAGATTCATAAAACACGATCGTCAAGTCAGCTGAGATCGGGGATTTTCCTTCTCAGAACGATCCTTGTAGAAGGATCGTTTTTCTTTGTGTGGTTCCAGGCTGCCAGAACCTCGAAGGCCATGGGAGAAATGGGCTATCTCGAGTTGTAAGCTCGTTGCAGGGTCGTGCTGACAGAGAATCAGATAGAGTGTAGTTGGAATTAATGGCAGTATTTTTTTCTAGGTTCCTTCCACAGTGGAAGAGAGTCTTGGCGTATGTTTCGAGACGAAGGTGTTGGCATGATTGCAAGATCGGTAAGAATAGTCTTTGTGGTATTTACGGCCAGTTTACTATTGGTCTTAACCGTCAGTGCAGCAGGAAGTGGTACGATCACGAGCCTGACAGCTTCTGATGCGCTGGACCATGGTGATTCAGTACGTGTGAGAAGCAGCGAACGAGCAGATGGCAAGATAAATAGTTCAAATTTGTACTACACGATCATTGCGCCAGACGGTGTGACCGTCGTTGCTACGCATTCGACGACGATGCCGAGTATGAAAGCCGGCGATACGTATAACGACTCCTGGTCGACCTCCAATTCTTCCTTTCCCAGTATTGGTACATATACAGTTAGTTTATGTTGGAGTCCAGGGGGATCACACAGTTGCGGCATCGACAGTGCCTCGACGGCTTTTAACTCTGTACCTTCGTTGGGTCCATTTTTCAGTCTGGTTGCGGTAGCTTTGCTGGCGTACTGGATCTGGCGCCGCCGGCAGGATTTTGCGCTGGAGGCGGCATGAATTATCCCCTCATGTCGCTGGCCCTGGCAGTCTACATTGTTGGTCTCCTTGCCCTGCGTCGAAGGCGGCATGGCCTTTTGGGGTATTTATGGGGTGCGTTTGGTTTGGCTGCATTATTGATCATGGCCGGCTGGGTAGGTGGCTGGAACGAACCGTTGGGTACGGTTCAGGCGAGTTTGCTCGAAACCGTGTGGGGTTGGTTTGGATTGGGTCTTTCCACGCTGGACGGCGCTGAATTGGTCGTGCCGGATCCCACGGGCTGGTCCGTTCTGGAAATCGGTATCGAATGTTCGACGTTAATCGAACTTTCGGTTTTTGCTGGATTGCTTCTTTTTTACCCGCGCTTTCCCGCCGCGGAGCGTTTGCGGCGTTTGCTGGGAGGATTGGCAGCGACCGTGCTGATCAATCTCATTCGCCTTTCCGTGATCATCGCCATGGTCACGACGCTGGGAAAGCCCGCCGTACCCTGGGCGCATGCGGTCGTAGGAAGGATGGTTTTTTTCGTAGGAATCGTGTTTGTATATTGGCGCATGATGACTTTGCCGACGATCCGGTTCGTACGCAGAGATTTGGAGGTCAGTGGCCGTGCAGTCCAGTGAGACGGCCGGAGACTAAACAATGACAAACATGGGTTGGCAGCACTTTCTCATTTTCTGGGGTGTTTGGATCCTCATCCCACTCTGCATCGACGTTTTCAAATCGCTCAACGATGCTTTCCTGGTTTGGCGTCATCGACGTATGGCGAAGATGTATCCACCACTCCCAAGACGCAACCTGCCCAAAGTATCGGTGATCATTCCGGCGTACAACGAGCAGTTGAATATCGATCGCTGTATTACCAGTCTCAAAGCGCAGACCTATCCGCATCATCTCATCGAGATCATTGTGATCAATGATGGTTCCACAGATCGCACCGAAGAAGTAGTCAATGGACACATCAACGGGACGGCGCACTGGAACGGGCATATTCGCCTGAATAACCGCATCATCCCGGCGCGCGAATTCGGCGGCGTGATGACGCTCGTGCAAGGCGCGCATAAAGGAAAACCGACAGCCGTAAACCAGGGCTTCGAGCGCTGCCGGGGTGAATTGATCTTCGCCGTGGATTCGGATGTCGTTCTTGAACCGGAGGCCATCGAGCAGGCTGTAGCGGCTTTTAAAGTTGATCCCAGTTTGCAGGCAGCTACGGCGCACTTGATCATCGATCCCAATCTGCTCGTTGAAGCCAACGATAAGGGCCATGTCTCGTTGGATGAAGATGATCTGCCGATCTTGAAAGCGTTGACCTTTAACCAGAAATTCCTGGCTTCGGTACAATTTTTTGAATACTTGCAAGCTTTCCGTATCGGAAGGCATGCTGAAGCGGTGCGCGAGGAGCTTTTCACGTTATCGGGTGCTTGCGCGATCTTCCGTCGGGAAGTCATCCAGCGAATGAAAGGTTACCGTGGTCGAACGGTGTCCGAAGATACGGATGCTACACTTACCTTGCAGCGTGCCAAGGAGCGCGTTGGGTATCTGCCGCAGGTGCGGATTCACCTGGCTCCGGTAATCAACTGGCGGGAGTTGTACTCCCAGCGGGTGCGTTGGCAGCGCGGTGAAATCGAAGTTATGGCCGTGAACTCCGACTTGCTGGGGAAACGAAGCCGATTTTGGAGTTGGACGATGCCGCGTCGGCTGCAGAACGACCATGCCCTGGCGCTGCTGCGTTTGATCTGGGCATTTCTGCTGCCCATGTTCCCGTTCTTCGGCTATGCACCCTCCGTGATTGCGCAAGCGGCGGCTTTAATGTATACACTGTACGTTGTAACCGATGCATTGCAGATGTCGGTTGCCTGGCCAGTTTGCGCACGCAGCGAGCGTCGTCTGCTGCGGAAATCGGCGTTGTATTTGCCATTACTGGCTCTCTATCGGGCAATTGTGTACTTTTTCCGTCTGAGTGGAATATTGAAGGTTTTGAGTGAAGAACCGAGATGGACAACGCAAGGGGATTGGTTAGAGACTATTCGGCTGCAGGAGTTGAAGCGTTCCGTCGCCTGGTTGGGTGGCCTCGTGGATATCTGGGCAGAATAAACTGGAACCGAATCAGGAATAAACATTCCGGGCCAGCGACGCTCGTAGCGCTGGCCTTATTCATGTTATTGATCGGCGTGTGGTCGAAAGGATATCCCATCGGAACCGATGCCTGGGGACACATCGCCAAAGCGGAATACCTCGCTGGCCAGATTCGTGAGGAGGGGTTGCGCGCCTATTTCTCGACAAGCTGGATGCCTACCTGGTACATGGGAGATGCCTTCCGTACGTATTATCCCCCGCTTACGACGCTGATCTTGACCCCCATCGCCTATCTGCTGCGCGATCCGGCTTTGATCCACAAACTCTTTGCCACCTTGGTCATGTTGACCTTTGCGCTGTTGTGTTATCTCTCGTTGCATCAAACGAGTGGACCGTGGCCAGCCGCACTGGCAACGATCCTGGCGATGTGGGCACCGTATCAACTGCGAACCCTTTTCTTCGAGGGCAACTATCCGCGTTTGTTGGCAGCCCTCGCTTTGCCTCCGATCCTGCTTTTTACACAACGGCTATTGGATCGATCTCGTCCGAAGATGCCCAGTGTGATTTTATTGGCGTTATGCTGGTCTTGGGCGATCCTCGCCCATCCACAGCAGGCGCTTATCTTCGCCATCGGTTTCATGATTTACATCTTACTGCGGTTGTTTATCGATGCGGATATCCCCTTGAATTGGGGGGCGTGGTGGCTGGCGGGTGTGGTCGTTGGCGTGCTTCTGGTTGCAGTCTGGATCCTGCCCGCATATGGTCGCGGGGAAATCCCGCAGGTTCCTTACCTCCCACAGGAAAAGGTCACACTGTTTTCCACCTCGATCGGTGCCATTCTTCCCATGGCAGACATCAACGACGGTAAGATTCTCTTTGGATTTGGCGTGATTATTATGGCTCTCCTGGCTGCCACAGCAAGACCCGATAAAAGCCGCAGCGCCTGGGTTTTCGCCGGTATCATCGCCATATGGTTGTCTTTGGGACCGAAAGGCGTGCTATTTAATTTATTACCATTGAGTTCGCAATTACTGCCGGAGCGATTTCTGAATTTCGCAACCTTTGCATTGGCCATGGGGGCATCCGGCTTAGTGCCCATTGGAAATCGTGCCCGCTGGGCACGAATACTCGTGATCCTGGGCGCCGTTTTCATCGATCTCTTCCCTGGTTGGGGGTTGATTGCCAATCATCCCTATCCCATGGATCAAGCGATTCTATCTGAAATCGATTGCCCGGGATATCAACCGGATTGCCGGATTGCATTACTGACCTATCCCGAGCCGAATGCTTTGGAGGTGTATTTTGCGGGTCAGGATGAGAGTTTGATTAATGGTTGGGCATTGGAAAATACGCCGCATCACAGGGCTTTGCGGCGTGTGCTTAGCGCCACCGAATGGAGCCCGGATTACCTGCAGCATATTCTTTCGATGTGGAACGTAGGTGTGGCCGTCGTTGGTGGTGAGCAGAGGGGTGTCGAATTTGCCCGTACCAGCCTGGAAGACATCGGTTTTGAACTTCAGCAGGTGAAAGGAAATTACGAAATCTGGATTAATCCCAAACCTGGTGGCACGCTGCAGCGTATACCGGACCAACGCATGTTACTGCTTGGCGATCGGCTGCCTCCGTTTCTTATGACTTATCCTTTTGCCGAAGAGGCACGGGAGGTTTCTCTCTCGCATCTTTCACCGGATGAGATGCAGGATTATGCTGCGATCGGCTTGTATCGCTTCGAGCACTCAACGAGTGCAATCAACCAGGACGAAGATTTTTTAACGGAATATCTTGAAGAGGGAGGTCGGCTAATCCTGGAGTTAAGCGGCATGGAGGAAGTATTTGGCCGGACTCTGGATTTGCTTGGGGTGAACGTGCTGCGTCTCTCCTTTCCGGTGACGATGCGGGTTCGTTGGGCCGACGAGCTAGGTGATTTTCCGGTCGCCTTGCCCCTGGACGTTGTGGCGCCAGAGGGATGGTCCGGCGCTGTCTATCAGGGTCTCGATGCTGTTTATGGCGAGGTGGAATTTGGTGACGAGTGGTACCCTATCCTTGGGTACAAAGATGTCGGTGGCGGACGGGCCTGGTATATTGGTTTGAACCTGTTGTATTATGCGCAGCTTCAAGGAAATGAGGAGATTGTCTCGGCGATTCGGGATCTAACGCTGGAGGAGCTTGCGATCAACCAGGAGGTGTTATTAGAACCGGTAAACTATTCGGATTTCGAGGCACACGGCAGGAGTCTATCTTTTGAAACCAAATTGGATGAATCACTTCACCAGGTGCTGCTTTCCTACACCTATTCACCCCGCTGGCGTGCAAGCATCGATGGAGAAGAGATCCCGTTGGCGGTGTACGAGAATCTCATCCAGCTTTCCTTGCCGCGAGGCGAGCACGAAATCCGTATTCAATATCAAGCATTCGGCACGATATGGCCGATCCTGGGTTTGTTCATCAGCGTTCTCGGTGTAATTGGATTAGTGGCGGGTGGTGTGATCGAAAGGCGTATCTTCGTACCTGTAGACGAAGAGACGAGATCTTCGAAAGAAGATGAAATCGGGAAATATGCGCCCTGTGCGACTTGTGGTTTTCTGTTTGCCCGTCTCGGGCCACCCACGCCAATCACCTATCCTTTCCAGACGGTTGATTGTCCGATTTGTGGGCTGCGTATGGATGACGAAGGCTTTCAGCCTGGTGAAGAACCCTCCGAGGATGAACGGGGGCGGAAGTTATCGGACTGGCTGCACGAAAATGATTACGATCCGCAGACGGTTCACGAGAAGTGGGGTTTCAAGCAAGGAGATTTCTTTGGAGATTCAGGCGACGCATTGCGATTGGAATTTCCCCCAACTTGGGAGGCGGTAGATGACCAGTAAAATATTGATTGTTGACGATACAACTGAATTGCTCTTTTTCCTTGACTATATCTTTCAACGCAACGATTTTGAGGTCGTAACTGCAGCAAATGGGAAGGATGCGATACGCATTGCCAAGGAGACCCATCCCGATGTGTTGTTGGTAGACGTGATGATGCCGGGCATTGATGGTTTGGAAGTTTGCAGGCAGTTGCGTCAGGACCCTGACATGCGTGATGTTCCCATCCTGTTATATTCTGCTGCAGTGGGTGAGGAGATACGTCAAAAAGCAGTCGATGCGGGTGCGAATGAATTCCTGGGCAAAACCATGAATCATGAAGAACTGGTCACCAAGGTGCGTGATTGGCTCGCCTCCGAAACTTGATCGGATGAATACATATGATCTGCGAATACGTTGAGTAGACGCACAAGAGAGGATGGAAGGCAGAGATCGCTTGCGGTAGTAAGTGAGTTGCTTTTCGCAGGGCAAGGACGCTCACAATGACGTGGGCGTTTTTATTGACAACCTCATTCGAACAATCGAGTGAGCGCGTCGCGTGCAGGCCAGGGCAGGGTGGTTCGTTTACCGCCAGTGCGCATAGCCACGCCCTCGCCTTCGACGACACGGCCGATCACGAAAGCAGCTACACCAATCGTCTCGATGGCCCTGAGTACGTCGTCCGTCGCTTCGGGTTGAACGGCGAGTAAGAGAGCTCCGGAGGCAATTGCTTCCAGCGGATTTACATCCATTTCATTACAGATTGATAGCGCTTCTGGGGGAATGTGGATACTTTCCTTCTCTAGTTCGATTCCCACCTTCGCCGCAGCAGCAAGTTCCCACACGCCAGCAGAAAATCCACCCTCGGTGGGATCGTGCATCGCGTTTACACCTCCAATGCCCGCAGCGGCTAGTGCTTCAGGAACGACGCTGATGCCGGGGTAATAGAGAAATTTCCTAGCTCGATTGAGAAGATCGGCCGGCAGTGATCCCAACTCATCAGCGAAGTCGCTGGCGAGGATGCTGGTGGCTTCGATGGGAATCCCTTTGGTGAGCAAGAGCACATCTCCCGGGCATGCGCCCTGCGGTGTGATCAACGAATCTCGATCGACTTCGCCAACCATGGTGCCAACAACGATGCATCGATCGATCCCAGTTGTGATTTCCGTATGGCCGCCCACGAGAGTCGCGCCGACACTCTGGCAGGCCGCCTCGATTTGTTCCAGGATCTCAGCGATCTGGATTTCATCGAAGCGATCTTCGGGAAGGAGTAACGTGGCAAGGAACCACTTTGGATGAGCGCCTGTCGTAGCGATGTCGTTTGCATTGACGTGAACGGCGTACCAGCCGATATTTTCTGCGGTGAAGGTGATCGGATCGGATTTCAACACCAGGGCGCGGTCGCCGTACTCGATCACCGCGCAATCGAGACCGATTCCTGGCCCCAGAAGTACACGTGGATCCGAAGGTGCGTGTTGTTCCAACAGCTTGGATAACACCTGCGGCGGGAGTTTTCCAACGGGAAATTTAGTCATACTGTATATTCTTCCATAGTGAAAGAGCCGTCCTATTGGACGGCCCTCTCGATGGCTGCGGCATCCTTACTCATCACAGAGGAGGGATGCCGCAGCGTTAAGTTTGCCACTCTTACTCATGGGCACCACCTCCTCTATACAGAGATAGCGAAGTGGAGTTGAATGTTTCAATCTCAATAATGAGTATCCCACAAGAAATACGGTGAGTCAATCAAAGGATCAACATAGCATCGCCGAATGAGTAGAATCGATAACCTTCCTCGATGGCGATCTGGTATGTTCGCAGGATTTGCTCGCGCCCGGCGAAAGCACTGACCATCATGAGCAGCGTCGATCGGGGTAGATGAAAATTGGTCAGTATGACGTCGACGATCTGAAAATCGAATCCGGGGAGGATGAAGAGATCCGTATTGCCTTCGAAGTTATTGATCAGTTCGTTTCCTTGTGCCGCTCTTGCCGCGGTTTCTAAGGCGCGTACACTCGTCGTGCCCGCGGCAATCAACCTGCCTCCGCGCTCCTTACATTCATGAATGGCATTCACGACATTCTGGGAAATTTGACACCACTCCGAATGGATGGGATGGGATTGGGGATCCTCTACGGAAACCGGCACAAATGTATCCAGGCCAACGTGCAATGTGATCTTGGCGATGCGCACACCTTTTGCCCGGATCCGATCCAGTAGATCATGCGTGAAATGCAAGCCGGCTGTCGGCGCGGCTGCCGAGCCGGGAGTCTGTGCGAAGATTGTTTGATACGAAGTTGGGTTTTCCAATTTTTCGTGGATGTACGGCGGCAGCGGCATCTCGCCGATTTCTTCGAGGGCCGGAGAGATGGGTTGTGAGAAGCGGACTTTGCGCCGCGGCCCGCCAAGCTCTTCTTCGATTTCCGCGACGATCCCTGTGGGAAGGGCGATGCGACGACCCGAGTGCAACCCCTTCCCGCCGACCATGGTTTCCCACGTTTGAGGTGCGAGGCGTTTGAGCAGCAACAACTCCACGTGACCGCCCCCTGGAAGCTTCTTGCCGTGCAGACGCGCGGGGATGACACGAGTCTCGTTTAATACAATGACGTCGTTTGGGGTAAGGAATTGAGGGAGATCTCGAAAGATATGGTTCTGGATTTCACCACTTCTGCGATTGAGGACCAGTAAACGGGATGAATCTCGTGGTTCTGCCGGGTGCTGCGCGATCCGATCGGAAGGCAGCTCGTAATCGAAGTCAGAAGTACGCACGGTCGGTTTACTTGAATAGTCGCAGGACGAGATTGAGAAGCAGAGTCAGGATCAGGCTAAGTATGATCGAACTCACCAATGGGATGAAGCAGCTGATGTTCTTGCCGAATTGAAAGCGAAGGTCACCGGGTAAATTGCCGATCGATACGCCACTGCGACCGAGAACCCATAAAATTCCCCCAATCCCAAGCAGGATCAGGCCTGCAACGATAAACCACTTTGCGAACGTCGACGTGTCTGGCAGCATACTATTCTATATCTCGGGCAAGCGGGGTTGTTGTTTTTTCGGAGGGGCGAGTTTGAGATGCTCGTATGCACGTGGCGTGGCCACACGGCCTTGGGGTGTGCGGTCGATAAACCCCAATTGCAGCAGGTAAGGTTCCACGACATCCATTACCGTATCAGCTTCTTCACTGATAGAAGCAGCGATCGTCTGCAAGCCGACGGGTCCGCCGTCGAATTTATCGATGATCGTTGTGAGCACACGCCGGTCGGCGTCGTCCAGACCGGCATCATCGATTTCGAGCAGTCTCAACGCCTCTTTGGCGTTCTCACTGGTTATGCGGCCATCGCTGCGAACCTGGGCAAAATCCCGCACACGCCGCAACAAACGCAGCGCAACGCGCGGTGTACCGCGAGCACGGCAGGCAATTTCCGTTATGCCCCCGGAGTCGATTTCCACATCCAGCACTTTCGCCCCGCGCGATACGATGGCTTCCATTGCTTCGGTTTTATAGAAATTCAATCGATGTACCGCACCGAATCTGGCGCGCAATGGGGCAGTGAGTAAGGCCAGTCGGGTTGTTGCGCCGACGACGGAAAAACGGGGCAATTTGAGACGGATCGAACGAGCACTGGGTCCTTTGCCAATGGTGATGTCGAGGGCATAGTCTTCCATGGCGGGGTAAAGAATTTCCTCCACTGCCCGCCCCAGGCGGTGGATCTCATCGATGAAAAGGATGTCGCTGGATTGCAGATTAGTGAGGATGGCGGCGAGATCACCGGCACGTTCGATCGCCGGCCCGGATGTTACTTTAATGTTCACGCCCATCTCGTTGGCAAGAATGTGGGCCAACGTGGTTTTTCCCAGGCCAGGAGGACCGTAAAAAAGTACGTGATCCAGTGATTCGCCGCGCCCTTTCGCGGCCTGGATGAGAATGGCGAGATTCTGCGTCACGCGTTCTTGATTGATGAGCTCGTTCAGCATGCGCGGACGCAGGGAAGGTTCGTATGAATCCTCGCCCCTGCGGTTTGGCGCAACGATACGATCTTCTTTTTCGGTCACGGTTTGGATTATACCGGAAGGCAGCGGCGGAGCAAACGAGGTCGGCTATTCGGCCGGCTGTATGTGTTTCAATCGAAGCCAACTATGAGATCCGAACAATGGACCTAAAAGCAGGCCTAATCGTTCGTAAACCTCATGGGGAATTCCAATATCGGCGAGAAAAAGCTCTCCATGATATTGTCTCAGGCCTGTTTTGGGCAAGGCGAGGGTAAGGGTTCGTGCGGGATCTGTGATTAAGACGCCAGGTGCATCGCCAGTCGTAGCGTTCATCCCGGATGGGATATCCAGCGAGATTACTCGGGCGGCCTCCCGATTGCAGATTTCGATCAATTCTTGCACTCGACCATTCGGTGCGCCACGAAGACTATAGCCAATGAGCGCATCTACGACGAGAGCTGCGTTTCGGATCGTCTTTTCTTCATCCGATTGTGGTACGAGAGAAACCTGTGTGGAACGGAGAATCTCGAATTGTGCCAAAGCCGCGTCATGTAAATCTTCAACGCTGTTTGCCAGTACCAGAGAGACTTCAAGACCTCGGTTGTGTATGTGCCGGGCTGCGCAAATGCCACCACCATTCCCTCCTGGTCCAGCCAGGACGGTCACGGTTCGATGTCTACTGCCAAGCATGGCAAATGCGTTTTCTGCCAGTGCCCTCCCGGCATTTTCCATCATCTGTAAAATACTCAGGTTGAATTCCTCGACAGCGATTCTGTCGATTTGCTGCATTTCTTCTTCAGTTACGGCGGGAACAGGAAGACCGCGTTCGGTTTGGAACATCACAGATTTCCTTGTTAACAACCGGATTTCGTTGGATGATCGCCGTGTTCTGCACACCCACGTAACCACTTGCGGCCTTCTTCTCCAAGTAAGGAATCCGCCGCAGTAGGTCCCCAACTCCCCGGTTCGTACAATTCCAAAGTTGGTCGGTTCTTGCCTTTGGATGCGCTGATGAACGGATCGATCAATTTCCAGGCCATCTCAATCTCATCAGCTCGGGTAAAAAGGGCAGCATCTCCGATCAGTGCATCCAACAGCAATCGCTCGTAGGCTTCGGGTATGGAGCATTCTCCAAAGCTATCTGCGTAATGGAATTCCATGTCGACCGGTCTCATTTCCGCTGCAGTATCGGGCACTTTGGCATCGAAACGCAGGTGAATTCCTTCGTCCGGCTGGATACATAGCGCCAGGATGTTGGGCGAGATTTCGTAATTCTTTGGTAGTGGGAACATGATGTGGGGTGGACGTTTGAAGTGGATGATGATCTCTGTGGTCTTGGTCGCCATTTTTTTACCGGAACGCAGGAAGAATGGGACTCCTTGCCAGCGCCAGTTATCTATGTCGAATCGAATGGCCGCGTATGTTGGAGTCTCTGAATCCGTTGCTACATTTTCATCATCCCGGTATCCACGATATTGTCCTCTTATCAAGTAACGACCGATTTCGCTCTCCGATGGCGGACGTATGGCGTTGAGTACTTTGATTTTTTCATTACGCAGTGCGTCGGCTTGAAACGTTGCGGGGGGTTCCATGGCAACGAGTGTCAGCAGCTGCAGCAGGTGATTCTGGAACATGTCTTTGATGACACCGATATCGTCGTAGAAGGCAGCTCGATGTTCGACGCCGACTTCCTCCGCCACGGTTATTTGTACGTGGTCGATATAGTTGCGGTTCCAAACGGGTTCAAATATGGTGTTGGCGAAGCGGAATACCAGAACGTTTTGCACGGTTTCTTTACCGAGGTAATGGTCGATGCGGTAGATCTGGCTTTCATCGAGATGGGTATGAAGGGCTTGATTGAGCGCTTGCGCTGATTGGAGGTCATCGCCAAACGGCTTTTCAATCACAACCCGACAACAATCCGGCCCTACGCTTATCAGACCAGCTTGTGCCATACCCGAAACGATGTCCGTGAAGTAGCGTGGTGGAACAGCAAGGTAATACAGTCGCTCGCTTGGGCTGTCTTCCAGAGAAGAGAGGGCGGTGTGTAGATGTTGGTAGTCTTCCGCAGCTGATAAACCACCGTGAACGTGATGCAGGTATTGGGCAAAGAGTTCCCACGCACTGGCCACTTCATCAAATTGCATCTGGGTTTCTACACCTTCCTGCATACGCTCTCGAAAGATATTGTCATCCCACTCTCTGCGTGTGTAGCCAACAATCCGGAAACGATCTGGGAGTCTACCTTTCAGGTATAAGCTGAAAAGCGCCGGAAGCAACTTGCGCGAAGTTAGATCGCCAGAGGCGCCAAAAATAACGATCGTGTTTGGTTTCGAAGACATAGATCACCCTTTCGTTATGGTCTTATATCATAAAACACACAATCTCTCTCCATTGAATTCACTCTTGCCATGGTGTAACATTCTTGCCGTCTGCAAGCACAACGATCGAATCACGCATTGGAATGCAAAAAAAATATACATTGAGGATTATTCATGTTTCAGACTGAGTTGATCCTAACGTTACAAAACCACGCTTCTGATTTCATGAACTTTTTTATGAAAACAATCACAACTCTGGGTGATGATAAGTTGCTGGGAGGGATATTAATTATCATTATCCTGGGTATTAACTATCGCAAAGGTCTCACTATTAATCGAATATTCTTCTGGGGAAAAATGTTAAACGATGGTTTGAAGGCTGGCTTCAATCTCCCACGCCCCAGGTTTGTGAACGCGGAAATACAGAATCTGCAATTCACAGATGATCCTTTATCGAGCTTCAAGGAGTCAGGTTCCAATTCCTTTTTCGTTCTTCTGGATGCGGAGGTGGTGGAGGCTTTTCGAATGAGTGGCTCTACCAAGTGGGGCTTCCCTTCAGGCCATGTCGCAGACACAACGCTGTTATGGGGTGGCCTTGCGCAGCAGTTTAAGAAACGTTTTCTCTACTGGCTCGCGCCCGCCCTTATTGTCCTGGTGGCCATCTCGCGGATGTACTTAGGCCGGCATTTCCTCGCCGATGTATTTGGCGGAATGATTTCAGGCGGGATCGTCTTGCTCTGTGCGCATTTCTTGTTGTCCCGCGAGTGGTTCCGAAGCCGATTGATGGATATTATCCACCTTGGCACCATGTTCGCTGTTCCACTGGTGCTCGCCCTCATGTGGGCTGAGGTTTTCGGCAAAGGCGCTGGATTGTTAGCAGGTGTAAACGCAGCAGCACTCGCGGTCGCAACTAGATACAAGGGCGCTCCAGATGATACTGGTACGTTTGCGCAACGTGCAGCCCGTGCCTGCATGGGAATATCGTTTTACTTCCTTGCGATGCTGTTGATGGACGGGATTCTTGAATTGACGAATCTGGATTCGATTGCCTTTATGGATGATTTTCTCGTCAGCGCAATTTCAGTGTTTGCCAGTGTTTTTGGAGGAGTTGCAGTAGGACTCCGCTTGGGCTTTTTCGTAAAAGTTATACCGGATGCGAACTAGTATTATTCTGATCAGTTAGCTAGCTCGTACCAGGTAGCATAGGTGAAGAGATGGAAGCAAATCATTACCAATGGACCACGAAAGATAAATGCCTGTATGCAGCAGCCATGATTCCGTTTGTGATCGGTTTTGCCGGAACCGCATATATACTGGCTACCCATTCGATTGTCCTCACGCTTCTCTGGTTGGCTTTCTATTTAGTTACAAATGTATTTCAAGCCGGTTGTTGTGTAGGATGTCCATATCGGGGTAAATACTGTCCTGCGCTGTGCGGTGTTTATCTGGGCAATTTTATCTCCACCATTCTCTACAAAGACAGGCAGTTTGATCAGGCTTTTTTCGAACGCAATGCACAACTTGGTGAACTCTTACTGCTTGTATGTGTCGTCTTTCCGTTGTATTGGCTTTTCCGCACCGCATGGTATCTTGTACCGATTTATTTATTACTCATTGGTTTGCATTTTGTGGTCTTCATGCCCACGCAGTGTGAGAAATGCGCTTACAACACAACCTGTCCCGGCGGCCAAACGTGGTTGAGTTGTCGGCAAAAACTTGGATTCGGAAGCAGCTTGAACGAATAGCCTTGGATCGCGGGTGAAATGGACCTCAGCAATAGATTATCTACCTGATTTTGAAATCAATAGGGAACGAGATTAGCAAGACATGGAACAAGAACAAACAAGAAAACGCGATCGAACGTATTATAAGAACTTACTTCTGTTTACCGCTCGGCTCATTGCCATCGTGGCGTTCCTGCTGTATTTCGGCCTACCAATCCACGATGCATACAACGCCATGCATCCACACCGCTATCCGATCGGAGAGGTTTCGCCAGCGGATTTGGGGTTGGCGTATCTCGACGTTACACTCGTGACAAGCGACGATCTGGAACTATATGGCTGGTATATTCCCTCCACGAATGGAGCTGCAGTGGTCCTCGTGCATGCCTTCAACGGCAATCGCACGGGAATGATCTACCATGCCGAACTTCTCGCCAAGCATGGATACGGTGCCTTGCTTTATGATACGCGCACGCAAGGTGAGAGTGAAGGAGATGTATATGCTTTGGGCTGGGAAGATAATTTGGACATCGAAGCGGCTTTGGATTATCTTTCACAAAGACCCGAAATCGATCCTGAGCGGATCGCGGTACTCGGTCTTTCCGCCGGTGCGAAGGCATCACTGTACACCACCACGCAAAACGAGACCATTTCGGCAGTCGTGGTCGAGGGCACACGCTGGCGTACATTTGAAGATTTGCTGCTGGCCACTGAACCGAGGTGGTACATCTGGCTTCCCACAGAGTGGGTAACCTGGCAATTCGTCGAATGGGTAACAGGGATCCATGATCCGACCCCTTTGCGTGAGGCCGTTCCGCAGATTACCTCCACACCGCTGCTGTTGATCACAGCCGATGCCGAATTGGCGACCAGCCAGGCTTATTATGAACTAACCCGGGGTCCGGCCACGATCTGGATCAGAGACGAGGACGGTCATCAGATCGATGCGTTGTTCGACGAGCCTGAGGAATATGAGCAGCGAGTGATTGGCTTTCTAAATCAAGCGTTGTTTCCTTAAAGTGAATAACTTGATGGATTCTATCGCCTCGCCAGGAGATGTTATTTCCACAAGAGAATAATAATGAAGATGATCGCCATGACAATAAAGACGATCAGGTTACAGGCGCGGAAGATGGTGCCTGCATTGCGAATCCAATCCGACAGCGGCATTTCCTCTCCGCTTTTTCTACGGATGGTGAAATTGGGTAGTCTGCCGGATCGGATGGAAGTCAGCCAGCCGGTCTGAAGTTGTAGATCGACATCTGAATCGCCCAATGGGTAACTAGCGGCCTTAGAAAGGTCGAACGTGAATCCACAAGCCTGGCAGCGGATACGATCGTTGGGAGCCCCGACTCTGGGTCTTTTGCTGTCGATTTGCAGGTCAGCCGCACATCGAGGGCATACTCCGGAAAGGATTTGCCCCAAGTCGTACTCTTGTTCTTCTTCATGCGGATCATTGCGTTGCGATTGAAAGGAATCCATATTCTTCTCATTACCTGGTCAAGCAGATCGTTCGTTGACTGAATCATGAATCATTTTTCAATCGAATGGCGAACGGTTTGAATGTACCATACTTATCGTTCGATAGCGAAATGGAATGTACATGTTGGTTTTGTCAAAAAGTTATGGATGTTCATAGGCATTTAGCGTTTGACGTGCTTTCTTTCCTTTACTATACTGACTTGTAATGACTCGCACGATAATTACGTCATACCCTATCCTCAAAGCAGCTAAGATTATCGTGAAGCCATACAATCGTTTTTGAAATCAGAATCGAATACATCTATTGGAGTTCAAATCGCCTTTGACTCAGCAGCGTAGTTGCTGAGTCCAGGGAGGGCAGAAAAAGTGTTTGGCCTCGGACTGCGACCGTTACGAGATGCGCTCAACCGGAAAGCGGATGAAGTGCAGCGAGAGTTTATCGAATTGGGGAATCGCATCAATGATCTCGGCAAGCAGATACTGGAACTGCGTGGTGATGAGCAACGTCAACTGCGCGAGGAACAGAATACGCTGCGCGCTCAGCAGCAGCAAATCGCTGAGGATGTCAATCTGTGGCGCGATCGCGCCCGCGCGGTATTGACACAGGGGGGACCCACCGGCCTGCGCTCGTACCTGGAAGAATTGTCCGGGCTCAACGAATCTTCCATTCAACCGGCGATAGATCAGGTTCTGCGAATGCTCGATATGTCGCCCGACGAACTCATGGCAATTGAAGAAGAAATAGAAATCGTGGAACAAACCCCTGCAGGGCGTTTACTTGAGCGGTCGCGTATTGATTACGATATGCGCACGGGTGAAATGTCTGTGCGCCTGCGGGAAGCAATAGCCTTTGCCAATCGTCCCGGGATGGCGCAAGATGATTCACAGTTGGAAGAGATTGCGGCGGGGATGGAGGATTCGGACCCACTCGTTCGCGAGGTGGCCGTTCTGACGACAATTCAATTGCATCGGTTCCGCGCTTTACGCATGGCGGATCTGGATATTGTCCATCAATCCACCCAATACCTCGCCCGCCTCAATCATTTTTCCGTTATATCAACACTGATCGAGATTCTGGAAACACCCCGTACAGGCTATTTGCTGCAAAACGGCGAGTCGGTTGAAGCAGATAACGATCGCTCGAGAATGGTTGCGTTGTTACGCCTGGTGGAGTGGCACACCGCAGAAGCCCAGGCGGCAGTTAAAGCGCGGCAATTCGATCGAGATGAGACAATCGTCAAAGCGTCTGCAAGAGCGCTCGAGCTATTTCCGGAACCATGGTCAGGGCCACTCAAAGGGGGCGTACATAAAACGTAATCATCTGGGTCCAAAATTCATCAAGGGATATATCGGGTTCTGCGTAGTTCGCTTTAGGTTGTCAATGTCTTCTTGACATTTTTTGATTTAAATGTAAAATATAATCTTATGAAACCCAAGCGGGTGGTCGGCACCTAAAAGCGCTTGAGGTAAAAAAAGCCTCACGCGCTTCTTTTGCTATGCCTGCACCAGAACGTATGTTTCAGTTTCGAACCTGTGTTTAAAAGATAATCGGATTGAAGGAATAATTAATCAGGGTGTACAACGCGACGGAGGAATTTAGTGGAAACGAAGGGATTTCGAGCGTTACGAGTTAGTTTGGCGTCACCAGAAACTATTCTGAGTTGGTCATATGGAGAAGTACTAAAGCCTGAAACGATTAATTACCGCAGATTGCGGCCAGAGAAGGACGGCTTATTCTGTGAGGCGATCTTCGGTCCACAACGAGACTGGCAATGCTATTGTGGCAAATATAAAAATATCCGCTTCAAGGGGATAACCTGTGAGAAGTGCGGCGTAGAAGTCACACGATCCTCCGTTCGTCGCGAACGAATGGGCCACATCACCCTGGCTGCCCCCGTTGCACATGTCTGGTACACGAGACGTGTTCCTTCCTACCTTGGTCTTCTGCTGAACGTATCCAGACGTAACCTGGATCGAGTGCTGTATTTCGCGCAGTACGTTGTCACCAATGTGGATGAGGATGCAAAACAACGTGCCATTAAGCGGGTCGAGGATGAAACCGCGCAACTCGAAAAAGCACGCAAAGATGCATATAAGAAACACATTGCAGATATCAAGGCCGACCGCAAGGCGAATCTGGCTGCGTTGGATGAGAAAAAACGGGAGATCCAGGAAGCCTATGACGAGGAAGTCGCCAATCAAATTGAACCGGTGATCCGCGATGGTCAGCGGCTGGAAAAGACTCTCAGCGAGAAACTCGACAAAACCATTCGCGCCCCCATTCAATTCGAAGCTATCGATATGCTCATTGCGGATAAAAAAGAAACGATCAACAAGGATCACATCAAGCTGGTTCAAGAAGCGGTCAAAGAGCATCTCAGCAATGTTGAATCGGCGTTGCAAGAAAAGCGAGACGGTGAAATTGCTCAGATCAAGATGCAGATGGAAGAGGTGAAAGCTGATGCTGAGCTTGCCCTCTCGTCTTTTGACGAACATGCTGAAGATGAAACCGCAGATCAAACCGAGGAATTGAAAAGCGATCTGGAAGAATTAAGCGCCATTCATCCTATGTTGTTCCTGGGCGAAAGCCGTTATCGGGAACTGAAAAATAAGTGGGGCCAAGTTTTCCGGGCGGACATGGGTGCAGAAGCGTTTTTTGAAATTTTGCAGCGCATGGATCTTGATAAACTCACGGAAGAGTTATGGAGTGAAGTACGCACCACTCGCAGCAAACAACGCCGCAAGAAGGCAACCAAGCGGCTGAAAGTCGTGGAGGCATTCCGTCGCTCAGGGAATCGACCGGAATGGATGATCCTCACGCAACTACCCGTCATCCCGCCGGATCTCCGTCCGATGGTTCAACTCGATGGTGGGCGTTTCGCCACGTCAGACTTGAACGATTTGTATCGCCGCGTGATCAATCGGAACAATCGTTTGAAGCGTCTTGTTGAACTCGGCGCACCGGATGTGATCGTACGCAACGAGAAACGCATGCTGCAGGAAGCCGTAGATTCACTGATCGACAACGCGCAGCGCGGGAAGGCACTCTCACGACGTGGTCGTCGAGAGTTGAAGTCACTCAGCGATATGCTCAAGGGGAAGAAAGGCCGCTTCCGACGCAATTTGCTTGGAAAGCGTGTGGATTATTCCGGTCGTTCGGTGATCGTCATTGGCCCGCACCTCAAACTTTACCAGTGTGGGCTGCCCAAAACGATGGCACTCGAACTGTATCGACCATTCGTGATCTCGAAGTTGGTAGCGCATAATTATGCGGCGAACGTCAAGGGCGCCAAGCGCATCATCGAACGCGAACGTCCTGAAGTTTGGGAAGTTCTCGAGAAAGTGATTAAAGATCGACCGGTGCTGCTTAACCGAGCGCCTACTTTGCATCGTCTCGGCATTCAAGCATTCGAACCGGTTTTGGTCGAAGGAAAAGCGATCCAACTTCACCCGTTGGTATGTTCGGCATTTAATGCGGACTTCGATGGAGACCAGATGTCCGTTCACCTGCCGCTTTCGCAAGAATCTGTTCGTGAAGCGCGTGAACTGATGCTCTCCTCGAGGAACTTGCTCAAACCCGCCGATGGGGAACCCATCGTCAGCCCAACCAAGGACATGGTTCTTGGTGTGTACTACCTGACAATGTCCGATGAGAGCCATGAGCATCGGGGAGAAGGCCGGGCTTTTGCAGACCTGGACGAAGTGGAATTGGCATATTCACTCGGCCAGGTGGAAGTCCATTCGAGGATCAAAGTCTTCACGAAAAACTGGTATGACGCTGACGGCCAGCGGCTGGCCGAGCCCCAGGAAGGCGTGATCGATACAACTGTCGGTCGAGTTATCTTCAACATGGTGCTCCCCGAGGAGCTGCATTTCGTCAACCGGGTACTGGATAAAGGATCGGTCCAGGAGTTGGTCAGTGACATTTACCATTTGCTCCGGGAAGAAGGTACACCGGCTGTCGTCGACGCGATCAAGGATGTCGGTTTCAAATACGCCACGCGTTCGGGTACGACGATCGCGGTTTCTGACATCACGGTTCCGAGCTCCAGGCAGGAAATCATCTCGCGAACGCTTGAAGATACTGAAGCGGTACGCGTCGATTACCAGCGCGGCTTGTTGACCGAGCAAGAACAGAAAGAACGAATCATCGAACTCTGGCAGGATACAACGAACGAAGTCGCCAATGCGGTACGTGAGAACATGGACCCCACAGGAAATCTAAGCACCATGGCACTCTCCGGGGCAACCAAAGGTGGCTTCCAGCCCATTTCACAGCTCGCCGGAATGCGCGGTTTGATGGCGGACCCAGCTGGGCGTATCATCCCCTTGCCGATTCGATCGAATTTCCGTGACGGTTTGACTACGCTTGAATATTTCATCTCCACGCACGGCGCTCGCAAAGGTTTGACGGACACCGCTCTGAGAACTGCTGATGCCGGTTACCTGACACGGCGTTTGGTGGATGTGGCTCAGGATGTGATCATCAACGACGTCGATTGTAAAACGGAGCAGGGGATCTGGATTCGTCGTTCCGATGATGTGGCCGGGCAGGATTTCTACTTACGTCTGATGGGAAGGATCGTTGCCCGTCCAATTGCAGATCCTGATTCGGGTGAGGTCCTGTTCAAGCGTGGCGATTTGATCACGCTACGCGAGGCTCGCAGGATCCAAGAGTCGAAAGTTGAAGAAGTCTACGTTCGATCGCCATTGACCTGTGAACTGCAATTTGGTCTCTGCCAGAATTGTTATGGGATGGACCTGGGGCGGGGCGAGTTGGTTTCATTTGGTGCCGCGGTGGGCATTGTGGCCGCCCAATCGATCGGTGAGCCTGGAACGCAGCTAACCTTGCGTACCTTCCACACCGGTGGTGTGGCTGCAGGCGGAGACATCACGACGGGTTTGCCACGCGTCGAGGAATTATTTGAAGCGCGGAAGAAACCCAAGGGTGAGGCGATCATCTCCGAGATTGCCGGTAGCGTCGAGATCATCGAGCCGGATATTCCGGATGGACCACGCAAGGTCCGGATCCATCTCAGTGAATTGCTCTCCGATGAATACTCCGTACCTGGAAACTGGTCCTTGAAGGTGGAGGATGGCCAGGCAATTGAAGTTGGAGAATTGATCGCTAGCCGCGGAGATTCTTCGATCGTGGCCAGCCATGCAGGTCGTTTACGTATCGAAGATGGCAAGGTGATCGTCTCGTATGATCGCGTAGATGAAGTCGAGTACGACATCCCGGCCAGTGCCAGACTGTTGGTTAAAAATGGACAAAAAATTGAGGCGGGCCATCAAATCACAGAAGGCTCACTCAATCCGCATCGTATTCTACGAATTCTAGGATCGGAAGCCTGCGAAGTCTATCTGCTAACGGAAGTGCAGAAGGTGTATCGATCGCAAGGCCAGAATATCAATGACAAGCACTTCGAGGTGATCATCCGCAAGATGTTGTCCAAAGTGCAAGTCACACAACCCGGTGGTACAGCCTTACTTCCGGGCGATCTGGTCGATCGACGCTACTTGATCCGTATGAATGAAGCGATCCTGGCGGAGGGCGGCCAACCCGCTCGAGCCATGCAAGTACTCCTTGGCGTGACAAAGGCCTCTTTAAGTACGGAGTCGTTCCTATCCGCCTCGTCTTTCCAACACACGATCAAAGTGTTGGCCAACGCGGCGATCGAAGGCAAGGTAGATTACCTGCGTGGATTGAAGGAAAATGTGATTATCGGGAAGCTGATCCCGGCCGGAACAGGTTTCCCGGGTTCCGAGGTTGCGTTGCATGACGAGCGGCTTGATGGAGAAATGGAACCTCCGGAAGAAGAAGTCGAAATCGAAGTGGAAGCTGAGGTCGAGGAACCTGAGCCGGTGGCAGGAGATTAGTTCGTTCGCTTAACACACAACGAAGCGGACAGAATCGCCGTTTTTATTCTGCCAGACCCCGTCTCTGGCTGTCGGCGAACTTTGCCTTGAATGAGAATCATTGACAGGTGTTAGGCTGGTGGTATAATCTCGTCGCCCCACCTACCTGGTTGGGGCATGTCTATGAATCCCCAACTTCCCCGTCACCCGGCGTGTGAATGCCAAAATCGCAGGGACGATGGTGAAGCGAAGCTGGAGGACAAACGAAAATGAAGTATGCAGTCATAGAATCGGGTGGCAAACAGTACGTCGCCCGCGAAGGTGAAACCTTAGAAGTCGATCGATTGCCGATTGAAGCTGGTAAGTCGATCACATTCAAAGAGGTGCTGCTGTTCGTTGATAATGGAACGACGAAAGTCGGCAATCCCTACATCAAAGGTATCACGATCAAGGGAACCGTTGTCGCCGAGGTGAAAGCGCCGAAAGTTATCGTATTCAAGTACATCCCGAAAGAAAGATATCGACGGAAGCGAGGCCATCGTCAACGCTATACTCGTGTGTTGATCGATTCGATCGGCGCACGGTCGACGAGTGACAAGGACGAGACGGAAGAGCCGAAGAAGACGGCGGCACAGACCACCTCGACCACCAAGAAGAAGGCTGAGAAATCGAAGCCGACCGCTAAGCAGACAACAACCAATTCTGCTGCGAAGAAAACAACGTCCAAGTCTGCTGCGAAGAAGACGACAACCAAGTCTGCTGCGAAGAAGACGACAACCAAGTCGGCTTCAACAGCAGAAGCCAAGTCGAAAAAGCCGAAATCGAAGACAGAGTCTGCGGCAAAGAGCACCAAAACCAAATCGACAGCAACGAAGTCTAAGCCGAAGACTACGAAATCGAGCGCAAATAAAACGAAAACGAAAAAATCGAGCAGCAAATCGAGTTCGAGTAAAAGTAAGAAGTAGAAGGTAAGAGGCAAAAATGGCGCATAAAAAAGGTGGCGGTTCAAGCCGCAATGGCCGTGACAGCCATTCCAAGCGACTGGGTGTGAAAAAATACGGTGGCGAACGTGTGATCGTTGGCAACATCATCGTCCGGCAGCGGGGCACGAAAATTCACCCAGGTGAAAACGTACGCAGGGGCAAGGATGATACCCTTTTCGCTGTGACGGATGGCGTCGTGCATTTCGATTACATCAGTAAAGGCCGGAAACGCGTACACGTCATTCAGGATTAACTACGACACAAGCACGATTGTTGCCCACCTTGCTGAATCCTTCCCCGGGGATCAGTGTGCCCGGGGCAATTCGTGCCAGACCGGGGAGGTTGGATAAAAGATGAAGGAAAAAATACACCCGAAGTACTACCCCAATGCCAAGGTTACTTGCGCATGCGGCAATACATGGGAGACTGGCTCGACAGTCGAAAGCATTACTACCGACGTTTGTTCCAAGTGCCACCCATTCTACACCGGCGAACAGCGTATCGTCGATACGGAGGGGCAGGTCGATCGTTTCTATAAGCGTTTACAGGCTCGACAGGATTATATTTACGAGCAAGAAGAACGAGAATCCGCGCGTACATCTCCAGATCTTCCGATTACGGAACTCGAATTGGGTTCTCGCACGGAAGGAAAGTATCGCAAGGCTGGAATCGAAGTTGTTGGAGATGCGCTGGCGCTGCTAGCTGAGGGTGATGATAAGATCCTGGCCATCGATGGCATCGGCCGGAAGACTCTTGCGGACCTGAAACGTGCCTTAAGCCGCGCCGGTTTCAAGCTGCCTGAGGTCGAGGAAGAGGCATGAGCCACGGTCGCCTCGGCGGTCGAACTTGATTCTCAAGAGAGGTTGAGGTAACGTAGGGCAGGTGAAACACACCTGCCTTTTTCATTATCGACAACTATAACGAGGGTATCGTATGAAACATCAAAACGGCAGCGTTGAACTCATCGTCGGGTCGATGTTCAGTGGGAAGACCGATGAACTCATCCGCAGACTTCGCCGGGCGAAAATCGCTCGCCAAAAATTGCAGGTTTTCAAACCGAGTATCGACACGCGATTCGGTCAGGAGGGTCTCGCCTCCCACGCAGGGGCTGAATTCGAAGCAACGCCGATCGAGCATTCCAGTGCCATTCGCCGACGGCTCGAGGAAGATACCACTGTGGTTGCGGTGGATGAGGCACAGTTCTTCGATGAAGAGATCGTTACCGTCGTTCAAGAATTGGCGGATCGCGGGATTCGGGTTTTGGTCGCCGGACTCGACACGGACTTTCGCGGAGAACCCTTCGGACCGATGCCCGCGCTCATGGCGCAGGCCGAACACGTTGATAAACTACATGCCATTTGCATGGTTTGTGGTGATGATGCCTGTCGCACGCAGCGATTGATCGATGGTGAACCGGCGCATTTCGATGATCCTGTGGTCGTCGTTGGCGCGAGTGAAATGTACGAAGCACGCTGTCGCGCGCATCACATCGTGCCGAGGGATTGATGTGAAAGACTATCATGAATTTCTCGAAGAAATCCTCATTCCTGCGGATACACTTCAAGAGCGCATTCGAGAACTCGGGCAGGAAATCAGTCGTGATTATGCGGGGAAAGATCTTCTCCTGGTTTGCATTTTGCGCGGGGGTGTAATGTTCCTAACGGATCTAATGCGTTCTATCGACGTTCCCCATAATATCGAATTTATGGCGATCTCATCCTACGGTACGGGTGCGCGAGAATCATCCGGTAACGTACAGATCAAATTGGATCTGGCGACGCCGATTGAGGATCGCAACGTCTTGATCGTTGAAGACATCATTGACAGCGGACATACACTCACTTCCGTGATTAATTTCCTGAACACGCGCCGTCCGAAAAGTCTGCGAATCTGTACATTACTCGATAAAGTCGAGAGGCGGGAAGTGGAAGTTCCCATTGATTATCGCGGCTTCATCATCCCCGATAAGTTTGTGTTTGGATATGGACTGGATTTGGATGAATACTATCGAGATCTACCTTTTATCGGCGTCGTTCGAGCGGATAAGTTGCAGGGCGTAGAATAAGCGCCTCACACAAGCATGTCATCAGATCCGTCTCCTCCCATCGAGATTAGAGAATACCTTCCTCATCTTCCCGAAAAACCTCCACTTTGGTTGGTCGGCGGTGTGCCGCGGGATCATCTCCTCGGGCGTCTGAGTAAGGATTTCGATTTCGTCGTGGATGGAGATGCGCGCAAGCTGGCCCGTGACTTTGCGAATCGTTTGGACGGTGCTTACTATGACCTCGATCGGGAGCGTGACATCGGACGCGTTATCCTGATTGGTCGGGAAGGAAGTCGCGTCACTTTTGATTTTGCCAGACTCCGCGGTTCCACAATCGAGGATGATCTACTCGGACGCGATTTCACGATCAATGCAATCGCCGTTCGCCTGGCGGAACCCTTTGCTTGGATCGATCCGCTCGGTGGTGCGCAGGACATCCAGGCGAAAATCGTTCAGGCCTGCACCTCCCATTCTCTGCAAGACGATCCCGTGCGGGCACTGCGGGCGGTTCGTTTTTCGTTGAGCCTGGGTTTTCGAATCACAAATGAGACGCAGAAAAGTATCGAGAAGGCGAAGGATAAATTCGAATTCGTATCCGCCGAACGGGTGCGCGACGAAATGATGCTGATTTGCGGCATGGCGCATCCGGGTAAGGCGTTTCGTTTGTTGGATTACATGGGCGTCTTGCGTTCGATCTTCCCGGAACTCGACGCACTGCTTGAAGTCGACTTATCGTCACCATATAAAATCAATGCCTGGGAGCACACGCTTGCTGTGTTGGATCGCCTGGGGGAACTGCTGTCCGTGCTGGATCCGGTTCATGATCCGGAGGCGGCAGGGAAGATGCTCTGGGCTGAAACCGCACTGCGCTTGGGGCGTTTTCGACATCCATTAACGCAGCATCTTGCCCAATCCCTGAGTCATGCGAATTGTGCTCGTCAAATTCTCTTTTTCGCCGCGCTCTATCATGCAGTGGGTGTATCCAGCGACGTAGAAAACGGAGCCCGCACGGCCGAAAATAGCGGGCGCGAGATGCGTTTGAGTAAAAACGAAATTGATCACATCGGACGTATCGTCCGCCATCAAGATGCTTTCGAAGCCATCGGATACGAACAAACGCCAGATCCCAGAAGTATCTATCGATATTTCCGTATAACGCAGGAAGCCGGAGTGGAGATTGCTTTACTCGCGCTGGCTAATTTCCTGGGTGCCCGAGCCGCGCAAATCTCCCAAGATCAATGGGCCGAGCGGGTTGGATTGGCGCGAAATCTACTCGAAGCTTACTTCGAAAATCGGGAACGTTTTATCGACCCCCCACACCTGATCGATGGGGAGGATGTCATGCGCGTTTTAGGTATTGACCCTGGTCCCGTTATTGGGGAATTGCTTGAAGTCGTCCGCGAAGCGCAGGCGGCCGGGCAGGTCGCAACTCGGGATGATGCGTTATCTCTGGTGCGGGACACGCACGCAGCATGAGAGGCTATCGAATTCGGATAGGGGGTAAGATAGCGTGCCACAGATACACGAAGTGGTGTCATAATCACTGGCAATCCAATGCGTACAATTCTACACGTCGATCTTGACGCCTTCTTTTGTTCCGTCGAGGAACTTCTCCAGCCGGAGTTAGCGGGGTGTCCCTTCGTTGTCGGTGGCACACCAGAAGGGCGGGGCGTTGTGGCTTCAGCATCTTACCCCGCACGTGCCTACGGCGTTCGCTCGGCGATGCCTACCTCGCATGCGCTGCGTTTATGCCCGGACTTGATCGTACTGCCGGGCAGACACGCAGAATACTACGAACACTCCCGACGGATCATGGCCTTCTTGCGCGATTGTGCCCCATTGGTCGAGCAATTATCGGTCGACGAGGCATTTCTGGATGTAAGTGATGATCCACTCGGCGGCGAAGCGGTGGCAATGGAACTTCAGTCGGAAATCGAGGTGCGTTTCCACCTGCCGACTTCGTGGGGCGTCGCCAGTAATAAATTGGTGGCAAAGATTGCCACAGAGGTGGGTAAGCCGAAAGGCTTGATCGTCGTGCAGCCGGGCGATGAGCGAGTATTCCTGGCGGATTTACCTGTGGAAATGCTCTGGGGAGTTGGCCCGAAAACGGCAGAACGCCTGAAAGCCGAAAACGTTCACAAAATCGGGGAACTGGCGAACATGCCCCAAGGGCGTTTGCGGACGATTTTCGGTGAATACGGAATGGAACTTGCATCCAGAGCACGCGGAGAGGACGATCGACCGGTTCAGGAGACGTACGAACCCCATTCGATGTCCGCGGAAACTACGTTCTCAAAGGACATTTCGGATGGCGAAGAATTAAAGCGGGTGCTCTTCGTACTCAGCGAAAGAGTCGGTTCTCGCTTGCGAAAGGCAGAGTTGGCAGGGAAAACGGTTCGTCTCAAGCTGCGCTGGGCGGATTTCTCGACCATCACGCGACAGCGGCAGTTATCGCAGGTGACGGACCAGGATGGAGAGATTTATCAAACCGTACGCATGTTGTTCGAACGGGTATGGACGCCCCGGCGTCGGGTTCGATTGTTGGGTGTTGGGGTAGCCGATCTGGGACCTCCGCAGCGTCAGTTATCTCTCTTCGATCGGTCTTGGGAGCAAGACAGCCGTTTGTTGCAGGCGATCGATTCAATCCGAAGACGGTATGGCTCGAAGGCCTTGCGCCGGGCAAGACAACTCGATGAGGATCAAGGTAAAGGTGAAGCTTCATAAAGTGCTTGTGAGATGGCAGTGATCAAAACGGGTGAACAAGGTTGTTATTGGCTTGGTTATATCCGGCGATGGACGGACCAGGATTTCATGCGATTGCAGTTGTTGGTTAACTCACTGGAGGATCTTCGATGACGTTGAAAGGAAAAGGCTATTTTATCTGGCAGATTCCAAATTGTGACGCGGGGAATCCGGTGAGCATTGCTGCGAATGCCGTACAAGCGAAGCTTTCTCATGTGTTGATAAAAATCGCGGACGGTCCTTCCTGGCGCTATAACTACGATGAAACACCGAACGGTGTGGATCTTGTGCCTCCTCTAGTGGCTGAACTACGCAAAGTGGGTATTCAAGCCTGGGGCTGGCATTATGTATTGGGATACGATCCTATCGGCGAGGCTCGTATGGCGGTTTCACGTCTACGGGCGTTGGGGCTGGATGGCTACGTCATCGATGCGGAAGTGGAGTACAAGAAATCGGGCCGAGCGCAAGCGGCGACGCGCTTCATGGAAGTATTGCGAACCGGATTGCCTGATTTGCCGGTTGCGTTGAGTACCTACCGTTATCCCAAGACACACGCTGCGCTTCCCTTCAATGAGTTCCTCGAATATTGTGATTACGCCATGCCGCAGGTGTACTTCGAGGGTGCCCACAATCCAGAGGAGCAGTTGGACCGCTGCGTTGAACAATACATGTCACTCGCAAACGCCCGACCTGTGATACCCACAGCTCCGACATACGGCCGGGGAAGCTGGCGGCCAACCAAGGGTGAAATCCAGCGCTTCTTGACGCGTACCAAGGAACTTGGTTTGAGTGCGGCAAATGCCTGGAGTTGGGACAACGCCAGGCGGAGCGGCTACATGGAGTTGTGGGATGCGTTCGCAGAATTTAGCTGGGATCCGCCGCCACCGCCTCCGGATATTTCCGAGCAGTTAATCAACCACATGAACATGCACGATGTATCCCAATTGGCCGGTCTCTATGCGACTCGGGCAGCGCATGTCACCGGGGAGCGGACGGTTGTCGGCGTTGGCTCGATTCAAGATTGGTATCAAACACTCTTCAGTCAGTTGATGCCGAGAGGCCAATTTCGTCTTACAGGGAGAAGTGGAAGCGGTAACTCACGGCACATTACCTGGACGGCTGAGGCTGATACAGGCGTTGTTCGCAATGGCAACGACATCCTGGGACTAAAGGATGGGAAAATTCATTACCACTACACGTACTTCAGTTTGGAACCAGGCTGGTAAGATCTGCTTGATTGTTTGTTGCTGCCTGCTGCATATTCATTGCCGTTGACGCGATGATTCCTGCGCGGTGACATCAGTCGAATTCAACTCCAGAATAACTATGAAAAAATCTCTTGACACGCGATGTTTTGCCGATTATTTGCTGTCTTTCATCAGTCACGTTGACTAGTTGGTGGAGGATGTGGTGAAAGAACGAACCGCTGTACGAGATGATTGTACTTGGCACCGCAGTCACTCAGCGATAGATTGGCATAAGGCGGATATCACAAACTGGAAATATCAGGGGATACTGCCTGCGCGATTGTTGTAGATGATGTAACATTTAATGAAGAATGAATCTGAAAGCTACTCGTAAGGTTGAGATCGTCGCGTAGCGATATATCATAAGAGGTATGTCTCATGTTGCGTGTACATGGGCGGTTTATTGGCGCGCATCATCCTACCCAGCATTAATAGGCGCATTTCACAGGGGCTGGGGGAGATGATTGGGAGACTCGTTATGTGTTGCTGGATACCGCAGGATAGCAGATCATAGCTAATAAGTGATGGATCTGCGGGCTGGCATCACGAATTTGCCATCTTTAGCCCGTTTAGTTGTAGATGAAGGTGGCCACTATCGATTTCGATATGAGGCAGCAAGATGATTATGAACTACCAGAGAGATGCACCATTTTTTCACCTCTACCATGGATCAACACTCACTTCCGAGATAACTGCCTTCCCAGAAAACCTCATTCGTAACTCTCCCAAACTTCGCAGTGCGTTTTCATCCTCTCAGCTGCGCGGAAACTGTACACATCGTTACGACTTCCGCCTATTGGCAACCAACACGATAAATCCACTCCCACTTCAACCTGGTAAATTCATTGATCCGGGTTACAGGTGGTGATGCGATGCCGTTGAAGTCGAAGCCGGGGAGATCGATGTCAGTTGAGGACTTGCGGTTTGCCGCCCAGCAATCTGCTTCAATGGCGATCCGTGCTGCAAACCTTGGTTCGCATGTTTCGGTTGAAGAAGAAAGGGATGTTTCCGTACGACTCAGTGCGAGTCATCCTTTATATCAAAAGACAACAATGGAGAATGGCATCCGCGTCGTGACCGAAACAATTCCAGGCTCACGATCCGTTGCTATCGGGATACTCATCGATGCCAGCCCAAGAGATGAACGGCCGGAAAAAGCTGGTTTGGCTCATTTGGCAGAACATTTGATGTTTCAAGGAACCAGCAGCCGCGATGAGAATCAG
Organism: Anaerolineales bacterium; assembly: GCA_034430895.1. GTDB lineage: Bacteria > Chloroflexota > Anaerolineae > Anaerolineales > E44-bin32 > WVZH01. The sequence goes on along the minus strand of DAOUDW010000075.1, from coordinate 25,671 downwards.
ATTGCCAATCTCATGGATGTGGGGGGAGGGAATTTCGGGGGTTTTACAACCCGTGATTACACGTGTTACTTTGCAACGGTGCTGGACGATTATCGAACGTATGCCATCGATCTTCTCGGTGACATATTACTCAATTCGATCTTTCCACCCGAGAACATCGAACGAGAAAAAGCGATCATCCTGCGCGAGATCGACAGAGTGCGCGATACACCGTATGAACGAGCTCATATGCTTTTGAAATCTTCCGTTTGGCCGGGTCATCCGTTGGGTCGAGCGATAACGGGTGATTCGACGACGGTTCGAAGCCTTACGCGTGAAGATGTAATTTATTTTATCCACAAACATTATCTTCCGGATCGTATGATCATCACTGCTGCCGGTAACGTGGAACATCAAGATTTTGTCGCCCAGGTTCGAGATGCATTTTGGAGATTGCAGGGTAGTAGTAGTCAGGTTGTGGTGAACAAGCTGCCATCATCTCGGTCCGGTGTGATGATAGAACACGCATCAGTTTCACAAGCCTACTTCTCTGTTGGAATACCAACTCATCCCTATGCTTCCGCTGATCGTTATTCTATCCATCTTATTGACAACCTGCTTGGTGGCGGAATCAGTTCCCGACTCTACCGCAGTGTTCGTGAAGAGCGAGGCCTTGTATATCGCATTGAATCCGAATACCACGCCTATCGGGATGCGGGCTTACTTGTCATCGAAGGTAGTACCTTGCCCGAGTATCTACTCCAAGTCTTGGCTTTGACGTTCGATGAATTGGATCAGCTTCTATCCGGCAAACATTCTATAGACGTGGAGGAACTTTGGAAGGCGAAAATGCATCTGCGTGGTCAACATTTACTCGCCGGCGAAAACACAAATACTCGCATGAGCCGTCTGGCCACGCAGGAATTCTACTTTGGTGAACACATTCCTAGCGATGAAGTCCTGTCTCGGATCGATTCGCCCGATCATCAGGAATTGCAGCGATTTGCGAATGAAACCTTTTCGGATGTGCCTGGGAAGGCCATGATCGCCATCGTCGGTCCCGAGGAGACGGATACGTATTGTTCCTCATCGGTCAGTGATTTGCTGGCCGAATGTTACGGATAATTTAAGGGAGGAAACCCTATGTCGATTGATCCTGCAGTGAAAAAGAACTGGATTGAGATCCAGAAGAAGCATGACGTACCCGTCAATGCTATCGGCGTGAAAATCGATACAAAGGATGAGAAGACGCTTAAGGTTTGGCGGGATGAAGGCATTGACAAGTTCCTGAGGAAGTAGATCAACTCGAGTGAGGAAGGACGATAGTGCCCGATGAAATTTTACGTATCATGCTTCGTATCGAAAGATGTATCTAGTTTTGTCTGAAGATATGTTTCACGTGCTGCTTAAGGAAGGTATTGTTGCCGCAAAAGGCGGCAATAAGGCCTTTGCGTATCAGCTTTTCCAAAAAGCAACGAAAATTAATCCCGACGACGAACTTGGTTGGCTGTGGTTGGCTGGCGTCTCCGAAAGTCCGCAAGAAGCAGTGGAATATCTGAAGCAGGTGTTGGCAATCAATCCCGCTAATGAACACGCGATATCGGGATTGAAATGGGCAAAGGAAAAGCTGGCAGAGGTTCAAGAAAAGCATGAACCAGAGAAGAAGGCAGGTTGGAATTGCCCGCTTTGTCTGACTTCATTTCCTGCGCAGCTTACGGTATGTCGTTCGTGTGGCTCTGTGCTCACGCTGAGCGACATGGATGCCCTCATGCGCAATAAAGGGGCAAAGAAGTCGATTATCTTCGAGGCAATTGAGCGTCTTCAGGACAATGGCAAGGATGTTATTGATTTCGACAGGCATTACACGCTGGCACTGGCATACTTAAATCTTGGTCAAATTAAAGACGGAATTATCCAACTACGTCAAGCGTTGCGTGCTCGACCGGAAGACAATTTCCTGAAGATGCGTCTGGACGAGTTAACACGTATCGAGCCAACGGGGCTGGAAGGAGAAAGCCGACGCATAACCGTGCTCGTGGTAGATGACAGCCCGACGATCCGCAGGTTGGTTGAGATCACGTTGGAGCGAGAAGGTTACCGGGTCATTGCGGCAGCCGACGGACAGGAGGGCTTAGATAGAATTCGAGATGAGTTGCCCGATCTGGTATTGCTCGACATTACGATGCCGCGAATGAACGGATATCAATTATGTAAGACCATCAAAGCAGAAGGAGAGACTGCAAACATCCCCGTAATTATGTTGTCGGGAAAGGATGATGTTGCCGACAAGGAAATGGGACGTAAGGTTGGCTCGTCCGGCTATATTACCAAGCCATTCGAGCCAGATGAATTGGTTATGTATGTAAGAACGTATATAAATCATGCCGACGATTGAGATATACATGATTCAGGTGTTTCTCCCGGAATGATCGAGTGACGGTAAAGGACAGCAAATATACGATGAGTCTAGTGAATCTCGTGCAGCTAATTTGCCTGGAAAAACAGAGCGCCGCGCTAATTCTCTCGAAAGAGCAAAGTCAGGAGGGGGTCATATATTTTAATCAAGGGGAGATCATCGAGGCAAAAGCTGGCCCCTTGCGTGGTGAAGATGCGGTCTACGAGATTCTGACCTGGATCGATGGCAAGTTCCGTCTCTCGAGTGATGTCTTACTTCCGCGCCGAACGATCATGACCCCGTGGGATCATATCCTTTCAGAGGGAAGGCGGCGTATCGATGAGCTGCGAATCGAAGGTAAGGAAGTCGGCGGGCAGGATGAAGATCTCACATCGAGTGAGGTGGAGCAAGACAGTGCATTGGAACTCGATTTGATTTACCTGTTGTCGAAACTCGAACATTCACGGGCGTTGCTGACGGAGGGGAGCGAACAAGGTCAGCCTCCGATGCCTTTGCTCATCTTTTCCAACATCGTGAAGAACGTCGTGGACATGTCTAAAAAACATCTCCCCGGGAATGGTTTCGAGGAGGCCTTATCAGCAGCGAGGGCTGAAAGCAGTGGCATAGACCTTGGCCAGGTCGTGAAGGGTCTCATGTCCGATGAGCTGCTGGATAAAGGTAAAAATTGGGAGTTCGATGCGGACACTATCCGGAACACGTATCTTCGACTCGGGTCGAGCATCGTGGCGGTTCTGGATCGGTTCTTCCGTTTGATTACAGAACGTTTCCGATCCTCATCTGCTACGGACCGATGGAAGGATACTTGCGCCACTTTCCTGGACGAACTCAAGCAAGCCATTGAAAGTTGCCATTGTTGAAGGAGTCTGTTGGTTTAGAACATGGTCTGAAGGATCGTAGGAGATAAAAAGGTATACGAGATTTGCGCTACTCTGAATAGGGGAAACGAGAAGCAGTAATGGCGCACACTCTTGCAGAATATGTGGAGGCTTAAATGGCAAACGAAAAGATCCTGGTGGTGGATGACAGCCCAACCGACTTGCGGTTGATGACTGCCCCGTTAAAGGAAAAGGGGTATCGGGTATTCACTGCCGTGGATGGTGAAGAAGCCCTGGACGTTGCGATGAAAGAGCGTCCTCATCTGATTGTGTTGGACATTGTCCTGCCCAAAAAGAACGGCTTCCAGGTTTGCCGGCAATTAAAGACATCCCCCGATACCGAGGATATCAAGATCATCATGCTCACCAGCAAGACACAGGACAGTGATCGCTTTTGGGGCCTCGAGCAAGGTGCAGATGAGTACATGATCAAACCCTTTGATACCGAGCAGTATTTGGCCAACATCGAGAAGCTGCTGTAACTCGCATTTTCTTCGACTTCGTATATGCTGCTGCGGGAGGCAACATAATGACCGAGATCATCGGTGTGCTGAATTTCAAAGGCGGTACGGCAAAAACCACAACCGTGGTTAATTTGGCTGCTGGACTGGCTTTACGCGGAGAGCGAGTACTCTGCATCGATCTCGATGCCCAGGGAAGCCTTGCAACGTGCTTTGGTGTTCAGCACCCGTTTTCCCTGGCGGACTTACTTCTCGGAAAGGCTGAAGCCAAAGCTTGCATTACTCCCGCGCGAGAAAATCTTGATCTTATTATCAGTAACGATAACCTGCTGAAAGCTGAGGGTGAGTTGTGGCGCATGAAGGACGACCAGGCCGCGAAATGGGTCCTGCGTGAAAAGATGCAATACGTTCGTGGATATGATTACATTATCCTCGATCATTCGCCATCGGCCAGTCTAGTAAATGAGAACGGCCTGATTTATGCCCGCAAGATCATTGTCCCCGTGGCGATGAATTACCTGTCGTTGATCGGTACGCGTCAGGTAATCCAGACTTTAAAAACGGTGGGAAAGATATCGAAGCATAATAGCGAACTCTTTCTCATTGTGCCCACGTTTTATTACGCCTGGCTGCGGAAGGATCGAGAGGTGATGGAGATTCTACATCGTCATTTTGCCGATAAGGTTGCCGAACCGATCCGCATCAATGTCAAGATATCCGAAGCCATGGGACAACAGCGGACGATTTATGAGTATGCGCCCAATAGCACCGGTGCGATGGATTATGCGCGTTTGGTGGAAAGGGTGGTAAGCAATGCCAAAGGATAAGACTAAACCCTCCAATCCACTCTTTGAGGATCCTTTTGCGGAACCGGATAAAGCACAAGAAGTACGTGATGCTGAGGTAAAAACGAAAGTCGATTCAGAAAAGAGATCGGCGGCGAAGACGAAGCCCACTTCTCGAAAGCAGGCGCCGAAGAAAGCCGCGGCGGAACCTAAAAACAAGAAGAAAGCCACAGCGAAACCCGAGGCTGTGAAGAAGGCCGCTGATCCGGCGAAGTCGAAGTCTGCTTCTCAAAAACAAACCACGAAGAAGACGACGGCGAAACCCACAGCCGGGAAGAAATCCGCCGCGAAGCCCAGGGCTGAAAAGAAGGCTGCTGCTCCGGCAAAGTCTGCTTCTCAAAAACAAACCACGAAGAAGACGACGGCGAAACCCACAGCCGGGAAGAAAGCCGCCGCGAAGCCCGAGGCTGTGAAGAAGGCCGCTGCTCCGGCGAAGTCGAAGCCTGCTTCTCGAAAACAAACTACGAAGAAGACGACGGCGAAACTCACAGCCGGGAAGAAATCCGCCGCGAAGCCCAGGGCTGAGAAGAAGGCTGCTGCTCCGGCAAAACCGGAGGCCACTTCTCAAAAGCGACTTCCGAAGAAGAAGACAGCGAAACCCAAAGTCGAGGAGAAAATCACGCTGGAATCGAAGCAAGATGTTTCTCCAGTCCATGTGCTGGAAGAGAGCAGCAAGACGGTGGAAATCGAGGAACAACCCACAATGGAGGCAGAGTCGTTCGTTGAATCCGACCAGGGAACCACTCTGCCCTCAGATACAAGCTCTACACTGCTTGAAACCTTGATTGCCTCCCTCGATGAAGAGGATACGGACTATGAGCGACGTGCCTTGGCGGCGCTGCCTTTTGTTCGGAGGGCGGTGGAAATTGAAGGTGAACAACACGTTGTTTTTAACTTAGCCGAGACAGAATATGCAGTGCCTATCGAAAGTATGATTGAAATTGGTGAGCCACTCACCACAACACCTGTGCCCAATGTGCCCGAATGGGTTTTGGGCGTTGCGAATTTACGGGGAGATATTCTCTCGGTGGTGGATTTACGAGTCTTCCTGGGCCTGCCGCCAAGATATCAAGGCGAGGAAAGCAGGATGTTGGTCATGCAATCAAGCGACAAGGAGATCTCAACATGTTTGATCGTAGACGATGTGCGCGGGATTCGATACCTGCAAATGGATCGGTTAGCTAAACACACTGTACCTGCCACGGATGTTATGGCGCAGTTTATCGATGGTGTACTCAAGCAAGATGAAAGCGAAATCATGGTCTTGGATATCGATCGGCTGCTTTTATCGGAAAGAATGAAAAACTTTTCGTGATGTCCCGAAGGATATCTTCGATGAAACAGAAACCCATTGAAAATCTTACCCAAAAGATATGTTACTGGGAGAGGAGTTCCAGATGTTGAAAAGCCTTCGAATCGAAAATATCGGGAACGTATTGAACCCGCTTCGCAACGTAAAACTCAGAACGAAGATGACGGTTGGATTCTTGATCATCATCGTTTTCATAGTCATCTTGGGTCAAAACTCGGCCAGCTCGATAACAAAAGTTGGCAATGAGGTCGCGCAACTGGACCAGGCAGTCGTTCCAGGGGCGATTTCCTTGTTAGAGTTGGAAGCAAAATATGGTTCCCTTTTCAAGGAGTTGGAAGAATACCTGGCATTGGGTGGGGAAGATAACCTGGAAGATATCATGGACGGTATTCTCTCGATTCAGACCTCCGTGGATGGATACATCGCAGGAGAAGCTGGACAGAGTGATGAACGATCTGAGGCAGCTAATCAGATCAAAGAACAATCAGATGCTATTCTCGTCCTGGTTCAACAAGTTATAGGGACGGGTCAAGAAGTTCAAAATGATCTTGATGGATTAAAGCTCGAGATGTACAACGGGGCGGAAGTGCTGGGAGGACTCCTTGACGTTCAGGTTAGCGAACGTTTGGCTGAAATGGATGCCTCGATCGCCGCTGTGAACGCAGTGCAGACTTCCGGAAGGCGAGCCGTTTTGATTATTGGTTTTGGTGCACTGGCTGCGGCAGTCCTGCTCCGGTTTGTCGTCGTCCAGGATATTCTGCGGTCGATCGGTCGCATCTCCCAAACCTGTTCCGAGGTGGGCATGGGGAATTTTGACGCTCGATCTGAGGTGGAGGCGCGCGATGAGTTGGGGGAGATGAGCGATACATTGAATGCCATGCTCGATAACACGCTGGGTTTGATTCAGACGCGTGAGGAGCGGGATGCGATGCAGGCTTCGATTCAGAAGCTGCTGCGGGAGGTTAGCGGTGCCGCCGACGGCGATCTGAGGGTGGAAGCCGAAGTAACGGCGGACGTGACCGGTGCCATCGCCGACTCGTTCAATCTGATGATCGGGCAGTTGCGTGGGATCATTACCGGCGTTCAGGTAGCCACGCAAAAAGTGAGTGCTTTGGCGAACGAGATCCGCGCAAGAGCCGAGCAGTTATCCCAGGGCAGCGAATCCCAAGCCATGCAGATCGCCGAGACATCCGAATCGATCGAAGAGATGGCAGCATCGATCGCACAGGTCTCCGAGAGTGCAACCGTGACGGCGTCGGTGGGCGAGCTATCTCTGATCAATGCACAGCAGGGGACACTGGCAGTAGAGAATACAATGCAGGGCATGAGCCGCATTCGCGATAGAGTGCAGGAGACTGCCAAGCGTATCAAGCGACTGGGTGAGAGTTCTCAAGAAATTGGTGAGATTGTAGGGTTGATCGGTGACATCGCCGACCGAACCAGTATACTCTCGCTGAATGCATCGATTCAGGCAGCCATGGCCGGAGAGGCCGGGCAGGGCTTTGCTGTAGTTGCTGAGGAAGTTGAGCGTCTCGCTGATCGCGCATTACAGGCAACGCAGCAGATCGAAACGTTGATCCGGACCATCCAGACCGAAACCAACGAAGCGGTCGCCGCGATGGAAGCAACGACCAACGAGGTGGTTTCGGGAACAAAACTGGCAGAAGATGCCGGTCGCGCGCTGAGTGAGATCGAGTCTGTTTCCATGCGCCTGGCTGAATTAAGTCAGTCGATCTCGCAAGCCTCGCAACAGCAGGCTCGAGGATCGGAAGATCTGGCGAGATCAATGAGTAACATCGCTGAAATTACACAGCAGACAGCCGAAGGTACAAAACAGGCTGCCAATTCCATCAGTTCGCTGGCTGGATTGGCCGATGAACTTCGTGTATCGGTCAGTGCCTTCAAGTTGCCCGGCAGCGATACACGTAATTTGGCATAGGTTGAGCATCTTGCGTTGTCAGCTGATTTGTTATCGATGAATCGCAGCCACTTTCATCGCTCGCAGGAGTGGACGCAAGGTTGGAGATAACGAAATGTTAAAGAGACGAGACGAGGACTTGCTCGCCGGCTTTCTTGATGAGGTTCGCGGATACCTGCCCATCATTCTGCAAAAGATCGAGGCGTACCAGGCAGATCCAAAACAGCTGGAGGCTATTAAAGAAGCGTATCGCTATTCGCATAGCATTAAAGGTTCCGCTTCGATGATCGATTTGCCCGGTTTGAGCCTAATCGCTTCCTGTTTGGAGGAGGTCCTCGAGGAATTTGCTTCCGGCGAATTGAAAATGGGCAAGCGGGCACTGGGGCGGTTGCGTAAGATGGTTGTTCAAATCGAATTATTTGTCGATGGTTTGGGGAGTGGGAACCTAAATGAACAGCGATTGATAAAAGATGCCACCTATGTCTACCGCCGCATGCGCGGGTTGCCAAAAGATAAAGATAAGGAAGCTGAAGAGATGGCAATCCAGAAGTGTGTCAAGGAAGTTGATACGACTTCAGGAGAAGAAAAGAAATCGACGGATTCACCACCAGATGCGACGCACTACCAGGAGGATATCTCTCCAGAGCTTCTGGATATCTTCCGGATGGAAGCAGAAGAGCACATTCAGAGCGTCACCTCGCAGTTAGCAGGGTTAATTCAACAGCCTTCGGACAGTGAAGCACTGCAAGCGGTGCGCCGTAGTGTTCATACGCTAAAAGGTGCATCTGGTGCAGTTGGTTTGTCCTCTATCGCACACCTTACGCATAGAATGGAAGATTTGTTGGACCGCTTGTCGGACGAGCGTGTGACCATCGACGCGCGGAGTATGGATCTTCTCTTTGATTCGTCGGACACCCTGGAAGATATGCTCTCCGGTGGTATCGAGAAAGATAGACTGCGTCAAGTACTGCGTGATTTGTATCGCCGCTATTCGGTTCTTCTGGGTGATGACGCAGTGGAAGGTGGTTTCGACGAACCTGGGTTGTTTGGCGAAGGAGGTATCCTGGACCTTGAAAAACTGCCGACACTCACAGAGAAAGCCGTCAAGGATGAACCATCCGTAACGGTCAGCGGAAGTGAACTTCGAAAACCGACCAGGATCGTGCGAGTACCGCTCGAACGTCTGGATGAACTCGTTAAGCTGGTCAGTGAATTGGTCATCAGTCGTTCGGCTTTCGAATTACGGATGAGGGACCTCGCTCGGGAGGTGGAAGAGCTGGGACTGAGTAGTGAGCGCTTGCGACGAATATCTTCAACCATTGAAACCAACTATGAAGTGCGCGCACTTGGCGGAAGAATTAATCTACTCGGTGGGACGAGCGGCAGGAATGCAGGCGTTGAATTGGGCTCCGTGGATATTGGAGATTTTGATGAGTTACAGTTTGATCGATACACTGAATTCCATCTGTTATCTCGAGAGTTAACAGAAACTTCGAGTGACATCCGGACGTTGGGTATTGATCTAAATAATCTGATCGCTGATTTCGACGGCATCCTAAACCGTCATCGCCGCCTCTCGTCTCAAATTCAGGACGAGTTAATGCGTACACGCATGGTCCCTCTGGCCACACTTACTTCGCGTCTCTATCGCACCGTTCGTGTCTTGTCCCGTGAACAGGGAAAAATAATTGATTTCATCATCGAAGGGGAAGAGATCGAGCTGGATACAACAGTCCTGGATAAGATCGTTGATCCGCTGCTTCATCTGCTGCGCAATGCTGTGGATCACGGCATCGAAACGCCGGATGTACGAGTGGCAAACGGGAAGCCGGAACGAGGCCGTATCGATCTGCGCGCCTATCCTGAAGGAAACGAAGTGATCATCCAGGTTCGCGATGACGGTGCTGGTTTGGAGCCCGAGGTTATCCGGTCCGTCGCCCTCAGTAAAGGGTTCATCTCCCTGGAGGAGGAACATCGTATCTCCGATGATGAGATATATGCGCTTGTCTTCTTGTCAGGATTCAGCACGGCTAGCGAGGTCAGTGAAGTTTCCGGAAGGGGTGTAGGCTTAGATGTGGTACGGACCAATGTTGAAAACTTAAAGGGCACGGTATCCCTCGTGTCCACGCCAGGTGAAAGCACAACATATACCATTCGCTTACCCATGACCCTGGCGGTTACGCGAGCCATCCTTGTTCGTGTCAATGAGGAAACTTTTGCCATCCCTCAGAACGCAATAACACAGATCCTGCGATTGGAGCGCGAGCAGATCGAATACATTGATGGAAAACGTGTATTTCGATTGGGCGATCAACGCTTCTCCCTGCTTCACCTGGGTGAGGTGCTTAAACTCAAGCAGCGATTTGAATCGGATCCCGAGCGAATGCCGGTGTTGATTCTCAAAGTTGGGGATAAAGAAGTCGGTATGGTTGTGGATCAGCTCTTAACGGGTCGAGAAATCGTTATCAAGAATCTTGGCACGCATTTGCGGCGAGTTCATGGCGTAACCGGCGCAACATTGTTGGGTGATGGCAGTGTGATCTTGATATTGAATCCTGCCGATCTGATCGCGGAGACTCCTCGAGCGGAAGAGCGGATCACAGTGCCGGATCAACCTGCACCTGAGGATGTCGAAGAAGCATTATCCATTATGATTGTCGACGATTCGTTGAGTGTACGGCGTGTGGTTTCCAAACTCATCCGTCACGCGGGGTGGCAGCCGGTTGAAGCCAAGGATGGGATTGAAGCTCTGGAGATACTACAGTTAACTTCGCCGCTTCCGGATCTGATCCTTGTCGACATCGAGATGCCGCGCATGGATGGGTTTGAGTTAATGTCCACTTTGAAGGCGCACGAATCGTTCAAGTATATACCGCTTGTCGTTCTGACTTCACGGGCCGGGGGTAAACACCGCAGCAAGGCATTGGAGATCGGGGCTGCAGCGTACATTGTCAAGCCATATCAGGATGAAGAGCTGCTGCAAATCATCCGTGATCAGGCGCATCAGTCTGCGGATGCGTTTTCCATGTGAATGGGTTTTCGTACGTATCAAGGATCTCGCAACGAGGATTCTCTGAAAAAGTATCCGGGCTGCTTGCTTAAAGCGCTCCGGTAATGGGGGGATTTCTAGTACCATTCGTTCTCTGAATTTGGTCTTGCCACCCTTTCATACTGCCTTGACAAGTCGGATTTCTATGTATTTAGTCCTGTTAGCATTAACGTAAACGCTGACAGGAGTGCGATGACGCGCAGAATCACCTTGTCCGACGTGGCACGCGAGGCTGGAGTCTCGTTGATGACGGTCTCCCGGGTGGTCAACGGGAAGGGGGAGATCAGTCCGGAGGCGCGGGAGCGAGTCAAGGATGTGATCGAGACCCTTGGTCATCGTCCTGGCGGCATCGCACGCAGCCTGGCAACCCGTCAGACGAACACCATTGGTCTGGTGGTGCCGGGTATCGTGGCTTATTCAGAAGATCGATATTCTTCTCGCACTGGATGGAACACATCCAGCATCTTACAGGACGTTATTGCCTTTCCGGAATGGGGAACGTTGGATGGAATGACGACGACCATGCCGGCTTGAAGCGTTTTCGAGTTCCCGCCAACAGTGAGTTCAAATGTGCCTTCCAGCACAGTCGATATTTGTTCATGCGGGTGGGCATGTTCGGGAAGCACTGCGCCGACATCAACGTCCCATACCGAGAAGGTCATCTTTTCAGAATGGACCATGCGGGCGTGAAACCCGGGTACGATTTCTCGTGAGTCCATATCGTTTAAATTATGAAGTAACATCGTGGTATCTCCATACTGCGTGGGATTAGGTAGTCATCTGGCGTTCGGCAATTCCCCCGCCTCGATGTGGGTAAGACTTCAAAGTATCCATCTGCTTAACCTTGCTCGATAATTTTATACGAGGATGATATAGGTACGACTTCTTTCAGCATCGCCTGGGCGGGACAATACTTCGTTTCGGATAATTCGATTGCCCGTTCGACGGCAGCTTTTTCAACATTTTTTCCAGTAACAAGATAATCAATTTGGATCTTGGTGAAGGTGCGTGGGTGTTCGTCGCCGCGTTCGGTCCGAACGTGGACTTCGAATGCTGTGACCGATTGGCGTTTCTTTTGCAAGATAGAGATGACGTCCATCGCGGTGCATCCCGCGAGGCCGAGGGCAAAAAGTTCCATCGGTCGAAAACCATCATCGTTCCCTCCGACGGAAGGATCAGCTCCCATAGGTACGGAAAAGCCGCTGTCCGCGCTTCCGCTGAAAGTTAATCCACTGCTCCAAGTAACTTGTACTTCCATCGTGACTCTCCTGCTTGATCTCGTGGGCGTGTGGTTCGAAATGTAAGCTTACACTTTCATGTCGATATGAAGATGGCTGAGAATGTTCTTCCCAACGGGAAGGATTGAGTTTATCAAGTGAAAGCTCCACCATAGCTGTTCTGGCAATGTGTACACACAAGTTGCAGACATGAATTATAAACAAGTGTGCCTTCCCCGCAGTGTGGGCAGCGAGCACCTGGACGGGGTTCTTTGTTTCTTACTTCTTTATTATACTTCTTGCGTTTGGTTTTCTTCGTCATGGCCGGGGGTATTTCGAATGAAAGTTCACTATGGGTCAACCGGAGGATTGCTGCTGTCCTTAGGCCATACGTCATCAATGGTCAAGGTTTTAAGAAGCCGCTCTTGTATTTCGTTGGGTATCTCATCCGCCGTATCAACGATCTGATAGAGCGAAATGGTCTTCCGCAGGGTGTCCAGCATGATGCGGCAGTTATCGCATTCCGCGAGATGGCGTTCGATTTCCTCGCAAATCGCCTTGCTGGCTTCATTGTCGATGTATGCAGATAATCTCTGGAGAAGGTCCTGGCAAGAGCTACGCTCAGTCATTGTCGATCTCTTTCACACGTTCTGAAAAATACGAAGAAAGTGAATCTCGCAGTTGAAGCCTTGCTCGTAATAAACGGGTTTTCAAGGCGGATTCGGATATATCGAGAACCTGTGCAGTCTCCCGCGTCGTCAGATGATGCAAATCGCGCAAGATGAATACCGTCTTCAGCGTCGGCGATAAATCCTGGATTGCATCTTTAAGCATAGCTTGCGCTTCAGTTGTCATGAACTCATCCTCCGGCAGACAACACCAGTCAGCGAGTTCACGCTTCTGATCCGGATCGTCCAGACTGGGGATCAGTTCATCGACGGATACGAGAGTTGGGCTCTTTTTGCGGAGATGCATGAGTGCTTGGTTCGCGGCGATACGGTAAAGCCAGGTGCCGAGGCTCGAACGGCCTTCGAATTGTTCGATAGCTCGAAAAGCGTTCAGGAAGGTCTCTTGCAAGATATCCTCTGCTTCGTGTGGATCGTCTACCATTCGCAGGGCGAGGCGATAGATTTTCGGCGAGTACAATTCGACCATCTGCGCGTACGCATCTCGGTCGCCTGCCTTTAACGCTTTAATGCTGGGTGTGTTCTCTTTATCCATTAGATGCAATCTTAGCTGAGAAGTTGCTTCAAGCTACTGAGTGAGTTACAGTATACCCCATGGATGGAGAGCTGTCTGACATCCTAGAAGAGATTCGGAAAACGTGGATCGGCATGACCGGTGGAGGCTTCGCTTGTTATATAGGCGACCGCCAGTTTTTAGGATTCGGCCGGCAAACGAAATTGCCGAAAAAGGTTCAAAACGCACTCGGCCATGATCTTGAAATCGACGCATACACATATCGTGGACGCAAATGGTGGGTCGTGCAATCTTCGATGCAAGAATCCGATCGGCTGCGTTTCGTGGCTTGGACGAAAGCGGAGGAATCGAATTCGTATCGCCATTTGTTACAAACCTGGCTTGATGGTTTCACTTTTGGGTTACGAGAACAGAATCTTGGGAAGAATTTGACCGAAGCGCTGGTCGGTGCGTGGGATCGACTGTCGTTTTTCTATGAGTTTACACACATTGTCAGTAGGGTCACGGAATTGCCTGAGTTAATGACTGAAATCATCGCCCTGCTGGAAAAAGTAATCTTCGTCGAGGATGTCTTCATCGTTCTCCGCGATGATGGGGAGTTACAAACATGCACTGCTTCCAAACAAGATCTTCCAGACGCAGATCTACTGCTATCGTTGATCGATAATTCGGTGGGTCCAGTGAGTATGCGAGAATTGAAGGATGATTTAGTGCAGGCGGGTTCTCCCTTGATTGAGTATGGCGATCTCTTGGTCGCCCGCTTGGCTCTCGATGGGCAGACGAATGGCATGATGGGTTTTCTGGATACGCTCCCCGGGCGTTTCACGGCAAACGATATCCAACTGCTGGCTTCTGCAGCGGACCGAGTTTGTTCGATTATTGAATCGATGCGCTCAAGATTGATCTGGGAGGAGCGGCAGCGTATCGAACGGGAATTGGAAGTCGCGGCGAGGATTCAGGCGAGCTTGTTGCCGGATGAATTTCCTGAAATTCCGGGAGTGGATATTGCCGTACATCTTCAACCGGCACAACACGTCGGTGGAGATATGTATGCTTCGTCGAAAACGCAGGATGGCGATCTGATCATGATTCTCGCAGATGTCGCCGGAAAGGGGATACCGGCGGCGATCCTGACTTCGATCGTGCATGGCACTTTTCGAGGACATGCTCCCTTTTGTAATAAGCCGGCCGACCTGATGAAGAAAATCGGGCATTATATTTATCAGGATTTGGAGAAAGCGGATACTTTTGTGACGGCGTTCGTAATGCGCTGTCTCCAGCAGCAGAGTGCCTTCGAGTATGCTTCGGCAGGTCACGTCGACGCCCTTCTTTGGCGACATGAGACTCAAGAAGCTGAATTTTTGCCAGGTACGGGAATCCCGCTGGGTATTGAGCCTGAGTATCCCTATGAAGATCGGATGGTCACCCTGCATCCCGGTGATCTGTTGCTGGCGTATTCCGATGGCGTGACCGAATCTGAAGACCCGGAAGGAAAGGTACTTGGCCTACAGGGACTATCCGATATAATCTACGCCACACATCCTGCTCGCGCAGCGGATCAAATCAATGCGCTTCGTTTGGGTTTGGAGATTCATCGCCAAGGATTACCTGCACGGGATGATGTTGCATTGCTGTTATTTCGATGCGAACATGAGATGGATGCAAAACGTACGGTAATCCCGTTTGTGATCGATTCAGATTTCCATGCCGTACGCAGCGTGGTCGATTTGATTCGGGGTCTCGAGGATATCGTGGTGGAAGAGCATACTTCGTTGAACAAACAGTTGTTGGATGATTTTGCGTTGGCAACGTCCGAAATCCTGACCAATCAGATTCGACATGCTTTCGGCGAAAGCAGGGGGAGAATTCAAGGTTGTGTGGTGATTGAGGCGGGCCGGTTGATCACCGACCTGTATGATCATGGCGTACCGATTCCTGAACCCTTACGGGTGAGAACTTTCAACGGCCCCGAACCCCCGGAACGCGGTTATGGGCTTATGCTGGCAGAAGGGCTGCTCGATACGTGCGAGTATCACCGTATCGGTGAAACCCGAAATCACTGGCGGTTGATTAAAAAATTCTAGTGGAGTGGACATAATGAAAATTGAAATCGAGCGTCCACAAGATAGCAAGATTGTAGTTATCCCTCATGGAAGAGTCGATGTTCAAACCGCACCGACGCTAAAGGAGAAACTGCGTGAACTTGTCGATGTCGATGGGCTGACAATCGTTGTCGATCTTCAACATGTTGATTTTATCGACAGCTCGGGTCTCTCGGCACTCGTATCGGGATTGAAGACACTACGGGAGCGTGGGGGCACATTGTATATCAGCCAACCTCAACCACAAGCGAGGACGGCATTACGGCTTACGTTACTCGATCGCGTCTTTTCCATTTTCCCTACACTGGACCAAGCACTTGACGAGGGGGAGCTGCAGGATACCTGAGAGGTGATTCATGGGGAAATGTATTCTTGTCATCGATGACGAGGAATACATCCGGCGTATGATCGGCTTCGTACTCGAGGGGAGCGGTTTCGATGTCCTACAGGCTTCTTCTACCAACGATGGTTTGGAAATCATGCGTACATCCCGCCCAGATGTGATCACGCTTGATTTGATGATGCCGGAACAGAGTGGCCTTGATTTATTGGCTGCCAAACAAGCCGATCCGGATATCCGGGATATTCCCACCATTGTGATTACGGCAGTAGGTATCCAGGCGGACCTTGATGTGGCCGAGCAGCTCGGTGCAAGCATGACGTTGAACAAACCATTCAGTCAACGGCAGCTCATCGATACCATCCGCAGCGTGCTCGATTGTTAATCGCCAGGTTAATTTGACCTGCTCAATAAAGCCATTTTCGGTTGATCGCAGGGGGACACTGTGTGAAGAATCCATTGGGTATTTTTCCTTCGAAGCGGGTACAATCAAGCGGACGCAGGAAGGTCAGAGATCGTCTATAGCGAAGATCCGCGATATCGGGGACAGGGCCGGATGTATACCTGCATGGGATGAGAACATCGGTGTCGATTGAGCAATCACTACACACGATCGGGCGACTCTTAATCCTCGTTTGTTTGCTTCTCTTGACAATCGGCTGGCGGCGGGTCGCATCCGCGAGACGATTGCCCTATTTTTTGTTACGGCGAGATCTGGCCGGGAAAGGATGGCGCTCGATTGCTTTGGGTTTGGTCTCGGGATTGTTTGGTGTCTTGTTTCTTGTCTTTGGTACTCGAGTGGCATTTATAATCGTTCCCCCAACGCCATCCCGGACGCCGACGGCCACGATCACACTCACGCCGACCATCACCTTGTCGCCCACGATTTCTACCACGCCAACGATTTCCACAACGCCAACGATTACACAAACATCGACAGCGACGCCCACACCGGTCTTGCCGGAACAGATTGTGGTGCTCTTTCGGGAGACGGTAACTCCGCGGCCAGACGCAGTCATTAGTCCCATCCTGGTGACGAAACGAATCGATCGCAACAACCAGGCCGTCAATCCTGGCGAAGAATTCGAGAATCCGCTGCGGCGACTATTCGGGGCTTTCACCTACGATAATCTTGCGAATGGTGTACGCTGGACGGCGATTTGGTACTTCGGAAAAGAAAGAATTTGTGTGGTATCGATCCAATGGGAAGACGGAACGGGCGGTTTTGGCTACACAGAATGTGAACAGGAATACTGGTTGCCGGGCGAGTACGAAATTCAAATGTTTATCGGAGAACGCTGGCTGGTTTCTACGCGGTTTAGTGTAATTGGCGACCCGCCGACAGCAACCCCGACGATGACGCGAACTGCTACCCCCTCAAGTACTCCAACAGCATCCGGGCCACCAACCCAATTTTCCAGCCCGACATTAAGCCCTTAACGAACCCCTCAAAGGACACCAAGCTATTCGAGTTCAAGTGTATCGTGGATGAGTTTCACCAGCGCCCGATAACCGCGTACAACCGGTTCGAGGTCGATATATTCTTGTAAACTGTGTGCATCTCCCCCGTAGGTAAGGCCCAGGCAAATTGCAGGAAAGCCCATACTTAGCGGGATATTTGCATCGGTCGATCCGCTTTGGATCTTGATCTTTGCTTCCCCCACGCTGCGGACAGCATCGATGGCTATAGACAGGAGTGGGTGGCCTTCAGCCAGCTTACCGCCAGGGCGTCGACCGATTTGCTCGATTTCATATCTCGCATCTCCCCATGGGTGGCCCTCAATACATTTCATCACTTCCTGTTCAAGTTCTTCAAGTGTAGCTTCACCTTCCGAGCGTAAATCCATTTCAAGGCTGGCGCGAGAAGCGATGGAGTTGATGCTGATTCCACCATCGATCTGACCCATATTAAACGACGTGCGTATTTGCTGTGGAAGTGGAAGTTTAGCCAGTTGGGATCCAACGGCCACCAACTCATGGATCGCAGAGGTTCGACCGGCGTGATTCCAGGCGTGCCCGCCTTCCGTCTTTACCGTCAGACGGTAGCGTCGCACCGGCAATCCGGCGTTGTAAATCTGTCCCAACGACATGCCTTCGAGGACGATGTATGCGGTGACTTCATCGCCAAAGCGACGAGCGACCTCTTTCATTCCGATAAGATTCCCCAGCCCCTCTTCGCCCACATTTGCCACCAGCCAAACATCAGCAGCCGGTTGGACGCTGGGTAGATCGATCGCCAATTCCAGGAGTACGGCCAATGAAATGGCATTATCGCCGATTCCGGGGCCGATAATGCGGTTGCCCAAATGCTGGATTTCCAATGGTGTTTGTTCGGGAAAAACGCTGTCCAGGTGGGCACTGATAATCAATGCTGGTTTGCTGCTTCCCGGAACTCGGCCTAGAAGATTGCCAACTGAATCTACTTCAATGTCGAGCAGACCTGCCTGTATAAATTCGTTTTGCATATAAACCCTGCGTGCATCCTCGTGGAACGTGGGAGCCGGTATGGATTGGATGTCAATCGCACGTTGGATCAGACGGTTGAAATCCATTATTTATACCCTCTTAACTTGCGGCCGCAGAACGTCCAGGCGGGCTTCCAGCAGCCCCGGTAAGGAGTCCAGGGCGAAAAGTGCTCCGGTTCCCTCAATAACAACAGAAGCAGAGACGCTTCCGTAAAGTGCAGCTTCAACGGGATCTTCGGTTTGCATCAACCCGACCAAAAACCCGCCGCAAAAAGAATCCCCGGCTCCGGTGACATCATAGACGCGTGCAGGATAGGCGGGAATGCGCCATTTGCGTCCACTGTATCGGTCCAGCAGTGTCTGGCCGCGAGCGCCGCACTTGATGACTACGAATTGGCAGCCCATCTCAGCGAACGCTTCACTCATTTCCCAGACATCGAACTCTCGTGGACGGAAAAAGGATTTTGCCTCTTCCTCACTGGGGAGGAATGCATCCAATCCACTGATGATCGTGGGCAATTTCTCGCGGCAATCAGGTTCCATATACGTGTCGGAGGGGTCGAGGTTGATGATTCGCGCACCCATCTGGCGCAGATGTAAGGGTACGGATACGTGGGTAAGGTATTCCGTTGGCGAAAAATGCGCGCATTTCGCGCTGGCAATCGTCGGACGGATATCACTCGGTCGGATGGTTAGGGGATTAAAAACATCCAAGTCTTCTCGCGGGGGTGTGTGACCTTGATAATTGATCAAATCCTTGGGAAGGGGTTGGTTGATGCGTAGATAATGTGCCGGAGGCACGGTGTCGATCTTTTCCTCGAGTGACGAATAAGCGTAGAACTTGCGGGTGTCGTGAGGTTCGGGAAGGACGGTAATCCCGCTGGTATCGATGCCGATATCGGCTAATTCGTTGAGTAACGTTTCAGGGAAGTCTGAGCCCACACGGCTGACAATGAATATCGAATCAGCCCATAATTTGGCGCCGATGGCAGCGTAAACGGCATTTCCTCCAAGAATTCCTTCGTGTGAGTGTCCATCGTGGGTGATGAAGTAATCTTGTTGTAACCTACCCAGGACGACAAAATCCGATTGCTCTCCAGCCATATCGTATATGATTATACATGCACACATCAATCAGGATGGAAACCCACTTTGGTGTTTGAGGTATTGGCTTATCATTCCAGATCCAATTGGTAGAGTATTTAGGCTTCCGTAATTTATGGAATTACCTTAAAAGAAGCAGAACTAAAGTCTCATTTGCTACATCCTTAAAACTGTGTATAATGACGACCGGGCAAAGTATCAGGGGGTTGCCTTAATCCATCGCCAAAGGGTCTCCTTTTGATAACAGGGGCTAAAATCTTGCTAATCGAAAGCAGTCGCGCGAACGCGCCGTCGTTTGCACCTGCGCTCGAGAAGAAGGGCTATACGGTTTCTGTGTTCCACAAAATTGATGATGCTTTAGCCTCTGCTGATAAACGAAAGCCGGACTTGCTTGTATTGGATGCGGCTTCGATGAGAATGACAGGGACCCGACTCACACGACGTGCTCGTGCTTCGCTTGGAAATATACCCATTATTCTGGTTTCGCCGAATGGTACCCGGCCCGATCCGGGTAGCGGCGCCAGTCATACGTTGATCCAGCCGTTTACGCCTCGAAAATTGCTCAACCGCATTGCTCGATATTTGCCGGGAGATGAGCGCTACAGCCTGGAAGTTGGACCGGTCAAGCTAAACCTGGCACAATGCAAGGTACATTGTTTGGATAAACAAACCCGCCTGACTCCCAAACAGGCGCAGTTGCTGGAAGTCTTCATGCAGAACCCCGGGCGGTTGATGACGCGGAAAAAGCTCATCCGGCAGGTATGGCACACGGATTACACAGGGGATACACGTACCCTGGATGTGCATATGAGTTGGCTGCGCTATGCCATCGAGCCGGATCCCAAACACCCTCGCTTTTTAAAAACGATACGCGGCATGGGATACCGTTTCGACATCCCGTAGCACGATCAACCGACAATTTAATACGTAGTGTGGGATTTTTTTGTTTTAAGCTGCTTTAGTGAGATTCTATTGGAGGATCAGGATCTTTCGCTGGGTGAACAACTTACCTGTAAGTGATGGATAAGTTGATCTTTGATCGACTCAGTCCTGTGGAACGATGATTTCAAGTTTCGAAAATCCACTCGATCCCGTCTGGTCGAAAGCTCGTACGCCGATGGTGTATTTCCCTGCGGTTGTGTAGGAATAGGAGAGGCGAAGTTCGATTTCGCCCTTGCGCCAGGGTCGGGCATGCTGGGATCGGCTTTGGATAACCTGACCGTCATAGTGCCAATCGATCTCCCAAAAGGTTACATTCTCAGGGAAGGCTTCGAGTTCTGTGGAGGAAGGGGAGATGTCGGTTAACTCGATCTCTACATTCATCCCGGATTGCCGAATCGTGGTTTGAAGCTCAAGCTGGGGTTTGATTTGTACTTCTGGCGTTTGCCACACACCAAAACAGCCGGGATTTTCTTCCAGTAGCATTCTGCGGTAGGTACTTTGGACAGCGAGCGCTGCGTTGTCGCAGACTATCCAGCGACGTCCGAGACGAGCGGCGACGGCTGCTGTCGTACCGGCGCCGCAGAAAAAATCTCCCACCCAATCACCTTCATTGCTTGAAGCGAGGATGATTCGATCCATCAGCGCTTCCGGTTTTTGCGTCGGATAACCTGTTCGTTCATTGTGCAGGCGCGCCACGACCGGGAAGTACCACCAATCTTCAGGTACTTTCCCTTTGGCCAAATCCGGCTTCTTGCCAAATCCGGCTTTGTCGGAACTTTGGAAGGTTTTCACTGTGGAAGCCGCATAGGGAATACGAACGGCATCCGCGTTGAACGTGTATGCTTTCGATTTCGTGTATGCCAGGATCGTATCATGTTTGCGTTTGAACGCCGAACGAATCGGTGATGGACCGTGATAGACCCAAACAATCTCATTCAACAAGCGATCGGGCCCAAAGATTTCGTCCAACAAGATTCGTGCATAGGCAGATGCGTGCCAATCCAGATGTAGATAAAGGGTTCCTGTGGGTGCGAGTAGATCGTACATGCATTGCAGACGGGGGTAGAGCATGTCCAGGTAGGCTGCTCCGTTTGGCCATGAATCCTCGTATCCATCTACTTGCTGCCACGTATCGGGTTTGCGGGAATCCTCCCCTCGACCCACGCGAGCTGCATAGGCGTTTCCAGTGAGGAACGGAGGATCGGCGTAGATAAGGTCGAATCGTTCACTCCATTCCGGAAGCAGGGCTTGCATAATGGCGAGGTTTTCACCTTGATAGATTCTTCCCTCGGGTTCACTATCGGAGCCAGCATTCACCATACTATCCAATGACAGTTTTGCAGCTTTGGTGCGTTCTTGATGCTGCTCCCACTTCAAACGGGCAAAGGGTTTGCGTCTGGATTTTTTACTCATCGCCGTGGTTTCATTTGTGACCTAATTTTCCTTCGAGCAGTTTTGCCAGGGTGGGTCGACTGATAATTTCCAATTCGTAACGGACGCGTTGGATGGGTTTGTTGATCTCGAGCAGGCGACCGAGATCGATTGGTGTGCCGATCAAGACGAGATCGGCATCCGCCTGGTCGATCGTCTCTTCCAGTTCACGGATTTGATCCGCGCTGTACCCCATGGCGGGGATGATTTCTCCGATGTTGGGAAATTTGGCGTACGTCTCGAGAATGCTTCCCACGGCAAAGGGTCGCGGGTCGATGATTTCGGAGGCGCCAAAACGTTTCGCGGCCATCCATCCCGCTCCAAATGACATCTCTCCGTGGGTCAATGTAGGACCATCCTCAACGACCAGAACTCGACGATCGCGAACGGCTTTCGGATCGTCGACGGAAATCGGAGAGTTTGCTTCCAGCACGACGGCACTGGGATTCAGCTTCTCAATATTTTCTTTCACCTGGACGATGGCATCCTCATCGGCAGCATCCATTTTGTTGATGATGATCGCATCCGCAGCGATGACGTTGGATTCACCCGGGTAGTATCTTCGTTCATGCCCGGGCCGCAGCGGATCGACGATTACGATCAGATAGTCGCTGACGTAGAAGGGCAGGTCGTTGTTGCCCCCATCCCAAAGGATGACATCGGCTTCCGCTTCGGCCTGTCTTAAGATGGCCTCGTAATCGACCCCAGCAAACACGATTGAACCCTGTTGAATGTGAGGCTCGTATTCTTCACGTTCTTCGATGGTGCATTGTTGTGCATCCAGGTCTTCATAACTCGCAAACCGTTGGACGGCCTGCTTGGCCAGATCACCGTATGGCATCGGATGCCGGATGACGGCTACGCGGTATCCGAGGTCTTGCAGGATATCTCGGACACGACGACTTGTCTGGCTTTTACCGCTTCCGGTGCGAGCAGCACACACGGAAACCACCGGTTTATCTGATTGTATCTGCGTGTTATGTAATCCCATCAAACGGAAATCCGCGCCCTTCGCCAGGACGAGTGATGCTTTGTGCATCACGTATTCATGCATCACGTCACTATAGGCGAACACCACCTGGTCGATGTCGTCTTCGACGATCAAATCGGCCAACCGCGCTTCGGGGTAGATGGGGATGCCTTGAGGATATGCCTCTCCGGCAAGTGCCGGAGGGTATTTCCGTCCTTCGATGTTTGGAATTTGGGTGGCGGTAAAAGCGACCACTTGATAGTCAGGGTTGTCTCGAAAATACGTATTGAAGTTGTGAAAATCGCGGCCAGCGGCACCCATGATGATTACACGTTTTTGTACCATATCCTTTAATGTCTTCCTTTTTAGTTAATGGTATCAAAAATGACAGCCGACGGTTGGTTCGGATGACCTACATCATCTCTGGTGCTTCAACATCCAGCAGCGCGAGTGAATTGGCCAATGTCTGCCGCGTTGCGGCCGTGATGCGAAGACGGGAATTCACCTTTTCGTCACTGTCGGCTTGTAAGACCCGCACGTTATGGTAGAAGGTGTGGAAGGATTTCGCCAACTCGAAAGCATAGGTCGCCATGTGCAGGGGCTTGTAATCTTCGGCGGCTTTTTGGACGACCGTAGGAAATTGGGCGATATTTTCGATCAGATCGACCTCGCTGGGCGCAAGTTCATAATCAAAGGACGCCTGCTCTGGCAGTGTTGCGATCTTGCGGAGAATGCTGTTCGCTCGGACGTGAGCGTTTTGGATATAGGGGGCGGATTGACCATCAAAGCTCAGCGCGCTGTCCCATTCGAAAACCGTGTCTTTATTGTTATCCACGACCAGCATGCTGTAGATCAAAGCGCCCAGGCCGATCTGCCGTGCTATATCGGTTTGCTTTTCCTCGGGTAAATCCGGGTTCTTTTCGGCGATGATCTCCAATACGCGTCGTTTTGCTTCCTCGACGACGTCCATGAAAAGGACCACGTTTCCCCGGCGAGCGGACATGGCGCCTTCCGGCAATGTCACGAAGCCGTAGGCAAGATGGTAGCATTTCTCCGCTTGTTCGTAACCCCATAATTTCAAGATTTGAAAGGCTTGTTGGAAGTGTAGGCTCTGCCGCACATCGACGACGTAAATCGAACGGTCGACTTTGTATTTTTCGAATTTTTCCTTGGCGAGCGCCAGGTCTTTGGTTAGATAGAGGGTCGTTCCATCGCTGCGTAAAATCACTACCGTGCGATATCTTTCATTTTCAAGGCCGAGCTTCTCGTCAATCTTGACGATCACGGGTCCATCTGGACGCTCGTCTTCGGCGATGCCGAGAGAGATCAATTCTTCGGCGATCTCTTTCCCTGGTTCATCGACCTCGCTTTCGAAAAAGTAGACATCCATCTCGACATTGAATATTCTCAAGATGTCGTCGAGTTCATCGAGGCTCCACTGCCGCGTTTTTCGCCACAATTCACGGATTTCTTCGTCTCCGGCATCCCAGCGCTGGTACATCTGCCGCCGTTCTTCTTCGTAGGTTTCTCTTTGTTCTGTTTCTTGTGCTGTTTCGTCATCTCTCGATGCGAGTAGTTGATTGGCTTCGGTGTAGATTTTTGCCAGCCATTGACCACGCTCGTGGATGCCGTCTGGCTCCTGATCTCGATAGTATTTATCGTATGCCCACATGCAGGTGATCACGCCCAGGCCGATATCTCCCGGATACGAGGCCCGGATGGTTTCGAAACCGGCGAACGCCAGCAAACGTGCGAGTGATTCTCCGAGAACCGTGTTCCTGGCATGTCCGATGTGAAAGGAATGATGCGTGTTCGGTTGTGCATACTCCACCATCACGCGCTCGTCTTTTGCCGTGCCGCGGCCAAAATCTTCATCCTGCCGCAGCACGGTATCGGTGACGCGTTTGGCATATGTCGATGGATCGATGTATAGATTCAAATAGCCATTTTCGGCTTCGATGCGGGTGAAGTTATCCGGTTTTTCGATTTCATTCGACAGCGTTTCCGCAATTTCCTGTGCGCGTTCCGGGACACGGAGTTTCTTGCCGCTGCGGGCTTCTTCAGCTGCGATCTGAAAACATACACTGGTTCCAAAACCCCATTGGCCTTTGAAGGGGATGGGTATCCACTGGATTGTCCCACTGTCTGGGATCCCAAGTTTTGTCAGGATTTGGCGTATACTTTCAGCGTATTGATCCAATTCGAGTTTGAACATTGCGGATTTCCCAAGGGTTTGTGATTATAGAACACAGCCAGATTGCGCGAACACGACGCACCATTCGGTGCGTCGTTTGTCTCGAAACGATAACGTTTCCTTCTCAGCGTGATGAAAATCACTCCATTTTCGTCAGGCGTTTCATCAGTCGGCTCTTACGACGAGCGGCGTTTTTCTTGTGAATCACGCCTTTGCTGGCTGCTTGATCCAAAGAACTGACTGCCTGGTGAACAGCTTCAACCGCGGAATCCCGCTCGCCGTCCTGAATGACCTGGCGTGCGGATTTTACCTCTGAGCGTGCGCGAGTGCGGTAATATTTATTCCGCATGCGACGCTTGACGTTTTGGCGAATTCGCTTCTTCGCCGAACGTAAATTAGCCAATGTTGCCTCCTAAAATTACAAACGAACTACAAATCGTAATTTTATCGCAGGCGAGGGGTTCTGTCTAGAGGCTTGTTTTCTCGCCACAAGCGTACAGCAGATTTAATGTTGGTTGCGGATACAGCGCATTCCATAACTTACATGCTTTACACCGATTATTCCTCATGGGACTTTACCGATCATCTCGCCGGCCCCGGTGCCATATTATTGCCGTTTGTATATCGAATTGCCCCGTAGTTGATCCCAATACGAAGCTCGATTTGTACCATAATATTGCCGATTGTGAAATTTGGTATCATATCGTTGCCATTTGTGAAAACCTAACATGATAGAGGGGGACTTTGTACTTGATCCATCCGGACAAGGTTTTTCCCCCCTACAGGTTTTTCGGCCAGCACAACTATTGATGATATTTGATGCAATATCTATCCGGGCGAGAATTTTTACA
>DAOUDW010000074.1:0-29167 GCA_034430895.1 Anaerolineales bacterium | reverse complement strand
AATGTGACCAACAGCGGCCAATAACGTTTTATCTTCGAAGCCATCGCCATCCCTGCAGCATAATCAAACAACATGCAAGTATGCTCAGATATAGACCGATCTGAAATGAGACTGGTCGATATTCGAAACGAATGTAATGCTCACCGGCAGGAACGCGAACCGCTCGAAAGAGGAAATCGGCGCGATATATCTCCACCGGTTCATCATCGATGCTGGCTCTCCATCCTGGAAACCAGGTGTCAGAAAGCACCACCCAGCCATCAACTGGCGCGCTTGATTCGATAGTGACGATGTTGGGGTTATCGGTTTCAAGCAAATCGGCGCTACCCTTTATGTTCTGGGACGCATCCCCCGAGGCGAAAGCCCACTCCAGGATGACAGCTTCGTCAGGATCGAAATCCGCGTCCTTAACCAAATCTAAGGAATATACATATGAAGCCGCCAGGATCGATTGAGAAACCCAGCGAACACGTTGGGGATTGGGAATCTCACGATAGGTCAAGGACATATCTTCGGACGATTCGATCACAGCCTGCCACTGCACGTCCATGAGAGACAGCAGCTTGGTCCGATGGCCATTTGAAACGTCTTCGAGTCCGTCCATCCACATGACATATCGCTGCGGTAGAAGGGGATCGAAATTGTTCGCCGATGAAATACCGCCCATGAGAGTCGTATTGGGCAATCCATACTTGCGTACGAGGTCCCAATCTTCCACGTTTAAATAGCTGTCGAAGCGATGAGTCCAGTCGAATTTAAGTTCCTCCTCGACTCCTGCATCCATATAGATGCGGTGCTCTATGCCTCCCACTATGGGCACTTCACCCGTTTCTGTGAACAAAGACGGGGAAACCGATGGGATCAAGCCCCGACTGGCAACGAGAAGATCGAGTAAAACGACGATACCTACCAGGAGATTCCAGCGCAGCGATGGGCGATCGGGTTTCAAAAGTGTCAGAATTCCGGAAGCTGCGAACCAGATACCGGCAATAATAAAGGTTCGCATGAAGCTGGCTTCAATATCACCGAGCAATTCCGCCGCGGCTATCGCTGCCACGCCGATGATTCCCGAACCAACTGTCCCCAGTCGAATCCAATACAACGCTCGCCCGGACGGTTTCCTCAATTGATCGAGACCGATCGCAGCGAGCAGGGAAAACGCAAAGATGAAGATGATATTCCAGCGTGAAGGGGCCTGAAACATATTGAACGTAGGTATGTAATCGAACAAGAAGGGATAAATTGGCGTATACTTTCCTAGCGCGAGGATCATTGCAGCGCCACCCAGGATGGTCAGGAATTTAATCGTACCTTGACGCTCGTTCCTGCGTCGCCAACCAGAAATCAACGCATAAACGGAGAGGAAGAACGGAAATACACCAAAGTAGATCGCATCCTCCCAATAATTGCCATATCCCCAATAATCACCCATTGCCGGACTGCCAAACAGACCTGGCAATACGAGACATAGAATCCGCCAGGGCCAAAACGAATAGTTGAGCGCGAATTCAGCATCAAACGTGTCCGCTCGGTACGAATGCAGCGTGTACTCGATGGTTGGAAACAATTGAACGGCGCATAGCGCAAATGCGAATATCGCAGCGATCGTAAAATAGGCGATGATTTGTAACGACCGCTTCCATTCCACATTCCCAACCAATCGCCACAAAACCCAGGCGACGAGTGTGATTGCGGTGTACCAGGCAGTTTGTGCATGTCCCGCCAGCCACTGGAAAGTGAGTGCAATACTCAGCAGACAGCCTGCCTGAAGGATCTTCTGCCGACCCGCTGTTTCTCGACTTACCTGCAAGAGACGATCAGCAGCCAGAATGATCCAGGGCAGCCAGGCAGCTGCAGCGTTAATCGATAAAAACCCGCTCCGAGCGACGAGATAGCCGGAGAGGCTGAAAGCCATCCCGGCGATCGCCCGTGCAAGCAACCCCAATCCCAGTCGCCGGGCCAGGACAACCATACCCAACCCTGCCCATATCAAATGCAGCGTTACGAGAAGTCCGTGGCCCCAAATTGGATCCACGAGAAAAAGCAGAATATTCGGAGGATAGAGAAGCGCCACTTGATAATTGGCGAACAGCGGAGCACCCATTCCCAGCAGTGGATTCCAGAGTGGTAGAAAACCCTGCCTTACAGTCTCGAAAGCGTACGTTCGCCAGGGAACAAATTGGAGAACCGGTGTTCCCCAGAACAGCGCTTGACCACGGATTAACATCGGACCGAACAGGACCAACGGCCCGATAACTACCAGGATCGATCCCAGTCGCGTATGCAACCATTGTCGATTGAACTTACCGATAATACGCATGAAGTTAGATTTCATTCAACCGCTCCAATGCAGATATCTATTTACGGAATGATAGCTTCCTTAAGATACCGATAGAGCACATAGTCACCACTTTCCAGAACCATTTCCAACCCGAAGCCCACCGGAGGGTGCCATGTCCCCAGTAATTTTTCCCGAGGACCGAACCATACATAATCCACATTCCAATCATCGAGGAGGGAATTGACACGGCCTTTATCCAGCATACCCTGATAGAAAGCTTCAACTTGCGGCTCGAGAAGTTCCAGATACGCGCTTTCCGGACCATGTCCGATCACAACAAAAATGGGAGCGTATGCAGGTAAGGCGTTGCCAGTATCGAAACCAGTTAACACGACCGATCCCGGTTCGACGATCTCTGCCACCTTTTTAAATGCTTCCACCTCTTCTGCTGGTTGGAAGACCGGCACCTCCGGCGTCATGGCTACACGAACACCGCCAAGGATCAATAATACGGATGAAAGCAGACTGCAAATGAGAACAACACGGGAGCTCCACGACTTCAATACTCGTCTCCCGACCTTCCATTCTGAAAAACCGATTGCAGCAAATAAAGCGACAGCGACCCATATCCCTTCGGGCAGGCGCCTTTGCAAGTTATGTGGCGCATACGCAAGAATCGGGAAAGCGATGATCCAGGATAGTGGCAAGAGTGTGGAGATTCGTTTAAGTCGAAGCCGATTGCGAATACCGGCAATCATCGGGATCAACAGAATCCCATAGGCAAACAAGTAATGACCAGGATGCGGGGAAAGGATGCGATTCTGTTCCGTCCATCTTTTTAAAAACGGGTCTTGTGTAAAGGAAATGCCGAGATAGATCACAAGTGGCAAGGCGAACACCCCACTCCGCATGGCAGCCATCAACCACGGTTTCCATTCTTTCACCGAACGGCGTTTGATGAAAAACGCCAAGATGATTAATTGATGTATCCCGATCACGGCAAACGCGGTGACGATCGATAGCGGCTGTATTAGCGGCAGCACGAGAAAACACACGCCAGCGATCCATCCACGATGAGGTGATTCAGCCGCGCGCAGATAGTTGACCATCCCTGTCAATAGCAAAAACCTCGCCAGGATCAAATGCGGTAAACCATAGATTGACAGAAAGCCAAAGGATTCCGGAGAATAAAAATCGAGAGGAAGATCTCCCTGCCAGGATGCATTCCCCGTAAGCACCAATAACCACCCCAATCCACCTCCGCAGGTCACAAGGATCGTCGTCCATCTACGCCAGGAAGTAGACTCGATGAATAGGGAGACAAATTGATATGTTGCCATAATGAGTAACGGAATGGAAAAAATGCGAAAGAGATGAAAGATCATCAGCAGTTGAAGATGATGCGCCTCACCAGAGGCAAGCTTACCGAGCAGGAGATAGGGAAGATAAGCGATCACACCGCGTTGATCCATGCTGGAATACGGCGTCTTGAAAAGCCATGCGCCGTAGGAACCACTCAACATCTTGGCGATATAGGAGTTACCATCATTTACGCCGAAGACAAAACCCGAGAAGCCCCAATCTGAATCCGGATTGGCGAAACCAAGAAAGTACGGAAATGAAGTGATCAACACCAGAATTCCAGCAAAGCGCAAGATCCACTTCAAATCATCCCGGTTCATCGTTTTACCCATAGCACGACCACTGAAAGGAGGGTGAGTATACTCAGTAGTACACCCAACCACACGGAAAGGGGGTTAAATGAAAAACATACATTGTGCTGACCATCCGGTATTTCGACGCTGCGAAGCAAATCATACACTCGCTGTACTTCCCCAGAAATTCCATCAATTTCGACCTGCCACCCGGGATAGTCTACTTCGCTCAGAATCAAACGTCCAGGCCCCTGCACGGTGAGCTGGATGATATTGGGTGTCCAGCTTGAAATTTCGATCTCCGTCATCTCTGCTTCCATATCATCATTAAGCATCCAAGCGCGCGGCATGAGCTTCTCGTTGCGGTAGATATACAAGCCGTCGACAACTGTATCTGATACGATGTGTTCTGCTTCAATGGGGAAATCCGAAACGATCGTAGCGACATTCAAGATCCCCAACTTCTCGGCATCGAGATCGAGCTCCCTGGTCTGTCCGGGCTCTCCGGCAGAAAATGGCGGAAGCGAAACAGAATATTCGTCCACTGAAAAACCTACAGCTGAAGCCAGGAAGGCCTTGTAGCGTTGGAGTTGGATTGGATTCACCCCATCGGCGGTTTCCACGTGGTAACCTGCTGCCGTCTGCTGTGGAATGCTGTAGGAAAGGGAAAAGACCCGATGCTCAAGAGATGACCCCACAGCCGCCACAACTTCATATCGCTCGGTCAATTTCTCATCCATCGACTGCAGCTCAAGTACCTGTCCACCGATCAGGCTGGAATCGATGGCGATGAGAAGTACCCAAATGATAAGATGTAAACGCGGTCGCATTGGCCTGCGAGTGGAGATTTGAATCCATAGAAATGTCACGACTGCCAGCAAGCCGACACCAATCAGCACCGCCAATCCGTCCTGAGTAAGCGACCATACCCCAGCACCAATCGATACGACCATTACGCATAAAGCCAGAGAAGATAGCCGGATGATGGAGAGATCTCTCCCGCGCCATTTCACTCGCAGGAGTTGCTCGACGCCGATGCCGGCCAGAACCGCCAGGCCGAACGAAGCCAGAAAGATAAAGCGCGGTGGAATCCGCAGGAAATTCATGCCGGGCACGATTTTGATCAAAGCCGAATACAGTGGTAAGTGATCCCCAAGCGCCAAAAGCCATGACACAAGCACCACCCCAAACCAGAAACGGGCGTTCATCCGGCCTGCGATCACGGCAACAAGTGCCAATTGAAGCGCCACAAATCCTGCATAAGCCAGCCATTCCGGTTGATTGAAAAATGGAAAAAGGATTCCAACGAGATGGGAAAACGGCATCGACATCGTTGTCATATCCTGGGCTGTCAACATCGCTCGCGAGGAATTCATTACAAGTTCAATCATCGGCAGCATCAAAGCCGCAGCCATCCCCACAGCGACAACGGCCGACACAGCAGCAGATGCAAGCACTGGTCGTAAAGCAGAGATGATCCCATTTTTGTTGGAACCTTCAGAGCGAGTCTGAATCATGTGATGGATCGTATACGCCAAGCTGAGCAGAGACAAAGGCACAATCCACCTGGGATCTGCAAGAAATGAAACCCCAAAAACCAGTCCCGTCAATCCGGCCCAGCGCAGCCACTTTTTCCAGCCGTGTTCTGACACGTGCAACGTTCTTCCCAACAGCTGCAGCGCCCAAGGCGTCCAGCTCACAGCACAGACGAAAGTGAGGTGCCCCAGGCCGATATGGGCGAACCATTTCGATGTTCCACACCACGCCAACCCGGCGACGAAAGCACCAGCCGTCCCGAGACTAAGCTCCTTCATCCAACGATACATCCCCCAACCTGCCCAGGCGAGGTGAAACCAGAACAAGATGTTGAAGGCCATTTGAATTGGCATGATCAACACCAACCAATTGGGTGGGTACCAGAGTCCGGCGAGCGGATCACCAGCAAAGGGCATTCCACTGTAAATC
The DNA here is from genome assembly GCA_034430895.1 of Anaerolineales bacterium. Lineage (GTDB taxonomy): Bacteria > Chloroflexota > Anaerolineae > Anaerolineales > E44-bin32 > WVZH01. The sequence continues at coordinate 23,266 of DAOUDW010000074.1, read as the reverse complement.
ATCGAATTCCACAACGGGATTTGCCCCCAGGTCTGCAAACTCTGTTTGAGATAATATGCATTCGGCCAATGGGAAACGAGAATATCGGAATATACCGCACCCCGCCAAACGAGAAGTTGGCCCGAATGCGCGACAAGCTTCACCAACCAGATTGCTGATATGAGAAGGAAACCGAGGGGGACGAGAAAAGACCGGAAGGTTCTAGGCCTCATGAGTCGGTCACCTGAAGGATTTGTATCTCCTGCGTCTCGTAAATAATAGGGCACTTCGACAACCAGGTCGGTGTTCCGATCTCCATTTCCCGTTTGCCGAAAAACACGTAATCGACACCCAGTGAGATCAAACGTTGTAAGCCTTCGTCACCACGACCATCCCAGCGAAGCAAATCATTGACCAGCGCCTCTTGCTGCTCCGCATTGGGCGTCTCGAACGGATGTCCGTAGAGGACTCGCACGTCCGCATAAGCCGGCAGTCGATTGCCGGTATCCGCAGCGGCCAGAATCAAGGAGCCGTTCGGAATATACTCGGATAGCCACTCATATGCCAGGACCTCACCTTGCCTATGAATGAAAGCGGGGTCTGCTATTCTGACGCGATCGATCCCCGTCAGGACAAGAAGCAGATTGGAAGGAACCACGAGGATGATCACAGCGATCAAGACAAGACGCTGGCGGGCGGAATTCTTGAGTAACCTCCGCAATCCGATCGCTGCGAGACAAGCCAAGGGGAAGTACAACCCGAGTGTAAGTCTTCTTTGCAAATTGAACGGTGCATAGAGCAGCAGGAAATTGCTGATCACCCAGACAAGCAGCAACCGGTTCCGCGGTGATTTCCGACCGTCAGGATGAAAAATCGCCGCCATGGCCAATAAAAGCGCAGGGCTGTAGCCGATCAGATAAGCAGTGACCGGTGGTGATGGGGTTTGGTTCTGGCTGTTCCATAATGCGATAACGGGATGGGCTTTCGTAAGCCAGAATTCGTACACCAGCAGCGGACCGGCACCTGCCAGAAGTCCTGCAAATGGGATGAAATGCGCTTTGTTGTGACTCCATATGGCCTGCCAGTTTTGCGTACGTAAAATGATGGCGCTTTCCCAAGCCAACCAAAGGCCCAGGAAAACAACCAGGCTGGCCAGGGAAAAGGGGAGCACGAGAGAAAGAAGAACACCACACAATCCGGCGACGATAACTCTCCGTCGAAGGTTGCCCTCATGGACAATCGCAACGACAGCAGCCAGGAGGAGTAAATTGGCAAACGGGAAATGCGCGTTGGTATACGCCGTTTGAAACGGTATCGATTCCGGGATCGAAAGATCGCTCGTTTCCATTCCGAAAAGGCCAAAGAGCCAACCCACTCCCGCGCCAAACAACGAGAGTAGAAAAGCAACCCACCTTTCGAATCGTTCCCGTAGAAATGTCCTGAAGAAAACGAAGCCCAACCAGAACATCCCAGCCGCAGCCAACACCCTTGCCAGGTGAAAAAGCGTTAACAGGGGGATGTGGAGAAAATCCGCAGCGTGCCCAAGGAAGAGGTAATAGCCGAAAATAAAAACGTCGCTTCCCGGATCCGAAGCATACGGAAGCCGGAAAAGCCACTCCCCCTCGCTTCCCTGATGCATCTTGGCGAGATAGCTGAAACCATCGATGGGGTTGATCAAGAAGCCCGTGAAAGCATTCGGCGGTGCCACGCGGACTGCGACGAAGTACGGTGCGACAGTTGCCAGGACAACAAGCACACAGAGACCGAATGCAAGCCTTCTTTCCACCCTATCACTCATGGGTTGAATTGTACGTCGAGCGATCCACTTGCGCCACGAAGGATGTTCCGAGTTGGGCATAAAAATTCTTGCTCCAAAGTCGTAGTTGCGTCTATAATCCCCGCATGAGCCGCGCATCAAGCCTCTACCGCTTACAACAAATTGACGAAAGCCTCGATCGCGCACATGAGCGCATCGATGATATCAATCGAATTCTCGCGGACGATGAAGAGATACACCAGAAGAAGAAAATCCTCGAAGCGAAAGTAAAGAAATTTGAAGCTGCCCGCAATGCTCATAAAAATGCCGATGACGCGGTTGCCTCACAGCGAACTAAGATCGAGCAAACCGAACGCACCCTTTACGGAGGGAGCGTTCGAAATCCCAAAGAACTGCAAGACCGACAACAAGAATCCGAATCGCTGAAACGGTACTTAGTGACCCTTGAAGATCGCCTGCTGGATGTTATGATCGAGTTGGACGAGGCCGAAAAAGCCTTCAGTGCTGCAAGCGACGAACTGGCGCAAACCGAAGCATCAAAAGCGTCCATGCACCAGGATTTAATCGAAGAGCGCGAACAACTATCGATGGAAATTTCACGCTGCGAGGCAGAACGAGAGGCCGCCGTAGCCGATGTTACCGAAGAAGATCTCAAATTGTATGAATCCTTACGGGATCGATTTGCGGGTATGGTTATCGCCCTGGCGCGCGATTCGAGCTGCAGCGCCTGCGGCATGGAATTGGCGCGCTCGGTTCACCAGGAAGTTCACACCGGAGATACGCTAATCCGCTGTCATCAATGCGGCCGAATATTATACGCGGGATGATTTCGAATGCTTGATTTCATGAACAAAATATATGGTTATCGCTTCGACCATGAAGAATTCATCACCGGCTTTGTATTCGCCATCCTCATATTTTTCGCATTGCAAAAACTTGGTACGAACTTCTCCGAAATATTCCAAACGATATACCAATACATACAGTCCCTTGCCGGCGCGTTGTCAGGGAAATCTGGCGATCCGTACAAACTCGACCTGCTCGAGCGCATGCAAATGCTGCATGCAGCAAAGGCATTGTTTAAACTCGACGAGATCGACGTTCCTCCGCGAATACTCGCGCCGCCCATTCCCGCCGACCCGGTTCGTACCGATCCGATCCCCGAGTACACATTGGCCGTACTCCCCAATCTCCCGGATTGGAATTATCTTTCCGGAATCTATCACGCCCCGTCGATCTCCATCGCCAATGCACTTTCCGACGGGGTAAATATCATGATCACGGGGGAACTCGGCAGTGGAAAAACCTGCGCCCTGGCGCACTTTGCCATTCAGGTTTTGAATAAGTCATCCGAAGCGGGGGCCGCGGCAGAGATGACGCCGATCTTCATTCACGCCGCTGATATCGAACTCCGTCGCCGAACGGATAAAGACCCACTCAGCGTTCTCATTACGGCAGTTCAAAAAACAGTATCCTCCAACCTGTCTTCACGGATGCCAAACTACATCCGCCCATTGTTTCGTAGAGGGCGTGCGCTTCTCCTGCTGGATGGATTGGATGAGTGCACCATCGTCGAAATCTCGGCCGTTGCGGAATGGCTCCGGAACCTGCAGCAGACCTTCCCCAACGTGCGCATCGTCGCCAGTGGTCCCGCAAGCCATTATGATGGCATAATTCATGCCGGCCTTGTACCCGTCGCTATCGCACCCTGGAGCGAACACGATCGTGCCTTATTCCTGGCGAAATGGGGGCAGGCCTGGCAGAAGCATATTCGGCCGCTGCTGCCCAAGAAAAGAATGTACGATATCGACCCGGCTCTAATCTCCGGCTGGTTTTTTAACCTGACACATGGTTTGACCCCCTTGGAAATGACCCTGCGTGCATGGTCCGCATACGTCGGCGATTCAGAAAATACCTCAACCACCAGAAATATGGAAGCGTATCTCGCCCGATTGCTTTCAACCAACGAACGACAACATGCACTCACAGCCGGCTTGAATTGGCTTAAGGAACGTAACGCTGGACGTGGCATTCCCGTCAAGGATTTTATCGCCGCTGGCATTCTGATCCGCCGAGCGAATAACCAAGTATCCTTTACCGTACCGGCGCTGGGCGCCTTTCTAGGCGCCCGGGCGATGATCGCTGAAGGATCGACGCAGCACGCGCTTGAACCTGGGTGGGCACCCGCAGAGACAGCCCTGGGATACTACGCCGCGCTGGGCGGGGATGTCTCGGAAGTTGTGGGCCAATATCTCGATTCAGGAGACGATCCCCTCTATTCCAAATTACTGATTATCGCTCGCTGGCTGCGAGAAACACCGGTGAAGGCTCCCTGGAGAACCCGAATCCTGCGATCACTCGCCACAGTCGCCAATTCAAGCGACAAACCCTACGGCTTGCGCTTGCGGGCCGTTCATGCACTCGCCCGCTCCGAAGATCCTTCGACAGCGATCCTGTTCCGGCGTTTACTGGCTTCGGAAGATCGGATCAGTCGTATTTTAGGCGCGCTGGGCTTGGGTGGCGTTCAGGACGAAGAATCCATTGAACGCCTGCTTGAAACGGTAGATCAAGATCGGGAGTTACACGTTCGTCAAGCGGCTTGTCTTGCTTTGGCAGCCATCGGCACAAATGCCGCACTCGAGGGCATGGGTAAAGCACTATTGGAAGGCGAAGAAGCCATCCGTCTGGCAGTCGCGGAAGCGCTGGCTGCAAAACCAGGCGAAAGCGTGGGCATGCTGCGTGATGCGATCGAAGTCGATAACCTGCTCACACGCCGTGCGGCAGTCTTTGGCTTGTCCCGTATCCCCGAACCATGGGTTCCCGAATTGCTCGAAACGATGCACCTCGAAGACGACCAGTGGATCGTACGCGGCGCAGCAGCCGAAGCCCTCGAGCGGATTAAAAATCCACCCTGGAAGGTATATGCCCTACACACGGAGTTATCTACAACACCCTGGCTGGTTGAATTCGCCAAGCGCGAAGGACTGGCGATTGCCCCCGGGAAGGCGGCATTCGAATTGCTGCGCCAGGCTCTGAACAAGGGAAAGGATGAGGAGAAAATCGCCGCACTCGAAGTCATTGGCAACAACGCGGCAGAAGAAATGAGCCTCGAACTGCAGCAGGCGCTCAAATCCGACCAGCAGTACCTGCGCGATTCCGCATTCGAAGCCCTCTGGCGGATTAACGCCTCCGGCCTGCACGAAATTGCCTACGCGCAAAGCGGGGCTTGAGCTATTCAAGTTCACAACACGTAGTCGCAAGGAAGAATGAGAGCATGTCGCTTCGACATGCTCCTAATGGTTCGAAAACTTGATACCGGGTTTTGAATTTGCGTTACTTCGATTTCTTATTATCTTCCATCCAACCTCGGATTCGTTCCTCAACTTCCTCGGCGTTCAGGTCGATAATCGACAATATCTTATCCAGACCCTTCTCTCCAGCTACAATTTCGACTCTGCTTCGATTGACGCCCAGTACCTTGGCAATAAATTTGATTAGTGCGGCATTCGCTCTCCCATCCAAAGGGGGAGCGCTGATGCGAATACGCACTGTGCCGTCTTCCAAAACACCACCAAAAGAAGTCCTGCTTGCACGGGGAGTCACACGTACGGTCAGCGCCGCTCCGTGTTTTCCATCGTGTAACTTGAACTTACGCATACAGTCGCCTTCCTCTACGAAACCAGTACAATCACCAGCTGCCGTAAAATCTGCAAGATAATTATCAGTGCTAGCGGGCTAAAATCAATCCCACTTATGGGGGGGATCACGCCTCGCAGCGGAGCCAACATCGGTTCAACCACGCGATCGAGTGCCATCCGCACAGGATGATAGGGATCGAGAAAATAGGAAAGGAACACATCCACAATCACGATCCATGACAACAAGGAAATCAATTGAACGAAAATGTAAACCAGAATTGGCATGGCACTCTAACATCTGTCAATCGTGAATTATCTCACAAAACTGGATAATTGGGATGAAGGCGACATTACGATCGTTACCATGAAACAGGTATCAACGATCACTTTAAGCCAATTAGCGCGCCGAAACGCCCTGTGCGACCGTTTTCCGCCCGATAGGAATACCAATCTTCGATGTGGCAGGCGGTGCAAATCCCGGCTTTCTCGATATGCCGAATACCCAGTTCCCGGAGTTGATCGTGGTTGGCGGCCCAGAGATCGAAGTAAAAAGAAGCTTGATTCGAGCGAAGATAGCGAGCAGCCTTCTGGGCAAACGTCTTTCGCACCTTGGCAACGACATCTTCTCCAACTTCATAATGATCCGGTCCGATCGAAGGGCCCAAACCGGCGCGGATCTCCGTCGGATCGGAATCGAATTTCTCGATCATGCCTTGAACGGCCGATTGCACGACACGACGTACCGTCCCCAACCATCCCGCGTGGACCAGCCCGATCGCCTGGTGACCTGGATCGTAAAGCATTATGGGGACACAATCCGCAAAACGCATCAACAATGTGACCCCCGGGGAATCTGTGAGAATCACGTCTGCCTGCTGATAAGGTTTGTTATTGCGCGGCGTTCGGGCGATCACGTATCGCGCCGAATGGACTTGCCAGACATCGTAAAGTGAATCCGGATCGCGGCCCATCACCTCGAATAAGCGGCGTCGATTCTCACTGACCCGGTTACGATCGTCCCCAACGGTACTCCCCACGTTCAGCGACTGCCACGGTTTCGGACTGACACCGCCATGCCGGGAAAAAATCGCATGGACCAAATGCTGATCCGGTAAGGTTTCAAATTGGAAAAACCGAAATGATTCGACCTGATTGAGTGGCATGGAATCAGTCTATCATGGCACAGGAAGATATACCAAGAACGCACCTTCCTTTGGAAAAGATCACCAATACTGATAGGTGTTAGAGGGATTCCCCGGCACCGGCCAATTTCATCGACACCATCACACGCAATTCTTGCATCGTCTCTTCCAGGTAGGGATAAGCAAGCCATGTGTTGGCGATGCCAAAAAGCAAGCCGGTTAACGTGCGTAAAAACGGAGTGCTTTCACGTGCGGAAAGGAAGTCGATCGGAAGTGCACCGAGAAGCTGCGAACCGCCATCGATTGCCATCGGCAGGATTCCAATCACAACCCAGAGCACAATCGGGAGCGGTTTGACTCGTTTCCGCAGGACGGTAAACAGAAGACCGCTGAGGAGAATACCTCCGTATATTGCCACATCCCGCTGGCATAGTCCCACTTTATACCCCAGCCGGTCGTTACCGAGGAATTCTCGCGCCTCCCACTGATCGTATTCGTCCAATCCAGTCATCTCGCCATACGAAGCAAGGTTAGTGTTCGCGCTCTCCAATGGATATGCCGCTTGTTCCCCAAAGAGGAACCAGGAACGATAGGCCAATTGATGACAGAGCGGCGAATAAAGCGTGTAGATCAATCTGGCGGGTCGGGTTGCGCCGCTTTCCATTAAAACCGGCGCGGCAAAAGGAGTGCCGACATACAGGAAAACCACAAAATTCAAAATCGCCAGCCAATGTTTGGAGAGATAGAGAAGGACCTTATGTAAGTTAACCGCCTGTTGACGTCGATCTTCGTTGGCGTCTGGCTTATGTTTCCACGCGTACATTGCAGCGCCGAGTGTCACCCGCAATTGCGTCTGGTCAATCGGTGCTTCGAGTGTATAGGCACCCACTTTCAATACCGGCGCCAACGCCGCATAGTGCCGCTGCAGGATCGGGTCGCTATCGATATCGACCTCGATCAATTCATGCGGGTACTCCGCTTGCAAGTCTTTAAGCTCGTCTTTTACCGCTTCACAAAGCTCACATGCTTGTCTTGTAAATAACGAAACGCGCATCATTTTTCGAAACCTGAAGTACGAAAATTAACCTATGAATTGAAACCCGTCAGGTGAGTCTTGATGAAAATCTCTGCAACTCGCCGGCTACTGCAGCAGGTTTTCTTCCAACTCGAATGTCGGAAGGATCTCATTATATTGTGCCAAGAAACGTTCCGCAGTGCCGGTTAGCAGCATAATTCCCAGGATCACGAGTAGAAAACCGGTCACAACCGAAAGCACTCGAATGGTTTTACCATGCTTGCGCATCAACTCAGCTGCACTGCCGATCCCGAGAGCCGCCAGGAGAAAGGGAACAGCCATTCCGATCGAGTAAGCCAGCAACAAGATCGCCCCATCCAACGCCTTCCCACCGAACAAAGCCAGGGTAGAGATCGCACCGAGTATCGGTCCCAAACAAGGCGCCCAACCAGCAGAGAAGAAGACACCCATCAACGCCGAGGAGAGATAACTCAGCCGAGGGTCAGGTGCGACCTGTTTACGTGTGTCGTAATCCAACAAGGGAATACGGATCACACCCATCGTATGCAAGCCGAACACAATCACCAGGGCACCGCCTGCGCGTGATAACCAAAGACGTACGTCATAATCACTGAGTAAATCCCCAACTGCGCCAAGCGCAGCTCCGCCAACAACAAACACCAGACTAAATCCAATCACAAATGCAACACCGTGGAGAAAGGTGGTCTTGCGGTTATGAACGATCTCCCCCGAAGCGCTTATGGATCGTCCCCCCAAATAACCCAGGTAAGCCGGAACGAGGGCGAGTACACATGGGGATAGAAAAGACAGCATCCCGGCGAGCGCGGCGATTCCTAACCCGTAGGGAGTAACGGCAATACCTTCAACCATAGTAACCTCTATCTTCTGATTGCATCCGATCAATCATCTCTAGGTTTAGTGTATTTATACTTCCCTGCACAGCCTTCGCAGTGATACTGGCCGTGTTTTACAAGATAGAAGCATAAACGAAAGGCCACCCGACCGCAAGGTGAACCCGTTACTCAACCTTGTTAGGAAGTCACTCGGATAGTTGTAAGCCTCGAAGGCGAAGGCTGTTTGTGACGACGAAAATCGAGCTAAACGCCATCGCCCCAGCAGCGAGCATGGGATTCATCACGCCCAATGCGGCACTAGGTATCAAAAGGATGTTGTAGATAAACGCCCAGAAAAGATTCTGTTTTATCGTACGCAACGTTCCCCGCGAGAGAGAGATTGCCTTGGGGACACTTTGTAAACTATCGCTGATCAAAGTGATCGACGCTGCAGCCATGGCGATATCGGTCCCCGTTCCAATGGCAATACCGACATCCGCCTGTGCTAGTGCCGGGGCATCGTTAATCCCATCGCCCACCATGGCGATGATCTTTCCCTGCGATTGAAGCGTCTTGATATGCGACACTTTTCCACCCGGCAGTACTTCCGCAAACACAGCTGGATTGGAAATGGGCAAACCCACGCTGCGAGCCACGGCCTCGGCGGTTTGCCGATTGTCTCCGGTCACCATTACGACTTCGAGTCCCATCTGGTGCAACTCCCGAATTGCCTCCCGGGAGCCCTGCTTCACACTGTCCGCTATTCCAACCATTCCCATCAAATCGCCATCGACGGCAACGAGCACCACGGTTTTCGCCTGCAGCTGCATTGCTTCCAGCCGCGGAGTGATCCCATTTACCGGGATCTGATTTTCAGCCATGAGCTTTGGCGTTCCTACAAGCACACGTTGACCGGACACGAGCGCCTCGATTCCTTTTCCAGCGATGGCTTTGAAATCCTCCAGGACATCAAGCTGCAATGCCCTTTCGCCGGCCGCGGCAACGATCGCCTGGCCCAGGGGGTGCTCGGAACCGCGTTCCGCGCTGGCAGCGATGGTCAATAAAGCATTTTCATCCGCACGCGCATCGAAGATCTCAATGTCCGTGACACTGGGCTGTCCGCGTGTGATCGTGCCAGTTTTATCAAGAACGACGGTGGTTATCGCACCCGCCCGTTCAAGCGCTTCGGATGTTTTAAAGAGAATCCCCTGCTCCGCTCCCTTTCCCGTCCCTACCATAACGGCCGTGGGCGTGGCAAGCCCCATTGCACACGGACAGGCAACCACCAACACAGCCACCATGTTAATCAGGGCGCGGGTAAAAGCGGAAATCTCCCCCGAAGGCGGAGGCGCGACAATCAACCAGCCAATAAAAGTCAAAAACGCAATCCCGATCACAACGGGCACGAAAATCGCCGAGACCTTATCGGCCAGATGCTGTATCGGCGCCTTACTGCCCTGCGCCTCTTCGACCAAACGCACGATCTGCGCCAAAACCGTATCTTTCCCAACCCGCAGGGCATTGAATTTAATCATACCCATCTTGTTGTACGTGGCACCGACGACTTCATCTCCGGGACCTTTATCAACGGGCATCGATTCGCCGGTCAGCATCGCTTCGTCGACCGCTGTCTTCCCCTCGATGACGACTCCATCTACAGGTATCTTTTCCCCGGGCCGCACGATCACTACGTCTTCGACCCGGACTTCCTCAACCGGGATTTCGATTTCGCTGTCACCACGAATAACAGTGGCTGTCCTGGCTTGCAGATTCATCAGCTTTCGAATCGCCTCGCTCGTACGACCCTTGGCGCGCGCCTCCAGGTACTTCCCGAGAACGATCAGCGTGATGATCACGGCCGCGGTTTCGAAGAACAGATGACCATCCAACCAGCCCAAAAGGATCGGAAGGGAATAGAAGTAGGCTGCGGAAGATCCCATGGCGATGAGGACATCCATGTTGGCCGCACCGTTGCGTAGTGATTTCAATGCGCCGACGTAGTATTGCCAGCCGACGTAAAACTGCACCGGCGTTGCCAGCACGAACATCAGCCAATCGTACCAGGCTGCCGAAGCAATGTTCACGGGAACGAGGCCGAGATCGCGCGCCATGGAAAGTATGAAAAGCGGCACGGTCAAGACCAAACCGACCACGAGTAGACGACGCTGCCGGCCGATTTCTTTCTCTCTCGCTTCACGCTCCGCGTCCGTAGAATCGCCTGTGGATTCGATGATCTCGAACCCAACCTTCTCAATCAGATTGTGAATTTCCATCGGTTCGATGACCGTGGGAATGTATTCGAGACGGAGTCGTTCGCTGGCGAGATTGACGGAAGCAGCGAGGATTCCCTCGTTTTCCAGTAAAGTCTGTTCCAGTCGAGATGCCGCCGCGGCATCGGTGACTCGCCGCAGGAGAAGGTCGATCTCTCCCCTGGCCACATCATAACCCGCCCGTTGGATGCGTGTGACGATCTCATCCTGGCGAAGCCTGGAGCCGTCGTATTCGACGCTGGCACGTTCGGTAGCCAGATTTACGCTCGCCGAACGTACGCCGTCGAGTTTCTTGATATTACGCTCTACCGTTGCCACACAGTTGGCACATGTCATCCCTGTGATCGGTAAGGTCACATAGCGCGTGCTCTCGGTCACTTGACCATCTCCATTCTTTAATGAAATCCGCTGTTATTCCGCTACTGGGTAATTAATTTCATTCAATAGTGCCTTTATTTTTTCAGCTGTCGCCGGCTCGCCAAATTCTACAAAAACCTGTTTTTCCGATTCCGACGCTTCTACTTTGGACACGCCTTCCAAATCCGAAAGTTCCATCTGGATCGCATGGACACAGTGTCCACAAGAAATATTCGGCACGGAATAGGTTACGCTCGTCATCTTGCCTCCTCCAGTCATCTCATTCCAACGATGTTGTGTTGATATGCTGACTTTTTCAACTAACTACTCTTTTTTGACCTTATTTGTAATATTATATCTAAATAAATTACCAATTCGGTATAAGAATGATTTCATACAAATCAGTGGATACGAAGCTATGCCTTCAAACGAGGACCAGGAAAATGGTGCCCTGATTCGGAATCTGGTGAACCTTTTAAAATCTCGATGGCGTGCGGCAAAGCGGGCAGAATCACTTCAAGATTCTCGATTGCCGCACGTGGGCTGCCAGGTAAATTCACGATAAGCGTCTTGCCCCGAATTCCAGCCGCAGCGCGTGAAAGCATGGCGTGTGGTGTGAGTTTCATGCTGTAAGCCCGCATCGCTTCCGCAATACCGGGTGCAAGACGATCGACCACCGCCAGCGTTGCTTCCGGCGTTTGATCGCGAAGGGAAAAACCAGTCCCACCTGTGGTTAGAATCAGATCCACCCCTTGCGAATCCGACCAATCCCGAAGCACCCGCTCGATGTCCTCACGATCGTCCGCAATCACTTGAGAATGGACCAAACGCCACCCCTGGATTTCGATGCGTTTTTTCAACTCGGGTCCGGAGCGATCTTCACGTTCGCCTCGTGCAGCACGATCCGAGACCGTGAGAACAGCAACATCCATATTTTGGACTTCCCCAACATATTATCTAGCCGTGCGAACAACGGTTTTCAAACCAGACAACGAGCGGCCTCGTCCGAAATACTCGAATTGCCTTCTTTTGTATCATCGGCTGGAGGCGGCTGTTTACTCGCCGTCAACGCCAACCAGCCGCTTCCATTCGTCTTCGATACCGTCTTCCGTGACACCAAAATAGACACGGATTCCATCCGTTGTACGCTGTGCGAGATCGTACCGTTTTCGCTTGCCGCGATGTTGTTCACGCAGAATGCCGATATCCCCCTGCCAGGCAATAGGGGCTTTATTCATATCCTGGGGCAAGCCCATAACCTGCTTGATGGCGTAGTGCCACAACCGCCGCGCGGAGGATTGGGTGACATTTTTAACCACATTGCCGTTGCGTAGATCACGCATCGTGTAATACTGCACACCGTTGCGTTCTTCGACACCCACAACTTCAACACCCGTCCTGGGCGGAGAAATACCTGGTTCCTCGTCTTTATCACCAGCTTCCTTCAGATCCTCGGTTCGATCCTGCACATGGCGATCTTGCCCCTGTAATACCAACTGCACGATTTCATCCCGCACCGCAAGCCCTGTGTCCGCTTCATCCCGGACGTAAATTTTGTTGTCATCGACGGCGTACGGCGGATCGTCGCCGCGCGGCACCAAAACACGGATTATCTTCTTCCCCTGGCTTTCCTGGACATCCTCATCACAGGAAAGGGAAGGATGGATGCGTTTCGCAAGTTCTTGCTGCAACTGCGAGACGGCAGCGGAAGGCCGAGATATACCCTGAGATTCTTTCTTGGTATCCGCCCCAACACCGATGAACAGCGTTCCGCCGTTGGTGTTCGCAAAAGCACATACATCAGCGATGACGGCGTACAACCGGCCGCCGCGCACGGTCATGCTTTCGTGAAAATCCTGGATGATGCTCGGCCCTTCTTCTTGCGCCTGGCGAACAAAATCGAATTCTTCTTTTTCCGTCGGCCAATGGGGACGCGTGCGTGCAAAGTCGTTACTCAAGAAAAGTTCCTTCATGGCCTCGAAACTAACTTCGGGCAGCAGCATGCGCGTGGCACGGTCACCAACACCCAGGTTCTTCTTATTTTGCGGATCGGTCCGCAATCGATGCGCATCCGACCCCTGGATACAATGCATACGCCGCGGGTATTCCGGCTTGGTCCCACTAAAGAACGCCGCGGTGGTTCGACGACCCTTTTTAGCCAGATCAGTCACCTCGAGTGCCATCAAATGGGAATCCTGGGTGTAGGCGATCTTGGTCTGGCCTCCGAAGTTGAAGCCCCGCATGGCGACGCCATTTGTGGAGTTGGCGTGTGCCGCGATGGCGATTCCGCCTGCTTCGTCGATCAGCTTATAGGCGCTCAAGACATCACTGCTGGCGCCGACCGTCACCGAACCAACGTCAAGTTGATTGGCGGGGATATTTAAACTCAAGAGGAGGTGCTCCAGCTCTCGAACGGGTTTTTCCGGCGGAAAGATCCCTAAAATATGAAAACCAAACGTTGCGGTGAATTCGAATCCGGGAAGCACCAGGATTTTTTTCAATGATTCACGATACTCTCTCAACGTCTCTCGTTCTTCATCCGTTAATCGCGACAGACCTTCGAGAAGCTCAAGTTGAGCGATCTCTTCCTGCATCTTGCGGTATCCGGCGACGGTGTTGTGATCGGTAAATGCGATCATATCCAGACCGCGGGCGACCGCCCGACGCAGGATGTCCAAATTGGTAATTTCCGGCTCTTGATAATCACTCGATGCCGGAGTATGCAAATGCAAATCGACGAGGTGCCATTGCCGCGAAGAACGTCGTCCTTTTATCTTCGTCACAATTCTTTCTTTCTCCTAAATCAGAATAATTTGTTTCAATCCAAGGTTATCAGGAAGAGCGTAGATTTTCCTGAATACTTGCCGATAATTGTTCCGGTGTATAGGGTTTGAGTAGAAAATCATTTACCCCGGCGCCTATACACTGCTCGGACATGTCCATTCCAGATGTCATGATGATGCGAACATCCGCCAATTGAGGATCATCCCGCATGGCAATTACGATATCCACTCCCTCTTGTTGAGGCAGAAAGTAATCCATAATCACTAAATCCGGCATTTCCGCTCGAACCGTTTCGAGAACAGCTCCCCAATCACGAATGGCAGCCACCTCGAAACCATCCATTTCCAATAACGTTTGCAGCAGGGAAACCATTGTGCGATCGTCATCGACGATGAGCACTTTATTGGGCATTACGAACTGACCTTTCTCCATCGTAAAAACGGCATCACGCAGCTTTGCTGCTTGATTTTGATGTCCGTTTCGTGGTTTTTTGCTTGGTTTTTGACGCACTTTTCTGTGTTTTCGGTTTTGATGCTGGTTTCTTCGTTCTTTTCCGCGGGCTGGTTTTCTTTTTTTCCACCAAGGCTGCTTTGACCGCATCTGCGACGGTATCCGTAAAGACGAATTTTATCTCGTCCCGTACTTCATCTGGAACATCTTCCAGATCGATTTCGTTGCGAGGCGGCAGCAATACGGTCTTTAAACCAGCTCGGTGTGCAGCCAACACCTTTTCCTTCACGCCACCGATGGGGAGGATTTTTCCACGCAGTGTAACCTCACCGGTCATACCGACGTCGGAGCGAACCGGGATGCCCTTTGCCAGTGAGGCAAGCGCCACTGCCATCGTCACGCCCGCAGAAGGACCGTCTTTCGGTTGTGCGCCCGCAGGGACGTGAAGATGGATGTCGTGTTTCTCCCAGAACTCATCGTTTAATGATAATTCATTCGACATGGAACGCACGTATGAAAGCGCCGCCCGAGCCGATTCCTGCATCACCTGCCCCAGGGAACCTGTCAGCAGGAACTGCTTGTTCCCAGGCATTGCGGTTGCTTCGATGAAGAGGACATCACCGCCGACTGGTGTATATGCCAAACCCGTCGCCACACCCGGCACCGAAGTCCGGTCCGCCAATTCTTCGCTTCCGAGATAATGAGGTTTACCAAGATAGGTACGGACCTCGTCTTTCTCAATGTCTGCTTTATCCAGTGTACCTTCGGCCACGTTGGTCGCCACTTTTCGGCACAAACGCCCGATTTCTCGCTCGAGATTTCGAACGCCTGCTTCGCGCGTATAGAAACGGATCACCGTTTCGAGGGCTTCATCCGTAAATGAAATCTCGTCCTCACGCAGACCATTTTCCCGTATCTGACGTGGGATCAAATACCCACGGGCAATTGCCAGTTTCTCATTATCGGTATACCCCGACAGACGAATGACTTCCATTCGATCCAGCAGCGGAGGTGGAATGGTCTCCAGCCAATTCGCCGTGGTGATGAACATCACCTGGGACAGATCGAATGGAACGTCGATATAGTGATCTCGAAATTCTCGATTCTGTTCAGGATCCAGGACTTCCAGCAGCGCAGAGGCAGGATCACCACGAAAATCTCTACCCAACTTATCGACTTCATCCAACATAAAAACGGGGTTGCGGGATTCCACCCGACGCATGGTTTGAAGTATACGACCCGGCATGGCGCCGATATACGTCCTGCGGTGACCGCGGATTTCAGCTTCGTCGTGAAGTCCTCCCAGGGACATGCGAATGAACTTGCGGCCCATTGCACGTGCGATCGATCGGCCCAAGGAAGTCTTTCCGACTCCGGGTGGTCCAACGAAACACAAGATCACGCCTTCGCGTTGCCGGCGGATTTCGTCCTCAGGTATGGCTTCCAGCTCATCCATGCGTTCGGATTTGAGCTTGCGAACTGCAAGGTATTCGAGAATCCGTTCTTTGACGTCCTTCAAACCATAATGGTCTTCATCCAGGACTGCTCGGCTGAACTCGAGATCCAGATTATCTTTCGTCGTCTTGTCCCAGGGCAAGGAGACAAGCCAATCGAGATAAGTACGAATCACGCCATATTCTGCAGCTGCGGTCGGCAAGTGCGACATGCGGTCGAGTTCCCGACGCGCTTGTTTCTCGGCCTCCTCCGACAGATGGGCGGCATCGATTCGCACTCGCAGTTCCTCGACCTCCGCCATTTGTTCGTCGCCTTCTCCAAGTTCGCGCTGGATGGCCTTCAACTGCTCGCGCAGGAAATATTCCCGCTGGACCTTGTCGATCTCCGTTCGGGCTTCATGTTGAATTTGTTGGCCCAGCGACAAGACTTCCAACTCCCGACTGAGAAGCGAATTCACTCGCTGCAGCTTGGTGATGGTTGAATCTTCTTCCAAAATGGCCTGGGCTTCCTCGAGATCAAGGCGCTGATAATTAACGATGGTATAAGCCACATGTAACGGGTCGTCGAGGATCAATATACTTCCCAGGATTTCTTGCGGCAAAGAAGGCGCAATTTCAGCAATCTGTTGGAACTGATCCTTGGCGGCACGCACCTGCGCTTCGATCTCAACGCCTTCATCGATCACCTCGGGCAACAAGCGGATTTTGGCTTTCAGGTAGGGTTCGAGATCGGCAAACTCACCCAATTCGAAGCGCGCAATCCCCCGAACGATCATCGTAATCGTGCCTTCGGAAGTCCGGAACAAACGCTGGACAGCCGCCACAGTGCCAATGCGGTATAAATCTTCCGGTCCCGGCGTTTCCAGCTCCGGATCCATTGATGCAACCAGTCCGATTAACCGGTTGGAACTAACGACATCATCGACCAATTTGATCGAACGGGGTTGGCCAATGTTCAGCGGCAGTGAGGTGTGCGGGTAGACGACAACACCACGCAGCGGAAGAATGGCTAACTCTTCCGGAATATCGGAATAATCCGGCCGCGTCACCGAATCGCTGTCGTCCAACTGTCTTACTTTAATGACCGACGCTGCATTTTCCTCCGGTTCCGGTTCGTCCATCCGGAAGGGATCCCGCCAGTCATCATCTTGACGTGAGGATCGTCCCCACATCCATGTATTGAAATCACGCCACATGATTCGAAGCCTCTTCTACCGGCACTGCTGGCTCACTCGATCTTGATACTCTGCGGTTGACTGATGGGCAAGACCACACGTAGAAAGCCATCATTGTATGTTGCTTCGATCGAAGCGACATCGATGGCGCCCGGGATAATGACTTCTGTTTCGAACTCACCGTAGGCAATCTCCATCTGGTGATACGCCTTGCGCTTACTGGTATCGGAACGCATGCCCTTGATGACCAGATGTCGATGATCGAACGTCACGGAAAAATCCGCACCTCGCATCCCAGAAATTTCGACCATAACAATGTATGCATCCTCTGTTGCATAAATGTCCGTTGGTGGTCGCCAGACATGTGGATGGCTCATCGATGCTTCCCTCAGTCAAGCCCCCGTACCTCGGCAATGAACCAGCCTATGCGAGGTTGGTAAGTCGGATTTAACATATGATATAAGCCCATTGTAGATACAAATCAGGTGCTAGTAATCAGCAGAATATCTAATTTGCATGATTCTACCACATGGCTCCTGTGACTTACCCCATAATCTTGCCGGGCCTAGTACCATATTATTGCCGTTTGTACACCGAATTGCCCCGAAATTTCCCCTCCATCGAAGATCGATTTGCACCATAATTTTGCCGCCTGGGTGAAATTTAGTAGCATATCGTTGCCGTTTGTGAAAAAACAACATAAGTTAGCTGCGGTAACTTTCCGGTAACTCTAGGATGTTATATTCTTTGAAAGAATTATCCGCTCGGATGGGAGAGAATAGTCGATGAAGATCAAAGCGATTTTATTGCTATCGATATTTATGATTCTGGCTGGATGTGGTAACCAGGGTGGGGACACAACCAAGGAAGCTGAAACTAATGCAAGAGCGGAGAGTGTTGATCGTGAGTTTGGAGGACAATCTGTATATGACCTGCCCAAAGAGCAGTTTTCAGAATCCGCGATAGATATGCTGATGGATTGCGGGTTGGCTGATGATGACATTGCCAGACTCGAAAAGGAAATCATCCCAAAGGAAAGCCCGGAATCTGGTCCATATAGAGATATCAGCGGAAAGGAAATTGCAGACATTTGGCTTGAGCAACTAGAACCGGGGATCTTCGAGGTGTCATGCACCCCTGATAACCCCTCCATTTGGCTCGATGCAGGACACGAAATGATCCTTTTTTCATCCAGCCGTGCAATAACCGACGATGGTGACGAGGAGCTGTACCTCACGGGTGCTGATGGAAATGGTCTTTGGCGACTTACGAATAACGATTGGCATGATTATGATCCCGACTGGTCCGCCAACCGCTCGAGAATCGTATTTCGTGCTGGCTATCTCGAAGATTACGATCTATTTACTATGGATATTGACGGGACCAATATACAACGGCTAACCGATAATACCAGGAGTGATGTGCATCCCTCCTGGTCGCCTGATGGATCAAAGATTGTCTTCTCTTCTAATCGAGATGGTGATTACGATGTCTACACCATGAACGCTGACGGCAGCAATATCCAGCAGTTAACACAAAACGAGGAGGCGGAGTTAGGTCCTGACTGGTCACCAGATAGCTCAAAGATCGCTTTTATATCTAACAATGATGGAGACCATGAGATATACACCATGAGCTCTGATGGTGGCAATATCCAGCAGCTAACCGACAATGATTGGAGAGACTGGAATCCCTCCTGGTCACCAGATGGGACGGCGATCGCCTTCGTTTCCGATCAGGATGGTGACGGTCAGATCTACACCATGAACGCTGATGGTACTAACATTAAGCAGCTTACTAGAGGCAAGGATGCTCACTATCCCGCGTGGTCACCGGATGGATCGATGATTACCTTTCAATCACACTATGTGGTCGACCGCGTAGCGTACTCCATGATCTTCACCATGAAGAGTGATGGCACGAATATCCAGTCACTATTCGACAAAACGCAAGACGATTGGAGTTATTCTTCCTCCGAATGGGTGACCCAAACCGTCGCACAGCCAAGAATTACAACAGATCCTGCAGGCCCCATAGAAACTCCAACGGTGACAATCACCCCAGCCACTTCGACGGTTCTTGCGCCCAATCCGAAACATCCCATACAACCACTGCTTTCAAACATCCAAATGGTCAGCCCGGAAATCGGTTGGGCATTAGATAGAGACGCATCTTCTGTGCTGCGCACAGAAGACGGTGGGGAAACATGGCTTTTTGTAACTGATTTGGATTATCGATATGGTGCCTTAAGCGCCATAGACGAGGAAACGTTTAACTATTCCTTCGGATTCTTTGATATGACCGCTGGCGAACAACCGTGGGGAATTCGAGAATATATAAAAGAGCAGATCGTTTACGGCGCCGAACCGGTACTGGTTGATTGGCATTTTCTTGACGAGATGAACTTTTGGGTGGCCGTGGAGATCCACGTCAAGGTAGGTGGCTTAAGAGGAATCTACCGCACTCACGATGGTGGTGTATCGTGGGAATCTTTATGGCTTGAATGCGACATGGGTTATCTATTCAGTGGAATATTGATGGTAGATGGGAAGACAGGATGGGTGAGCAGTCATCGATGGTACTACGAAGAAAATGACTATGAGAAACGTTGGGTGATTTACAAGACGATCAATGGCGGAAACACCTGGGCCCCCAAGCAGTTGCCTGCTCCCACTGATCCATTGGCAGATCAAGCGGATACCTGTAATTCGAAAATTCATAAGATTGGCACGACCGACCTGTTACAAATCATTGTCACTTGTTGGGATGAACAGGGTCAGCACATTGGGCGATGGTATTACAAATCTCGATTAGCTGGCCAGTCCTGGCGCAATTGGTTGATGGAAGGAGATGTATTCTTTCTAAATGCCAGCGCGGGATGGCGCTCAATCAATCAGGACGATGGCACGACCATCATTGAAAGAACGAACAACGGGGGCGCCACGTGGGAGGAAATGGGTATCCTGCCAGCTCAAGGGGCATTTCAATTTTGGAACGAGCAGGAAGGATGGGCACTCGCCAGGAATGATCAAGGATCTGTGCTCTGGATCACTGCAGATGGCGGATCGACTTGGGAAGAAAAGGAAACATTCCCAAGTGAAGCATCCTTAACCTTTATTGACAGAAATCACGGATGGGCATATGAAGAACCTGATCTCTGGCGCACCAGGGATGGGGGCGAAACCTGGCAGGAATATCAGCCAGCAGTGATCGCTACACACCTGGAGCTAACGTCCGTGCACATGATAAACGAGAAGGATGGGTGGGGAATCCGTGATGTATCGTGGTCAAACGATGCTGATGTGTTTATCACGAAAGACGGCGGAAATACATGGCGCGAAGTGACCCCGCCTGAAGGACAATCCGAAACTACCCGATCCGGAGTGATTGGTGATTTTTACGACGCGAAGCATGGGTGGATCCTTTTTACGTACGAAGAGGGAACTTCATGTCGGGGCATTAAGTCTGATCTAAGCGTTTGGTATACATCAGATGGCGGCCAATCCTGGAGAATCAGCGAATCCTTCGAAGTTGAGCTTAACTATGTTGATGATTATATAAATTGTGACGCCACCTTGGATATGGTCGATGCAGATACAGGTTGGATGCAAATTTCCAATCGAGCAGCACGTTCTGCAGACCAGTACAACAATTACTTTTATCGAACCACGGATGGAGGGGCAACCTGGAATTTGGTAACTCCCCATTGGTGCGAAGATTCATGTCGTACGAATTTCCCACTGAGCAATCTCGTCTTTCTTGATGATCTAAATGGTTGGCTTCTAGAGGATGGAGGCCAAAGTGACATTTACGAGAGCTCCCCTGGATTTTACGTTTTTTACGAGAACTCCCCCAGATATTACATTACTTCCGATGGCGGCTTTGAATGGATTGTGCGTGTATTAGATCCCCCGTTGGATAATCCGCAACTTCTGACCGATTCAGACCATTGCACAATGCATGATCTCAATTTGCTATCAAAACAAGTTGCGCGTTTTTATCTTCGTTGTGTAGTTGGGGACGAAAATGCTGAGGAGATCCAGGTAACGGGTTACCTGTACGCCACAGACGATGGTGGAAAAACCTGGTATACAAACATGCTGTTTCAGGAAAACCTGGCTGAATACGAAATATCACGCAGACAGTGGCCTCAATTATTCTTCTTTGATGCGGATCGTGGGTTGTTGTTAGGCCGGGAGATTTGGCGTACAGAAGATGGCGGCATTACCTGGATTCAAATCAATACGGTTGCCTGGGATGGTCAATTCAGTTTCATTGATTGGCAGCGAGGCTGGGCTGTTGCCAAAGGTACAAGTAGCGAAAAGGCTCTCGTATACACGACGAATGGTGGTGGAACCTGGGAAATCCTACGCGCTTTGGAAGTTTATCAAGACTAACATAGGAGCATATCCTTGCCATTTATGTAAAAGAGGAAACTTAACACGGAGTTGAGGAAAACACATAATTATATTTATATAACAAGCAAAATCATTAGGACTATATCGTTGCCGTGTGTGAAAACATAACATAATATAATTATTACAGCTATATTTAGATAATAGTGGGGGGGCTAGATGCTTGATCCATCCAGATGAGGTTTTTCCCCTTACAAGGCAGGTCTGCTGGGCACGCCCGCAACGGATGCGCCAATCGTTGGGCGGCTCAATGCAGGAGGTACTAGGGCAGAAGCGAGTCACCAAAGAGCGACAGTAAAGAATAGATGAGAACAGGAGCAGAACATGAAGATCTATGTCGAGGGTGGTAGCGAGAATGAATCTGGACTCAAGGAGCTGAGCAATGAACTCTACGGGAAGAAGTACGCGTCTCAGGGCCTGACGAACTTCTACTACGGATTTACGCTTCGTACTTCGGGATATGAACGTCCCTTCTGCGCGATTACCTTCGAGGTCGAGGGGACTGGCGCGCAAATCGAATTCCTCCGTATCGTGGAGGGCAGGTTCAGTATTATCCGCGTCGATGCCGAAGACTCAAGCAAGGAGAGCGAAGCCATCGATCAGTGGAGCAACGACCACGAACAACTGCCCTTGCCCAAGGAGGTCAGCGTACCGAAGAAGGTGGCCGAGGCTCTAGCAGAGGTGGAAGATGCACGTGCGGTTGAGTTGCTCGTCACGGCGCTTGCCGGCAAGTCCCCGCATCAAGGAGAAGCCCTCGAGTCTATGGGAGAGCTAGGTGAGGTCGCGCTTGTGCCGCTCATCGTCGCGCTGGAGCAGAACGACGACTGGATGGTGCGTGTATACGCGGCCATTGCACTGGGCAAGCTGGGTGATGTCAGGGCGGTGCAGCCTCTAAACGTCGCGGTCACGGATGATGACGAGTATCCTGTGCGTGAGAAAGCCGCCAGCGCGCTGGGCGAACTGGGCGACGAGCAGGCGATAGAACCTCTCATAGCTGCGCTGAACGAATCGAGGGATGACTACTCGTACGAGGTTCAGATAGCAGCCGCCAACGCACTGGCGAAGCTGGGTGGCCAAAGGGCGGTGGAGGCCCTGGGCGACGTGCTACAGAACGATGACGAGTGGCCTGTGCGCAAGGCCGCCGCGGCTGCACTAGGCGAAATCGGCGACGCACGGGCGGAGGGGCCGCTCACAGCCGCACTCGAGGATGCAGAAGAGCGCGTGCAGGCGGGCGCATCCGAGGCTCTTGAGGCTCTCGAATCGAAGCCTCTCGATATGAAAAGCGAAAAACATCAGGTTGAGCGTCTTGTTGTCGATGAAAATGAGTCGTCCACAGTGTCGGGCGACGCCAAAAAAGCGGTCAGCTTGATATCTGACGAGACTCCAGGCGTATCGCCAGAATCCATTGCCCAGCAAATCCCCAAGCCCATCTTGGTCTTCATCGGGGTGATTGTCCTAATGGCGAGTGCTGCATGCCTGCTATACTTCTTAACTCTCTAGTTGCAGCTGGGGAACTAGAGCGAGCCCTGAACCATCATGCTGTGCTGGCCGAAAATGCACATCAGTTCTATGGAATGCCTTTGAATATTTGATGAACGCTACAGTCACGGTTTTTACAGTAAAAATGGGGGCTTTCTCAATAAGTCTTTACATAACTTTTTATAGCATATCATTGCCGTGTGTGAAACTGTAGCATATCGTTGCCGCTGCGGCAAAATTATGCTACAAGAAATATTCACTGTGACTTAACCCATAATCTTGCCAGGCCTGATACCATATTATTGCCGTTTGTTCAGAACTTTGCCCCGTAATTTCTATCGTAGATTCAACTCCGAAGTGCAACTTTGAAGGTTGGAATAAGAGGTAAGCTGCAGTAGCATCTATGCTTCTTAGACCAACCAAGTCAAAGGAGCACTGATGAGAACCTACGCGCAGCTTACCCAAGAGCAAAGATAC
>DAOUDW010000073.1:0-56029 GCA_034430895.1 Anaerolineales bacterium | reverse complement strand
GGCGGGGAGGGTGGGATTCGAACCCACGGTAGAGGCTTTAACCCCTACAAGCGCTTAGCAGGCGCCCCCGTTCAACCACTCCGGCACCTCCCCGGTTGTTAAGGCGGAGGGAGAGGGATTCGAACCCCCGGTGGGTTGCCCCACAGCGGTTTTCAAGACCGCCGCCTTCGTCCACTCGGCCATCCCTCCGGGTTGAAAGGGTCTCCCTTCCCGAGCGCAAGCATTGTATCATGCGGATATAGGGGTGTCAAAGAATTATCGTTTGTAGTAAGTTATGGCGATTATTTGCTGTTTTTAAAACGTCTTCCCACACCTGATATAGCCCCAGCCGCCCACCCTCGCCGTCGCTGTAAAATGTGTCACTTACACGGAATCCCGTCTCCTGTGCCAGACGGGCCAATTCATTTTCGCTGAAATGATGGACGTAGCGCAAGCCGTAGCCATCACGTCGCCAGTCCAGCAGGGCATCTCCGGAGTCGACATCATCCTCATCGATATCGATCGTCGACCAGGGGAGGATGCGCTTTTGCAGGCGTTTACATTCGGGGAAATTCCAATTCGATAACGTGAAATTGCCTTCTGCGGATAGTAAGCTATGAATCTGAGTCAGAATTTGAATCCGCAATTCCTCGCCGGGGATGTGATGCAGCACGGCGAATACGCAAATCTGATCGAACGACTCTGGAAAGCGTTGCGGCCAATCTCGCTCGGCTAAATCCGCAACGAAGAAATTGGCCTGTGGGTGCGGGCAGTCCTTTTGCGCAATTTCGATTAACGCAGAGCTGCTGTCGAATCCGTAGTACACTCCCTGGTGGCCGCGTTGGGCGAGATGGCGCGCCACGCCTCCATTCCCGCAGCCAAGATCGAGGACGGATTCAGAATCGGCGATTCGATCCAATGTGCGTGCAACACCAGGCTGGAGCCTCGCTCGAGTTTCTGAAAAGGATGCGGCAAAGGTTTGGTAGAATCCTCGATTGAGACGGTTCAGCTCTTGAACCACTTCGTCTCGCATATTGGGATTATACGTTATGGGACGCGATAAGGCTTGGTATGAAGCACGTGATTATTCCTCCGAGCAGCTTCGGCAGGCGCGCAAGATCCTGGACGAAGTTATCGAAGGGTGCGACGTGCTGGAGGCGATCCGTGGAAATCCACTGCCTTCGGGGGGATACGTCGGCAAGCCGATGATCGTACAGGTCTATCGTGAACTTATTGGGAAGGGGGAAATGGAGGAAGATCCTTCCTTACTGTCACGTATCCGCATGAAACCGGGACGCACGCTCTCCGGTGTGACGACGGTCACCGTGTTAACCAAACCCTACCCATGTCCCGGTGAGTGTATCTTTTGCCCATTGGATAACCGCGTTCCCAAGTCGTATCTGCCGGACGAACCCGGCGCCATGCGTGCCGTACATCACGGCTTCGACCCCTTCGACCAGACCAACGCCCGCATCGAAGCGCTGGAAGCCATCGGTCATCCGACGGATAAGATCGAGCTGCTCGTCTTGGGGGGAACCTGGAGCGTTTACCCAGCCGATTATCAGGAGTGGTTCTTAAAACGCTGCCTGGACGTGATGAATGGGTTCGAAGCGAATTCGCTGCAGGAAGCACAAATTGCCAACGTAAGCGCTAAACACCGCAATGTGGGTCTGGTCGTTGAGACGCGCCCGGATACGATCGACCGCACGGAAATCGCCCGCTTGCGCGCCCTGGGCGTGACGAAGGTGCAGATGGGCAGCCAGAGCCAGGACGATCGAATCCTGGTGCTGAATAAACGCGGACATTCCGTCGAGGCGACCCGAAAGGCGATGGGTTTGCTGCGAGCGGCGGGTTTTAAGACCGTGCTGCATTGGATGCCTAATTTGCTCGGCGCGACGCTTGAATCAGACGCAGAGGATTTCGCTCGTCTCTGGGACGATCCTGGATTGCGTCCGGATGAGATCAAGATCTATCCCTGCCAATTACTCGAAAATACTGAGCTCTATCAACTTTGGGAGTGGGGTGAGTACTCCCCGTATACCACGGAAGAACTCGTGGCATTGATTGCGGAGATCAAACCACTCATCCCGCGCTACTGTCGGGTCAATCGTATTGTGCGTGATATCCCCTCGGATAATGTCGTCGCGGGGAATAAACGCACCAGTCTGCGGCAAGATATCCAGCGGGAGTTGAAACGACGAGGCGAAAGATGCCAATGTATTCGATGTCGGGAAGTTCGTGGTCATCGGATCGATACAAATCAACTCGATATTCAGGATCAGATTTACCGAGCGAGTGGCGCAGAGGAACATTTTCTCTCTATCGTAACTTCAAACGATCGGCTGGCGGGATACCTGCGACTCTCGCTGCCCGGTCCTTCGTCAGCGGATACCGGTTTGCCTGAATTAGCGAACTGCGCACTGGTTCGAGAGCTGCATATCTATGGCCAATCGCTTGAAGTCGGTGAGAATGCAGAAGGCGCTGCCCAACACGCCGGACTGGGAATGGATCTCATGCAGCGCGTAGAGGCGATTGCGCGTCACGCAGGGTACAATAAAATTGCGGTAATTGCAGCGCTGGGAACTCGGGGTTATTATCAGAAGATGGATTATGAACTGGCGGGAACGTATATGGTTAAGGAAATGAGATAAATCAGATAAAATTCTTTGCAGCATCAACGCTGTTTTTTATCAGCGTGTCTGAGAGAAGTTCACTTTCCTGCCATAATCCATGCAATACAAATCCGATTCGAAGAACGATAAGGAGAAATTCGTTTGCCTGAAGCGCTTGACATTTCATATGCAGAGCAGATCCAGGCTTTGAAAGAGATCAGCACGGCCATCTCCTCCGACCGCTACATTGAAGACGTTCTGCGTCTCATCGTGACGGTTACCGCCCAGGCGATGAACTCCCAGGTGTGTTCGCTCTGGCTGATCGAAGAAGACGAAAAATGCCTGCGCGTGCGTGCTACGCAAACGATGAATAAGGATTATCTCAAAGAACGAAATCTCAAGCTGGGAGAAGGTGTTGTGGGTTACGTCGCCCAACGGGATCAGCCGGCGGTCATTATAGATGTCTTGAAGGAACCTCGTTACAAGGAAAAGGAATTGGCAAGGAAAATGGGGCTTCGCTCCATGCTCAGCGTTCCCATGAAGGTTCGCGACAAAGTCATCGGGGTGATCAATTGCTACACGTCCCATAAACATAATTTCTCGGATACCGAACAGGATATGCTGACCACCGTTGCCAACCAGGCCGCGATCTGTATCGAGAATACAGAATTAATGGTACGCTCGAAAGTCATCCAGGAGGAATTGGAATCGCGTAAATTGATCGAACGCGCCAAGGGGTTGTTGATGAAGGATTTTGGTCTTCCGGAAGAGGAAGCCTTCCAGATGATCCGCAAGAAGAGTATGAACTCCCGCCGTTCGATGCGTGAAATCGCCGAAGCAGTAATTTTGGCGAACGAATTGAAATCGTAGACTGTTCTTATCGGAAATACTTGACAATTCGGATTTTTCAGATATCATACGCCTAACACAATGACGTGTTGCGGCCGAGGTTGTCCGTACGGGGACCTCGGCTGTTTATTAACGAAGACGTTGAGTTAGGCAAAGACGCCAACGGATTGAAAGAATGCCGTGGCGTCTTTTAAATTTTAATCTGACGGGTTTGGGAGGTTGGAATGGGTCAATTTTACGAAAAGGATATCAGCGGCTGCGGTATCGTCGGATTTGTCAACGAAAACGGCAAGGTCGTTCCCGGTGATCGCATCATCACCGCCATGACCACCATGCATGAACGGGGTAATGGCCTGGGTGGCGGATTTGCTGCTTACGGTATCTACCCGGAGCGAGCTGATTGCTATGCATTTCATATGCTTTACGACCACCCGGAGTCAAAAACGAAGACTGAGGCGTATTTCGAGACGAAGTGCATCATCGAAATGGATGAGCCCATTCCCACGCGGCAAAACGCGTTTGTTTCCAACCCTCCCATTCTCTGGCGTTATTTTTTGAAGTTGAAACCGGAATCGATCCAAGGTGGCGATGAAGAGGATGCGATCGTTCGTATCGTGATGGAGATCAATGCCAGGATCGAGGGCGCCTTCGTCGCTTCCGGCGGGAAGAACATGGGCGTCTTCAAAGGAGTCGGGTTCCCTGAAGACATTGGTGAGTATTACCGCCTGGATGAGTATGAGGCGTATACCTGGACGGGGCATGGAAGGTTTCCAACAAACAGCCAGGGATGGTGGGGTGGTGCGCACCCGTTCAGTTTGCTGGATTGGACCGTGGTGCACAACGGCGAAATTTCCTCCTATGGGATCAACAAACGCTATCTGGAGCACTTCGGCTATCAATGTACCTGCTACACGGATACGGAGGTCCTGGCCTATCTTTTCGATTTGTTGATCCGCAAGCATCAATTACCAATTGAGATCGCGGCAAAGATCGTTTGCGCACATTTCTGGGACGAAATCGAGCGCATGGATGAGCAGCAGCGAGAAATCTACCGCACCCTCCGGGCGGTGTATGCGAGTGCGCTTGTTAACGGACCCTTTGCTGTCGTCATTGGACATACCCATGGCATCGTGGGATTGAGCGACCGTATGAAGTTGAGGCCCTTGATTGCTGCACGAGATGGTGAGACGCTCTACATTGCCAGTGAGGATTCGGCAATTCGCGAAATCTGCCCGCAGCCTGAGAAGGTCTGGATGCCAAGGGCGGGCGAACCGGTAATTGGTTTGTTGAAATCACCGCAGCAGCAGGAGACTGCCGCTTCGCTGCAAAGAATGGCTTTGTTTCAATTGCAGAATTCAAAATAATTTCAGAAGAGAAGGTTTGGAATCGTGTCATTATCACTATATCCTTCAGAATTTCGGATCGAACGGGACCCGGAAAGATGCATTGTCTGCCAGGTTTGTGTGCGTCAATGTGCGAACGATTGTCACGTGTACGACGAGGACGACGATTGCATTGTCAGCAACGAACGCAACTGTGTCGGATGCCATCGCTGCGCCACCTTGTGTCCGACGAATGCGATCACGATCACGCAGAATCCGAGTGATTTCAAAACGAACGCCAACTGGACAGCTCGTGTGATCAAGGACATCTACAAGCAAGCGGAATCGGGCGGTGTGCTGCTGACCGGGATGGGATGTGACCGGCAGCTGCCATCCTATTTTGACCGCATGCTGCTCAATGCCTCACAGGTCACCAATCCGTCGATCGATCCCTTACGAGAGCCAATGGAATTGCGCACGCATTTGGGAAGCAAACCCGAGCGAGTCGATTTCAAGCGCACAGGGGAAGGTTTCGATCTTACGACGGAATTAAGTCCGCAGCTGGTGATAGATACGCCGATTCTGTTCTCGGCGATGTCCTACGGCTCGATCAGCTACAACGCGTGTTTGGCGCTGGCGACGGCGGCACAAACGGTTGGCACGTTTTACAACACCGGAGAGGGCGGACTGCACAAAGATTTTTACCCGTATGGCGAAAACACGATCGCGCAGGTCGCCTCCGGGCGTTTCGGCGTCCACGCCGAATACCTGGATGTTGCCGCGGCGATCGAAATCAAGATCGGTCAGGGAGCGAAGCCAGGCATCGGCGGACATTTGCCGGGGGAGAAAGTGAGTGAGGAGATCTCCCAGACGCGTATGATCCCGGTTGGAACAGACGCGATTTCGCCTGCGCCTCATCACGACATCTACTCCATCGAGGATCTGCGCCAGCTGATATTTGCATTGAAAGAAGCCACCGGCTATCGCAAACCGGTGAGTGTAAAAATCGCCGCAGTTCACAATGTGGCGCCGATTGCCAGCGGGATCATTCGCGCCGGGGCGGATATCGTGGCCATCGATGGTTTGCGCGGTGGAACCGGCGCAGCGCCCACCATGATCCGAGATCATGTGGGGATTCCGATTGAATTGGCCATCGCCGCCGTCGACCGCAGGCTGCGGGAAGAGGGAATTCGACACCGAGCTTCGATCATCGCCGGTGGAGGATTTCGCAACAGCGCCGATATCGTCAAGGCGATTGCTCTCGGCGCCGATGCGGTCTACATCGCAACAGCGGCGCTCGTGGCAATGGGATGCCATCTCTGTCAGAAGTGTTACACGGGCAAGTGCAACTGGGGCATCGCTACCCAGGATCCGTACCTCACCAAGCGTCTCAACCCCAATATCGCCCAGAGACGGCTGGTAAATTTGTTGCATGGCTGGTCGCTGGAGATCAAAGAGATGTTGGGCGGCATGGGGATCAACGCCATCGAGAGTCTGCGGGGGAATCGCGAACACTTGCGGGGTGTCGGCATGACCCAAAACGAGCTTGACATCTTGGGTATCAAGTCAGCCGGAGAGGCATGGTAACGAAGCAATCCAGGAGAAATACATGAAGCGAATATACATCCACGAGGAGTACTGCATCGGGTGCCGGTTGTGTGAAATTCACTGCCTCGTGCACCATTCAGAGTCGAAGAAAATCGTGAAGGCCTTCAAGGAAGAATTCCCGCGCGCCATGTCACGGCTTGTGGTGGAAGAACAAGGATATCTTTCATTTGCGCTGCAATGCCGACATTGCGAAGAAGCGCCATGTGTGGAGGCTTGTATCACCGGCGCAATGCATCGTGATCCGGAGACGAACGCCATTCTATGCGATCAGGAAAAATGTGTGGGCTGCTGGATGTGCGTCATGGTTTGTCCCTTTGGGGTGATCAAACGCGATATGGAAATAAAACAAGTGGCTTCGAAATGTGACCTGTGTCAGGGAGAGGAAGTCCCGGTCTGTGTTCGAAATTGTCCCAACGAAGCGATCACCTTTGAAGAGAGGTAAAGATATGGAATATGTCATTATTGGAAATTCCGCCGCAGCTATCGGTGCTGTCGAAGCCATCCGCTCAGAAGACGAATCGGGCGAGATTGTTGTCATATCCAAAGAGCCGTATCGGGTGTATTCACGTCCGCTGATCACGTATTTGCTTGCAGGCCATGTAGATGAAGCGCGCATGTATTATCGTGATGTGGATTTCTACGAACGCATGCGTGTCCGCCCCTTGCTCGGAGAAAAAGTGACGGCCCTGGATGTCGACGAACGGCAGCTTACATTGGACAGCGGGGAACAAATCGGTTACGAAAAACTGCTCGTTGCAGTAGGCGGGGCTCCCATAATCCCACAAGTTGATGGTGCGCATTTGAAGGGCGTTTTTACCATGATGGAATGGGAAGATACCAATTCGATCAACCAGTATCTAGAGACCTACCCGGTTTCTCGTGTTGTGGTGATCGGCGGTGGTTTGATCGGTCTCAAAGCGGCCGAGGCGTTGAATGAACTCGGCCTTGAGGTAACGGTTATCGAACTCATGGATCGCGTCATGAGCGCCAATTTTGACGAAAAGGCCTCGGAAATCGTACAACGCAGGTTAATACAAAAAGGAATCGCTTTGGTTACCCAAAACACCGTCGAACGAATCCTGCAGTATAAGAATCGGATCGGCGGTGTCGTGCTCAAGGATCATCGCCGCATCGATTGCCAGATGGTGATCTTCGGCATTGGCGTTCGTCCGAATCTGTCACTGATCGAAGGAACTCCCATCGAATACGGTAGAGGCATCCAGGTCGATGAGCAAATGCAGACCACAGTAAAGGATGTCTACGCTGCCGGAGATGTCGTCGAAGTGCGAGATGTTCTGCTCAACAAGGTGCGGCCGATCGCCATTTGGCCGAATGCCTACAAGCAAGGTTGGGTTGCGGGCTGCAATATGGCGGGAGGTTGTAAATCCTACCCGGGCAGTTTTGCCATGAATTCCATCGAGCTGTTCGACATCCCCACGATATCGGTCGGTATTCTTCAAGCCGGCGAGAATGGTTTCGAAGTACTCAAGCATTTCGATCGCATACGGGATACCTATAAGAAAATTGTGCTGCGGGACGGTGTCATCGTCGGCACGATCATGGTGGGTGACATCGACCGCGCTGGCATTTACACCGGTTTGATTCGGGAGCAAATCGATGTGAGTGGCTTCCGGGATGTGCTTTTAAGCGAAGATTTCGGATTGATCTCCCTTCCCAAGGAATATCGCAAACATCTTGTGGAGGGCGAAGGGGTGTATCTATGAAGATCAACGCAAAGGGCGTTCACTATCGAGAACTCAATCAGAAAATCCGCCAGGCGGTTGAAGCGGGAGAGCAGAATATTCGCCTGGATGCGGTTAACGGTCAGCGTTACATCGGTGGCGGTTTGAAAGGACAGGTCCATATTGCCATCAACGGTGTTCCGGGAAATGCGCTGGCTTCTTTTATGGATGGCCCAACGATTGAAGTGAGTGATAATGCACAAGATGGAGTGGGCAACACGATGAACGCCGGAAAGGTAATCGTCAACGGGGATGCGGGTGACATCCTGGGTTATGCCATACGAGGCGGGAAGCTCTTCGTGCGCGGGAATGTGGGTTACCGGGTGGGAATTCACATGAAATCTTACCAGGATAAGCAGCCGGTGATCGTGATCGGCGGCGGCGCGGGGGACTTTCTGGGCGAATACATGGCAGGCGGGATGATTATCGTGTTAGGACTCGATCAGGAGAATGGCCGCTCATGTGTGGGCAATTATGTTGGCACCGGTATGCATGCCGGGACGATCTATATTCGCGGGGAAGTGCAGGATTACCAGGTGGGTAAGGAAGTTGGTATTCGTGAGTCAACAGATGATGACATGACGACACTCGAAGAGAACCTGCGTGAGTACTGTAAAGATGTGGGTTTGAGCGTGAAAAATCTTCTCAAGGATCGATACACCAAACTCATCCCATATTCATCGCGGCCTTACGGGAATTTGTATGCCTACTGAAATCGTTTCGCTTCAACGTTACTCATTCGGTTCGGCATTTTGATTTGATGCTTGTCCATCCTTCCGGATCACCGTGATGGATGTGCCATTGTTGATCCTGGTGAAAACGAGTGGATCTCCTTCGATCATGCCAAAGGGATTGACGTTGGAATACGCCTTTGGGGACTGGTCCTCGCTGACGGGTGTGGGGCCGAAAAAGATGCAGAATGCGTACCCTGAAGGCCAATACCCCAGTTCACCGATCTGCATCACTTGGCGGGCGTCATCGGATTCCGGAATGACGACGGGAATATCGAAATAAATTTCATCTCTCCAGCGGTGGACAATTCCATCCAGTGGAAGCGCTTCCCAGATCGTTTTGGCAGTTTCATTTTCGAACAAACGCGCAAGCGCCGATATTTCACCTGCGCGGATTAGTATCTGCTTGTCCATCTTTTCTCTTTCCTGTCAGTCAGGTTGGGACGCAAGCAAGTTTCCTGTCTCCTGAGATCAATCATCACTTCCTAATAACCGGAATCCCGCTGAGATTTCATGTCGATCTTTGAAATGCACCAAGTGTCCAGGGCAGCGACAATCCGAGGCACCGAAGCCAGGAATGTGGATACTGCCGATTGTGGCAAGCCTGGCGGCCCATGGACACTCCATAGGTTGCGTTCCGGGTTTCCACCACACTTCAATTATATTACCCACATCAAGGAGTCTATCCACGTGCCAATGCGGTGGTTTCGCTTTGGAATAGCGGAGATGACGTTGGACTCTTGCCTGAATCCCGCATGAACCCAGTGCGCTGCCAGTGTAGATATAGAATCCGGGGGAGAATTGCTGCTGACCCAGACGGCCGATCGTTAGTTGGCATGATTTTTTTCAATTGAATAACGAGTGCGTAGGAGCCCCTTATTGCACTCGTCGAGTCTTTCAACCAGTAGGGACTCCCATCCTTCATTCGGATGTCGGTAATTGGATATCTGGAAAGCGAAGGAGTGTTTTCCATGTTGATTAGATCAATCGAGGGGCAATCGATGCTCGAATTGACATACTCATCGTTGCCGCAAGTTCCCTTGGGAGATCATGTTTTGAAACATGTAAGACACGGCGGAAGTTAATACCGCGCAGTATAATACCTCGATACAGGGGATGTAACTATCTCAACCGCTTCCTTCGGGCTTTTTCAAAAGAGCGTATTTGAACATTCTCGCGTTATTTCGTTCGGGATGTGATTACGGCTGCTGAGTAGATTCCTGGGCGTTGAGGATTGAATTTCGACGTAAACGTTCGTATCTTGTATTGGGAGATATTTCCCCTATGAAAAAGAGGTCAGTCAATGGTTCAATAATGATCCAGGGATTTATATTTTTAGACCGGATTAGATCTTGCCTGCCTGCGCCGGTAGGACTTCTCGATCGACAGTGAGAATCAGATAGGTTATTCGCGTGGATACTGGTTATACCAGATCGCAGCATCATCTTTACTTGATAATGGGCATCGGATTGAGTGTTATGTTCTCATTCGTCGTTGTCATATCGTTTTATCCCGTCTTAGCGTACGCAGGTACGCAGCCGCTTGAGGTAGCATCCGTTTCCCCGACCCAAATCCGTTCCACTGAACCCATGGAGAAAATCGAATTAGTTGTTTTAGCTACGCCAGATCCAATAGTGGGTAAATTGTCTTCCATTGTATTTGATGCTGAAGAAGAGTTTACAGAGGAACTGGATTCCGTGCGCATGATTTTTGGCGGCGATGTAAACGAAGGCCGTTGGGGGGACAATCCGGATTGGCATATCCCTCTGGTCGATTCATTTGTGAACCTGCTGCCGTTATTTCGAGATACAGATCTTGTGCTGTTCAATGCTGAAGGTAGTTTGTGCGACCCGTTGAACAGCGGAGTTGTCCTGGAACCTCGTGGAAGCAATATTCTTTGGGTAACGCCTGCATCCTTGTTCGATCTTCAATCCGAACTCGATGATATGAAGTTGGTTATTAATCAGGCCAATAATCATTCAATGAATTTGGGCGAGCCATGCATGCAACGTGGGACAGCACGGCTCTCAGAGGCAGGGATCGGTGTTCTCGGTGTTGGTGAGAATTTGTCTGTTGCACGAGAGCCGTACGTTGTGGAGATCAACGGAACGGTGATCGGGATCTTGGCGTACGCCGACACGAATGTGATTATCAATGCATGGGTTGCGAATTCGGAACACTCCGGGGTCGTGCCCATGGATCTGCTTATCCTTGAAGAAGACATGCGAGCATTGAGAACGGAAGTAGATTTCCTCATCGTCACATTTCATAGCGGGAAGGAATTTGAAAGGGGTGTCACACAGAATCAAGTCGAGTTTGCACTGGCGGCGGTTCAACAAGGTGCCGATCTGGTTATCGGGCATGGATCTCACGTCCCACAAGGGGTTCTCAAGGTCGACAACACACCCATCTACTTCGGCCTGGGGAACGGGATGATGGACCAATGCTTTCCCGAAGATTATGCATTCTATTCCAATGATGTGCGTAAAAATGTGTGGTTGGAAGTCGAGATAAAGAAATCCGAATTGATATCCGCCCAGCCTCACATTTTTTATTCCACGAAGTGTATGGTTCCCAATGTTGCTCCTCCCTTGATCAAC
Organism: Anaerolineales bacterium; assembly: GCA_034430895.1. Taxonomy (GTDB): domain Bacteria; phylum Chloroflexota; class Anaerolineae; order Anaerolineales; family E44-bin32; genus WVZH01. The sequence continues at coordinate 44,586 of DAOUDW010000073.1, read as the reverse complement.
GCTGAAGTTGTACATGCTTTTGAGAATATAGTTATCATGGATGATCTGTCTATCCTTCCTTATCTCGACACCGATGGTATTGTTAAAGAAGTGTTCCCGGACAGTATGGTAGATTAATCCTTCCATGGTCGAATGAGTGTTTCGGCCTATCCACCTTCGTCACCTTTTAACAGTTCTGCAGCGAAAAATTCTATTGAACGTGAAAAGAAGTCACGATAGGCGCGATTCTTATCAGGAAAAGGGGGCGTATTTTTTAAACTTAACATCGTGTGAAGAGGGAGAATTGCGGATGGATATGGATAATGGTATTCACTGCACAGTGAAAGCGGAGCTCGATGCTGCGATATAATTCCTCGGGCTGCGCGGTTCCACGTATTTTGAACGAGGTTTAAACGAATGAGAATGCATGGAGGTGGATGGCGGTCTTACATCCGCTATGATGAAGATCAAGATCGACCAGATGTCAGTCGCGCGCTGTTGCGCCGGGTGGCTGATTTCGCTTCTCCGTATTGGAAGGGCGTCGCCATCGTACTGATCACCATGCTGGTCATCTCCCTGCTCGCCCTTATTCCCCCCCTGCTTTTCCGGGACTTAATCGATCAAGCCATTCCACAAAACGATCGTATGCGCCTAAACTTGCTGGCGTTGGGCATGGTCATCGTTCCGCTGGTGAGAGGATTGCTCGGGGTGGTCCAGCGCTATACCTCCGCGCGGATTGGTGAAGGTATTATTTTCGACCTTCGCCGGTTTGTTTATGCCCATTTACAGCGCATGAGTTTGCGGTTTTATACGAACACGCAGGTGGGTGAAATGATGTCCCGCTTGAATAACGATGTGATCGGCGCACAGCGTGCCGTTACAGGAACACTGATTACGATCGTCAGCAATATATTCTCCTTGATCGCTACAATGGTTTTGATGTTTTCGCTCGAGTGGCGCCTGACCTTGTTAGGCATCGCCATTCTTCCGTTGTTTGTTTTACCGGCTCGTAGGGTTGGAAAAGTACTGCGAAAGATTGCGCGGGAATCGATGGATCTCAACGCAAGCATGAATGCACTGATGAACGAAACCCTGAACATAAGTGGCGCGTTGTTGGTAAAGATATTTGGACGCCACAAATTCGAGACGAATCGATTTAGCGAGCGAGCGGCTGATGTACGCGACATCGGCGTGCGCCAGGCAGTGATCGGCCGTTGGTTTCATCTGGCCCTGAGTTTATCTAGCGCGATCGGGACAGCTTTGGTTTTTTGGGCGGGAGGGCATCTGGTGTTACAAGGTGCCTTCACCATCGGAACGATCGTTGCCTTTAGCGCGTACTTAAGTGACCTATATGGCCCACTCATGGCCATGACCAACGCTCGGGTTGAGTTTGCGACGTCGATGGTAAGTTTCGAAAGGGTCTTTGAGGTCATTGACTTGCCGATCGAAATCCAGGATCGTCCCAATGCGTTTGTTCTGCAGAAATCGGAAGGCCATATCCGCTTTGAAAATGTAAGTTTCAGTTATCGAGGGACTCGAGATGGGATTGTTGGTCTGGAAGATGTACGGCGCTTCCGCTGGGGAGGGCAAGCTGCGTATGTAATTCCGGAAATTCCCGCCAAAAACATGCTTGCTCCCTTGCCTGAAGATGAGGATGAAATTCGTTATGCGCTTCGAGAGGTTAATTTTGAGATTAATCCAGGCGAGGTGGCTGCGCTTGTCGGTCCGAGCGGTGCCGGAAAAACGACAATAACTTACTTGATTCCCAGGTTATACGATCCAACGCAGGGACGTATTCTTCTCGACGACCATGATTTACGGGACCTGGCGATTGATTCAATAGCCGAAAGTATCGGCATGGTAACGCAGGAAACCTACCTGTTTCACACGACGCTGGCGGATAACCTGCGATACGCCAGAACCAACGCGAGTCAGGCGGATCTTGAGAATGCTTGTCGGGCAGCGAATATCCACGATTTCATTCAATCGCTATCTCATGGCTACGATACACTTGTGGGGGAGCGCGGATACCGCCTTTCGGGCGGTGAAAAACAACGCGTGGCCATCGCGCGTGTTTTATTGAAAGATCCCAGAGTGTTGATTCTGGATGAGGCAACCAGTCATCTCGATTCACAATCCGAAGCGCTTATTCAGCAGGCGATGGAACTCGTCATGCAGGGTAGAACATCCTTTGTGATCGCCCATCGACTCAGCACGGTCATCGGCGCGGATCAGATTCTGGTTCTGGATAAAGGAAGACTAGTTGAGCGTGGGCGTCATGATGAACTGCTCTCGATGGGTGGGAAGTATGCTCAGTTGTATGAGACACAATTCAGGGTGGAGCTGTAAGAATCGGGTGGCCGTCGTTCGCATTTTGGCAGACCCGGCAATCCCATGTGGTTTTTCAATGTATTGAATATCATACAAACCTTGTTCTACTGCGTTTACTTAGGATCGTGTAAAATCATGCAACCCCAAGGGTAACTCTACGTATAGGAAGTAGAAACGGGCGCAGATAAAGAGAAGGGTATGCCGGATCGTACACAGGAACAGGAATGGATCGGTCTTGCTGTGCAAGGCGATGATGATGCGTTCGCACGTTTGGTCGAAGCGTACCAGGCGCCTGTTTACAACCTTTGTTACCGGATGTTGGGTGATGGAGCGGAGGCAGAAGATGCTGCGCAGGAATCCTTCCTTAAAGCCTACCAAGGCATCGGCAGCTACGATACAAAACGATCGTTTACAACCTGGCTGCTTTCCATCGCTTCCCATCATTGTATCGACCGTCTGCGGAAGAGGCGAATCCTGACGATGTCTTTTGAAGATCTACTCCCAAGCCAGGAAAAACCTGACAGCAAGCCTGGCCCGGAAGCCATGCTTGCTCGATCCGAAACCGAGGCCTCGATCCGTGTACTTCTAGAACAATTGGGTGACAAAGACAGAGCAGCAATTGTATTGCGCTATTGGTATGAAATGTCATATGAGGAGATTTCGCATACACTCTCCCTCAGCGTATCGGCCGTGAAAAGTCGATTACACAGAGCTCGACGCGAGGTCGCGAAGCAATGGATGGATCGGGAAGCCAGTATTTTTGCAAGGCGAGGTAGACATGATGAAGCATCAGCCCTTTGAAAAATGGTTATACGAGCAAGAGGCACTCTCTGAAGATGAGGCGCAATTGCTACAAGACCATCTTGCATCTTGTCCGCGATGCGCCGCGATTGCAAAAGCACTGCGTGCTGTAGAAGAGCACTTCTGCACCGCTGTGACGATTTCACCCCAGCTGGGTTTCACCAATCGTTGGCGGGCGCGCCTGGCGCGGAAGCGTAAGATCGAACGTCAAAGAGAGAACACATCCACCATTGCCACATTTTCTATCGGCCTCGTACTGCTACTGTTGGTTGTTGGTGCTCGTCTGTTGCCATTGCTTCAATTGGTGGCACCACAGTTTATCGCCTGGTTTGAGAGTGTTTCCGACGCAATCGTGCATTTGAGTCTGGCTGGCGAAGTTTTGTCTACGATCCTTGGGAGTGCGATCGCCAGTATACCGTTAGGACTTCGGATCGCTATTCCCTTGGCGCTGTTTTTAATGGTTGCTTTGTGGTTCGCTTCGATATATCGTCTCGGCATTTTACCGGTTCGTAGGAGGTTGTAAGATGAAACGTTTATCCGCAATTGTGGGTTTGATCGTTCTGCTGACTTTTGCTGCTCCGACGCCCGCATTGGCAAGTGAGTCTTCGGATGGCCGTGTTGTGATTGGAGGCACGTATCGTCTCGAAAGCGGAGATGTCCTCGATGGAGACCTGGCCATCATCGGTGGTGCTGCATATCTGGAGGAGGAGTCACGTGTTACAGGTTCTGTCCTCGTGCTTGGCGGCAATCTTGACGTTTACGGCCAGATCGATGGCGATGTGATCATTCTTGGTGGAAACACGAATCTTGGCCCGGCCGCGTTAATCCGAGGGGATGTGGCAACGTTGGGTGGAAACCTGAATGCCAATGATGCTCAAATCGAGGGCGAAGTGATCAGTGGTTCTGATTTTGTAATTCCTTACGATTTTGAGAATTTCGAATTTGAGTTCGATCAATTCCCCGTGTTCGCTGTACCGAACATTGGCATGAGTGTTGAAGCGCGGGTGTTGTCGTACCTCTTCATGAGTTTCCTGATAACGGCGATCGCTGTGATCATGGTGGTGTTCTGGCCAAAGAATATTCGTACGACCGCCGAAGTCGTGGCCAAACAGCCCGTCGCTTCCGGAGGAATGGGATTGCTTACCCTTTTCGTTGTTATGCCTGTTTTGACATTCCTAATCATCACGATATGTCTGATACCGGTTTCCCTTTTTGGGTTCCTGATTTTCGGTTTGGCGTGGGTATTTGGTGTGGTCGCCCTAGGTTACCAGGTTGGAGAACGCCTTGAAAAAGCGTTGAATCAGGATTTCCAACCGGTCTTGTCCGCGGGATTGGGCGCGCTCGTACTCAGTCTGGTCGTTGGTGGTATTGTTTTCGTCCCATGCGTCGGTTTTCTCTTCTCGTTACTGGTGGGCGCTTTCGGTTTGGGTGCGGTCTTGCTGACCCGTTTTGGTACACGAACCTACCCGTACGTCGAATCCGAATTCGGCGCGCCGAGTGTAGTGGAAGCAGCAGGATCTGCTCCTGCACAAGCCTCAGGGGAATCTGAGGAGATGAAGGCTGAGTAGTCAACGCGCTTTGGTTCACGAAGCGCGAGTGTGATCGACTCGAGATTGGATCCTCCATAAGACTGTCCGTTCAACGGACGAGAATCATAAAGGAGTGATTTCGGATCACTCCTTTATGATTCTCGGTTGGCTTTTTTGTACACAAGTTATGCTCGATGTGAAAGCAACACAATGAACCTTAAAAATTTTCAAAATTTAATGTAGCGGACTAGCGCGAGACTTGGAGGATGCGCTATAATGCCTCACATCCTCAAGGACTCAGGTTGCTGATGTCATTTGTCCACTTGCACGTTCATTCTGAGTATTCCTTGCTGGATGGCCTGAGCCGTATCCCAAAACTGGTGCGACGGGCGGCGGAGCTCGATATGCCGGCCCTAGCCCTGACGGATCACGGCACCATGTTTGGGGTCGTATCCTTTTATCAGCAGGCGCGCAAAGTCGGTATAAAGCCGATCATTGGTATGGAAGCGTACCTCGCCGCCCGCGGCATGAAGGATCGCGATTCAAAATTGGACGGGCGATCCTTTCATCTTCTACTTCTCGCTGAGAATCAAACGGGTTACAAGAATCTACTCAAGATCGCCACAGCAGCACAGCTGGACGGTTTTTATTACCGGCCTCGTATCGACCGCGATTTTCTCGCCGAACACAATGAAGGGTTGATCTGCACAACTGGCTGTATGTCGGGGGAGGTTCCGCGGGCACTGCAGCATGGTCGAGAGAAGCATGCCCGTAAGCGTCTCGATTGGTATTTCGATGTGTTTGGCCGAGATCGCTTCTTCTTTGAACTGCAGCATCACGACATTCCCGAGCTGCCCGCTGTCAATCAGAAGCTGATAGAACTCGGAAAACACTATCAAGCGCATTTCATCGCCACCAATGACGTGCATTACGTAAACCCACAAGATGCAGCCCTGCAGGATATCATGCTCTGTATCCAAACCGGAGCCCTTCGAAGCGATCCGGATCGTATGCGCATGACCGATCCGTCGTATTATCTACGGCCGGTGGAGGAAATGGAGCAGCTCTTTGGGGATGTACCTGGTGCGTTGGAGAATACGCTCCTGATCGCCGAGCGGTGCAACGTCGATCTCGATTTCAAGGGATATCGTCTGCCCAATTTCGAAGTGCCGCAGGAATATACGCCGCAGTCCTACCTGCGGGAGTTGTGTGACGCAGGCTTGCGCGATCGCTATGGTGAACATGCTTTGGATCGTGTTTATCAGGAGCGATTGGAATACGAACTTTCCATCATTCATGATATGGGTTTCGATACTTACTTTCTCATCGTTTGGGATTTGTGTCGGTACGCACGCGAAGAGGGTATCTGGTACAACGCACGAGGCTCGGCGGCAGGTTCGATTGTAGCTTACTGCCTTGGAATTACGCTCGTAGACCCCATCGAGCACGGCTTGATTTTCGAGCGCTTCCTAAATCCGGGACGTGTCTCCATGCCGGACATCGATCTTGATTTCCAGGACGATTTACGCTGGAAGATGTTGGAGTATACGGCCAACAAATACGGGCGAGATCGTGTGGCGCAGATCATCACTTTCGGCACGTTGGGCGCACGCGCAGCGATTCGGGATGTCGGACGTGTACTGGATATCCCGCTTCCAGAAGTCGATCGCATTGCCAAGATGGTGCCCAATATCCCCGGGAAACCGGTCACCATTCCCGAAGCGATTGAGTCGGTTGATTCGTTGCGTGAGGCTTGCGCCGAAACCGCCTACCTGCGGGAGTTGATCGACACGGCCGCTCAACTCGAAGGTGTCGTTCGTAACGCCGGCACACACGCCGCGGGCGTTATCATCACCGATTTGCCCATCACGGAATACATTCCCTTACATCGGCCGACGGGAGGGCACCAGGACGATAATCCGATTGGCTCCGTGACCCAGTTCGAAATGAATGTGCTCGACTCGCTGGGGTTACTCAAGGTGGATTTCCTCGGTCTCTCGACACTCACGGTCATGGCGCGAGCCTGTCGTCTGATCCGTGAAAATCATGGCATCGATCTGGATATTCATTCCATCCCCCTCGACGATCCGGATACCTACGCCTTATTGGGACGGGGGGATGTATTGGGGGTCTTTCAGGTCGAAGGCGCGGGGATGCGTCGCAATTTAATCGAGATGAAACCGCGCGAACTGGCGAATGTTGTCGCCATGGTAGCGCTGTATCGACCTGGCCCGATCGAGAAAATTCCCGATTACATCCGCCGCATGCAGGGGTTAGAGAATATCGACTATCTCCATCCTGCGTTGGAACCGATCTTGAAAGAGACATACGGAATCACTGTCTATCAAGAGCAGATTATGTACACGGCCATGAACCTGGCCGGCTATTCGGCTTCCGAGGCGGACAACCTTCGTAAGGCTGTTGCGAAGAAAAAGGCAGCTGTTTTAAGCCAACATCGCAGTTCCTTTGTCGAAGGTGCCGTCGAAAACAACATTCCGGAAAACACAGCCAATACCATTTTCGATCAATGGGAGACCTTTGCTCGCTACGGTTTTCCCAAAGGCCACGCTGCAGACTATGCCGTGATTTGCGTCCAAACGGCGTACCTCAAAGCGCACTATACGATGGAGTATATGACGGCTTTGTTATCCGTCTTTAAACACGACAGCGACAAGGTTTCACTTTATATCTCCGACTGCAGGCGTCGAGGATTCGATGTCTTGCCGCCTGATATCAACCAGAGTGGTCTTGATTTTCGGATTGAAAGCACGGCGGATGAGAACAACAAAGGGGCGATTCGCTTCGGATTGGGTGCGATTAAAAACGTAGGAGAGAGCGCGATCGAGAAAATCATCGCTGTGCGGGATGCCGACGGAGCCTTTGAGAACCTGGCGGATTTCGCCCAGCGTGTAGACTTGCGACAGATCGGCCGTCGCGCCATCGAAAGCCTGGCCCGCGTTGGCGCTCTTGATTCTATAGCCGACCGTGCAGTGGTTCTCGAATCAGTCGAGCGTTTGGTGGCGATATCCGCTTCTCACTTTCGTGCCGCTGAAGTTGGCCAAATGACGTTTTTCGATTCGTCTGCAGTTGGAACGGAAAGCCCGGAGTTCGCGACCGCAATGGTGGATATTCCCCGTCGTCGTCAGCTGCGCTGGGAAAAGGAACTCCTTGGCGTGTATGTTTCCGATCACCCATTAACGCCCTATGTAGAAACGCTGTCCGAAATCGTCACACATTACAGCGTTGAGTTGGAAGATGCCATTCACGGGCAAACGGTGGTCGTCGCCGGTGAGGTCAGTCACGTCCGACCGTATCAGACGCGCAGCGGAAAACCGATGGGCTTTGTGACGATCGAAGATCTGCAAGGAAACATTGAGTTGGTCGTTTTTAGTCGTGTCTGGGGCAAGGTTTCGGATTGGCTCCAGGAGGACATGATCGTGATCGCGAAGGGCAAGGTCGATCTGGAACGCGGGGAACCGAAAATCCTGGCCGATCGAATAACCGCCGAATTGCCCGAGGTTAAGCCCACAGAAGGCGATAATGCGACGGATGAAATGTCACCCATACAGGTTGATGCGGAAATCTCAAGCGAAGGACGGGTGCCAAATCGGAATGACGAATCGAATCTGATAGAATCTATCCCGGAAGAGATCGATTCTGTGGACCAGGAGATCGTACTACCACATATCGAAAACGAAGCGCAGGCGGATACTAATGTAAGAAACATCCAGCAGGCGCAAAATCCGGAAGTGGAGCGGGAACCCACGGATGTTCCTGTGTTGTCCGCTGATGAAGTTGAAGAGAGCCTGCCATCTGGAAATGGAAAGGATCGTCCTTCAGTTGAAGAGATCACCAGTCAGACTTCGCCTTATAAGCCCAGCACCCCTGCTTCGGGTCAGGAAATCGCTGATTCCCAGATGTTGACCATCCTGTTAAAGTCATCTGGCGATCACAACAAGGACACGTTACGCATGCGGCGAGTACATGGCTTGTTGACCTCCTATCCAGGCAACGATAAATACGTCTTCCATGTGTTCGAAGCTTCTCGTAGGTATCATCTCGAGTTTCCAAACTCAACGACTGGTTATTGCCCTGAGCTACATTCACAGTTATTATCCTTGTTAGGAGAAGGTACAATTCGAGTAGAACCGTTGAGGATGCAATGACAACAAAAATAAAACGATTGGGAATACTATCTTCAGGCGGCGATGCTTCGGGGATCAACCCATGCATCCGTGCTGCCGTACGAACCGCGATCTCGAAGGGTATTGAGGTAATGGGAATCCAGGAAGGATTCGACGGCCTCATCCGTGGTGAGATGCGGGAACTGCGCGCACGCGATGTGGGGGGAATCCTTCAGCGCGGCGGCACTTTCCTGCGAACAGCACGGTGCCCCGAGTTCAAAACCAAAAAAGGGCAGCGGCAAGCCTTACGTGAGTTAAACGAGTCCGAAATTGATGGCCTCATCGTGATCGGTGGGGATGGTTCGATGAACGGCGCCCACGCCCTGGCAAGTTACGATTACCCGGTGATTGGTGCTCCGGCGTCGATCGATAACGACATCTATGGTACGGAAATGTCCATCGGTGTCGATACGGCGTTGAACACCATTATGGAAGCAGTGGACAAACTTCGCGACACGGCTTCTTCCCATCAGCGAGCCTTTTTGGTGGAGACAATGGGCCGAGGATGTGGCTATCTGGCCTTGCAGGTGGGAATCGTGTGCGGCGCGGAGATGATCATCGTTCCGGAAGAGGAAACCACGATCGATGAAGTCGCCGAGGCGCTGGAGAGTGCCTACGCGCGAGGTAAAAACTCCGCCATTGTGGTCGTTGCAGAGGGCGCAAAGCTTAAATGCTACGACATCGCCGAGGAACTCAACGCGCGCGACATCGGTTTCGAAACCAGGGTAACGATCCTGGGTCATGTACCTCGAGGCGGCAGTCCGACCGCTTTTGACCGCATGCTTGCATCGCGTTTGGGTGTCCGGGCGGTTGAATTGTTATTGGAGGGCAAGACCGACGTGATGGTTGGTTTGCAAGTGCAAGCGATCGCCAGCGTTCCCCTGGAGGATGTGATCACACGCTCGCAATCTCCGAATCCACGCTTCTTTGAAATTGCCCGCTTGATCAGCCGCTAATTCGCACAATCTGGCCGGAAAAACACCCGGTGCTTTTCGCAGCCGGGCGTCTAGATTCACGTTTGACATCCTGCGTATTTCGATGAATACCATCAGATGATAAAGCGTGGAATGCCTGTACGTTTATCCAGTCGGGTTAGTCCGGCGGCTCGGGCGAGTTCGACGGCACTTTGGTATTCTTCATGGCGCAGGCCGCGATCGAGATGTTCGTGCTCGTGTGCCTTATATGCCGGCCGATATTGTCCCATGATGTTCACATAGGTATCTTTGGAGATCTCATCTGCGATATATTGCACCACGTTTTCCGTGCCCGCGAGATCGTGCGGCAGGATGAGATGGCGGATTAAAAGACCGCGCTGGGCGATACCCGCCGAGTCGATTTGAAGATCTCCCACCTGGCGGTGCATTTCTTTTACTGCAGCCCGGTTGACTTCGGGATAGTTGCCAATTTTTGATAACCGTCGCGCGATAATGCGATCGTTGTACTTCATGTCCGGCATGTAGATATCGATAACGCCCTCGAGCAGCGTGAGTGCTTCGATCGAGTCGAAGCCGCCGGTGTTGTATACGAGTGGTAGATGCAGCCCATGATCGACGGCAATCACCAGGGCTTCCAGGATTTCAGCGACGACATGGGACGGCGATACGAAGTTCAGGTTATGGCAGCCTGTTTCCTGTAGACTGAGCATGATCGCAGCCAATTCATGGGAATCGACTTCCCGGCCGGCAGGACTCTGGCTGATGTCTGCGTTCTGGCAGTATTGACAACGCAGGTTACACCATGAGAAGAAGATCGTCCCTGAACCTCGCCAACCGCGCAGGGGATCTTCTTCTCCGTGATGCGGGCCGTAAGATGCGACACGCGCTTTCAATTTTGTGTTACAGGCGCCCACACGTACCGATCGATCGATACCGCAAAAGCGTGCACAAAGGTCACATGATTTTTCATGTTGGCGCGCCTCTTGCGCGCGCTGTTGCAGTTCACCTTGCTGATGCAGACGAAGATAGCGTGGGCGCCCTGTCGTCATGCGCGGGTTAATCGCTCCTGTATATCGTCTTCATTTACTCACTGGTCATGATGAAGAGTGGTTTCATCTCGAAGCTCTTGTAGTACGGCCGCAGCCGCTCGGTGTTGTAGAACTTCTCCACATCGACCAGTTTCGATGTGCTGGTAACCACATCGATCGGCACGTTGTCGTAACGGCCGTTCTTTAACACGACGAGGCGGCCGTGAACGCCAGCAAGGATCAAGTCCAGCGCCAGGTTGCCGTATGCCATGGGTACGATTGAATCGATGGCATCCGGATCCCCACCACGGACCAGGTAGGCCAGACGCTGCGTGATCGTGTTGATCTGTCGACCGTTGTTGAATTTACTCGAAATTTCCTTCAGTTTGGCAGACACCAGATCTCCGATGCCACCCAATTTCATGTGGCCAAAAGCATCTTTTTGGGTGTCCTTAAATGTCATTTCTCCGCCCTCGAACATGGCGCCTTCGGAGACCAGAACCACGGAGTATTTACTCGGATTCTTGGCGCGGTCTTCAATTAGGAGTTGGGTCAGTTGATCGATCTTGAATTTGTATTCCGGGATCACACAGCGATTGGCGGCACCAGCCATGGTGGGAAGCATCGCCGTAAAACCTGCGTATCGACCGAATACTTCGACGATCAACAAACGCTCGTGTGAGCCAGCGGAAGTTCGCAACAAGTTGGTGAGACTAATGGTGCGGGTTACCGCGGTGCTGAAGCCAATACAGTAATCCGTGCCGGGGACGTCGTTATCCATTGTCTTGGGAATGGCGACGCAATTAACACCCTCTTGAAACAGGCGAACGGCGTAGCTCAACGTGTCGTCGCCGCCGATCGGGATCATGTAGTCGACTCCAAGAAAGTCGAGGTTTTTCAACACCTCGGGCGTAAGATCGTTGGTCTCTTCGTTGTACTCTTCTCGCAGATGCTCGGGTACGGCTTCCTTGGCGACACGACTCGGATTTGTTCGTGAGGTGTGGATGAAGGTGCCGCCGGTCCTGCCCGCTTTGTTGACGATTTCTTCCGTGAGGGCCATGAAACTGTCGCTGTTGTCCGCTTTCTTGTCGCGTTTGACATTGATCGTTCCCGCCCAGCCGTGACGGAAGCCGATGACTTGATAGCCCTCCCGTAAGGCACGAATCGTGACCGCACGAATTGCAGGATTGAGCCCCGGTACGTCACCGCCACCCGTCAGGATTCCGATAACTCCTTTTTTCTTTTTCACGTTTGCCATGTCTTCTTCTCCAGAATGAGATTTCGATGCGTTACTGTGAGAATGTCGTTTTCCCAAGGAACGCAGATTTACTTGGGTAATCGAGCTTGGATTTGTCTTCCGTTAATCTTAACAGAAGGGTCGCTGTTTCATCAAGGTATGCCGAGATTCCGATAGGTTAAACCCTGATACGCTGCGAACGTGTCGGACGGATTTTGGTTGGTATGAACCTTGCAATATTTACTGCAAGCCGATCCCGGTTGGTCCGTGGAATGATAAATGGAGCTGAGCGATGATATACAAGGGTGCAGGTGTTTCAAGAATCGTGGAGCGGGTGGAAAATCTGCGAGAACCTTTTCGTAAGAATGCCATCGAATGGTTGAGTTTACGCACCCGACGACCGTTAGCGAATCTTCAACTCGATTTAGATCAATTCTTGCGGGAACAAGATCCTTTCGTACGTGAGTTCTTTGTCAAGGATACATTATCGGTACTCGATCTCGCAGTGAAGCATTTTGGCGATCCAAATATGCAAGTCAGCGACTCTCGACGGGAATATCTCAATGAGTTGATGCAGACAGCGTCTATACTTCGATAGCAGCGAGAGGCGATATACCGTTCCATAGAAATGATCGATGATCGATTTCTACCTGTTCCAAACTAAGACCCGAGAATCAGGGGACACTGGGTGTACATCCCACGACGGGTTCGAGTACGGAACCAATTTGAACAAAACCTGTGCCATCCCATTCATGTTCCAGGGTCATCCATTCACACGGGCCCAGGGGAGATCCTCCCAACGTGCTGGCCTCTCGAAAAGTAATCACATCGCCGGCCTTCGACCATTCCCCGTAATACCCCTCGTTGAAATAGATCTGTGACATCCCAACGCCGTTCCAGGCGTAGATACCCAGTTCGTACCAAAGGTGTGGGCCGGAAGAACGCATGGGCACGATCACCAGCTTCTGGCAGCCGCCGAACTCGTAGGTTCCCGCTTCCGGCATCAACTGACGCTGGTTAGGATCACCGCTGGCCATGTTCCAGACGTTCACCCAGGCGCCGCCGCTCCAATTGTCGACGGAGATCGTTTTCCCGGCGATGCCGTTGTCGGTGATGCGTACCCGCTGGTAGGTGCCGTCGCAGTTCAAACTAACGCCGCCCGCTGGTGGTGAGCCGGTGGGTGAAGGCGTGATGCTTGCGGTTAATTCCAGGGTGCTCGAGGCTGTAGCGATTTCCGTTCCAGCCCCTGTGGCAGTCGCGGTTGCTGGTGATTCTGTGAGTGTAGACGTCGCTTCCACTTCCTCGGTTCCATCGCCTGAGTCAGGAAAGGGGAACGAACATGACAGAACGGCGCCGATAGTGAGTAGAAGTGCCAGATACAGTGCTGTGACTTTCCGTGTACTCATCATTCCTCCCTCAGTCGGGTGTGGGCAAAAAGCAGCTCGGGCTGCATTCGATGGTTACAACCAACTCGGTTCGATGTAGCTGCCGAACACGTCGCGCATCACGTTGACAATCTCTTCCAGCGTGGCGTAGGCGCGTACGGCCTCGAGTATCGCAGGCATCGTGTTTTGTGTGCCCTGACAAGCGAGACGCAAGCGGTCCAGCGCCTGGCCGACGGCACCATTATCGCGCCGCTGGCGTAATACTCCCAGGCGGGTGATTTGCCGCTGATAACCTTGTGGGTCGATTTGGAGCAGCGGGATGTGAAGCGGCTGATCGTCTTGATAGGCGTTGACCCCGACGATCAGGCGTTGTTGTTCGTCGATCTCACGCTGATAACGGTAGGCAGAATTGTGGATCTCCCTTTGGAAAAAACCTGTTTCGATAGCGGGCAGCACCCCGCCGATCTCATCGATGCGTTGAAAGTAGCGTCTGGCTTGTTTTTCCATGTGATCGGTCAGATTCTCGAGGAAATACGATCCGCCGAGGGGATCGACGGTGTTGACCACTCCGGATTCCTGGGCCAGGATTTGCTGCGTGCGCAGGGCGAGTTTAACCGCGGATTCCGAGGGCAGGGCCAATGCTTCGTCCATTGAATTGGTGTGCAGGGATTGCGTGCCGCCCAGCACGGCGGCCAGGGCTTGAATGGTAACGCGTACGGCGTTGATTTCGGGCTGTTGCGCGGTGAGGCTGACCCCTGCGGTTTGGGTGTGGAAACGCAGCAGCCAGGCGCGTGGATTTTTCGCCTTGAAGGTGTGGCGCATTTCCTTTGCCCAGATACGTCTTGCTGCGCGGTACTTGGCGATTTCCTCAAAGAAATCGTTGTGTGCGTTGAAGAAGAAAGATAGGCGCGGCGCGAATTCGTCGATATCCAGACCCCGCTGCAGCGCCCAACGCACGTATTCCATGCCGTCCGCCAATGTGAAAGCAAGTTCCTGCGCCGCTGTCGCTCCCGCTTCACGGATGTGGTAACCGGAAATCGAGATGGTGTTCCAGTTCGGCAGGTGATGGGTGCCGTATTCGATGGTGTCTGTGACGAGACGCATCGAAGGCTGCGGTGGAAAGATGTATTCCTTTTGGGCGATATATTCTTTCAAAATGTCGTTCTGGATCGTGCCGCGTAATTGCTGTGGGCGAACGCCTTGTTTTTCGGCCGCAGCGATGTACATCGCCCAGATTACCGCGGCGGGCGAGTTAATCGTCATGCTTGTGGAAATCTTGTCGAGCGGGATGTCGTTCAACAGGATTTCCATGTCTTCGAGCGAAGAAACGGCGACTCCGCACTTGCCGAATTCTCCCGCAGCCTGGGGCGCGTCCGTGTCGTAGCCCATTAGCGTGGGTAAATCGAAGGCGATCGACAATCCGGTTTGACCCTGGTCGAGCAGGTAGTGGAAGCGCCGGTTGGTCTCTTCAGCGGTGCCGAAACCGGCAAACATACGCATGGTCCACGGCCTGCCGCGGTACATCGTCGGATGGATCCCGCGTGTAAAAGGGTATTCCCCCGGCATTCCAAGATCCTGCAAGTAATCCTGATCGAGAACGTCCAGCGGGGTATACAGCCGCCTGACCGGCTCAGAAGAAGTAGTGCGGAATTCCTGGCGTTGTTCGGGAGTGTGTTCGAGGATGGGGTCGAGTGTCTTCGTTTGCCAGTCGTCCAGCGCTTTTTGCAGCGCTGCTCGCTGCTTTCTGTCCAACATGAAGGCCTCCACCGTGCGGTTCGTGAGTATAGTATGGGACGTATACGGAAATTCTCTGCTGGGTGGAACGTGGAAGCGAATTCGGGTTACTCTGCATCGTTGCCATGTATCGTTTCTGTGCTGGTTCGTAGGCCGCGTAGAAACGCCAGGATCCCGGCGGCAACGGCCTGTCCTTGAACCATCGCTCGATCGGCGAGTTCACGGGCGCGTGCCAGGCGGATAACCGGTTCTTGTTCGCTGGGTTCGTAGAGTTCGACAAGGACCCCGTGGGTGCTTTCAGGATGGATAAAGGCAATTCGCTTGCCGCCAGAACCGATGACCGGTTCCCGGTCGATCAAACGGATGCCGTGCTGTGCAAGTTTTTTCAGCGAGGCTTCGATGTCATCGACTTCGAAGCAGATGTGGTGGATTCCGGGGCCGCGGCGATCCAGGTAGCGCGCCACGCCCGTCTGATCGCTGGTTGGTTTCACCAGTTCGACTTCGGAGTCGCCCATGGGCAGAAATGCGACGATGGCGTCCTGTCCGGCGACGTCTTCCACGTGGGCGACGTCCAGACCGAGGGCGTCGCGCCAGAAATGCAGGGCGTGCTCGATATCATCGACGACGATGGCCACGTGATCGATGCGCGTTACAGATGGCATGGGTTCACCTAATAGCCGTTGATTCTATTCTACACGGGAATTTGGGGAGGGGAACAAGGTTGGTTATCGTTGGTTGCAACCTGATACGTAGGAATGATCAGCTGTTTTCATTCGATCATGAAAGACTGCGGATATAAATCCGCAAATCATCGGCACCGGATAGATATCCGGCGCCAACGGTTAAATCCGTGAAATATGGGCGGGGGATGCATATCCACCGCCCATATATGGCTTCTATTCATCCTGAGCGGAGGGATGCGTACTACGCAGCCCGCAGTCGAAGGATGGCTTTTCATCTTCTCCGATTGCGGTTGAAATCCCGTCCTTCGACTTCACTCGCCACTTGCGTGGCTCGTTCCACTCAGGATGATGAAGGGGACTCTCGCCGCTGTGCGGCTCGTTCCACTCAGGATGATGAAGGGGACTCTCGCCGCTGTGCGGCTCGTTCCGCTCAGGATGATGAAGGGGGTTCTCACCGCTGTGCGGCTCGTTCCGCTCAGGATGATTGAAAAGGGATGGGTGGAGTGTCCGAGAAGTCGAATCTCATAGTAGAGAAGTAGGTGTTAAATAAAAAAGGGCGACCCGGCGGGTCGCCCTTATATATCTGTTGATTAGATGCCCGTCGGCGGGCGGTATTCTCCCCACACCTGGCGCAATCGTCCGCAGATCTCGCCCAGGGTCAAGTCGGCTTCCACACACTCAATGAGCAGCGGCATCATGTTTTCTTCCCCCTTGGCGGTTGATTCGAGACGGCCGAGTAGTTCGTCGGCGCGTCCAGCATCACGGCGCTTGCGCACCTCCGCCAGATGTTCCCGCTGCGCGTTTTCGATCGCCGGATCGAGTTTGAGGCGATCCATATTTAGCTCCTCCTCGGTCTCGTACTTGTTGACCCCCACGACGACGGACTCGCTGCGTTCGATCTCTCGCTGCGTACGATAAGCCGCGTCCTGGATCTCGCGCTGGATGTAACCCTGCTCGATGGCCGCCAGTGCACCGCCGAGATCGTCGATTTTCTCGATGTAGTCCATCACACCGGATTCGATTTCATCCGTCATGTGCTCGATCAGGAAGGAGCCGGCCAGTGGATCGATCGAATCACTTACACCGGATTCGTGGGCGATGATCTGCTGAGTCCGCAGGGCGACCTGTACGGCTTGCTCCGTCGGCAGACTCAAAGCTTCGTCCATGCTGTTGGTGTGTAAGGACTGTGTGCCGCCCAGAACGGCGGAGAGCGCCTGCAGTGTCACGCGAACCACGTTGTTATGCGGCTGCTGCGCGGTGAGTGTGCAGCCGGCTGTTTGCGTGTGGAAGCGCAAGCGCAGGGAGCGTGGATTTTCGGCTTTGAAGCGCTCTCGCATGATGTGTGCCCAGAGGCGCCGTGCGGCGCGGAATTTGGCGATCTCCTCCAGGAAATGGTTGTGGGCGTTGAAGAAGAAGGTCAGTCGCGGGGCGAATTCGTCGATCTCTAGCCCGGCTTCGAGGGCTGCCTGTACGTAGGCAATCGCGTTGGCGAGGGTGAAAGCCACCTCCTGAACGGCCGTCGAGCCTGCCTCACGAATGTGATAACCAGAGATAGAGATCGTGTTCCACTGCGGTACGCTTTCTCGACAGTAGCGGAATACATCGGTGATCAGACGCATGGAAGGACCGGGAGGGAAGATATAGGTTCCCCGGGCGACGTATTCTTTGAGGATGTCGTTTTGCACGGTACCGCGCAGACGGGAGACGTCGAATCCCTGGCGTTTGGCAATGGCGATGTACATCGCCAGCAGGATCGTCGCCGGGGAGTTGATGGTCATGCTGGTGGACACTTTGTCGAGTGGAATCTCGGCAAACAATTGCTCCATATCATCCAGACAGGAAATCGAGACCCCCACTTTCCCGACTTCACCGGAAGCGATGGGATCGTCCGCATCGTAGCCAATCTGTGTTGGCAGATCGAAAGCGATCGATAAGCCTGTCTGACCTTGCTCCAGCAGGTAGCGAAAGCGTCGGTTGGTTTCTTCGGCGCTGGCGTATCCGGCGTATTGACGCATGGTCCAGAGTCGGCCGCGATACATCGTCGGTTGCACGCCGCGTGTGTAAGGGTACGCGCCGGGAAAGCCCAGTTTTTCTAGGTAATCCGCTTCGCTGAGTGTTTGCGTATAAAAACGTTCGAGTGGAATCCCGGAAGATGTCTCGAAACGTTCCTTGCGTTCCGGGAACCGTTCCAACGTGGGATTAAGCGTTTGTTCTTGCCATTCTTTGTAGGTTTCGTCGGTTGACTTTGTCATTGAAATTCCTTGTTCTAGGCAGCATATTTCAGACCCAGGTCATTGGGCTGGATCGCTGCTATCCCAGAGAAGTTTTCGAAGGTTGCGTCGCGAAAGGGAAGCTGCAGCCTTTGTTGTAACGTGTGAAACAGGGAGAGATAGTTCATCTTCGCTCGTTTTTTCCAGGATAGATCTAACTTGGAAGACACCCGTTTCACATCATCGAGTGAATTGCCTTCAATCTCGATAAAATAGCCGAAGGGCAGCTCGTCCAGCATGATGCTGCAGGGTTCTAGGGTGTACGTCTCCCGATATTTCTCGTAAATAAAGAAGACTTCGAAGCCAAGTTTTTCAAGCAGTATCCTGGTGGTTTCGAAATCATCGACTTCGACTTCAATTTCA
Source organism: Anaerolineales bacterium (assembly GCA_034430895.1). Classification (GTDB taxonomy): domain Bacteria; phylum Chloroflexota; class Anaerolineae; order Anaerolineales; family E44-bin32; genus WVZH01. The sequence continues at coordinate 26,127 of DAOUDW010000073.1, read as the reverse complement.
GTGCGTACTTCGACGCTCGCGGCGTGTTTATAGGCAAGCACCGCGGATCGGTCCTGCCGCAAACGCAGCAGCGAGTGTTCGCCGGAAAGCTGCCTGTCTGAAGTGTCGAAGCGCAGGTTGCGTTCGAATATGCGCGACGACGTCAGTTTTCCCCCCAACGAGTTGATCCTGGGGCGGATGTCATCGAGTTGGGGAAGATAAAATTTGGCTTCGATTTCTTTCTTTACACCAGACACAGGGTCATTCCAATGGATGCAATTTTGTGATCGCTGACTTTCGGCAGTGGGATGATGTAGAAGATCTTCGCGTTTTGAAGGGTACGTTCAGCCACCCAATCAGCCGAGGATTACCAAAACTTCATTTTTCTCCACACTGTCCCCCGGAGCGACGTTGATTCGTTCTACGGTTCCGGCGCACGGCGATTTGAGTTCGTTTTGCATTTTCATCGATTCAAGAACGATGAGATTCTGTCCTTCTTCAATTTCCTGACCCTCTTCAATGGGGATGCTTACAACCAAACCCGGCATTGGGGCTTTAAGTTGGAATTCTCCACTCTGGACTTTCTGCGTCGAAGAGGCATTGCGTAGTCGCCGTTGTCGTTCGTCTTCAATAGCGACTTGATAGAGATCGCCTTGCAGCAGCACTTCCATGCCGCTTTCCGTGGGATAGACGTAAGCTTCATGGGAGCGTCCATTAAGCAGCAAGGAGTAGACGGGTCGTCCCATAATCGACTGAAAATCCACCGAAAGTCGTACACCATCGACGATCAATTCCTGATCGCTGCTGATTTCGATTTCGAAAATCTGGTCTTCGATGGTTGCGAAGTATTTCATACACCCTCCGGGTTCACACACAGATGCGCTTCTGCGCCCGCTACTTCCACAATCAACGCTGCATTCTCTCCCAGCGCCCGACCCATTTCCAGTTGCTCGCATCTCGTTCGCCGCGGCGGACGATTTGCGAAGCCTCCTGAGTCTGACGATGGGCGACGAGCACAGCCATGATCGCGGCAATGTGTGCTTCCGCTTCCTTGCCTTCTTCGGCCTCATCCATCGAAAAGCGCTCTTCGACGAAGCGAGTATCGTAGTTGCCTGCGATGAAACGGTGCGAATCCATGATGTTCTGATGGAAGGGGATGTTGGTTTTCACGCCGGTGATGCGGTATTCTTCCAAGGCTCTGCGCATGCGCAGTATCGCTGTGCCGCGCGTCTCTCCCCAGACGATCAATTTCGAAATTAACGAATCGTAGTACGGCGAGATCTCGAAACCTGAGTACACACCTGTATCCACACGCACGCCGGGCCCGGTCGGTGGAATGACTTGGGTCAGGCAGCCGGTGGATGGCAGAAATTGGTTGTAAGGATCTTCGGCATTGATACGACATTCCATTGCCCAACCGTTGGAGTGGATGTCTTCCTGGGCATAATGTAGTCTCCTGCCGCGAGCGATACGGATTTGTTCCGTGACGATATCCACGCCAGTGACGAGTTCGGTCACAGGATGTTCGACCTGCAGGCGTGTGTTCATCTCCAGGAAATAGAAATTCTTCTCTTTGTCCACCAGGAATTCGATCGTTCCGGCGTTTAGATAATCGACCGAGCGCGCCGCGGTGCAAGCCAGCTCGCCCATGCGTGTTCGCAGTTCATCATCCAGGAAGGTCGATGGTGATTCTTCCAACAATTTTTGGTGGCGTCTTTGAAGCGAGCACTCGCGCTCACCCAGATGGATCACGTTCCCATGGCCATCGGCCAGGATTTGGAATTCGATGTGACGTGCATCCACGATCAACTTTTCGAGATATACGTTGTCGTCTCCGAAGGCAGATTCAGCTTCGCGGCGGGCGGCGGTTATCAACCCCGGCAGATCTTTGGGGTCGTTGACTTCACGCATACCCTTTCCGCCGCCGCCGGCGGTCGCTTTGATCAACAATGGGAAACCGATCTGTGGTGCGATAGTAATAAGTTCGTCGTCGCTCAAATTTCCCTCGCCCTCGGTTCCGGGGACGACGGGAACGCCTGCCGCGGTGACGGTGGCACGCGCCACGGCTTTATCCCCCATGGCGGCAATGGCGCTGGGGCGCGGCCCGATGAAGTCGAGACCGGCATCCTGGACGGCGAGGGCAAAATCCTCGCGTTCGGCCAGGAATCCGTAGCCGGGGTGGATGGCGCCGGCGTTGGTGTGCTTGGCGATATCGATGAGCTTGTCTGCACGCAAATACGAATCCCGGGCTGCGGATGGCCCCAGCAAATAAGCTTCGTCTGCGTAGCGGACGTGCAGTGCGGCGCGGTCGGCTTCCGAATAGACCGCAACGGTGCTTATACCGAGTTCGCGGCAGGCTCGGATGATGCGTACTGCGATTTCACCTCGATTGGCGATGAGAACCTTCTTAAACATCGTTTCCCTCAGTGCCTCAACCGCTGGTTCCGGATTCCCACTTTTATTCGTCTCCGTAAAGTAGATGTGGGCAGGTCATCTACAGCGGGATGTTGCCATGTTTCTTGGGCGGATTTGAATCGCGTTTATTGGACAGCATTTCGAGCGCATTGATCAAACGCTCCCTTGTGTAGCGCGGTTCGATGATGTCATCGATATAACCGCGCGCAGCGGCGACGTACGGATTGGAAAACTTCTCTCGATAATCCGCCGCCAGTTCGGCCTCTTCTTTCTTGGGTTTTTTCGCTTCTGCGATCTGCTTGCGGTGAATGATCTTAACCGCGCCTTCCGGGCCCATGACGGCCAACTCGGCCGTCGGCCAGGCCAGGTTTAAATCACCGCGGATGTGTTTCGATGACATAACGACATACGCTCCGCCGTATGCTTTACGTGTAATCACAGTGATTTTGGGAACCGTGGCTTCACAATAGGCGAAGAGCAATTTGGCACCATGGCGGATAATGCCGCCGTGCTCCTGGCTCGTACCGGGTAGAAATCCCGGCACGTCCACAAAGGTGATGATGGGGATGTTGAACGAATCACAGAAGCGCACAAAGCGAGCCCCCTTGACGGAAGAATCGATGTCCAGAACGCCGGCCAGGACCTCGGGCTGATTGGCGACGATGCCGACACTGTGGCCGCCCAATCGAGCGAAGCCGACGACGATGCTCTGTGCATAGTTTTCATGGAGTTCGAAAAACACGCCGTCGTCGACAACCAGGCGGATGATGTCGCGCATGTTGTACGGTTTGCTGGGATCGTCGGGCACGATGGCGTCGAGCGCTTCCTCCGTGCGCAAGCGATCGTCGGAGGAGATCACCATGGGCGGATCTTCCATGTTGTTCTGGGGAAGGTAGGAAAGCAGCAGCCGGATCATGTAGAGACAATCCGCTTCGTTCGGGGCCATAAAATGACAGACACCGGACTCCGAAGCGTGGACTTCCGCACCGCCGAGATCTTCGAAGGAAACCTCTTCATGGGTGACGGCTTTGACCACGTCCGGGCCGGTGATGAACATGTAAGATGAATTTTGCACCATGAAGATAAAATCCGTGATGGCGGGAGAATAGACTGCCCCACCCGCACATGGTCCCATGATGGCGCTGATTTGTGGAATGACGCCGGAGGCAAGCGTGTTGCGCAGGAAAATATCGGCGTAGGCGCCGAGCGAGACGACTCCCTCCTGGATGCGCGCGCCGCCCGAGTCGTTGAGACCGATCAGCGGCGCCCCATTTTTCAGCGCCATGTCCATGATTTTACAGATCTTCTCCGCATGGACTTCCCCGAGGCTGCCGCCAAAGACAGTGAAATCCTGGGAGAAAACATACACAAGCCGACCGTCAATCGTCCCCCAGCCGGTGACGACGCTGTCAGAAAGATAGCGCTGTTGGTCCAACGAGAAATCGTATGTGCGATGTGTGACGAACATGTCGGTTTCGCGGAACGACCCGGTATCGAGCAGAATCTCGAGTCGTTCGCGTGCGTTCAAACGCCCACGTTCGTGGTGGGCGTCGATCCGCTCCTGGCCGCCGCCCAATCGCGCTTCCTTGCGCAAATTCTGCAGATGCTCGATTTTTGACGAATGACTCATACATTATTCTCCCGGTAATACGCTTGCACTGTCTTACGGTACGTGATCCAAAAGATCACGACGACGATAACCACTGTGCTGATCGCTGCTGCCGGCCATGATCTGCGTGTGAAGTCCGAACGCACGCAGAGCCATCTGTCGATCCAATACCATATGCCGATCAGCAAGACAACGCCCCGCGTCCATTGCAGGGCTCGAGGCCATCCAAAGAAAAGTGCTCCAGCGGTGAAGATACCGATCAATCCCCAAACACCGTTTTTGAGGAAAAGATACCCTCTGGGAACGGAGAGACCTAGATCGGGAAGCGACAAACCTGCCCGTAGTCCAGCGATTTGGATGGCTGAATAGATTAACACTATCAAGCTTAGAACAGTTACGAGGTAAGGACGTCGTTTAGATGACAAGGGTAATTTTCCCCATCTGCTCTCCGGCCGCCAGACGAGCTTGCGCTGCGGCTGCCTCCTCGAGGCGGAATTGGCGGTCGAGAGCGGGTTTGAGTTTTCCGGCAAAGACCAACTGCATTACCTCTGCAAAGTCGCGCCGTGTGCCCATCGTCGAGCCCAGAATGGATAAATGTTTGCCGAAGATCAAGCGATTGTCGATTCCGAATTTCGATTCGCCATGTTGGTCGAACAAGATGGCTTTCAATACATGCCTCCGGAGAACGTGGTGGTCAAGTGAGGTTCTCTACGGTTGCTGGCGCGAACACCGATCTTTCACTGGCTGATTATATCGTGGGTTTTGTGATGTGGTTTTATAAGCCTGGATTGGGATGTTGGTTGCTTTGACTTTAGTAGAAGGAAATATCGCGAATGTGGACTTTATCGTCGCTGAGGCTTTGCCCCAGAATGGTAATCTCGATGCGAGTAACCTCTTTGGGGGCGTCCAGGATGGTTATCTCCACCGTCGGATCATCCGGCAGGTTGATGAAGGTTTCGGACAACTCAATTGGCTCCGATCCCCAATCACCATAGAGACGCACGGTGAAAACGATGTCCATGCTGCCTGTGGTCGCTGCAATCCTGTTGAGGGTTATCGGAAGAGCGAAGTTGATGCGGATCGTAAACGGGTTGATATCGAAAGTGCGGATGAGCGTAAACGGATCGCTATCGAAGATGTACTCGATTTTTCCCAGGTCAATCTGGGTGTGTTCGATTGCGACCATCTGCTCATCGATTTCCACGTAATTCGTCACCGGTTGTTGACGAGCAACCTTTTCTGCGGCGAGGATATCGTCGATATTCGCTGCATAACGCATGCGGATGAAGAAGAACCCATCGGAGCCGTCCGGGTACTTCAATACTTCTTCCACGTGTATATCCGTAACTTTTTCTTCGTTGAGTAAATTCGAGTATTCCTCTTCGGTAAGGACCAATAGGGTGTTTTCGTCGAGATCACGTTTTTCCAATAGAAAGTGGTCTGCATTTCCGAGGTGGACATTGAGATCTTCGGGGAGGAAGAAACGCTGCAGGATATGTGTGCCGTTCGACCAGGTGGGGGAAACGAAAATGCGGTCATTCGGGTTCATGCGAGCGTGCTCTTCGACGGTGTCGAAGACTTGTTGGGCGCCGTATTGAGCGCCGTAGAGTCCGTAATCCTCATACCACCTGTACCCATGTGTGGTCGAATCGTATAGCATGAAGAGATTCGTTCCGACGAACAAAGCGATTGCTGCACAGCCGAAAACTCTGTATGAAACGCGGGGGGAAAGCCAATCTGCCAAACGTGATATCCCCAGTGCCGTAAGAATGGCGGCTGGGATCACGAATGAGAGGATACGTGTGATCCCGATGCCCACGATAGAGGCCCCCAACGGGGAGCAGATCGTGGCGATCAATATGGCGCGATTGTGACTCTGCTTTCGGTTTCGAACGGCGTCGATCAGGCCGATCAACATGAAGGGCAGCGTGGCGATGATGATGTGTCCGTATCCCTGCATGATGTGGCGGGTGAGATCGGTCTCCTGGGGGAGATACCAATAGATGGGATTCAAACCCTGCAGGTACGTCTTGAAAAAGGTGCCGATTTTTTCCTGGAGGGGAATATTTTCCAGCCAATACGTGCCGAGCATACGCAAGTGGAAGTAGGTTTCTCCCCCATAGTCGAGCTGAAATCGGACGTATGGCAGTGCGATCAACAAGACTAAAAAGAGGGAGAGGAGAAGCGTGCGTTTGTGTGCAATGTGGTAGCGGAAGTCGGAGACGAAAAGCAGCAAGGCGGTCCCGGCGATGATCAACTGTCCGCCGCTGTAACTGTAAAACGCCAGTCCGGCGAACAGAATGGTTAGCAGGAGGTTGGCTGACGATCCGTTGCGATAACGCAGGTAGAAATAGAGCATCAGTGCATACATACTGACGAAAATGACCGTTTCGAAGGCCGTACGCGAGTGCAGGAACCAGGCTGGCGTGATCGATAGTGCCAGACTCCCAACCCACCAGAAGCGGATCCGAAAGATATCCCGCAGCATCAAACCAACGGCAATGGCGGCCAGGACCGAAATCAACGCAGAAGTGGCACGGGTAACGAAAACGGATTTGCCAAAGAGCATGTAGGGAATTACTTGCACGTAGACGGAGAGGCTGAGGTTGTAAAGGTAGTTATTTTCGAAGTAGGTCGGAAGCAGCGTTCCGTCGCCATCGCGAAAGTCGTTGTTGACCAGATCTTCAGCGAGAACGGTTTGGGCGGCCTCATCGGTGAAAAAGTAAATCGGGAACTTTTCGAGTGCGATCAAACGCGTGACGGCGTAGAGGAGCAGCACGACGACAAAGAGTTGGGTGTCTCGTTCCCATTTGTGAGGGGTCAAGAGATGTGTGAATAACACTTTCAAACGGGCACCGAAATATTGAAGTCGTTCTCTAATTATTAATTTTCGGATCATCTTCTGCCTGACCAATTTCGACAACTCCCTCGTTGATCATCCCATGCCAGGATGGCAATCCAGTAACGGTTACGGTTGAAGCATGCGGAAATAGTACAATGGCTCTCCGACATCATCCCGTTCGACGATCGTGGTGCCCTGGGGATATTTTTGTTCGATCTCCGTCAGCGCTTCGGCGTTATGTTCCAAAATGACGAACGCGGTTGGTTCTTCGATACGTGAGGGCAATTGTTCCCAATCGATCGGCCAGGAAACGTCGTGTCCGCTGGCGTTGGATGCAATGTACGGCAAACAGGGAAGCGTGTTGTAGCCCATAACCGGTTGACCCAGGAAGTAGACTTCCATTTCAGTCTCTTGTTGGCGAATGGTTTCTCCAATTTTACGAGCGACGAGGCTTTTCACATCCGAATAACGTCCCTCCTGCATCACCTGGTTGAAGAAGCGAATTTCGGAATAGCCGACGATCAGCATAAAAGCGACCGCCGCTGCCGCGAAATGGGTGTTGTATTGTGGTTTTGTCGTCCGGATTTGCTGGTGGATTTCGTGCAACGGCAGAGCGATGATTACCGCAGCGATGGGTACGGCAAATAGTAATCGCTGTGCATTGGGGGGTCCGACGCTGAACGTCGATGCGAGAATGGGTCCGATGAGTGCGATCAAGAGGATGTTATATTCCGGGCGTTTAATCCGCAGCAGTGTGATGATCAAACCGGCGATGAATAAGGTGGCTGGTAAGGCGAGCAGCATTGGTGTTCCCGGGCTGTATACACCCAGTATTGGACGCGCGGTGAAACCGAGAATGGTATCCCAGAACTGTTTGGCGAAAATTATAAATGCCGAGTCGCCCGTGGACAGTGATGTATTCCGAATCCAATCTCCCTTCAATATCGATACACGATTAAGTGGTGCAGCCAACTCGTTGGGATTCTGAAGGTAAAAAAGCGCGAGGGGGAGCACGATGACGGCCGCGACCAGAATCATGGCTGTGATCCCGGGTAAGCGACCCGTTTTGGGTCGTGATTTCCACAGGATGAGGATCCATACTAGCGCAAAAACCGGCAGCAAGTGTCCGGTTGTATAGAAGAATTGTGCGAGGCCGATGGCGATGCCCGCGCCGATGAAGGCAAACCGCTTATTCTCCTGCCAGGCCACCCATATTGCAGCGATCATCACCATCAGGAAGAAACCGTCCCAGATGTTGGGGAGGGCGATGCGGCTGAAAAGTAGATGGTAGTGGAAAACGGAGAGAAACAGTGCCGCGATAACACCCGGGAGACGGCCGAACATCCATCTTGCCGCCCAATAGACAGCCAGGACGGTGAGAGCGCCGCCAACTGCAGAGGGAATGCGCATGGCCAAAACACTCCGTCCGAAAATTTCTTGCACGACGGCTGCCGGCCAGAACTGAAGCGCAGGAAACGAGAACCAACCCATGATTAACAGGTTATTGCGTACGCCAGTCGAATAATCCCAGGCCATCAGACCGACCGATCCTTCGTCGCCGCTGACAGTGTAAGGAATCTGATCGAGTTGGATGAGGCGAGATGCGAGGGCGATGGCTGTGAGGACGCCGGCCAGGATCCAATCCCAGCGGTCAATTCCCCGAAGTGATTCTTTCAACGATCCTTGCCAGTATGCCGCAACAACGGACAGACAGCCCGCGAGCCAGATCAAGGCATGCCAGGGCGAGTGGGCGATGAGGGCATTGCTGGCTGCCGCGCGCGATGCCATGGAAAGTGAAAAGCCAAAGATCAATAAGAGCACTTGTGGTTTGGAGATATCCAGGCGTGATGCGGCTGTTCCCAGTATTTTTTGCAGCTTATCCGCGATGGTCGTGGAATTGGCGGCGAGCACACCGATTAAAAAGCCGCCTGCGCCCAAGGCCAGCAGCACCGTGGTGATGAGTTTGTGGGGGCTGATCTGCGCGAGATACTGTCCCAGGAAGACGAGCAACAAACCCCCGCCCATCAGTAAAGTGCTTTCTAACGATGCGGATGACTCCTGGTCATGATGGGTTTGTTCGTCGTTTTTCGTCATATTTCCCTCCGGATTGTCGATTGCATACAGGCATCATCGCATTCGGACGGTGTGAATTTCCGAGTTTGTAATTTACTGAATATTGTACGGCTTTCTTGAATCCGTTGAAAGTTGCCCAAAGGTGGGACCACCTTCGAAAGCGTTTCTCGCCGGGAGGGCTTTGGCGGCTTGGATTCAGCGCAGTCCTAGCTCGTTCCTGGAGATTACCAGGCGTTGAATCTCGCTGGTTCCTTCGTAGATCTCTGTAATCTTGGCATCACGGAAATAGCGTTCGACAGGTAATTCCTTCGAATAACCCATTCCGGCGTGAATTTGCACTGCGGCGTGGGCGCAGAACATGGCCGTCTCTGAGGCGAATAATTTCGCCATCGAAGCTTCCAGGGTATATCGTTCCCCCGTTCCTTTGGCACGCTGCTTGGCGAGTGCAGCTTGATAGGTCAACAGCCTGCTGGCTTCGATTCGTGTCTTCATATCGGCGATCTTGAATGAGATTCCCTGGAATTGACCGATTTTCTTCCCGAACGCTTCGCGTTCTCTGGCAAACTCGAGGCTGGCTTCGTAGGCGGCTTCGGCGACACCCAGTGCCTGGGCAGCGATTCCGATGCGCCCCGCATCGAGCACGGTCATGGCGATTTTGAATCCATCGCCTTCATCGCCAAGGCGGTTCACCAGCGGGCAGCGGTAATCCTCGAACAGAATCTCACTGGTCGCCGAGGCGCGGATACCCAGCTTGGGTTCGGTTTTCCCTATGCTGAATCCATCTTCTTTGGGGTCGACGAAGAAGGCCGTAACCCCTTTATGCCCTTTTTCCGGCGCGGTCAGCATGAAAACGATGAAGAAGTCGGCCTTGGGTGCGCTGCTGACCCACGACTTTCTCCCGTTAAGCAGGTAAACATCCCCATCTTGCGTGGCGCGGGAACGCATCGTCGCCGCGTCCGATCCGGACATGGGTTCGGTGAGGGAATACGCCCCGATTGCCTCACCCGAGGCAACGGGAACGAGGAATCTCTGCTTCTGTTCTTCCGTCCCGAAACGCTCGATGCCGTAGCAATACAGGGAGTTATTGACCGACATAATCGTCCCATGGGCCGCATCCGCTTTACAGATCTCTTCCAATGCCAACACGTAGGCGATCGTGTCCATGCCCGCCCCGCCATACTTCTCGGCGATCTCGATTCCCATGAATCCCATTTTCCCCATTTTGCGGATGGTTTCGAGTGGGAATTTGCCGCTTTCGTCGAATTCGGTTGCGATGGGCGCGATCTCCTTTTGCGCGAAATCTCGCGCTGCCTGGCGAATCATCTGGTGCTCTTCGGTAAGTGAAAGGTTGAGGTCTTGCTCCGTGGATGCAGCGGCTGCCATTCATTCCCCTCCGTTTATCAGATCATACGTGCAGCGATTATAGCATGGTGCTTTGACCGAGATTTAGCCAACGGGTACAATGATCGCAGTGGAGGTCATCGTGACGCGGGAATCCGAAAATCATGTGTTGGATGAGATCAGTGAAGATATATTCCATCATCTGGTCGATTTGGCAGCATTCCATCTGGAAGATGACGAAGCAACGTACTTGCGGCGAGAATTGAATGGCCAACTCAAAGCCATACGGGAGCTCGATGCCATCGATGTCGATACGGATGTGTCGATCACTTCACACGGGGTTCCCTATGCTGAGGAAATGTGGTTGCGACAGGATCGGATCGAGTCGTCAACAATGGCCGATGACATACTGGAACAAGCCCCGGAAGTCGATGAGCGTTCAATCATCGTGCCCGACATCCCACACGAGGAAATAACGTGACCATCTCCCTGTGCGATCTACCGGCTCATCAATTGGTTCGTAAGCTGCGAGACGGTGAGTGTACGGCGGCGGAAATTCTCGAATCGACGCTGGATCGCATTCAGGCGGTTGAGGGGTCGCCGCCAACGACGCATGCCGCTGCGAAGGAATCACATAAAGCTGAGGAAATCCATGCCTACATTACGTTGACGACGGAGCGGGCGCGTTTGCAGGCGAAGCGTATCGATCAAGCGTTGGCGAAAGGTGAAGATCCTGGTCCTTTGGCGGGGATTCCCCTGGCCGTAAAGGATATTTTCTGTGTCGAAGGCACGCCCTCCACTGCGGGATCGAAGATCCTGGAAAATTTCGTGGCGCCCTACAGCGCCACACCGGTGCAACGACTGGAGGCTGCCGGCGCGGTCACCCTGGGTAAAGTCAATCTGGATGAGTTCACCTTCGGTTCGTCGAACGAATCGTCCGCATTTCAACCTTCCCCGAGAAACCCTTGGGATCCCGCACGTGTCCCCGGCGGATCTTCAGGGGGAAGCACTGCGGCTGTGGCAGCAGGCGAGGCCGTGATCTCGCTGGGCACCGACACGGCCGGTTCGATCCGGCAGCCGGCCGCTTTCTGTGGGGTCGTGGGTTTGAAACCCACGTACGGCCGGGTTTCACGCTACGGTTTGATTGCTTTCGCTTCTTCGCTAGATTGTCCAGGCCCGGTCACGAGAGACGTTCGGGACGCAGCGATCATGATGAACGTTATCGCGGGGGAAGATGCGCATGATGCCACGGCGGTTCGCTCGCCGGTTCCGAATCATCTGGAAGGACTTGAGGATGGCGTGAAGGGATTGCGGATCGGGATTTCACCGGATTACTTCCGCCTGAAGTATCCCGATCCTGAATCCGGAGGCCTGCTGGAGCAGCCGATCGCATCGGAAATTGATGAGCGTGTTCGGGGGGCAGCGGAGATATTGGCGAACATGGGCGCGGAGATCGTCGAGGATGTCCCTCTGCCGAACACTCCCTATGGGATTCCCGTGTATTTCGTTGTATCTCGTGTTGAAGCCGCTTCCAATCTGCATCGCTATGACGGTGTGAAATATGGCTACCGTTATCCTGAGCCCGTAACAGATTTACGAGAGTCGTATCGACGAAGCCGCGGCCAAGGATTTGGACCTCAGCCAAAGCTGCGCATCCTGATGGGCATGTATGTATCGGCAGAACAATATGAGAAAGGTTATTACCAGAAAGCCTTACGCGTACGGACATTGATCCGCGGAGATTTCGATCGGATTTTCGATCCGCAGGGCGATTATGCACTGGACGGCCTGCTTACGGCTACGACTCCCACGACGGCATTTGACTTGGGCGCGGTGTATGGGGATTCGGTCTTGATGCAGTATGCGGATTTGTTAACCGTCCCGGCAAATCTGGCGGGTGTCCCCGGGCTCTCCATCCCGGCCGGTTTCGATACGCAAGGATTACCCATTGGTATTCAATTCCTCGGTGCGGATTTCTCCGAGGTAAAACTGCTGCGTATCGGTCGGGCGTACGAAATGGCCACGGCGGACGAAGCCTGGAGGCAAGTGAGACCGGATTTACTCCAGAACGTATGATACACTTCGACTTTCTACACTGCCTTCCCGGATAGAAAACGATTTATCAAGGAATTCTCCTTCCGGGATCATTTCGAAACAACTTAATCTCAGCGTGCCTACATCTATGGGTAGACAAGGTAATCTTCAGGTGAAAATATGGAAGAGATGAATACAGGTGATGACCGTAAAGTCATTTCTGACCCGGGACGAAAGGAAAATCGTCTCCGCAAGTTTTCCTTGCTGCATCCTTTTTTCTTTGCTTGTTTTCCAGTGTTGGCTTTTCTTTCTGAAAATATCCGGGAAATCCCGTTTTCTCAAGCTTACCGGTCCCTTGGCTTAGCGGTTTTGAGCGCAGTCCTCCTTCTTTTCATGTTTCGTATTGTGATTCGGGATTGGCATAAAGCTGCCGCACTGGCTTCCTTCCTGCTAATTCTATTCTTCTCGTATGGTCACGTTTATATGATATTGAAGGAGGCACAAATTGGAGGGGTTTTAATCGGTCGGCATCGTTTTCTGCTGCCGGTGCTGGCGCTGGTTTTTTTGATTGGGACCTGGTTCGTGGTTAAAAAGCTAAAGAATGCAGTAACGCTCTCAAAGCAGCTAATGTTGGTGTCCATCGTGTTGTTTATATTTCCGGTTTACACATTGGCTGCATACCATTTCCAATCCCGCTCGAACGACTATGAACGTGTTCCGGAAACTGTTTCACAGAACGGTGATGTCACTTTGACGCTGGGATACCAACCCGATATCTATTACATTATCCTTGATGCATATTTGCGTTCCGATATTTTACTGGATGAATTTGGCTATGATAATTCCTACTTTTTAGAGCAGCTCCGTGAAAGGGGATTCTATGTTGCCGATCAAGCCACGAGTAATTACACCCTGACGGCATTATCGTTAACATCTTCACTAAACATGGAGCATCTACCCCCTACATACGGCGGTATGCGTGAGGATGATTACCCGAGTGCTTTGCGAGATCACCTGGCACATAGCAAAACGCGGGCAGTCTTGGAGCAGCAGGGGTATACCATCATCGCCATCGCCAGTGGTTGGATAAGCACTGAACTCACGGATGCGGACATGTATCTTGAGCCGCAAATCGTGGAAATTGAAGAGCTGCGGCAATCGGGGCGAATCAATGCTTTTGAATCCATCTTCATCCGCACAACGGCACTTCTCGGGGCAATCGATCTGAGTGTGAAGAGTGAGAATTCACTGATAAACTCGTTGGAAGCACCATTTCTCGCCCACCATTATTTCGTTCTATCCCAATTTGATTATCTCGAGCGTGTGTCCACGCAACCGGGCCCAAAGTTCGTATTCGCCCACATCATTTCACCTCACTCTCCATACGTCTTCGGACCTGACGGCGAGCTGCTTACGAGTACCGAAGCGTTCACGTGGGCAGATGGCGTCGGTCCCCGCGAATCCGTAGACACGGAGATCCAACTTTATTGTGATCAAGTGCAGTATATCTCTCAACGAGCGCTTGAAGCCATTGATGTAATCCTATCGAATTCAGAACGGCCTCCGATAATCTTGCTCCAGGCCGATCATGGCCCTGGCGTTCGGCTGGCCTGGAATTCCCCGAGTAATGAGGGGATCAAGGATCGGATGTCGATTTTGTCCGCATACCTCTTTCCTGATCCCTGTCAGGATTTTCTCTATCCTTCGATCACTCCGGTCAATTCGTTTGCAACATTGTTCCAGTGTACATTCGGTCAACAAATGGAGTTGCGGGATGATCTGAACTACTTCAGCCCGCGAACGGATCCTTATCAGTTCAACGACGTTACGAGCATTGTTCAGTGATTGGCAATCGAGGAGACTCCATTGTGGTAAGTCGTCTTGATTTTTGTGCGATACAGTTCGTGCGATCCTCACATGGGTAGAAATTTAACTGTTCCTCGTCACGTCAATCTGCGTCCATATCTTCGATGGGTTGCATTGATTGTCGTTTTGCTCGTCAACCTGCTTGCATATGGGGACATCTTCGAACTTCCCTTTACAGGAACAGATACATACACCCTGATTGACACAGCCCGGATTCAATCGTTCGATGATGTGGTTCGTATCTTCTCGCAGCCGTTGATGGGGGGCACGGCAGGAGCGAATCGCGTCCAGTATTTCCGACCGATAACGACGCTCTCATTCTCACTCGACTATGCGGTATGGGGGTTGAATCCGTGGGGCTATTATCTGACGAATTTTCTCTTGCATCTATTTTTTGGATTTCTTCTTTTTTGGTTCCTGGAACGTCTCAGTGATGATGCTGGTATAGCGCTCCTTGCCACACTGGTTTTCCTGATTCACCCTGTTCTTATACAGAGTGTTTCTGTGATTTCTCATCGCCAGGATATTCTGGTCGGATTATTTAGCTTGTTGTCCTTGCTTCTGGTTGGATCTGGTCAGAATGGCGTGGAAAGAAACGTGCCTTGGCGTATGGGGTTTGCTGTTGTGTTTACCTGCATGGCAATGCTTTCCAAAGAGATTGGTTTCCTCACACCCCTTTTTATCTTTTCCTACTTGTTTCTTTTTTATTCACAGGGAAATGGATCGTCCACAGCGCGATGGAAGTTTGTTTTTAAAGCGAGCAGCCCATTTCTCGTTGCAGCGGTGTTGATGGCGATATGGCGAACGATTGCCGTTAGCGGCGCCGGAGTTGGGCTGTCCCTATCGATCAATGCGATTCTTGCGAATACAAAGGATATTGGAAATACATTCTTTACCACTTTGATCGACCCGGGGCATTTGATCTACGCGCAATTGCAAAGGATCTACTCGCCATACCCCTCCGGGACTCTACAGGTAATCTCGTTAATTCTTATGCTTCTTACGATCCTTGTGTTGATTTCCCTGCGTGGCTTCGTAATCCGCTGGATACAATCGAGAAGGAGCAGGATTTCGAAGGCGCTGATGCTGCTTCTGCTGAGCGCCTTGTTTATTTCACTGCTTGCTGTTCTCTCATACCCACTACTCGCGCCGCTGTTTGAAGACATCATTGGGAACGCGCTGGATGGCCACGGCTGGCGTTTTCTGCTTCGTGCTATGGAGGGGCGGGATCGAACTTCACTCGAACAATATCTTTTCCGATTGCGCGATACGCTGATCGGTGTGAATTATCGTATTGTCATCTACAGTATATTTGCCCTTCTTACACTGGACACATTGGTCGATCCATCGAAAGACCGTAAGGCCAATAAGAACCGTGTATTGTGGATGATGATAATCTGGATGCTTTTAGGCCTTGTGTTGTTTATTTTCATGTCGAGAGTTTCATGGCGAAGCCTATATATATTCATTGCAGCCTTCTCATCAGCCTTTTCGATCTTAACCTTCAGCGGTATTGAGGTTTTGGTGGGTAAGATCCGTTCGAGAACCAATCAAAGCGCGATTCTCCAGCGTTGTACTCAATATTGCGCTTCCTTGTTCTGTGTTGGGGTATTTGGTGTGATCGTTGGGAATCTGCTGGCCTATAGTGCTTTATTTCGAGAGGCCACTGTTCTGGAAAAACGGGCTGAGGTTACCCAAACCTTTTTCGCTGCGTTCGAGAGGGAAGTCCTTGAACTTCCGGACGGAGCCATGATCACGCTTTCCGGATTACCCTCGTTGGACGAGTCTTACCTGTTGGATTACACCATCAAGTCCTGGTTGGACCTACATTATCACGGGAATGAAATGACGGTAACCATCCAGGATCGTGTTGCCGGAGTGGATTGTATCGATTGTCTGCGAATCGAGGTTGTCGAGGAGAGTGGAAGGCGATATAACCTGCTCGTGGAATTCACATCTGACGAAAGCGGGTAGGATGGTATTTACATGATTGCGGCTGTGACAATGCGCTGCATTGGGGAAGTTACCTGGCTGTCCGCTTGATCGTTTTGGAGGAAAGCATGCAACATTTTCAACTTACCACGAAATTCCGTTCGGCTTGGGTTCTGCGCTTCATGACCGCTGTTATCCTTGCTTCGCTAAACGCGTGTTCACTGCTTGAACCGGGCCCGCAGCAGTGGAGTGAACCGCCAGCGATGAGTATCGACCCTTCGAAGATCTATATCGCCACGCTTCAAACCGGGAAGGGCGACATCCGCATCGAGTTGTTTGCTGACAAGGCGCCCATGACGGTGAACAATTTCATTTTTTTGGCCGAGGAAGGATTTTACGACGGTACCACGTTCCATCGCGTCATTCCTGACTTTATGGCGCAGGGCGGTGATCCCGAAGGAACGGGGCTGGGTGGTCCCGGCTACCGTTTCGATGACGAGATTAGTCTCGATCTGCGTTTCGACGGGGAAGGTTATCTCGGTATGGCCAATTCAGGTCTGGATACCAATGGCAGTCAGTTTTTCATCACCTATGGACCAACCCCACATCTCAATGGTTTGCATACCATTTTCGGCAAAGTGATTGAGGGGATGGATGTGGCCAGGGCGTTAACACCACGCGATCCAATGAATAATCCTGATTTTGAGGGCGATAGATTGGAAAAGGTCGAGATCGAAGTCGTGGCGGAAAGTTATTTGCCTGCACCGACCGAAACGCCGATTCCCATCGTTCCACAATGGGAGGAAGGCAGGCCGCTGGCGGAGCTTGCTGTTATAGATCGTGAAAATCTGTATACCGGTCGGCCTGAAATGCGGATCGATACAAGCAAATCGTATCTGGCTTCGATCCAGACCACGCGGGGTGAAATCGTCGTCGAGCTTAGACCTCAGGATGCGCCAGAAAGCGTCAATAATTTCGTCTTTCTCGCCGAATTGGGATATTGGGATCAATTCCCCATTGTCTACGTCGAACCGGGTTTCCTCGTGGTCACCGGCTCACCCCAAGGATCACAAGATAGCGACATCGGGTACACCCTTCCGCATGAAATCGGCTTGCCGAACACGGTGGGCGCGGTCGGATTTTTCATGCGTCTGGATATTCTTGCCGTCAGTGGCAGCCAGTTTTACATTTTGATGAGCGAGGTATCGACAATGGATGATTTGTTTCCTGTCTTCGGATACGTAACCGAGGGTTTGGACGTTGTGGAAAGTCTGACAAGCGAAGACATGATTGAAACGATCACGATAGAGGCGCGTTAACCAGGGGGAGTATGGCAGAATTCGAAGCGGTCATCGGTCTCGAAACGCACATTCAGTTGAACACCCGGAGCAAGATTTTTTGCGGGTGTAAGGCTGATTCGTGGGAAGATGAGCCCAACACGAATATTTGCCCGGTGTGCACGGGTTTGCCTGGCGTGCTTCCGGTTCTCAATCGAGTCGTGGTCGAAAGCGCGGTGTTGTTGGCTGCGGCGATGCAGGCGGATTCCATCCAGCCGCTTTCCTACTTTGCCCGAAAGAATTATTTTTATCCGGATTTGCCGAAGGGGTACCAGATCAGCCAATATGACGAGCCTCTGGCGCGCGGCGGTTTTCTACTGCTTCCCATTTCGGATGGGGACACTCGCCTGGTGACGATCGAAAAGCTGCACATTGAAGAAGACGCAGGAAAGACGATTTATCAGAACGATCGTCGTCTGATCGACTTCAATCGATGTGGCGTGCCGCTGGTGGAAATGGTCACAGGACCGGACTTGCGGACGGCGGATGAGGTGGCGCAGTATTTGATCCGCTTGCGGCAGCTGCTTCGCTGGTTGGGAATCTCCGACGGGGATATGGAGCGCGGCCAGCTTCGTTGTGATGCCAACGTTTCCATCCGTCCGGTTGGCAGCGAGGTGCTAAATCCAAAGACCGAGATTAAAAACGTCAATTCGATTGAGAACGCTCGTTCGGCCGTTAAAACCGAGATCGATCGGCAAATCCGTGAGGTTAGCGCCGGTCATGCGATCGAAACATGGACGCTTCAGTGGGACGAAGACAGCGCATCGTTGCGAAAGATGCGCGCGAAAGAAAGCGAGGCGGATTACCGCTATTTCCGAGAACCCGATTTATTGCCCATCGTTCTCGATGAAGAATGGCTGGCTGAGATCCTTGCCCGTCTACCGGAACTGCCGCTTGCGCGACGGGAACGCTTCGTCGAACAATACAGCCTGCCCTTGTACGATGCAGAAATCCTGACCGAGGAACGCAGTCTTTCCGAATACTTCGAAGAGGTCGTTCCGATAGTTGGAGATGATGCGAAGACCGTTTCCAACTGGCTGATTAACGACGTGCAGCGAATGATCCGGGAGCTTGGCATTGGTCCCGCCGACTTGAAATTGCGACCCATTCATCTGGCAAAGATCATCCGGATGGTTCAGGAGAAAGAGATAACGGCGAATACGGGCAAGGACTTGCTGCTGGAAGTTGAACAAAGTGGGAAACCCCCCGAACAAATCGTCGCCGAGCGGGGATTGCGGCAAGTCTCTGACGATGCCATTCTGCGTGACATTGCAGCCAAGGTTATCAATGAAAATCCGGAGCAGGTTAAGACATACCAGGATGGGAAGACGACGGTCTTGGGCTGGTTTGTTGGTCAGATCATGCAAGAAACCAAGGGGAAAGCGAACCCACAAAAAGTCCGGTCGATTCTGGAAGATCTGCTCGTGAAATAAACATCTATTCGGATGCTTCTGCGATCCATTGGTGGAATCGCAGGGTAACGGAAGGATATGGGGGGATATCGCGGTTTGATCGATAATCCATTCAATAAGTATGGATGAATAAAAACCCCCACCGATCCTTCTTTAAGAAAAGTGGGGGTTTGAAGCTTGTCAATGATACCGAATTTGCGTGTGATTCGATCAGCAAATCAACATGGATGCGACTGCAAGGCCGCCTGCCAGCACCATGCTTATGGCGCCGATCCGAAAGCGAGTCTGCATCGTAATATTGATTGTTCTTCGAAAGCTTTCCACTTCTTTGCGAATATCTTCGGGAATCGCATCCCTTAAATTCTCGGTAGCTTCTTCCTGACCCTCGGCTGGCGTATCGAAGAGAAAAGGACGCAGACCGCTTCTAGAATAGATCCAGAAAAGTATCGCGAAGTAGAAGAAAACAACGGCCATCACCAGCCAAATGATATTCATCAAATTCCATCCAGACATCTCTCACCTCACGATGGGGCTGCAGTCAATTTCGGATATCCGCTGAGTATTAAGCATACGTGCGCTTAACCTCCCATGCAAGTGAGAAGGAGGGGTTAGCGAGATATTATATTGTATATCGACAACCCATCCCTCATGGAACGAACCCACATCAGCGGTTGAAATCGTAGGCAATGAAATCCCCGGCAGGACTGACGAGAGTCGTCAAGCTGCCGCCGATCTGACCTCGCATTAAGCTCCAGGAACCCATGCTCCCGGAAAGGCATAAAAAGGTGTTGTTGTCCCGCCAACGCAAATCGTTACATGAGCCGATGGGTGTGGACGAACCGCCGTCGATACCCAGATGGAGATTCATGGGACCGCCAAGCGAGTAGACGAAGTGGGTGCTGTCCAATGCCCAACCGTGCCATTGAATGCTGCCCGTGTCGTATACAACCTCGGCGCTGCCATCTGCGTTCGCCAAAACTAAATCCTTGATGTTTGGGGTGCCGGTCTCACGCAGGAAGGCGACGCGCTGCAGGTTGGGTGAAAGAGATGGTTCACCGAAAGCCTGGGTGAAGTAGAAGTCGCCGATGATCGTTCCAATGTTGATGGCCGTGGCGGTAGCCTCCGGAACGCGCCAGATTGTTCCGGAAACCCCAGCGGCGAGTGGATCGGAGGATGGGATTGCAACTCCGATGGCATCGGAAGTGAGTGTCCAGGTCGGTTGGGCGTAGTATTGGAATTCGCTGTAGGTAATCACGGGTGTGTAGCTGATCAGGTTGGCTCTCAGATTGCTTCCGTCGATGTTGACCAATCCGATCGCATCCGGCCGGACAAGGGCGAGTTGTGTGCCGTCGGGTGAAAGGGCGAAATCGCCGCCGCTGCCTGGTGGGAACACGGTCGTGAGACTGCCCGTGTCGCTGTCCAGACGAACGAGGTCGTCGTATTTGGCCAAGCCCGGTCCACCGGAAGGCACCGCGCGTGTGTTGAAGATCAGCTCGTGGCTGTTGGGAATGAAGGCGATACTGGCGATGTCGTTGCGGCTGAAGTTGGGATCCAGGGGATACAAGGCGTCGATCTGCGCCGAAGTTAACAACGTCATCTCGCCGCTGCCGTTTGAGTTGACGGACCGGACTTCGGGCAATTGATCCGGACCGACGCTGCGGACGAAGGCAACTTTCTGGCAATCCGACGAGATCATGACCTGACTGGCATCACCACTGCTGGTTAACTGCGCGGGTGGATCGGTCCCTTCGAGCAGCCATACATTGCCGCCATCGGTATAGGTGATACAGGGCACGTTGACCGCTACAGCTTCGGGTTGAGGGCGTTCGGCAGATTGTGACTCGTACCCAGGCTGCTGCTGGGTTTGAGAATCGGCAGGAAGCTGCTTGTCTCCACCCTCGGCTTCTTCTGCTCTGTCGGCGCTTAGAGTCGCTGCAACGACTGTCTCTAACGCATCCTCAGCCGGCGGGGTCGCGGTGTCGGCATCCCCGCAAGCCAGTGTAGCCAGCAGGAGACAACACAAAACGATCATCGGGCGCAGTAAACGCATGACTTTCACCTCATTTTTCGAAGCAAGGGTGCCGGTCGGTATTTGTCGTCACCGAGATCGCGCTGGAGGAGATCCATGATCTGCAGAACGATGTCGAGCCCGATCATGTCGGCCAATCCCATGCTTCCCGCACCGACAACCACGATTTTCCCGATCGTCATGATGTCGTCTTCCATCTTGATCGCGGTGGCTTGTGATTCAAGCGCTAGGTTTCGAGTTCTACAGCCATGGCTACGGCCTCTCCACCACCCAGGCAGAGTGCGGCGATGCCGCGCTGGAGATTGCGGTTGCGCAAAGCGTAGATCAGAGTGGTGAGGACGCGCGCGCCGGACGCACCGATTGGATGCCCGAGAGCGATGGCGCCGCCGTTGACGTTTACCTTATCCCAATCCCATCCAATTTCTTCCAACGCCTGTCCATCCGCAAGGACTTGTGCGGCGAAGGCTTCGTTCAACTCGATGAGATCGACATCCTGGAATGTCCAATTGACTTTCGCCAGCAAAGCCGGAATGGCGCGCGCCGGCGCGATGAACAATTCTTTCGGGGGAACGGCCGCTTGGGCATATCCGCAAACACGCGCCAGCGGTTGGATGCCCAGGGTCTCAGCGTGTTGCCGACTGGCGTAGACGACCGCTGCAGCACCGTCGTTCAAACCGGGGGAATTCCCGGCCGTTACTTTGCCATCGGAAGTGAAGACCGGTTTCAATATGGCTAATTTCTCCTGTGAGGTTTCGCGGCGGGGTGTCTCGTCCTTTTCGACGCGCGTTACAGCGCCTTTCCGCCCGGGTATTTCAAGCGGAACGATTTCTTCATCAAACCAGCCCTGATCCATGGCTGTAATCGCTTTTTGATGACTCTCGAACGCCCAACGATCCATTGCCTCACGGCTGATGTTGAACTCGCCGGCGATCCATTCTGCCGCCATCCCCATGACCCAATCTTCGAAGGGGTCCCACAAGCCATCGTGCAGCAGAGCGTCGGTAAGCTCGCCGTGGCCGTAACGAAGTTCTCCACGTCTACATCGAATGAGGTAAGGTGCATTGCTCATGCTTTCCATGCCGCCTGTGACAATTAAATTCGCATCCCCTGCTTTAATCGCTTGCGCGGCAAGGATGCCTGATTTCAGACTCGATCCGCAAACCTTGTTGATGGTTGTTGCTCCTACGGTTTTCGGCAAGCCGGCGAAAATGGCCGCTTGTCGAGCCGGAGCCTGGCCGAGGCCGGCCGATACCACATTGCCCATGAGCACTTCATCGATCTCTTCGGGATTGGGAATCGCAGATCGTTTTACGGCTTCTTGAACGACCGCTGCGCCGAGCTGCACGGCCGATAACGGACTGAGGACGCCCTGAAAACGACCCATAGGTGTGCGGGCAGCACTCAGTATGACGGGATCCAACGTGTTCTTTGTTTTACTCATTCATTGCCTCTTCTGCGTTGTGAGTTTTTTGGGGCTTGTGGCGGGGATTATTGACCACGAGGATCGGTTTTGATTTTCGACCACTCCGCACGAAGTCTTTGATAAGACTTATCCAGAGACTCGGGCAGTACGCGAGTGTCTCCGCTGGTGGTCATGAAACTCGTGTCGCCTGTCCAGCGTGGCACGATGTGCACGTGGATGTGCTCAGCAATACCAGCACCAGCAGCTTCGCCGATATTAATACCAATATTGAAATCTTCGGCGTGATATACATTCCGTATGACCGTTACCGCCTCAGTGGTTAATTGCATGAGTTCGTTGCGGGTGGTTTCATCCAAATCCTCAAGTGAAGCCTTATGCGTGAAAGGCACCACCATGGTGTGGCCATTGGTGTAGGGGTAAAGATTGAGAATGACGAATGCATGCTTGCCTCGGTATAAGATGAGATTCTCCGCATCGTTATCCATTGCTGCACGACGGCAGAAAATACAGCCGCTTTCTTTCGCCTTTCCTTCTACGTAATCCATACGCCAGGGAGCCCAAATTCGTTTCATGATTCAACGGATGAATTCTATCAGAGAATAGCCAATTGTACACCGCCATGGCATGCTTCCTGCACTACCGAGTACAATTGGGACATGTCCAGTATAGACGACCTGCGCGCGCAACTCCCGATCCAAGGATTGGGCCGACCGTTTTTCTACTTCGAAACGGTTGGTTCAACGAACGATAACGCTCTGGAACAAGCCCGTCAGGGCGTTGCGCATGGCGCGCTGGTGCTGGCGGACGAACAAACCGCCGGGCGTGGACGTGCCGGACGAGTTTGGTATTCGACAGCAAAGCATGCGCTGACTTTCAGTTTGGTGCTGCGGCCGCCAACAAGACGCATGCAGGAATTCTCTGGCCTGGCCGGATTGGGTGCTTTGGCTGTGGTGGAGGCGCTTGAAAAGTGGACGGTTCGAGCGGCGATAAAGTGGCCGAATGATGTACTCATCGATCGGAAGAAGGCGGCCGGCATTTTAGTGGAAACATCCTGGATCGGCGAGTCCCTGGAGTATGCCGTTATGGGGATCGGGATCAACGTGCAAGCCGAGTCGGTCCCTGCAGATGACAGGATTGATTTCCCTGCCACGTGTATTGAAACCGCCGTGGGGAAGCCGATCGATCGTTATGAATTGTTAATCGGCGTTCTCGAATCTCTGGGATACTGGTATGAAAGAATGGGCACGAAAGCATTGTTCGAAGCGTGGCAGAATCACCTGGCCTTTTTGAATCAAGAGGTGGTCGTTCACATGACAGACGAGGAATGGGTGGGTCTATTGCGCGGTATTACGATGGATGGAAGATTACAACTGCAGACATCTCGGGGAGAACAATTTCTGGCGGTATCCGGTGATGTGCGTATGCGTGCAGTTGACACAAACGTTAATTAGGCTACACTTGACAGGTGCGGTTTGCTCCTTTCAGGAGGGCAGGCATGTTCGATAATTTGCGTGAATTATCCGATGGACCGATGGATTTCGAGGAAGAGCGAGCTCGTCTCTTCGAAGTTGAAGATCAGTATGTTCATGAGGGGCGAATTTTTGGCATGACGTCAGGCCAACGCCTGGTGTTGGCGATACTGATGTTGGCGACGGTGTTGGTCATGGGCGCAGCTTGTCTATTGGTAACCGGAAAGGTCGCCTATTTCTAATGATTAGACAGCATGCCATTCCTGTCTTGAATGGGATGGTATTGTCGAGCGAATAACTGTGATTACAGCCATAATCTTGCCGGGCTCGACACCATGGTTTGTGCAGTGAATTACCCCGTAACTTCTCTCCAAACAAAGATTGATTTGCACCATAATATTACCGATATAAAAATCGGCAGCATATCTTTAACTATTTGTGAAAACCTAACACAAGCAAATTCTGTGTGCGACTGTTTCACAAATCGAACCTCAACAAGCAAGCATTTCATGATTGCGAATACAGAATTTTCTGTTACCGAATGGTAACGATAAGGTTAACCTCCCGTAACTTTCCTCTGCAATCATAGGTTAAGCATAGAAAACTTGTATGTAAAACGTCTTGATCGCGATGCTCGAAATATTGTATGCTAGTTATCAGTTTGCCCACAATATCCAATGGGGGCGCGAACTTCACCCTCGGGTGAGTATTTCAATGAAAACCAATCTATTGTCTATCGCTTCTGTGCGTGTTTTGCTTTGCGTTTCCATGCTGCTCGGCATGGTCTTTCCGCCAGGCGCGGCTGTCTTCGCTGGCATGCAGCACGCACTTGATGACGAAGCAGATGATTCGCTGTTTTCCGACCTGTTGTCTATCGTCGAATCGGAGTCCGAGTCAATCGTCTCGATTCGTCCACAAGAGGCAAGGCATCCGAATTTACAGCAGCAGACCACGGGTACGGCCACCACGACTGGCACACCGACCCCTACGCCTACCGAGACGGGGACGCCGACCGCGACAGCAACGGACATGGAAACACCCACAGATACACCCTCAGCCACCGCGGAGGCAACCGGTACGCCAATACCAACCGAGGAGGCGACAAGCACGCCCACCGCGACCGATACGAGTTCCCCCACGCCCACTCCGAGTGATATCCCACTAGCCTTGATTCTGAAAACCGAAGCAGAAGCATTTATGCCCGGCGACTCATTCACCATCGACTACACAATTGAAGGCTGGGCCGCATTGGAATCGACCGAGAACCTCGAGCTGGCAATCACCATGCCGGAGGGAATCCGGCCGCACGGTCGGGATTCCCAGGAATGGGATCAGAAGACGTTAACCTTGCGCGTACCGGTGGAAAGCGAGACCGGTGAATTCGAATGGAAGATCGCCCCCAACGCCGAAGGACCCTTCGCCATCGCAGCCCAACTGCTGCAGGACGAGATCGTGCTGACCGAGACAAAACTGCAGTTGGGCGACCGCAGCTTGTTCCAATTGGCTGCCAGCGGCGGCGAGATCGAAGGACTCGACGGACGGGTACGCATTAAATTCCCCGAACAAGCCGTGCGCCAGGATTTGAAAGTACGCGTGCGCAACGCCGGTCGCTTCTCCGGCATCCCCGACTCGTTGAGCGGACATCCCGTCGAGATCATCGCCACGCGGGTCAACTCGCGTTCGCTGGTGGAGAAGTTCCCCGCCAGCTTCACGCTGGAGATGTACTACGAAGACGAGGAGATCGATGGCGACGAGTCCTCGCTGACCATCTTCTACTACAGCAAGAAGGACAAGGGCTGGGTGCCGCTCATCACCATGGTCGACACCGAAGCCAACGTGATGACCGCCGAGGTCGATCACCTCTCGGTCTTCGATTTCAACACCCAGGACTGGGAGGCGGCGCGCCTGCCCACGCTGGATAATTTCCAGGTGGCCGGATTCACCGGTGCAGGGACCTACTCGCTGCCCATCGAAGTGCCGCCTGGGCCTGGCGGGCTGCAGCCCAATCTGGTGCTGAGCTACAACAGCCAAGTCGTCGACGGCGCCAACAACTACACCCAGGCTGATTGGGTGGGTATGGGCTGGTCGCTGGACACCGGTTATATACAGCGCAATATGAACGGAACCTCCGATTACCAGGACGACGACACCTTCTCACTGACCGTCAACGGGATGGGCGGCTTGCTGCTGCCCGTAGGGGAGGGCACAGACAGCAATGGGGATTACATCGAGTACCAGACCGCCGACCATTCCTTCATGCGCATCCGGCATTATCCTATCGTAGTCGACCCGCCTGGCGGTTATGAATATGATGATTCGTTCTGGCTGGTTTGGGATAAGACCGGCACACGTTACCACTTCGGGCC
>DAOUDW010000072.1:0-28533 GCA_034430895.1 Anaerolineales bacterium | reverse complement strand
TAACTATTAATTAGGTTTCAAACCCGCTCCCCATTCGCACGTAACAGGACGATCCTATACTTATATGCAAGATATCCCCCCTTCAGGATTTGAAAACGAGAGATACTGCGTGATAAGATCGTGTAGAAGACATTATGCTTGCACCTTCGCATAGCATACAATTTTATACGCGCTCTTTCAAGCACCCAGGGGAATCCAAATGAGCCGTAAACAAACCTCGCTGATCGATGAAGTGCGCTGTACGTTGCAGCGCAAACACTATTCCGAACGAACCCAGAATACCTACGTGCGCTGGATCAGACGCTTCCTGCGTTTCCACGATCTCAAACATCCCCGCAGCATGGGAAAAAACGAAATTGAATCCTACCTCAACTACCTTGCTATTGATCGTAAGGTCTCCGCTTCCACACAAAACCAGGCCTTCAGCGCAATTCTCTTCCTCTTCCGTACTGTTCTCGGACAGGAAGTCACCGAACCCATCCAACCCCTGCGCGCCCGCCGACCCCAACGCCTGCCTACCGTCCTATCCAAATCCGAAGCGCGCACCGTGCTCGAATGCCTCCAAGGCGTCCAGCAGCTTATGGCCCAGTTGCTCTACGGCAGCGGACTTCGCCTCATGGAGTGCGTCCATCTGCGCATCAAAGATATCGACTTCGAACAAAACCAGATTCTCGTGCGCGAGGGCAAAGGCGCCAAAGATCGCCACACCATCCTCCCCACATCGTTGGCCTCCCCCCTGATTACCCACCTCGCCCGCGTCCGGCATACCTTCAATATGGATCTCGCCGATGGGCTCGGTGAGGTCTACCTGCCTTTCGCGCTGGCCCTGAAATATCCTGCTGCCGCCAAGGCCTGGATCTGGCAGTACGTTTTTCCCGCCACGCGCATCTCGAAAGATCCCCAGACCGGCCGCCTGCGCCGCCACCACCTCCACCCCAGCACGCTGCAGCGCGCCGTCAAACGTGCCGCCAAAACCGCCAGACTCAACAAACCCGTCACCTGCCACACATTCCGCCACAGTTTCGCCACCCATCTGCTCGAAAACGGTTACGATATCCGCACCGTCCAGGAGTTGCTCGGACATAAAGATGTAAAAACGACGATGATCTACACCCACGTGCTCAAGCGCGGTGGTCTCGCCGTTCGCAGCCCGCTCGATTCTTGATCGTTAATATCGCTGCAGCTCTTAGCGAAGTCCGCTGTCGTTTCTGTCGCTCGCCCTTTTTCGGGTCAGTATTGATTTTTGCGATCTTTAAATCAATATCTCAATCCGCCTAAGTACAATCGTTTTCCCGAAGCCAAGGTCTGCCGTAGATGTCTGTCGGGTTGGATGAATTTGCTAATTAACGTCGGGATAGGTTCTCCGCTGATTTCCCAATCTCCGTCAATTTTTTCCAAATGATATACAGCTTCTCTGGCATATAGACTATGAACATAGGTATAGATTCTGGAATATGCGCTGCTTTTACCGGGGAAATTGATTTCGTTCAACACAATGATTGCGCCATCCAGGACCGCGCCACCACAACATTCTTCCCGAGGCGCTTCGCTTTTATCCTTTATCCATTGAATACTTACCGCGCAATCCGAAAAGTACGCCTCGATTTCCATCCTGACGCTTGGCGTTGTCACCTCATCAGCAATAATGTAGAAGCTGCCGTACCCCGGGAATGTCGTTCGATCATGATCGTTGTCGTGGATATCCGCAATCAACGAAATATAAATTGCGGCTTTTTCTTCATCAGGAATGGAATACAGAATGCCATCCAGGTTGATGTAGGACGCCACTGGAACCCCGTAAACCAAATGAAAAATTTTCTTCCCTGGCAACCACAACCAGCAAGCTGCATGTAAAATCCCAACCAATATGATGATTAAACTGCATGAGATGATTGCCTTTTTTGTGGAGCGACTCTTCTCGGGGCGCACCACGCTTGAGGTATCGAAGGTCTCACTACTTTCGTGATCATCCATATCGATTGTCA
Source organism: Anaerolineales bacterium (assembly GCA_034430895.1). Lineage (GTDB taxonomy): Bacteria > Chloroflexota > Anaerolineae > Anaerolineales > E44-bin32 > WVZH01. The sequence goes on along the minus strand of DAOUDW010000072.1, from coordinate 26,548 downwards.
TACCATCACTTACTCTCCCCATCCAGATGTGATGCCAGGCCGCTTCCATCGCACTTCAAGCAATCCGATTTTCCCAGGTGCGCCCGATCGATTTGCCCCGTCCCCTCACACATGGCGCATTTGCCGGTCATCGCTTCGTAACACGACTCACAGTAGCCTTCCAGCGGCAGCGGTTGACCCTCAATGTAAAACAGCCTCCGCTGGCAACGCTTACATTCGCGCCACGCCATCTCGCTTCATCCCTCCACCCAGGCGGGCACGTACTTCCATGCCCCCCGCAGCGCTTTCCGCCGGGCGGCATAGCGCGGTTCGTACTCCGCGACCAGCGCCCAGAATTTCTTCGAATGATTCAAATGCACCGTGTGACACAGTTCGTGCAGCAGCACGTAGTTCACCAACTCCTCGGGCAGGAAGAGCAGCTTCATGTTCAGATTGATGTTCTTTTTCTCCGAGCAGCTCCCCCAACGCGTGCGCTGGGCTTTGATGAAAATCCGCCGCATGCGGAATCCGTTCTCCTCCGCCAGATGCCGCAGCCAGGGTTTCAGATGCCGGTGCGCCTTGCGCCGCAGCCAGTGACGCAGCGCAGTCTGGACGCTCTCGAGATCGCCATCAGGGATCCACAATTGATTGCCCGGCCGTTCGAGTACCCGCTTCGAATTGCCGTCCCGATAATCCACCTGCCAAATTTCCTCTATCCCCCGAAGGTCGATTCGTCCCGGCGTCGGCTCCTGAGGCTGCTGTGCCTCATACTGCTTGGAGACTTTCTCGATCCAGCTGCGTTTCTTTTCCAGCAGCTCGGGGATACGTTTTTGGTCAAAACCCCTGGGCACCACCACCACCAACCCATCCCGCAGGGACATCTGCAGCCGGGCGTATTTGGCGCGTTTGCTCACACGTAGTGTATATTCCTGATCAACTGCCAAACTGGAACCTCATCAATCTCGCGCTTCATCCCCTACCACGCGTTCATAATCCGCCGGGGTGTCGATGTCCTGCAGGATCGAGTCATCCCAATCGACCCACCTTGTCGGCAGCGAACCGATCAACGCACGGCCGCCTCGATCCCCCTCCACGTCGAACAAATCCGAGAAAGATGCCTGCGCAAATAGCACCGGATTGCCGCGCCGTTCCCCCACGCGCGGTGCAGCAATGACTGCATCACTTTCTACATATGCATCCACCAGGGCGCGCACCAGCCCCGCTTCTACCATGGGCATGTCGGCCAGCAGCATCACCACCGCCTCGGCGCAATCGCGCACCGCCTCCAGGCCGGCCTGCATCGACGAGCTTTGCCCACGCATCCAATCGGGATTGTCGACGAATTCGACGGGTTCTCCCGCCAGCGCCTTGCGCACTTCATCCCCACCCGCACCGGTCACAACAACCACCGGATTCAAACCACCCTCCAGCGCCGCACGAACCGCGTACCAGACCAGGGCTTTTCTTTGCCAGCGTAACAGCTGCTTCAGTTCCGGGAAACGCTTCGAATCACCCGCCGCCAGGATCACCCCAGCGACCTTGGATCCATCCCGCTGAATTTGATCGCTCATGCTAGCCCCTCCTGCACGCCAGATCGAAAATTATCCCTCGTCGGACAAGTACCCCAGCACGCGTTCCGGCGTCAAGGGGAATTCATCGATCCATACCCCGGTTGCGTCTTTCACCGCCGCGGCGATCGCTGGAGCCAGGGGAATGTAGGGCATTTCCCCCATACCGCGTGCACCCCATGGGCCGATGGGATCGGGCGTTTCGATAATGATGGAATCGATCCGTTCGGGGATGTCCCGCGCCGTAGGGATCAAATACGTCGAAAGCTGCCCGGTCTGTACGTAGCCGCCCACCTGCTGGAAATCTTCCATCAGTGCGTAGCCGCTGGCCTGCACGACGGCGCCTTCGATCTGGCCCCGGACGCCCTGCGGATTCACTGCTCTGCCCACATCGTTGGCGCAGATTACCTCCACCAGACGCACCTGGCCGGTTTCAATATCAACTTCCACACGGGCGATCTCCGCCACGTATCCGTATGCGAAATTGGGGTTGCATTCACCGGTCTCCGGATCGTACGGGGTCGTCGCCGGCGGGCGGTATTGATACTCCGCCACAGCCGGACGTTCTTCCGCCCCCCATTTCTCCAACGCCGCCGCTACGGCGCCGCGGATCGAATTCCCCGACATAAAAGTCAAACGCGAAGCGGAAGCAGAGCCCGAATCCCCGGAAGTGGCCGTGTCGGAAACGACCAGACGCACTTTCTCGAGTGGAAGACCGGCAGCATCCGCCGCCATCTGCGCCATGGCCGTATGCGAACCCTGTCCCACGTCTGCGCCGGCATGCCGCAGCACCAATTCCTCGATCTCCGTTGCGCCGTGCAGTTCCACAATCGCCGTGCACTGCTCCGGAGCGCCGAATGAGAATCCCACATTCTTATACCCGCAGGCGAATCCCACGCCGCGGCGAATGTGCGCCTGGCGCACATTCTCTTTTACTTCATCAACCCCTCTCTTCCAACCCTTCTTCGTCTGCGTCCAGCCACCCCGTTCCGCACACTGCGCCACGACCTGGTCGATGCTGACACCTTTCGGAAGCGGTGTGCCAACCGACAGGCTCGATCCCTCGCGCAGCAAATTACGCTCGCGCAGTTCGACGGGGTCCATGCCCAGCGCCTCCGCCAATTTATTCATCTGACATTCTGCGGCGAAAGCGCCCTGCGGGCCGCCGAAACCGCGGAAAGCACCGCCCGGAATGTGATTCGTGTACACCGAATAGGCGTCCACTTTCACGTTGGGAATATCATACGGGCCGGTGCACATCAACGTGGCGTTCCCCAGCACCTTGGTCGACGTGTAAGCATAGGCGCCGCCGTCCTGGATGACTTCCATCTCCGCAGCCAGGATTTTCCCTTCCCGGCTGGCGCCCCATTTGGCGCGCAGGATAAAAGCATGACGTTTGTGGTGGCCGATGATCGACTCCTCGCGCGACCAGATGATCTTCACCGGCCGATCGACTCCGCGTCGATGCAGATGCTGCGCCGCCAGGGCGAGTACGATCTGCACGGACATGTCCTCGCGCCCGCCGAAAGCCCCGCCGATGGCGGGATAGATCACCCGCACCCGGTCGACAGGAAGGTCAAGCGCATGGGCAATTTGCTCCTGGTCCTCATGAGTCCATTGACTGGCGACCTCCACCGTGACGCGGCCTTCCTCATCGATGTAACCCAATCCGGCTTCAGGCTGCAGGTAAGCATGTTCCTGCACCGGCGTGTGGTACTCCGCCTCGACGATCACATCCGCGGCTTTGAATCCCGCTTTAACTTCACCCCTGCGGATGCGGTAATGGCAAAAGACGTTGTCCTCACGCTCCGGATGCAATAACACATCCTTCGACTGCATCGCCTGAAGCACATCGGTCACGACCGGCAAGTCTTCGTAATCGACTTCGATCAACTTAATCGCTTCCGCAGCGATCGCTTCACTCTCCGCCACGACCAGCGCCACCTGATCCCCAACGAAACGAACCCGGTCGCAGTGCGGTTTCGATGAATCCGGCCCACAGAGAACCGGCTGATCGGGCAGGATCAAGCCGTACTCGTTCACCGGAACGTCTTTCGCCGTGAGAACGGCAAGCACACCCGGAAGCAATTCCGCGGCAGTCGTATCCACACGCCGCATGATGGCATGTGGCCTTCCGGCAAACAGAATCTTCATATACGCTTGATCGGGACGGTTGACATCACCGGGAAAGAGGGTTTCCCCCGTCACCTTCCCTCGAGCATCGAATTTAGGAACAGATATACCGATCACCGCCATAAATATGCCTCAACACGCCAGAATCAGTTACGTACCAAGCCTCGACCGCTGCGCTGTATGCAGTGAGAAAGCCCGATCAGAATCCGCTGCCGATCTTCGGATCCTTTTTACGAATCGGAGGCGAGTCCTTCTCGCCCGGCTTCTTCGGAAAGAGCACAGCCCAGATGATGCTCAGGATCGTATAGCCCAACATCATAAGCAGAATCGAGATCACGATTTGGACAAAAACACCATCCGGCAAAAACGGTGCGAAGGAAGGGCGTATCACCTCCGCTGGGATATATATTATTCCCGCCCGGAGAAACCAGCCAGAGAAGAAGTAGGCGATGGCTCCCAGGATGACGATCAAAATGCAGCCGACTCCACGCCACATCGGATTCATTCGTTTTTTCTTTGCACGTTCCTCATAAAATTTTCGATCGGACCACATACTGCCTCGACCCATTACAGCCTCCTAAGCCTTTTGGCTAAATTCGTTCACGTGGATACCGCCCATCTGCATCAGGCATCAGTATCTCGAGCGGCTTTATCGATCGCCGAGATGATCATGGAGTAACCCGTGCAGCGGCAAAGATTCCCCGTGATCGACTGGATGATTTCCGATTGCGTTGGATGCGGTCGTTCTTCCAATAACTTGACACCCGACATGATGAAACCGGGCGTGCAGTACCCGCACTGAACGGCGCCTTCGTCGATGAATGCTTGCTGAACCGGGTGCAGCTTCTCCCCCTGGGCGATTCCCTCAATCGTCACGATCTGCGCCCCATGCGCGCGAGGCGCCGGCACCAAACAGGCCATCACGGCGACGCCATCGAGAAAAACCGTACACGCGCCACACTCCCCTTCCGCACAACCCTCTTTGGTACCGATTAGTTTCGCCTCCTCACGGATTAAGCGCAGGAGAGTCTTATTCTGGCCTGTCGTAAAACGGTACGATTTGCCGTTGATCGTCGTCTCGATGGGCGTTTCCGCATCATGCCCGATCGAATTCGGAAGCCGTGAAGCAGCGGGCATCTCATTCGCGCCCCAGAGCATCACCGGGTTCTCGGGATAGTCCCGTCGTTCTTGCTGATCCGCCAGATCACGCAGTGCTCGCTCGATACAAATGCGTACCATTTTGCGACGATAATCCGCCGAGCCGCGCAGGTCGTCGATCGGCACTGCTGCCTGTCCGGCGAGCTCTCCGGCTTCATCGATGACGGCCTGCGATAATTCCTTCCCGACGAGGAACGACTCTGCATCGGGGGCATGGATCACCGTCGTCGCGACCGAGCCGAGGGTGATCGCTGCACCTGCCACCTTCGATTTTTCCAGTTCGAGTAACACCGCCGCATTGACCACCGAGATCGCTTGCGCCCGGCGCAGCGCGAATTTCTGAAACGTACTGCGCGCGTTCGCTTTCGGCGCAGCGAAGGCAATGTCCACGATCATCTCATCCTCGCGCAGCACCGTCTTGCGTACACCGGCGTAGAAATTCTTCAGTTCGACGGTCCGTTCTGCGGCGTGCGAACGCAGGGTCAAATGGGCATCCAGCGCCATCAACGGCGGGATGGAATCGTTGGCCGGTGAGGCGGTTGCCAGATTGCCGGCGATCGTGCCCCGATTTCGGATTTGCGGCGCGCCAACCTGCCAGCAGGCCTGCGCCAGGGCGAAGGCACGCTCGACGATAACGGCTGACCCGGCACAGTGATTGTGCGTCACCAGAGGGCCCAGGTGGACCCAGCCGTCGTCATCGAGTCGAATCTCATCCAGCTCCTCAATGCGGCTCACATCGATCAGCGCGGTAATCTCCACTCGCTGGCCGCGCTCGATTTCCAGCAGTAAATCCGTCCCACCGGCAACGATGCGCGTCGTTCCCGCGTGCTTGGCCAGTAACGAAAGTGCTTCATCCAATGTGTTGGGTGTGAAATACCGTTCCCACATAATCCCGATTGAACCTCAAAATATTCCTAAAAAATCAGTAACTCGCTATACTTCCGATTCTCTCACAAAATCCGGCGAATGCGCCATCCGCTCCCCCGTCCCGCCGCCGCGTACCATAATGATCTGCGCCAGGATACTCACCGCGATTTCCTCCGGCGTTTCTGCCTTTAGATCCAGCCCGATGGGAGAATTCACCCGCGCCAGTTCGTCCGCCGGAATCCCTCGCTCGATCATCTGCGCTGCGGTTGTTTCCCAACGCCGCGACGCTCCGATCACTCCGATGAAAGCCGCAGGGGAATCCAGCAGTGCAGGGAGCACCTGCAAATCGATCTCGAGGTCTCGTGTGGTCATCACCACATAGGTTTCCTCATGGATCACCGTCGCCGCCGCGAAATCGGCCGGCTCACAAAGCATGCGTTCATGTGCTTCCGGGACGGCCTCGGGAGTCGTACACCCCGCACGATCGTCGATAATCACGACTTGAAATCCCAACCAGGCGCCGAGATGGGCAACGGCCTTGCCGACATGTCCCATGCCGATAACAACCAATTTCGGACTGGGGTTCAATGGTTCAATAAAAATCTCCATTTCCCCGCGGCTCTCCCCTTCTTTGGCTTTCCCCCAATCTTTGAAGGTGTACGTGTGTATGCGCGGCTCTCCATCTTGCAATACTTGCCGCGCCAATTGGATAATGCCCGCTTCCATCTCGCCACCGCCGATAGTCCCTTCCCGTGTGCCGTCGGCGAGAATCAACATTTTCGTCCCCGCGCTTCGGGGCACGGAACCACTTGTGCGAATCACGGTAGCGATAACAGCTTTTCCCCCCTCGAGCTCCAACTTCGCCAAGCGCTCGAAGAATCCCATTCAACCTCCGCTAATAAATCGGCCGCAAGATTCAGCCAGATTGGGTTTATTGATCGCGCAGTGCCCGCCACAACCGCTCGGGTGTGATCGGGATCTCCGCCAGGTCCGCACTGCAGGCATCCATAACGGCGTTGCCTACCGCGGGCGCCACACCATCTATCGGTATCTCGGCCACTGCCTTCACACCGAAGGGATGTGATGGCTCGAACGTCTCCACGAAGATCGTCTGTAATTCCGGCATCTCATGCGCGGCGAAGATGTGATAATCGCGGAAATCGACTTCTCTAGCCCGGCCGGCTTCATCGTACAACATCTCTTCGCAAACAGCGTAGCCCAGCGCCTGTGTCATCCCGCCCTCCACTTGCCCGGAAGCAGTGAGCGGATTCACGATCACACCCGCGTCGACCGCCATGACCAGCCGATCGACCGTTAACTGGCCCGTTTCTATGTCGACGGTCACTTCCGCAAACTGCGCCGCAAACGGCGGCGGCGCCACCGGCGACATAAAGGAAGCCACGCTCATGATTTGTTCCTGGTCCTCATGATGCAGTGCGTTCAGCGCCACTTCGGCGAGCGTCACGGATCGACCATCCGGCGCCCAGGCGCTGCCTTCCGCCAGGCGGATGTCCTCGGATTGAACCTCAGCATCCTCCTCGCTGAGCATGCGCGCTGCACGGATACGGATACGCTGCGCCACTTTCTGCGCCGCGCCCACGACCGCCCCTCCCGAGATGTACGTCGTGCTGGATGCATACGCCCCCTTGTCGAAAGGCGTGAAATCCGTGTCTGATGAATAGACCACGATGTCGTCCACCGGCACGCCCAACACCTCCGCAGCCTGCTGCGCCAGAACCGTGTCCGATCCGGTGCCCAGGTCTGTCGCGCCGACCAGTAAATTGAAGGAACCATCATCGTTGAGTTTGATGCTCGCACCGCCCATGTCGAGGTACGGTATCGCCGTCCCCTGCATCACCAGCGCCACACCGATCCCGCGGCGCAAATGGGGCGCGCCGGAAACCTGGTGCCAATCGCGATTGCCGAATTTCGTATCCCATCCGATGGCGGCCGCGCCTTGCTGCACGCATTCCTGCAGCCCGCAGGTACTGATCGTCTCCGGGCGCGGCTCGCGCCCCTCCGACCAGGCGGTGCTGAAAGGATGCAGCTCTCCCTCACGCAGCGCGTTCTTCAATCGGAAGCTGAGCGGTTCCATGTCCAGTGCTTTCGCCACACGCTCCATGTGGCGTTCGACCGGCCAGAATCCCTGCGGCACGCCGTAACCCCGGTAGGCACCGGCGGACGGCCGATTGGTATACACGATGTCGGCGTAAAAACGGATGTTGGGTGACTCGCGGTACGCACCATCCCCCACGTAAAGCGCCATCGCCTTGTGGCCCGTGTTTCCCGTTACAGTCAACGCGTGGCAGCCATAGGCGCCGGTATCGCTGAGGGCGTACATCTCGTTGGCGGTGATCGTGCCGTCGCGTTTGAACCCCGTCTTCATACGGATGCGCATTGGATGGCGGGAGCGGGAGGCGTAAAATTCCTCGGCGCGCGTTGTCTCAAACCGCACCGGACGGCCGGTGGCGATGGTCAGATGCGCGGCAACGTCCTCGATCTGAACCTCCTGTTTGCCGCCAAAGCCGCCGCCGATGCGTGGTTTGATCACGCGAATGCGTTTCACCGGCAGCCCCAGCACAGGTGCAATCTGGCGCCGCACGTGAAAAGGAACCTGGGTGCTGGTGCGAATCACCAGCCGATCGTCTTCATCCCAGTAGGTAACCACAGCGTGCGGTTCGATGTGCGCTTGCTGCACCTTAGGGACCTCGTATTCGGCTTCGATGATCTCATCGGCTTCTGCAAAGCCTTTCTCCACGTCGCCGATGTCGATGCGGATTTCCGCCGCCAGGTTGCGTGAGGCATCCGAATCGGCAAAATCGACGTATTCGGGTTCATCATGAATCTGCACTGCCCCCTCATCCATGGCGTGGGAGTAATCCAATATCGCCGGAAGCAGTTCATACTCCACATCGATCAACTCAAGCGCCTCCTCGGCGATGGCCTCGCTCTCAGCCGCCACGAAGGCGACGCGATCCCCCACATAACGCACCTTCTTGTCCAGTGAGAAGGTATCCAGGGGACCCGGAATCGGGTCGGATTGCCCGGCCGTGGAATAGGCCACGCGCGGGATGTCATCCCAGGTCAATACCGCGGCGACGCCGGGAGTATCACGCGCCCGGCTGGCGTCGATGCGCTTAATAAGCGCGTGCGCATGCGGGCTGCGCAGTACTTTGGCCACCAACATGCCGCGCATTTCGAAGTCCATGACGAAAGCCGGTTTGCCTTGCGCCAGCTTCACAGCGTCCACTTTGGGAACGGGTTTGCCAACTATTTGCCTTGCCGTATCCGGTGAGCTTAACCGAATCTGCGGCATCACCGATGTTCGCGTGAGCAAGTCGTGGCTGCCCGGCACAGCTCCCCCCACATCAGGTGCGGGCCCACCCGGTGGATGGAATTCATCTGCGCCTCGCGTATCCAGAGGTTCGACAGATTCGCCGCGCAGGACCGCCGCAACGCGCAGCACGGCCTGCACTGGTTTCAAATATCCCGTGCAGCGGCAAAGCACACCGGAAAGCGCCTCCCGCACCTGCGCTTCGGTGGGATCCGACTCTTCCTGCAGCATCGCGCGCGCGGCCAAGATCATCGCCGGCGTGCAGTACCCACACTGGATCGCGCCCGTCTCGATGAAAGCCTGCTGAATGGGATCGAGACCCTCAGATTCGCGCCATCCCGGATCGGGATGTTCACCGAGGGCTTCGATCGTCACCACTTCATGACCGTCCACCTGCGGGGCGAGCATCACACACGTGTTGCGCGGTTTGCCATCGATCAATACGGCACAGGCACCGCACTCCCCCGTTTCGCAGCCATGCTTGACGCCAAACAAGCCCAAACGTTCCCGCAGCACTTCGAGCAATGTTTCCCGGCCGTCGACTTCCAATTCGATCGACTTGCCGTTGAGTGTAAAGTGGATTTCCATCACGCACCCCCACGGGCCAAAAGACGCTTGACGAGTACCCCGACGATCGCAGTGCGGTATTCCGCACTGGCCCAGACATCGTCCGCCTTGTCGCAGTAGGAAGCCGCAGCTTCCGCCACAGATTCGAGCGACTCGTTTTTGGCGATTTTCTTCTCGGCTTTTTCAGCACGCAGCGGGAAGGCCCCATAACCGCCGATGGCAATTGTCGTTGAAGGCTCATCATCTTGCGCCTGGAATTTGGCCACAGCCACAGCCACAATCGGTCGATCGGCGGGCGATCGGGCGACCTGTTCGTACGCCAGGGAAAGGGGCAGTTTGAACTGCACCCTTGTGAGCAACCGACGAATCGGTGTTTCCTTCCGATCTTGTAAAAACGATTCCAGAGATAGCGTATTGGATTTCGGCTCGAGTGTGACCTGTGCATCCAGCGCCAGTAAAACCGTCAGCAGCGGGGAATGCCCATCCTCGGCCATGATCGTTCCCCCCAATGTGGCCGCATTGCGGATGTTCCAGGCTGCATCCAGGCGGCAGGCAAACCGCAACGCTTCCGGAAGCGGCGGATCACGCTCCAGAATCGTTTGCAGGCTCACTCCCGCCTCAATCGTGACGACTCTCTTTTCGATCTTTAAATCCGTCAATCCCAGATCGCCAAGATCGATGACTGCTTCGATCTGTCTGCGCTTCGTACTCACACGCGTGCCGCCTGCTAGTGGGACTCCACGTTCCAGAAGCGAGACAGCTTCCTTGATGGTTTTCGGCCGCAAGTATTCGAACGCACCCATGTTCGTATCCCTCACTTCCTGACCGATCCTAATCCGGATAGACCTTCCAGCCCAACGACTCGAGATCTTCTTCCTTTAAAGAATCATCCTTCAAATCCGCCAATGCGCCGTCCGCTTCCGCGCCAAGACTGCCATCGGGCAACCGCAGCTCAGCGTGTGCGAAGGCATAGCGCCCACGTCGTTTGACCACCTTCCCATACAGGGTGAGTGATTCTCCGGTCGGCACGGGTTTGCGATAGTGAATTTCCATTTTCGCCGTAACACGAAAGTGATTGTAATCGTCGGCCATCGCCGCTCGTCCCAGGATTTCATCCAACATCGCTGCGGTAATACCCCCGTGCACAACGCCGGGATAGCCTTGATACTGTTCCGGAATGGTCACCGTGGCCGTAACTTCATCAGGTCCCGCATCGTAAAAACTCATACCGAGACCGTATTCATTTTCAAGACCACATATAAAACAATGTCGCGAATTGGGCTGCTTGCGCATTTTCTCATGCCTCTGCGCCTGGGTGTTCGTTGTCATTCGCTGCTCCCCAAGATAGGTATCGAGTTTTTGATGGGTATGACCCCTTTACGATTGTGGACAGAACGTATCCACGAGCAGTTTCACATCACCACCCACAGGATAGAGGATCGGATACGTTGCACCGTTGTTAAGATACTCTTCTACCTTGGCGCGCGCCTGCTCCGGTGTGCCCGATGCAGTGATCCGCGTCACCAGGTCATCCGGCACGAGATGTTTGGCGCTCTGGATCTGTTCGTGAGTCGCCGGCCAACCCAGGATCGATTGAATCTTGGTAACCACATCCTGGGAGACACCGCTCGCCTTGGCGATGTGGGGCTGCTGTGCCAGATATTGGGTTAACAACTCCCGGCTCGTATCGAGCGCCTTCTCTTCGTCCATATCGACGGAACACACGATCAACTGCGGCCGATCGAGATCGTCGAGCGATCGGCCGGCTTTCCTGGTGCCTGCTTCCAGCCGCTCCAGGGCTTGATGGTTGTAATCGGGCGGCACGCAGTAATTCAACACCACACCGTCGGCAATTTCGCCGCTCAACTCCAGCATCTTGGGTCCTGTAGCACCAATGTAAATCGGCACGTCCCGCGGTTCCCGCCGGCCGTGGACCACATCGAGTTCGATGCCATCCACATGATGGAACTCGCCGTGAAAGGTTACGCGTTCCAAATTTAATAGTCGCCTTAACACTTCAACCGTCTCGCGCATGGCCAGCAAGGGTTTGCGGCGCTCGATGCCCACGTTCTTTGCCAGCGGATCCCACCAGGCGCCGATCCCACAAATCATGCGGCCGGGGGCAAGATCGTCCAATGTCAGGAAAGTCGCCGCCAGCAGACCGATGTTCCGCGTCCAGTTGTTGATTACGCCGGAGCCGATCTTGATGCGTTCCGAGACTGCGGCATACGCCGCCATCGGTACGATGGCATCGCGCACCAGGCGCGATTCGGCCTGCCAAACGGCATAAAAGCCTCGCTCCTCCGCATAACGCACGTAATCGAGACCTTGGCGCAAATCATGCGCATCCTGTAAATATAAAGCCGCTCGCGAATCGGTCATGTTGATCCCTCCGCTTTGACCTGCTGCTTCTGGGATTTCCATTCCTGTAGAATTTCGAGGTCTTCCGGTACATCCAGATCCAACTCAAGCGATGGCAGCTCGCAAACAACGACTTTGGCTCCCGCCTGCTTGGCACGCTTCTGATGCCGCGAGAAACTGTCTGGGCCGAAATCGTACTCGATCAATCCCGGCGGAGACATGAGCAGCGCATTGGTACCCGTGCCGTGGCGGTCTGGAGCGATAACGACCACAGGGGGTTTCTTCGCTGCAACGATCAAAGCTTCCACGTCCTGCGGACTGAGCAGCGGCAAGTCCGCAGGAACGACCAAGACCGAACTCACACCGTATCCGCGCGCCAGGATCGTTGCCCGCACCAGGGCGGTATTCAGCTGCGGCGCGCCTCGTTCCGTAACTGTCCTGGCCCCGTGTTCGCGTGCCAGCGCCAGGGCGCGTGAATCCCGACTGATGACCAGCATGCGATCGACCTGGGGAACCTCCTTTAACACTTCCAACGTATGGATCATTAAATCCTGGCTCAACACTGCTCTCTCGTCGCGGTTGAGCACCTCAGCCAACCTGGATTTCGCCCGACGGAGCGGTTTTACAGGAACGATCGCCCATAAGGTCATGGTTTCACCACCATTAATACCTCTTTCGATACGTATTCAATCACTTCTTCGGCCAACCGACGTCGATCATTCTGGTTCTGCATTAAAATATTGGTTGCAAGTGCCAGCATTCCCAATTCGGAAATCCCGGATTGCAGTTCAGCGTCTTCATTGTCGATGACGAATGCAGTGAGCAAATCGGCGTAGTGCTTTGCCACAGCCAGCGCCGAAGGCTGGTAGCCCAATTCGGCAAATATCTTGGCAGCCGGCCCTTTGATCGCCTGACTGCCCACAATGGGCGAAATGCCGATCACCGGCTTCTCCGCTACCGCGGCACGCAGACCGGGAACGGCGAGGATCGGATCGAGGCTCACCCAGGGATTGGAGGGACAGAAGATAATGCAATCGGCGAGTTGAATCGCCTCCACAACACCCGGTGCCGGCCTCGCTTTCTCGACATCCCGAAACTGAAAACCACTTACTTTTGGTTCCCAGCAGCTTGCCACAAAATACTCCTGAAAAGGCAGTATGCCTTCATCGGTCAACACCATCGTCCGTATGGCATCATCGGACATCGGCAAAACCTGCACCGCAATCCCCAGCTGTGCACACAACCTGGCACAGACTGCGCTCAACGGTTCTCCATTCTGCAGCATGCGCGTGCGCTCGAGATGTAGCGCCAGATCCCGATCCCCAAGTTGAAACCAGGTCGGTCCCCCCAACTGCTCGACTGCTTCCAATACATGCCAGCTTTCCTCGGCGCGCCCCCAACCTGTGAGTGGATTCGCCAGGCCAGCCAACGTGTAGGTGACCGTGTCCAGATCGGGACAGATCGTCAATCCGAAGTGTTCGAAATCGTCCCCGGTGTTGACCACTACGCGCAGGTTCTCAGCGGGCAGCAGCGCTGCCAGGCCATCGACCAGCTTGGCACCACCAACACCACCCGCAAAAGCTGTGATTTTCAACGCCACAACGAAACCGTCTCCAGCGGTATACGCTCTTTTTTACGGCCTTGCTCGGCTGCATATCCCAACAAGATCAAGCCCTGCGGCTCCCAGGTTTGCGGCAACTCGAGTGCTCGATGAACCGCGTCCGGCGCGAACAGCGGTGCACACAACCAACTCGCCGCCAAACCTTCGGCATGGGCGGCGAGCAGTAAATTCTGCCCCGCCATGGCCACACTCTGCACGGCCATCACATGCTCAGCATTCGAGCGTGCTTCATCGGGATAAGCATCCATTGCTTCCATTGTCAAGCATACCACCACAACCACCGGCGCCGAGGTAATCCGTTGGTAGGATTGAGAGACATCCGCCTCGACGTCATTCGCATCGTCACCGTCCCCCAGACGCGCCGCACGCAGCGCTTCGCCCATTCGCTGGGCGAGGTCCTGCTTCGCCGAATCACTCGAAAGGACAGCGAAACGCCAGGGCTGCCGATTGTGCGCCGAGGGCGCCTGACGGGCGGCATCGAGCAAACGCTCGATGAGTTCGACCGGCACCGCTTCTCCTGTGAAGTTCCGAATCGAACGCCTGCTGGCTAATAAATCGTAGAATTCCCTAGTCTCCAATAATCTCCCCTTAACGGTCTTGCTCATAGTTTATCGAAACAGATCTTCGTCCTCCGGCCGGAGGATCTCAGCCAGCGAACCGTCCCGCAGTGGATAGGGCAGCCCGCGCACATGAACGACGGGGTGTCCCTCATCCGCCTGTCCCATCATGATCGAAGCTGCCGCGGCGAGTTCGTCCGCAAGACCGACTTCTGTGGTTTGTAACGGGGTACCAAATAAATCCGGACGTCCACGCAAATCCAGTAAGGCTGGAAAACCGGCCACACCGATGGCCGTTCCCACAGTGCCCAACCGCCAGGTCCGTCCATGCGAGTCGATGATCAAAACCCCGATTTCGCATCGTGCAGTCTCCTGCAAGCGGTGACGTATCTCTCGAGCAGACGCATCCGGATCGGGCGGCAGGGTAAGCACCCAATCCCCTGGTTCCCCATCGACGTTGGAATGATCTATACCAGCGTTGGCGCAGATAAACCCCAGCTTGTGTTCGACGATGATCAATCCAGGTCGGATACGCAGGATTTTGCGGCTCTCACTGAGCAAGACTTCAACCTCACGGGCATCCTTTTGGCTTTCCCGGGCAAGCCGCCGCGCTTCGTCGGAGGGCGTGACCAGCCGCAGATCTCGCAAACAGCCTTCCGATTTGGAGATCACCTTCTGTCCGATCACAATAACGTCGTTGTCCTGCAGAGACAGCTTAGCTCGATTCAGGCCGTCCAGGATCAGGGTCGCTAAATCATCGCCCGATTTTATCAGCGGAAAACCGGGGAGTGGTGTGAGGATCATTTGTTTCATGCAAAACCATTCAACGTGAATCGACTATTTACTTACCCGTGATGCGAAAACCTGCGTTCTTTATCTTGTAACGCTTGTTGATCCCAATCAATACCGAAGTCAACCCCTCCACCACAGCTGCATTCGGCAGCGCACCGGCATCCCAGCCGACCAAGCCGGCGGACTTGACCAGTTCGAGAACCTGGTTTCGGGCTGCTTCGCTGTCCCCACAAACAAGCACGTCGCAGGGCACAGGTCCATCCTCACGCAGATGCAGGTGAGAAACATTCTGGAAAGCCGCCACAACAAAGCAGTTATCGCCTACGATTTCTTGCGCTTCCTGCGCCGCGCTGCCCGCAGCGGGCATATTTACCACGTCGATATTCGACGGATCGAGGGGCACGGTCACATCGATCAAGACCTTGCTCTTAAGTTTGTCTTTCAACGACTCCAATGTCGAGGCATGCGCGCTGTAGGGAACCGTCAGCACACCGATGTCGCATATTGAAGCTGCGGCTTCGTTCTGCATGCCCTGGATCACATCTTCTCCCAGACGCTCGTTCAACTCCGCTGCCACAAGCTCGGCCTTTTCAATGGTCCGCGAACCAATAATCACGTGGTAGCCAGCCTTCGCCCAACGATACGCCAATCCCTGGCCTTCGTTGCCGGTTCCCCCGAAAATACTCAAAGTTAGAATTAATCGATCGGTCATGCCCCCTCCTTTATGTGATGATATCGGCGATTAGTCCGACGGCACATGGGATTGGTAGCGCTGCCAGACGCCCGGCGCCAGCTCCCTCGCATGTGCTGTAATCGCTTGCTCGTCAAGCGTCAGCAACGCTCGATCCTTCATTAGAATTTTACCGGCCACAATCGTCGTCGTCACCATGGATTCATGGAAACCGAAGAGAATATGCCAGGGCATATTCCCGGCCGTCAACGGTGTGGTGGCATGATAATCCACGAAAATGAGATCGGCGTATGCACCGGGAACAAGTTGACCAATGGCCGCGTCAGTGAAGAACACCTTCGCCAGATCGGCGTTGTTGCGGACGGCCATTTCCACGAGCGTATCTCCCGGCATCCTGCGGGGGTCGCGATTGGCAAGTTTATGCAGCAGGTATGCCGTCTTCCATTCTTCCCACATGGCGTTCGAAAAGCCGTCGTTGCCCAAAGCCACGCGCACACCGGCGCGCATCAAGCCTTCCACATCGGCAGCTCCCACGCCGTTGTTCATGTTCGAGCGCGGCTGGTGCGTCACCCAGGTGGCGCTTTTTGCCAGCAGTTCGATCTCCTGATCATCGACGTGGATCGCATGCGCGGCGATGGTTCCTTTGCCCAGAATATCGTGGTCGTGCAGTCGCGCCACGACTCTGCGGCCCGATTTCGCCAGGCTGTCCTCTTCATCGGCCTCATGCTCGGCGACGTGAATGTGAAAGCCAGTATCCTGCGGTGCAGCAGCACGGCAGGCATCGAGAGTCTCTGCGGAAAGAGTCAGGCTGGCGTGCAGTCCGAAGGTGGCCGCTATTCTTCCTTCAGCGACATCCCCGCTTTCACAACGCTCGAGGAACCGCACATTTTCCTCGATGCCCGCTCTGGCTTTCTCCTCCCCGTCGCGATCCGTAACCTCGTAGCAAAGCACGGCTCGCAAACCGGATTCATCCACAGCATCAGCGATGGCATCGAGAGATCCCTCGATAGCATTGGGTGAAGCATGGTGATCGATGAGGGTCGTCGTACCGTGCCTGATCGCGTCCAGCAGGCAAATCTGAGCGGAAACGTGCACGTCTTCCAAAGTGAGCGACTTATCGAGCGGCCACCATAATTTACGCAGTATCTCCGGGAAATCCCGCGGCGCACGCCCCGGAATGGCCAGGCCACGTGCGAAAGCGCTGTAGAAATGGGTGTGCGCACAGATATTGCCGGGCATCACGATCTGGCCGCGTGCATCCAGCTTTTCGACCCGCGGATGAGTGGAAAGCATCTTTTTTTCAGGGCCAAGCTCGACGATCTTACCAGCCTCGATAAGGAGTGCATGGTTTTCGAGCAGTTGGGGCTCTTCGCCCCAGGTGACGAGTCGTGCGTTGTGGATCAACATCGCTTCACCCCGACTCATAATCGCCTTCCCATATTATGTACTTGATTCCTTTGTCGATTCTTCGAGGTTTCGCAGATCGAGTGGCACTTTTCGACGAGCGAGGATGCTCAACGCCGTAGGTAAGATTTGCCGCCATACGACCCCCGATCTGAGGTAATCCTGATTCTAACATGCCGGAATATTGGAAACAAGCGGGACATTCTTCATCATCCTGAGCGGAGTGAGCATCGAAGAAGCGAACGCAGTCGAAGGATCCTTCGACTTCACTCCCCGCTCTGCGGCTCGTTCCGCTCAGGATGAAGGCAAGTTGATGGCAGATTCGAATCTGCCAATCCCTGAAACGAGTTTGCACTACAAAATAAGAGCCATTAATCGATGTCTTGTCGTACATGCTTACCAAGATCAACGGATGAATATCCGCTAATTATCGGCACCGGATACATATCCGGCGCCAACGCACGTCCTTACATCATCCTGAGCGGAGTGAGCTTCGAAGAAGCGAACGCAGTCGAAGGACCGTTCGCCCGCAACCTGAAAATGAATGTTCATTCAAGCCTGGGCTTATATCACCTCAGCGCCGGGTTCCCGTTTTAAAAACCGCCCCATCCCGCGCTTGCCATGCCAAACACTTTCATCGACGATCAACGAACCGCGCAGGAAGACCTTCTCGGGATAACCGGTCAACTCCCAGCCTTCATACAGGTTGTAATCCGTACGGTGCTGCGCATACGCCACGCCATACTTGAGTTTCTTCTCCGGATCCCAGATGACCACATCCGCATCGGAACCGGCAGCCAGCACACCTTTTCTGGGGTAGAGTCCGAAGATCTTCGCCGGCTGGGTGCTTGTCAAAGCCACGAATTGGTTGGCGGTGATCTTCCCCGCGCCGACGCCGGTTGTCCACAAGATGGGCATACGATCGCCCACGCCCGGCAGCCCGTTGGGGATCTTGGTGAAATCCTCGGCGCCCAACTCTTTCCCGGGGATAGCGACGCGTTCTCCCTCGTATTCGATCGGCTTGCTTCCATCGAAGAAAAATGGACAATGATCGGTCCCCAGAGTCTGGATGCTGCCATCCGCCAACCCATCCCACAAGGCGGCGTTGTCCGCCGCGCTGCGCATCGGCGGCGAGCAGATCCACTTGGCACCGTCCTCTCGCTCGAGGTGTTCCGTTGTGAAGAAGAGATATGGCGGGCAAGTCTCGGCCATCACGCGCACGCCATGTTCCCGCCCGTATCGGATTTGATCCAACCCGCCGGCCGTGTTCAAGTGCACCACGTACAGCGCGGCAGCCGCCTGCTCGGCCAGGGCAAGGCCGCGCAGGACGGATTCAACAGCGCCCCAGGCAGGCCGGGTGCGCGCGTGCCAAATCGGTGCTGCATGGCCGGCCGCCAATGCTTCCGCGGTGAGAATTTCGATCACGTCCCCGTTCTCGGCGTGCATCATGGTCAACATGCCGTGCTCCGCCGCCGCACGCATCACCTGGAATATCTCGCCATCCTGTAAGCGCAAACGCCCGTTGTAGGCCGTGAATACCTTTAATGTAGAAATGCCTTCTTCGAGAAGATGGGGGATTTCGGCTAAAATGTCCTCATCCAGCTGCGTAACGTTCATGTGAAACCCAAAGTCAATAGCGGCTTTCGGATCGGCCTTTCGCCGCCATTTGGCAACCGACTCCCGCAGTCCGCCGCTCTCCTGGGGCACGAAATCCATCACCGTCGTCGTCCCACCGAAAGCCGCCGCTTTGTGACCAGTGTAGTGATCGTCCGAAGAGACCGTGTCGAACATGGGCAGATCGAAATGGGTGTGCGGATCGATGCCACCCGGCAGGATGAGTTTTCCCTTCGCCTCGAACACTTCCGCATTCGAAGACTCCAGATCCTCACCGATCTCGACGATCTTTCCGCCTTCGATCAACACATCGGCCGTGTAGCTTTCACTGTCCGTGACCAGTTTTCCTGAACGGATCAATTTCAAGGACATGGCGATCCACTCCTCGTAGAAATACAGAATTATCATCCGATAATTCAATTATAGACGGGAAAGTCAATCGGGGCGCCGATCCAGAACAGACTCAGCACGTTCGCGCAGGATACGCCACAGGCGATCGCGTTTACTCGAGGAGGGCACCCGCAGTTGCTTCATCTCCGTCGCCGTCAGGAATCGTTCGCCTGTGGTGTATAGAAACGTGAAACGCCGCCAACGTTTGGAACGAATAGGCTGCGACAACTGCGCTAAGGCACCAAGTTGAATCTTGAAATAGGGTTCGTTGGCACGCGGATGATCGCGCTCCTCGCGCAGCAGTTCCCGCCGCGTAACCAGCTCGTGCCCCAGAACCGGTGCGGCATGATGTATCGACCATTTAAGATCGCCAAAGGCGCTCGTCAGGTAGAAGGCGATCCAATCCACACGCACCGTCTTGGGCGCTGTCTGCACTGGTATGCGGTACCAACCCAGCAAACGGGCGATTTCGAGATCGCGCGGGTCGTTCATCACGGCAACGAGGATTAAATCGTCGGGATAGATCTCTTCCATTTGTCCCCCTCAGGAAAGAATATTGATCTATTGTAGCACGTTGCTAGGAGCTAAAATTTCCTCTATGAATCAATCCAACAAGCCCACCTTCTGGTTGAACGCCGTGATCAGCTCATCGAATTGTGGGACCAGGTTCTGAATCTCCACCCAGTAGTCGTCATCCTCCCACTGGGTGACGATCTCCTCATACGTCTTCCCTTGCTGCTCCACCCAGGTGTAATACTTCAGGTTGTGCACGCGCCGCCGGTCGGTGTAGCGCAGTTCGAGCAAATTGTCCGTCGTCAGGCCGAGCAGGTAGCGCTCGTATGCCACGGCGGCATCACGATCCGAGTAGGCGCCGATTTCCGCATGCATTTCCCGCAAACGACTTCGATAGAGCTCCATCGAGTCGGTGAAGACCGTCAGCACGACGTCTTCCTCACCGAGTTCGTAGTACTTGGCGAATTTGATCGCCATGGCCAGGTTGGCGATGCTGGAAAAACCGAGCAATTCGAGCTGCGCGACGAGATCCTCTGGGACGCCTCGATCCACGAGATATTTCTTACCTTCATTCTCGTTGAAGAGACGCGCCAGGCTGACGATCACGTTGTCATCCAGCGCGATGATCATGTCAGTGTTCTTAACGTTGTGAATCCAGGGCACGTGTTTGTCGCCGATGCCCTCGATACGATGGGCACCGAATCCGTTCTCCAGCAGCGTCGGGCACTGCAGCGCCTCTCCGGCAGCCACTTTGCTCCCCGGAAAGAGCTGTTTCATGTAATCGCCGCATGCCAGCGTACCCGCCGAGCCGGTGGTCAGCACAACGCCGCGATAGCGATCCTGAGGACCGAGTTCGCGCTCCAGGACTTCCTGCATCGCCTGGCCTGTGATCTCATAATGCCAGAGGTAGTTGCCGAACTCATCGAACTGGTTGAAGATCACAAGATCTTCACCGGATTCCCGCAGCTCCCAGCACTTATCGAATATCTCCTTGACGTTCGATTCGCTTCCCGGGGTTCTAATGACTTCACCCGCAACGGTAGCCAGCCAATCGAAGCGTTCCTTACTCATGCCTTCCGGCAGGATGGCCACGGACTCACAGGCCAACAGCGTCGAATCGTACGCCCCACCGCGACAGTAATTCCCGGTCGAGGGCCAGACCGCTTTCTGGGTCGTAGGATCGAACTGGCCCGTCACCAGGCGCGGCACCAAACACCCGAAGGCCGCTCCGACTTTATGCGACCCGGTCGGAAGCCATTTGCCCACCAGGGCGATGATGCGCGCGTCGACTCCCGTCAGGCTCTTGGGCAATTCGAGCGTGTTCACACCATCAAAACCACCACCCTCGGGCTGCGGATCGTTCTTCCAGGTGATGCGGTACAGGTTCTGCGGCACGATATCCCATAAACCGATCCCCTTCAATTCCTGCTTGATCCGATTCGGAATCAGGCTGGGTTCTTTCATCATGGCGAAGGTGGGAATGATGATATTGCGTTCCCTGGCACGTTCTACCGTTCTGGTCAGGCTTTCTTTATAAACCGTTAGGTCTATCATGTACTCCATTACTCCCTTTTACCGACTACGTTTCATCCTCATCCGGGGCTTCCCGCACGATATACAGCGGGCGACCTCTGGCTTCATCATACAAGCGGCCCAGATATTCTCCGATGATGCCCAACGATATCAGCTGCACACCGCCCAGAAAGAGCACGGCGATCAATGTCGAGGCTTGTCCGAAAAATGCCTGGTTCCCTGCCAGACGCAGCGCGATCACAATCAGAATCGCGAGCGCGCTCACGCCCGCACAAATGAAACCGAAGTAGGTTGCCAATTGAAGCGGGAAATAGGAGAAACTGGTGATGGCATTGATCGCCAGACGGAACATCTTGCTGAAGGGATACTTGGTCTCGCCGGCAAAGCGAACGGCACGTTCGTAGGGCACACCCACTTGTCGAAAACCAACCCAGACAGTCATGCCGCGCGGAAAGCGATGCTTCTCGCGCATGCGGTTCAATGTGTCCACGACTTTGCGATCCAACAAACGAAAATCGCCGGCGTCGAGGGGCAGATTCACGTCCGTGATGCGGTTGATCAGGCGATAGAACAACGAAGCGGTTAGTTTCTTGAAGAACGTCTCTCCCTGCCGGTGTTTGCGCACGGCGTAAACAACCTCGTACCCCTCCCGCCATTTGCCGATCAACTCGGGAAACACTTCCGGCGGATCCTGCAGATCGGCGTCCATCACGATCACCGCTTCGCCCCGGCTGTAATCCAAACCCGCCGTGAGTGCAATTTGATGCCCGAAATTGCGGGCGAAGATCACCGGACGCACATGGCTATCTTTCTTCGCCAAATCCTGGATGATATCCGTAGAACCATCCGTGCTGCCGTCATCTACGAGTATGAGTTCCCAATCCTCGCCCAGGGTCTCCATCACCTCACGAACGCGCTGATAGAGTTCGGGCAGGGACTCGACTTCGTTGAATACAGGTACTGCGACCGTGAAGGTCACAGACCCCCCAGTTTTTTTCACGCTCCCATCTCCTTCCCCATTATGCATCCAATACCCGCTTCAAATCTTCGAGATTGGGCTGAATGACCACAGGTTCACCAGCGGCCTGCATGGCCGCCTTTACGTCTTTCAATCCGTTTCCCGTGTTGAGTACCACGATACGCTCCCGCACATCGACCAAACCCTGATCGACTGCCTGCACCAATCCGGCATACCCCGTTGCCCCGGCAGGCTCGGCGAAGACACCCGCCTGGCGAGCGAGGTCGCGCATCGCCGTTAGAATGGCTTCATCCGGCACGGCGACATAGCCACCCCCGGTTTGGGTTGCGGCGCGCAATGCTCGCAGACCATCACGGGGCAAATCCACCGAGATGCTGTCGGCCAGGGTATCGGCTCGAACGGGTTCGATGGTCTCTGTGCCTTGGTTATATGCGTTGAAGATCGCCGCCGATCCCTGGGATTGAACCCCGAAAATGCGGGGAATGCGATCCACCCAGCCCAGCGCGAGCAAATCTTTAAAGCCCTTATGCAATCCGGAGATGATATTACCATCCCCTACGGAGACGAAGACTGCGTCCGGCGACTGCCAAACCTGCGCGTCCGCAGATCCATTCGACATCGCAAGCTGTTCGCAGATTTCGAAAGCCACCGTCTTCTTCCCTTCGGCCGTAAACGGATTATAGCCCGTGTTGCGGCAGTACCAACCGAAGGCTTCAGAAGCTTCCAGGCTGAGATCGAAGGCATCGTCGTACGTTCCATCGACGAGAACCACACGGGCACCGAAAATAAGCAGCTGCGCCACTTTAGCCTTGGGTGCATTCTTGGGGGCTAAAATCACCGCTGGCATGCCAACCGCCGCCGCCATACCCGCCAGCGCTGCACCGGCGTTGCCTGTCGAAGCCGTGATGACCACCTGCGCATCGATTTGTGCTGCGCGTGCAACAACGACTGCGCTGGCGCGATCTTTAAATGAAGCGGTTGGATTGCGGCCATCGTCTTTCAACCAGAGATCGTGCAAGCCGAGACGAGCGGCCAAGCGTGCAGGTTTAAAGAGCGGTGTCCAGCCAACCGCACGCAAAGGCGTACCCATATGCCCCGGATCGTCGACCGGCAGTAGGGGGAGATAACGCCAAATCGACTCATCCCTTGAAGCTGTGATTTCGGCAGGATTTGTCGTCCCCTGGATGTCGTCCACATCGAGCAGGATATCCAGATTGCCTCCGTCTTGCGGGCAGATATAGGCAACCTCGCCTTCATCGTATTCCTGCTCGCAAATCGAACAACGGTAACCTCGAAACTTGCTCAAGCTACTCCCTCTGAGATTCGGGTGTGGAAAAGGCCACTCCCAACGCTGCCGGAGGGCGCACCCGTAATAGACGCCGCAATCGAGGTTGTACGCGCCGGGGCATGATCATGACCAACCTCTCGGTCACATCACTGCTCACCAAAAGCAGCACGGCGATCATCAGCAGCCACGGCGTTGCGTTGAAAGCCACGACCGATACTTCCGGAAAACGACGCTGCAGCGCGGCCGCCAGGGCCTTGCTGGCACCAAATAGCAGCGAGCCAATGGCTCCACGCATGGGAGACCATCCACCGAAGATCACGATTGCCAATGCGATCCATCCCAGGCCGCGCGTATGCCCTTCGCTCCAGCCCAACTTGATGTCCAGCGAGTACGCCGCACCGGCGATTCCGACCAACGCGCCGCCGATCAACGTATACACGTACCGCAAGCGGTTGACATCGACCCCGCGAGCAAAACCGGATTCCGGCCGCTCGCCGACACTGCGTAAGCACAAACCCGGCTGTGTACGGAACAACCACCACCACGTCACACCAACCAACAGGAAGGCGAAATAGACAACGGGATCGTGGTCGAAGAATAGCGGACCGAGGATTGGTATGTCCTTGAGAAACGGAATTCCCAGATGGCGGACACTCTCGCCGGGAATGCGAGTGTAATTTTGCCCCAAAAATGCGCTCAGTTCATCACCGAGCAGCGTGAGTACGAACCCCACCGCGAATTGATCCTTGCGCAGGCGGATCGACCCGAAGGCAATGATCCAGGCGAAAAGCGCACCCACGAGTGCGGCAGCAAGAAACCCGATCCACACGTTCCCGCTGAGTAACCCAGCCACAAAACCCGTCATGGCTGAAAGCAGCATGGTGCCATCGAGAGAGAGGTTTACGACACCTACCCGCTCGCTGATAGTCTCCCCACACACCGCGATGATCAATGGGGTGGATTGCAGCACGATGGAAGAAAGAATCTTCACAATTTCGGTTTCATTCATTTTCTTCCACCTCGACCGTTTTCTGTGATGGAAGCTTCATGGGTCGAACACCACCAAACAAGAGTACAAACAACACCATCACGCCGGTAAGAATGCCACCCAAAGAAGAATGCAATTGCGTTCGCAACTGCAGGGTGATGGAACCGTTCAGCACAGCAGAGAAGAAGTAGGCGATGAATGGTGTAAGCAAGATACGTGTGGCGCTGAGCATGACGACCAGCAGCGCCAGGTATCCAATACCGCCAGAGATACTTTGCCGTAAACTGTCGAACCAGCTCAAAACCCGAACCGAACCCCCCAACCCCGCCAAAGCGCCGCAGATCATCATAGACAGGATCAACTCTCGCTCGCTCGACACACCCATTATGAAGGCAGACCGTTGATTCTTGCCCAGCGCCTTTAACCGCAGCCCCCATTTGGTACCACGCAGAACGAGATAGATCAGCACGACCACAACGAGAGCAATACCTACGGATAACGGGCTGAGCCGAGAATCCTGGTAAAGCGGTAACAGCGCGTTCGCTGGAAAAGGCTCGGTGCCCCGGAACGTCCCCCCTTCCGGCGGCTGCCAGGGTCCTGAAATCAGGTAATTGGTTAGGATAATGGCCAGATTGTTCAGCGCCAATCCACCAAAAATCTCATGCACTTTTCCGCGCGTCTTGAGTAATCCGGTGATTCCCGCCCACAACGCACCCGCCGCCATGGCGAGCAATAATTCGAGGATGATCAGCATCGGTCGCGGCGCATCGATTTTTAACGCCACCCAACTGGCAGCGATCGCACCCATCACGATTTGACCTTCCACACCAATGTTCCACAACCCGGTGGTGAAGGTCAGGATCAACCCGGCCGCAGCGAGTGCCAAAGGAACCCAAAATGCCGTGACGCTCAACACTTTGGTCGAGTCCCCAAATGCCCCCAGAAGCATGGCTTCAAAACCTTCGATTGGTGAGGCACCAAAGATGATTAATAGAACACTCGTTACAAGCAACGAGGCAATAATTGCGATCAGTACAATGAGCCAGTTTGTGCTACGCCATCCGCTCCAACGCATCACTCACCCCCAATCAGGTGGCCAAGCTCATCCGCGGATGTTTCACTCGCCCGTACAACACGCGACATCGAACCTCCTGAAAACGCTACAATGCGATCGCTGCGTTCGATCAATTCATCCAGATCGGCGGAGATGAACACTACCGTCGTACCCGCTTCGACACGCTGGTACAACAACTGCCAGATCCAATCCGCAGAACGGACATCGAGTCCGCGTGTGGGATGTTCCATGAGCAGCAGCTTCAAATCATCCCTCAGCATGGCGAACAGCGAACGTTGTTGGTTGCCGCCGGACAACGTTTCAATATATGAACTCGCCTGTCCAACAACCTGATAGCGTTGAATGCGCACATCTGTTTCCAGTGCATAATGACGCCAGTCGATTAAAAATCCGGGCATAGGATTGGACAAAGCGATATGTTCCATTAAATTCAAACCGGCGATGAGACCTTCCTCCAACCTTCCTGCCGGAAGGTAGGCAACGCCAGCTTGCAGTAACTTTCGATAAGGCCAGCGGGTCGCGTCTTGTTGGTCGTAGAAAATCCTTCCCTCGGAGACAGGTGACAGCCCCGCGCAGGCTTGCAAGACCAACCGCTGCCCGCTGCCTTCCAACCCGGCAAAGCCAAACACCTCCCCTGCGTGAATATCCAGGCTGACGTTGCTGACTCGAAGACGATCATCCTCGACTTCGACCCCCTCCAAACGTAAAACAGCACTTCCATCCTGCGCGTACGACACCCGGGATCGTCGAGGCGGTAATTCTTCGAACATCATTTCTACCAACTGTTTAGTGGGGCAGGGGATGTCCGTCGATCCGATCAGTTTTCCCCGGCGGAGCACAAAAACGTGATCGCACAATTCCTGGATGTCGGATAGCTTGTGCGAAACCAGGATGACGGTCTTGGCCTCTTCTTCTGCTAACCTGCGCAAAGAAGCGAAGAGACTTTCCTTCTGCTCGGCGCTGATGCCTGTCGTTGGCTCATCCAGGATTAAAACCTCGGCGCCAAGCGCCAGAAGCCGCAGCATCTCCAATTGCTGCCGTTCCCCTAGTGAAAGGCTATCGATGAAAGCCTCGGGGTCGATCTGGAAACCCATTCGCCTTGCATTTTGGCGCAGTTCCTTTTCAGCCCGGGCGTA
>DAOUDW010000071.1:0-30633 GCA_034430895.1 Anaerolineales bacterium | reverse complement strand
TCAACCCGCCCAAAGCGCTCGACGAGCTGACCGTTATAGGCAACTTTGTCGAGGTATTTTTAGCCAAGGAGGGGCATCAGAACGCGGTAGGGCTCAACCTGTTGGAGAAGGTACAGATGCCCACGATGGCATCTCTTTATGGGGCGATGCTGGCGGATGTCGACGTTGTGATCATGGGAGCCGGTATCCCGGTGCAAATTCCCGGCATCCTCGACAAGCTGGCTGATCACCAAGCGGTCAGCTACCGGCTCGATGTACAAGGAGCCGAGCGGGAGGATGATACTCGCCTTCACTTTGATCCCCAGGCAATTTTCCCCGGCGTCGTTGAAAAGATAGGCCGATTACAGCGCCCCTGTTTTCTGCCGATCATCTCCTCGGTGGTGCTGGCGAAAGCTCTTCTCAAGCGAGCAACGGGAAAGATTGACGGCTTTATCATCGAAGCACCCACAGCGGGCGGGCATAACGCTCCTCCCAGAGGATCGTTGGATCTGGATGAAGAGGGCGAACCGATCTATGGGAAGAAAGATGAGGTCGATTTAAGCAAAATCAAAGAGCTTGGTCTGCCCTTTTGGTTGGCTGGCGGTTTCGACAGCCCAGATAAACTACGGTACGCATTAGATGCCGGTGCAGTCGGTATCCAGGTGGGTACCGCTTTTAGCTATTGTACTGAATCAGCTTTGGATGAAACACTTAAGAGTCGTATCATTCAAAAAGTTATCGATCGAGAGATTAAAGTACGCACCGATCCTCGCGTTTCCCCAACCGGATACCCTTTCAAAGTGGTCCAACTGGAAGGAACCCTTTCAGATCCGAAGATTTTCCAGGACCGGACCCGGCTGTGCGATATTGGTTTGCTGCGACAGCTCTACAAGCGAGCGAATGGGAAGGTAGGGTTCCGCTGCCCGGGCGAACCTGTAAAGCAATACCTGGCAAAAGGAGGAAGTCTGGATGATACGGTCGGGAAAAACTGCCTGTGCAATAATTTATGCGCCACTGCAGGCTACCCTCAGCATCGAAAAGACAACTACGTCGAACCGCCGATCGTTACGGCCGGCGACGGGCTGGCAAATATCGGTAAATATCTCAAACCGGACTGTCATAGCTATACAGCCCAAGATGTGCTTGACTATCTGACCAGTTGAATATTTTATAACCCTGTGATGGCCGAAATATCAAATGGTTATACTAATTTCCGTTGTGAAAAGATAAGGCGAGTAGGACACTAAATCGAGGTGAGATTGCAACGGAAATTAGTACGGATATCGTATTTCCCCCCTACAAGATTTTTAGCCGGCACTGGGAAAATAACTACCACCGTACGGAGGCAAAACATTACCGGCGTACCTTCTGAAGGTCCCATTATTAGCGTATTATCCTGTAGTATCTGAAAATCTAATCTGGGCGCTGTTCTAATACCTTACAGCGTCTATTTTTAAGAACGGATGTACATACACGGCCAGCGCAGGAGGAAACATGAAAATTAATACTGATTTTTCAGATCGTTCGGATATGCTAACAAAAATAAGTGAAGTAGACAGATCAGGAAATTTATTGCCACCGCAATTGGTATTTATTTGTAAAAGCCCATCAATGGGAAAAACACTGTTCGAAGGTATTCCTGAGAAAGCGAACGAATTATTAGATGGGGAGAAAGAATTATTTGAATTCACAGATGGTGAAGCAGCTGCTAAATTTCCTTTAAAAACAGGTGATGATATTATCCAATTGGTTAATTTATTAGGCGATGGAAATTATGGAACACAACCGCTTAAAATAACTGGCGGTATGGCAATTAGGTTACCAATATCAGATCGGCAAATTCTACGACAAGCAGTAAATAGTGAAAATTTATTTGGTGTTGGCAGATTATTAGATAAAGAAGATTTTTGGTGGTGGTAATTCTGTATGTAGGGGGGAAGAACTTCATCCGGATGTAACATACAGAAAGCAGATAGTAGCGCAGTGCCCCAAAATTTAGGAAGGTTATGATAATGTCAGTTGTGAAAAGACAGGATGTAAAGAACAACCGATTGAGTTGATGTTGCGTTGGATTTTGGTGCGGATATAGTATTTCCCTACACCTGGAAGAACACCAGGATCTTCGTCAGACCCGAGATTCACGGCAATTTGCCTGGGATTGATGTATGATCGGAGTTGATCGCAGGCTGCGCTCTGGAAGATCGCCAGGACTCCCTCTTGCGGCGTATGCAGGCCCCAAGCAGTTAAGCGGCTTTTTCATATTTCTTTGTCGTTGGAGGTTTTGTCGCATGGAAATCAAATTCAGGAACCATTTCAGTGATATCGTCTGGTTCAGCTTCTATCAGCTGCCTCGAACGCGAAGTACGCAGATCATGCTGGGAATACTATTACTTTTCGTTGGATATACATTCAGAGATATCGTGAGTCAGACGAGTTTTTCGGCTTCAGGGAAGGTAATGGTTTTCATTGTCTTGATCCTCGGTGTCATTCTCGCATTATACGTTGTTCATTTCATCTCTCTGGTTTTAATGCAATTGGTGAGTTCTCATTCTCGATTGTTGGTGCGTAATGAAAAAAGGGTGGAAATTTCGGAAACCGGGGTGATATCCAAAACAGAAATGGGCCGCAGTGAAATGAAATGGTCGGCGATTGAAAATATTCGTCAAACCAAAAAATACATATTAATCTACATATCCGACAGGGCGGCCATGCTGATTCCAAAACGATACTTTGATAATCAGGCGCAGGCAGAAGAATTCTACTCGTACTTGAATCAACGCCGGGAAAAGAGTTAGCTGGCTTGTGACATAGCCGACCATTCTCTGGAGACCTTCGACAAAGCTCAGGATAAAAACCCTCGAGATTCCGCCGGATTTGCATATATCAACGCGATTTGGCTGTGACCCGCTGGCGTTTGTCCCTCAATCCTTCGATGCCCGGCTGTTTGTACTGAAGACACCATCTGATTATTGTCTCTCGGCATCTCCCAGTAAGTTCCATTATCTCTCCGCACGAGTGTCCCAAACCATTTAGATAAACTGCCAGGAATCGTGTGCGAGTTGGGGGAAAAGGGCGGGAGTAATACAAAGCTGAAAGGTAATTTAGGCCGGTTGGATCGAAACGAAAACATTATGGTTCATTGACCTTACAAATTTGAAAATATTAAGAATCAAAGCCGGGTTCTTGTCGTACAATGGACTACGCGGGGGTTGGATTTTCCTCTCGGCTTAATCAGGATGGGGATGAACACAAGTGACTTGGAACGATATTTCGACTCTGATACCGAATTTACCCAATACCAGGAGGCCAATCATCGATGGAAAGCGCGCTGTCAGATGAAGGTGAAACGGCGTTAACTCCTTCATCCAATCCGGGGGTCACCGCAGATCTGATGCTTTGTCTTCAGGATCTGGAGCGTGGCGAATTTCTAGCTTCCGATACCAATCTGGAAAACATCCTGGATGTCGATCATAACGCGGAAGAATCGCCGCTTGTCTGCTGGACCGTCCTGCAAATGGCATTGGCGGCTTTGGAACGGCGTGATCTCGATCGAGCTGTGGCATGGTTCACTCGGGCGATTGCGGTGGCTGACGATTTCGAGATATCCCATTGTGTTCCCATGTTAGAATCGCTGGTTTACGTCGCCAAAGCTTGCTTCACGACCTTCGAGGCGCGCACATGTTTGAAGGATACCGTCAATCAGTTGGAAAACGAGATTCAAGCCCTGGATCGGGAATTACACGCCGTAGTGGGGCGTCTTCATCAAGCCTTGATCCAGACGCATCTTGATAACGATACGATGGAAATACCCGTGCAGAACGCGTACCTGAGGCGAAAGCAGTTCCGGGAAACCCTTTATATCCGTTTGCTGGGCTTTTTCGATGTGCGCAAGGATGGAGGTGAAAGTATTCTCCTTTGTGCCAACCGCAAGGGTCAAATGATATTCAAGTACATCCTCAGCCAGCTTGGCCGGCGGTTTCACAAGGAGAGGTTGTTGGCCACATTCTGGCCGAACGAAGATCCGGAAGATGCGATTGGAAAACTGCACATCGCCATAAGTCGTCTCAGGAGCAGTCTGGCCAAAGCGGGCCTCGGAAACGCCATCGTGTATGAGAATGATACCTACGGCCTCTGTCCCGGTTTGCGAATTGAGTCTGATGTCGCTCGCTTCGACGCGCGTTACCGCGTGGGAAACCTTCACATGGCCAGTGGGGCAAACGATACAGCGATGCAGGAATTCGAGCAAGCGCTCCCGTTGTATCGCGGTGCATATTTGGCGGAGATCGTCGGTGAGGATTGGCCCATTCAGGAGCGCATGCGTTTGGAAGAGCAATATCTCATTCTTCTCTCTCATCTGGCGAAGTGGCATTACGCCAAAGAATCCTTCCAACGGGCGATTGACTATTGCCTTAGATTTTTGGCCCTGGACGATCTGCGGGAAGATGTATACCGGCTGCTGATGCGCTCGCTCTACAGGACCGGCCGCCGCAATCAGGCACTTCGAGTGTATCGTGATCTCACCATTTTGCTGGATAAAGAACTCAGTGTGGAACCGATGCTGGAAACCCAGGATTTAATAAACGCCATTCGGAACGAATCGTCCCTCTCAACCACGCAGTAACAGAAAATCCACAGAACGTTGACAGCCCAGCGACAGACCCGGCGGCTACACTCAAACGAGAAAGCCGGGTACTTTCCTTTAAGACAGGGGTCTGCTCATATCCGAGGAATTGCAGGATCTCGGTCGTTACCTAACGTTTTCTCTGCGTGTCGATCAAACCGGAGAAAGCGATGCATTTAACGGCCAGGTTGTCTTGGCGGATGGCCGCAAGATCGGCCTGGCCGCAGGTTCCTACATCGTCCGGGTTTGGCTCGAATCCCAAAGCCGGTTGCGGGGTGCGATCATTCAGGAACAGACAGGAAATTCCATCCGCTTCCAGAGCGGCGATCACGTCGCAGAGTTTATCAAGGGGTGCTTATCCGATCAAGAATTAAACGATCCAAATCTCAGGGGGTAATGCCCCCGATATGGAATCCAAGAACAACATCGATCTTTCCAATTACTCGTGGAAGAAGAGGAGGCAAGTGTCATGACCCAAGTGAGTTATCCAGGCGTGTACATTCAGGAAGTGCCCAGTGGGGTGCACACGATCACGGGGGTGTCGACCTCGATTGCGGCCTTTCTGGGGCGCACCAGCAAAGGGCCGATTAACAAGGCGGTCCGGATTTTGAGCCTGGCGGATTACGCCCGGAAGTTTGGTAATCCGCATCCGCAAAGTGATTTGGCGGACAGCGTGCGTCTGTTCTTTGCCAATGGTGGGACAGATTGCTATGTGATTCGATTGGCAAAGGGCGCCGAGAAAGCCTCTGTTCATCTCCGATCGCTCGCTGGAGTTGAGGTATTAACCGCTACTGCAAAGGCAGAGGGTTCGTGGGCAAATACACTCCGCCTGGTGGTGGATTACGATACACCTAACCCTGATGAGAGTTTCAATCTGCGCGTGATCCTGGAAGATGGCGGTCAAGTAACGGCGACGGAAACCTTTGTTAATCTGAACATGGATCGCTCATCACCACGTTTTGCGCCTTCTTTTGTTAAGCAAAGTTCAGATTTGATAACACTTGATCCGCATCCTACTTTCTTGAATGAAGCTGATTTACTTGATCCAGCTGCGCTGGCATTTGTTGTGGACGAAAGCTTTCCAGGTTTCTCTCAAAGTCGGAGACCTATGAACCTAGGGGAAATGAATACAGTCCTTGGGGGTCTGATAACGGGGAGTCCAGCGGCATCGAAATATAATATCAGCGTAAATGGATCAGCACCTGCAACTGTCGATCTGGCACCTTGGGACAATCCAACCTCGGAAGCTGATTTCTTAAGCTTCTTCTTTAACCGTATCGATCCCGCTATCAAAGGTGTAGATCCAAACCTTGAGGTGCAAATCCAGCTTCCTACTATCTCGGGCAGGCGGTTTATCACAATCGTTGCCAATGAGGGAGGAGTGATCAATACAACCGTCCCGAATCTCGATGTGGCTCGCGCAAGCGTGACTATAACACGCGCTTCTTCGAATGACATTTCCGCGGCGTTGATGCTCGGATTGGATCAGGGAGGTATCGAACCTGTGCGTTGGAGTAATTTCCGACCGGCACCGACAGTAGCATTTTTACAGATTGGGGACCCAGCTCCCGGCGGGAGTGTTACTGCCGTTACTTCGATCATCGATGACATCGCAAATCTAGATGCCAGTGCGCCTGATGTTGATAGTATCACCGTCGATAGTGCAGCAATCACGCTCAGTGCTGCTCCATATGACGTCACAATTCCAGAGGACAGTTGGTTTAAGAGTGAGCCAGTTCCGGATAGCCCACATGGAGATAGCAATGGCGTGCGCGAAAAGTTACGCAGAATCGCTGGCGCAATCAACGCAGAACCCACCTTGGATTACACAGCGGAAGTGTGGGGCTACCATTTGGCTATAAGAGCCAATAGCGGAACCCCAAGCACTGTAGCAACGACGATCGATACAGGGCATGCCGATTTCGATGATGATGAGTTTGCCTTCAATGTCCGTCAATATGCTATGGGAATCTCGGGAACGGGTAACTTCAGCTTACCAGGTGACACGGGTATCGATGGCACTGTTCCAAAATCTGAGGATTACATGGGCAGCCAGGTCGATCAGATCGGTTTTTATGCACTGGACTCAGTGGATATCTTCAATTTGATGGTCCTGCCAGGCGATGAAGAGATCGACGAGGTCGAACTCAGCAAGATGATCGGCCCCGCGTCGAATTACTGCACCGAGAAGCGGGCTTTCCTGCTGGTTGATGGCCCTCCGAGTTGGACTAAAAATGGACGACCTGAGGTTGTGCAGGACAAATCGAAGATCGACGCTGTCCGTTCTCTGGTGGTAAAGGATCATTCAGCCGTCTTCTATCCGCGCCTGGAATACTCCGCTGGAGGTCCTTCGAGATTGATCGGTCCCTCCGGTGCCATTGCGGGGCTCATGGCGCGGATTGACTCGACGCGTGGCGTCTGGAAGGCTCCCGCCGGGCTTGAAGCGGATATCCGCGGAATCCTGGGTTTGGAGCTCAAGCTGACCGATTTGGAGAATGGCGTTTTGAACAAACAGGGTGTCAACTGTTTGCGTGTTTTCCCAAGTGGTTTCGTCAACTGGGGTGCACGGACTCTGGCCGGATCGGACGATCAAGGTTCCGAATGGAAGTACATCCCCATCCGGCGTATGGCGCTCTTCCTCGAAGAGTCGCTCTTCCGCGGCACCAAGTGGGTGGTGTTCGAGCCCAACGACGAACCGCTGTGGGCCAAGATCCGCCTCAACCTGAACGCCTTCATGATGGGGCTGTTCCGCCAGGGTGCCTTCCAGGGCAGCACGCCCAACGAGGCCTTCTACGTCAAATGCGATGCGGAAACGACCACACAGGCCGATCGCAATCTGGGCATCGTAAACATCGAGGTCGGATTCGCGCCCTTGAAACCGGCCGAGTTCGT
The DNA here is from genome assembly GCA_034430895.1 of Anaerolineales bacterium. GTDB lineage: Bacteria > Chloroflexota > Anaerolineae > Anaerolineales > E44-bin32 > WVZH01. Next base: position 23,141 of record DAOUDW010000071.1, on the reverse strand, counting down.
GGTGATCAAGATCCAGCAGATTGCTGGCGATCTGTAAAACAGCTCACAACAATAGCTGATGGAGGTTGACCAATGGCTAATGGCTTTGTCAAGAATGCGCATCGTTACGATGCTTACAAGAATTTCAAATTCCGAGTCCTCTGGGACGGTAAACCGGTCCTGGGTGTCAGCAAGGTGGGCACCTTGAAGCGCACGACGGAAGTGGTGAAACACCGCTCCGGTGGGGAGAACAGCACCGATCACAAATCCCCCGGACGCACCTCTTACGAGGGAATCACACTCGAGCGCGGCATTACCCACGATCTTGAATTCGAAAAGTGGGCCAACAAGGTCCATCCCACCAGCGGCGACGCCGGGATGGATCTGGTGGGATACAAGAAGGACCTGACCCTGGAAGTGATGAACGAACGAGGCCAGGTCGCTATGCGCTACTTCTTGTATGACTGCTGGGTCAGTGAATACACGGCGATGCCTGACCTCGACGCCAACGCCAATGCGGTTGCCATCGAGAGTCTCAAGCTCGAACTCGAGACGTGGGATCGCGACGTCGACACCAAGGAACCGGATGAGGGCGGCGCGGTCTAAACGATCGACTCGTTACTAACCTCTCCAATCCGATGAAACGCGAATCCACGCTGTGAGGCTGTGGGCTATGAGAGGCGCGATGGATGGTTTCGGTATTCGCTCCCCCGCTGGCGGAGCGATGGATCTGGACCTGCGTTTGGAATCACCGCTCTCTCCCCAAATGGTGACCCAGATCCTGCAAAAGTATGGGGTGGAATTGGACGGAAAGCTCATTGATTCTGAAGGGCTTACCGCGTTGACGGTTGGAAAGCGGATCGAATTGCTGCTGCGGATCGTCTCCGCATCCGGTGGTGAAAATCTGCTCCTGTCGCTGTGCTGTCATGCTTGTGGTGAAACGATGGAATTGGAAATTGCACTTAACGAATTACTGGAGATGCAGCTGGAAGCAGAGCAAATCTCTTCGTTAACGATGGAGATCGACGATCGGGAGTTCCACTTGCGACGGCCAACCGGGACGGACCAACTCATCTGGCAAACGTTTCCCTTCGCGGATCAGCGAGAGGCTTACTTGGCGATGCTCAATTCGTTGATCATAGCAGACGACGGCGAGAGTGAAGCTCACGAAATCAATGATCAGACCTTAGAGGAAGTCTCTGAATCATTGGGGTCTTTCGATCCGTTGGTGAATTTCGAGATGCAGATTTGTTGCCCGTACTGTCAGGGATCGAGCAACTATGCCCTGGATCTGTTGGAAGTTGCCGCCACGCAGCTTCAACGCAAGCAGATGCAGCTCATGCAGGCCGTCCATCGTTTGGCGCAGCGATACCACTGGAGTGAAACGGAAATCCTCGCCATGCCGGATTGGCGCCGGAAGCGCTACCTGCGCCTGATCGACCAGGAGATTGTCTCGTGACTGGCTACTTCTCGAATTTGCTGCGTTATACGAGAGCCAGCGGACCCCGTCGCGGCGCGGTCCAAACGAGCCTGCCGAAGCAATCGTCTGATCCGACGAGGATCGTCGAGCAGCATGAACGTGTACTCGTCGACGGGGATCGATCAACGGAGCAGAGAAATGTACCAGACACTACGAGGGGGGACTTACCTGCTCGGGATGAAATGGCACGCAATTCTGAATCCCCACCCGAACGATCGTCGGAATTCAGGCCGGCGCCGGAACTCCCCGTGGAGTCGAGCGAAAGGGATCAACCGGCTGTGATAGAAGACCCGTCTGTAAGCAGCGATCCTGCTTCGTTCGAAGTGAAGGAGGAGGTTGAGGCCCCGTTGGTACAAGATCAAGTTCCGCAGCCGAAGAGAGAGGCTAAAGCGCAGCAAGTTTCGATCGAAAGACTGGAACAAAAGCGAACGGATGTCATCGCGCAGCCTGGTCAGATTAGTGAGGGATTGCTGCAGGTCGTCGATCCCCCGCCAGAGAGAGCCGCGCCCCATGAACTTCACGCGACGGTCGAGGTTCGTCCGTCAGAATCGATCCAGGGTCCGCTTTCAAAGGCTGAACCTGCGAATGCGTTTCGAACGGAGGAATCAAGCTCGTCGGAGAGAGAAGTTAAAAAGGAAGAACGGCCTCCACAAGAGAGTATCGAAGATGTGCATGAAGTTGATGAACGCCAGGTGATCTGGAAGCAGGTCTATCAAGACGTACGTGCCTGGGCGGCAGACAGCCCAGCGGTTGAAACGGTTTTGGAGGGACCATATGGCGAAACGGAAGATATTCGCATCGTGGAGAGGATCGTTCCACAAAGCGATCAAGCACGGACGCAACCTTCAACGAGCGAAAGCCATCCTATGACGCAGCGGATCGAGACCCAAGAACTCGAACTCTCCATCGGAAGCATCAACGTCACGATCGAGGCGCCCGAGGCGCGTATGAACCGCCCAGTGACTCAGGCTGGAAATTCAGACAGGGGGGAACCCCCCTCAAGCTTGAGCCGGTATTACCTGCGGCTTCGGTGAGGGTAACACGATGACACTCTCAGACACTGGAAAAGCGATCGGGAAAATTTCCCAGGTATTGCAGGAACAGCTCCATTGGCGCACAGGTATACATACCTATGTCGGCAGGCCAGAGTCGAGTAATGGAAATAATGGTCTCACAAAACCGCGATTGAATCTGTTTCTCTATGAAGCACTTTTCGATCCGGGATTGAAAAACCTTCCCCTCGATGAAGGCCAGCAGCCTCCGCTCTGGCTGGTCTTGAAGTATCTGCTGACATCATTCGATGATGACGATAAGAGTGAGTCGATCGTTGCGCATGAAAACCTGGGGCTTGGGTTACGGGCACTGCGGGAATTGAACTACATTATGCTGAATTCGATAACACTGACAGCAGGCATCGAGCCGGCGTTAGTCGATAACCCGGAATACCTCAAAATCACCTTCGATGAAGCTTCCTCCGATCTGATCTCGAAGTTGATGCAAGGTCCGGATGATAATTATCGTTTCTCCATGGCTTTCCAGGTGCGGCCGGTTATGATCGCCTCCGTAGAGCCACCGGATTACGACTTGCTTGTGGGGGTCGACTATACAGAGACGCCTCCAAATATTATCGGAGAACGAGGCATCCATCTCCCTGTGATGCCGTCGATGGGCCCTTCGATCACCGACCTTTCGCCGCAGGCTTTCGAAGTCGAGGACACGTTAACGATCCGTGGGAGCAACCTGAATATTTCCGGCCTGTCCGTTCGGTTGGCAGATGTGGAACTTGGGGTGACGGCCCAATCAACGAATTTGCTGCAGTGCAAGGTGGATGGCGCGCTGGCTGGCGGGACACTGATCTCATCGGGAAGTTACCCTCTTTCTGTAGATCAAACCCTGCCTGGTGGAAGAAAACGTTCGAGCAACCTGTTGGTGGGGGAATTACGCCCAACACTCGATCAGGCGGATCCGGACTCAATTGTCGTTGTCCCCGGATCCCCGCCGAAGGTGACCGGCAATATTGTGATGCAGGGGGCACTCTTGGGAAGAGCGCAAGATGATATCTATGTTGCCTTATACCAAGATGGCAAGGTAATTCGCTTGTTTGATAGTCCTTTTACTTTCAGTCCCGATCAAACTGAACTTACGCTTGAATTAGAAGAAAGTGCACTTGTGGAGCCAGGTGAATTCCTGGTCATCCTGCGTGTGAATGGGCAGCAAGCAAAGCGTAGTCCGAGGGTGGATTTCAGCCCATGAATGTCCGTGCGAGTGTCGATACACCGGTGATGTTCTCGCCGGCGATCCTCACCGGGGATCCGCTGGCCAATTACTGGCTGCGTCAGGTGACCCTGCGCATGCGCCGGGAAGTCAGTTGGCTGTGGCATGAGCGGGGTGTAAATACACGGGCAGAGGATGGCGTGCTGCCGCCCTTCATCGAACCCGTTCAGGCTTCACTGGATATGAGCCGCTTTTCTGAGGAGAAAAGGCGCTTCTTCCAGACCGATACCACGGCGAGATACCTCAGTGATTTGCTGCGCAGCGAGCCACCGCAGGTCAAATCCAATCCGCCCCAGGGTTCGTTCTCCTGGGTGATCGACACGTTAATACTGGATGATTTGGAGACATTTTTCTTGGCCCTGGGATTGGCTGCTGCATTCGATAGTGCAATGGGCAGCGTCATCGCCGTATGCGTGAACGATCCCACCAAGACCGAACCAAGTTTCGCCTTGTTGCAGAAATTGTGGGATGAGCCCAGCGAAGTGCTGCGTGTGGCCGATCTGGATCATACCCTCTTCCGTTTGGGTTTGCTGCAATTTCGCGGCAGGAATGCTGTGGAGCGCGCGGAACTCAATTGGAGTGCACCGGTATGTGTGACTTCGTTGGTTGCCCATCAGCTCCTCTTCCCCAATGCTACGCTGCCGCCCTGTCTTGTTGCGATTCGTCGCGTGGAAGAGGGTGAAATCGATGTCACTGAGACGGCTCGTCTTGTGGCTGTTCGATTGCAGGCAGCGGAACCCGATCACATGTGCATCGTGCCCATTCGTGGACCAAAGGGTTCGGCGCACGTGGAATGTGTACAGGCAATAAGTCATGTGACGAACCAAGCTGCGGTAAGTTATCAGGCCGCTCCGGGTTTGTTGCAACGTGCTGGTTATCTCGACTCGCTGGCAACGGTGTGCTGGCTGAAGGGGGTCAGTCTTTTCCTGGATGAATCACTCGTGTCCACGCTCAGTACAGATAATGCCGCACAAACCGAGCAAATACTCCCCCAACCCTCAATACCGATCACAGTATTTTTGGGTGTCAACGATCGAAAACAAATCCCCAAACTGCCTGAGCGCTATTTACTGCCGATTGTCGACGTGCCGGAATTTGCTTACCAGGACCGGATGGTCTACTGGAAATCTGCTCTGGGTGACAAAGCGCAGGACATCGAAGCATCGATTGCAGAAAACGCCCGCCGTTTCCGCTACGGCAAGGAAACCATCGATCGTGTTTGTACGGGTTTGCGATCCCTGCCGGGTGCAATCACACCGCAGGATTTGGTGGCAGCAGCCCGGGCAGAGTTGGAGTTGGATATCGGTGATCTGGCCCAAAAAGTGACTCCCCGATTCCGCGATGAGAAATTGATCCTGCCTCGTAAACAGGAAATGCTCTTCCAAGAAGTGATCAATGCGATGAACTCGCTGACTGAGGTGCATTACGAATGGGGAACGGCGAAAGCCTGGAATGAGGGTGGGATCGCCGTGCTTTTTACGGGTTCTCCAGGTACGGGGAAGACGATGGCGGCTGAGATTATGGCCATCGAATTGGACTTGCCCATGTTCCGCATCGATCTCTCGCAAGTGGTCAACAAGTACATCGGCGAGACTGAGAAAAACCTCAAACGCCTTTTCGACGCGGCAGATGTCTCCGACATCGTTTTGTTTTTCGATGAGGCCGACGCTCTCTTTGGACAACGGACAGAGGTCAAGGATGCCCATGACCGTTACGCCAATTTAGAAATCAGCTATCTATTAGAACGCATGGAACGTTTCAAGGGGCTGGCGATATTGGCATCGAACCGTAAGAAAGACCTGGATGAAGCTTTCCTGCGGCGGCTTCGTTACATCGTCGACTTTCCGTTACCCGATGTCGAACAACGCAAGATGATCTGGCTGCAGGTAACCCCGGATGCGGTAGATACTTCGGCGGTAGATTTCAATTTTCTTGCCCGCCAGTTCCGTCTGGCCGGTGGACACATCCGCTCGATTGTTTTCAATGCCTGTCTGCAAAGTGCCAATGGAGATAGAAGCAGTGAAAAGACCAAGGCGCGATTGACGATGGAGGACATGATTGTGGCCGTCAAACGGGAATACGACAAACTCAAACGTCCCCTCAGCCTCGAGCTGTTTGGTCCCTATGCATCCATCGTGGAGGATATTGACCGTGCGTAAGTCGGTGAACATTGAGCGCGTGAATATTCGATTCCGTAATGTGCCGGAGCACATCGTCCGGCCGGCGCTTCCCCATTTGGGAAGACGGATGCTGCGCAGCCTGGCGGGACAAGAAAGCCTGAGGCGTTTACGTGGTGCACACAGTATCGATCGACTCGATCTGGGGACCATACGATTGCTACAGGGAGCCAATTCGACGGAAATCGAGAATGCGATTGCTCGTGCCTTGAGTCGGGTGATTGCGGCGGAAGTCGGAGAAGAACCGAATGATTAATATTCAGTTTATTGGATGTGGACTTCAACATTGGGAATTGGAGTGCTGAGTCATCATGCCATACCTACTTAAAGGCGCTTTGATCGAATATGCCAGTTACTTTCTCGGGCCGATCCCCAACGTGGTCATATTCCAATTCAATCCCGAGAGCCTGACCCGCACGATTGAAATCCCCAAGCGACCCTCGGGATCGGCCAACCGCGAGACTTCTCAGGCAGGCGAAGTGCCGGTTGAGAAGATCAGTTTGACGGCACATTTCAGCGCGGCGGACGAACTCAAGGACAACAACATCCTGGCGCGTGGTTTCGGCGTTGGACCTCGATTGGCCGCACTGGAAAAGATGGCTCGACCGGAGAGCAGACTCATGGATTTGCTCGGGGAAATGATCGATGCCATCGGGGATGCGCTGCATGATCGAAGTGAAGAAGAGCAAATCCCTACACAACTCATACCGCGTGAGAAATACCCACGCTTGCTGTTCATCTGGGGCGCCACGCGAGTACTGCCGGTCGTGATCGAATCGATGACCATCACTGAAAAGGAATACGATGCTTTTCTCAATCCGACTCTGGCCGAGGTCTCCTTGGGTCTGGCCGTGGTCTCGCTGAGCCCCTGGATCGACGACGACATCGCCAGGGGCGCGTTGGAATATTCGAATCTGGCCAAGGATACGCAAGCGATGGCCAACATAGCCAACACCATGTCGGAAGTGATCGATCTTATTCCGTTTTAGGAGTAGAACGTGTTTTTGGAAAATTCTCGCTACTTTAAAGTAAAGCAGGCCGAAGCGCAGGCGGAAGATGGCCGGATTGTTAAAGTGGTCCGGCTGCGCAGACTGCCTGAAGTGCGTGGGTCGGCCACACTTGTGAAACAGAACGATCGTTTGGACATCATCGCCCAGACGACATATTCCGATGCCACCCGTTTCTGGCACATCGCCGACGCCAACAGCGAACTCAAAGCGAACGACTTGACCGATGAACCGGGTTCTACGGTCAACGTTCCGGAGCAATAATGCCGAACATCGAATACCGTCTCTTCTTCAATGACGAACCCGCCACGCGTGACCAGTTGGGCCGCGTGGACAAGGTTACCGTTACCCAGACGGTCAACCGGGCCTGGGAGGGTCGTCTGGAAGTCCCGCTCAGCGTTGACGATCAAGGCAGTTGGCAAGGAGAAGATGAAGCCTTTATGCAAGCTTTCGGGCGGGCGCGCGTCGAGGTACGCATCGGGGAAGGCGCTTTCAAACCCTTGATCGATGGACCCATCGTCGGCGACAACAGCGATCGCAGCCCGGAGCCCGGGGAAAGTTCGATTACCTTGCGCGTGCAAGACGACAGCGTGTTTCTGAATCGGGAGGAGAGTCTGGAGCGTTTCGATAACCGTACCGACTCGGAAATTGCCGCACAATTATTCAGCGAGCTTGCGGAGATTGCCGTCATCGATGTTGAAGATACTCCCCCGCCGGCCAGCTCGTTGGCGCCTTCCGTTCATCAACGGGGAACAGCGATGAGTCTGCTTCGTCGTTTGGCAGAGCGCCAGGGGAAATTCGCCTACGTGTTGCCGGGAGAGGAGCCTGGCCAGAGTATTGCCTGCTTCAAGTCATTTCCGACAGAACCGGGTGATCTGCCGGCCATGGTTCTTCTGGGCAGGGAGCGCAACATCGATCGCTTCAACAGCAATCGCGACGCCCAGCGCCCGGCGCGGGTGCGGGCATATGCGTTGGATGCCGCCGATCGCTCCGTGCTTTCGAGTGAATCCAGGATGGAAGATCTCGATCTGCTGGGCCCGGAACAAGCCGTCGAAGACGAGCAGGACACAGCGTATTTGATTTCTCCGCCATATCACGGAGACGCAGTTGATTTGGATCAACGCGTGGCCGGGGAACAGCAACGTGCCAGCTTCGACCGCACGGCAACGGGCAGCCTGCTTTCTGAGCGTTATCAGGCCATCCTGCAGCCATATCAAGTGGTGCAGGTGCGGGGAGTCGATCGCCGTCTCAGCGGGAATTACCAGATCCATCAGGTCATCCACACACTTTCCGGATCGCAATACACACAATCGTTCACTGTCAAACGCAACGCCCGATCATCCGGGCCTGGAAGCGACTCAACCGATTCGTCAGGGAGAATTTTTTAATGAGTGAAGGTGAATTCGAACGACTGAGCGTAGAAACCGCACGGTTCCAGCGCGATCACTACTTCGGGAAGTACCGTGGCCTGGTGCGCGACATCAACGACCCGGAGGGCATGGGCCGCGTCGTGGCCCAAGTGCCTGCGGTGTACGGAGAGGATGATTCGCCCTGGGCGTTGCCCTGCGTGCCATTTGCGGGGCCGAGTCATGGCTTGGTGGTGTTGCCGGAGGTGGACGACGGTGTGTGGATCGAATTCGAAGCCGGAGATATCTCTCATCCGATCTGGTCAGGGTGTTTCTGGGGTCGTAATGAGGTTCCCGATCCAGGCGGGGATGAGACGCGCGTGTTTGTCACCTCGGGCGGCCATAAATTGGTGCTCGACGATGCAGGCAGCAAGATACAGCTGCTTCATTCCGGAGGGGCGGAATTCACCATGACCGATCGGGATATCACCTTGAAGATTGGAGCTTCCCAAATAGTGCTCTCTTCCAGTGGCGTGAATGTGAACAACGGCGCTTTGGAGGTGCGTTGATGCCCGGAGAATTACTGACCACCGCCAGCATGATTCAGTGTCCTCACGGCGGGACGGTGCCGCTCTTCACTGCCAACGCCCGAGTTTTCGCTGATGGCGCGCCGGTTTTGCTGGAAACAGATCCCCACGTGATTGCCGGCTGTCCCTTCACGCTTCCCATACCAAAACCGTCACCGTGTATCCGCATTCAGTGGATGATGGGCTCCCCAAGGGTTTCCGTGAACGGCACGCCGGTTTTGGTTAAGAGCAGCATCGGCAACTGCTTTAGCCCCGAGAGCTTGCTGCAAGGCGTGGCGTTGATCGTGAACACACAGCTAAAGGTGAGCGCCCAATGACTTTAGATTACGGACGACACCTGGCCTATCCTTTCCGGATCGGCCAGGATGGACGCACAGACCAGGTGTTAAGTTTCGATGATCATGTGCGTGACGAGGTGATCCAGCTGTTGCTGACCAACCTGGGTGAGCGCGTGTTTCTTCCGGAGTTTGGTGGCGACGTACGCAATCTGGTCTTCGAACCGGCAGACGAAGGCACACGCGGCATGACCAAGGCGCGCATTACCAAAGCGATCACGAATTATCTCGGTCACCGCATCACCCTCGAAGACCTGGGAGTGAACATTGAGGGTTCCACAATCGAAGTAGAGATACGCTACCGGATTGCCGGTAGCGAGGACAGCCGCGTGATGCGTTTTCAGCGGGCGAGTGAATGAGAATCATGATTGTCAATCAAGAAGCGCTGGAAGTGCGGGCCAAGACATTAGAGGCAGAAGGCTTTAACGGGATCAAGCTGGTACTGGTCGAGCTGCAGCCCGATCCGGATCCGACCGAGGCCATCCTGACCGTTTATTTCTATAACAGTCTTCATGTCGAGGCGATCTACAACGATATTAATGGCGGTGTCTCGTTGGCGCGAGAGATCTTCCCCATCTACGGAGGCCACCGCCTTCCAGCCGGTCCCTTGACTGACCAGGTACAAGTTGTCAGTGTAACGCAGGATGGTGATCCCACGCGGCTGCAACTCACCGTGCATCCGATTGGAGATTATTCGACCTACACCCTGGGGCTCGTTTACGCGAACATCGATCCCTTCCTCAGCGAGATTGATTTCAAGTTCCGGCCCGGTTGCTTCAATCTTTGCAAACCGGATTGGGACCCACCGCCAGCGCCAATCGCCGATCCGGCCATTGATTACTTGGCCAAGGACTATGACTCATTCCGCCACACCATCATTTCCTGGATGATGGACAAAGTGCCCAACTGGCAGGCGACAAGCGAAGCGGATCTGGATCAAGTCCTGCTTGAATTGTTCAGCGCCTCGGCGGATGAATTGAGCGATTACCAGGATCGCGTGATGAACGAGGACTATCTGAGCACGGCGCGCAAACGGGTATCGCTCGCCCGACACGCCCGCTTGATGGACTATCACATCCACCAGGGCAATCAAGCCAGCACCTGGCTGGCGCTGGAAGTCAACAGCTCGCTGACCCTGCCAGCCCGTTTTCAGGTGGGGATAGCGCCCGATCTCGATGATCCACAATCGGTGGTCTTCATGGGCCGCGAGGTGCGGTTGCTCGATCCGCTGCTGAACAGCATCCAGTTCTACACCTGGGATGATTCGGTCCCCGCGCTCGAGGCAGGAAGCGTCCAGGCAGATCTGATCATCGACGATGGCACGCTTCTCAAGACCGAGAGCGTCCGGGATTGGATCCAAGACGGTGATGTCACGCACCTCTTGATTCAGGAACATCTCAACCCACGCACCGGTCTGGAACCGGGTCGTAATCCGACCCATCGTCAACTTTTGCAACTGAGAGCGGGGGAGGCGGGCGCAGAAATCATCCAGGATCCGCTTCATGGCCTTTGGCTCTTGCGGGTGACCTGGGAAGAACAGGATAAGCTGCAGCGCAATTACTGTTTCTCGGTCGAGTGTGAATCCACCTACGTTCATGATGTCTCGCTGTTTCACGCCAACCTGGTGCCAGTCTTTCATGGCCGCAAGGCTGAAGCTCATTTCTTCGAACCGGGAACCGTTCTGGCGATCCTCGGGGACGAATATCACTTCACTCGCAACGCGGATGAAGGCTGTGAGGTGATTTGTATGATTCCGGAGCGGCCGTTGGCGTATCGCAACACACAGCCAGGCGGGGAGGTTGAGACTCAGTCGACCTTGGAGATTCAAGTTGAGGTGGATACTGTCTTCGAAGACTGGGAGGAACACAGCAGTCTGGTGCACAGCGACGACGGTAGCGAACAGGGCGATCATTTCGTGGTCGAAACGGACGGAATGGGCCAGAGTTACATCCGCTTCGGGAACGGGATCAACGGCCGCAAACTACCGCAGGATGCCATTGTACATTGTTTCTATCAAGTGGGGCGCGGGCTGGATGGCAACATCGGCGCAGACGTCCTGACGGTCTATAACGAAGCTGCATTCCCGGAAATTAAAAATTGCTGGAACCCGTTCGACGTCACGGATGGCCGCGCGCCCGAACCGGTGGACGAGATCATCCGGCGCGTGCCGGAAGCCTACCGCCACAGGCAGCTGCGGGCTGTCACTTTGCAAGATTACGTCGATCGGGCCGAGGAGTTGCCTGAAATAGCCAGGGCGGCGGCCAAATACATGTGGACCGGAAGCTGGCGGACCGTGCGCATCGCGGTGGATCCTGTGGGTACCAGTGAATGGAACGAAGATCTAGAGCGTAAACTGGCCAGGCATCTCGAAGCTGTGCGTTTGATCGGCGATGACCTCGAGATCCGCCCGCCGCGTTACGTGCCACTCGATATCGTTATCGAGTTGTGCGTGCATCCCGATTACTGGCCGCAGGACGTGCGATATTTGCTCGAGCAGGAGTTTTCCGACGGCTATACGGCTGACGGCCGTATGGCCTTCTTCCATCCGGATTTGTGGACCTTCGGCCAGGCGCTGCATCGCAGCCAGTTGGCAGGGCGTATCCAGGGTGTTAAGGGCGTCGATCATGTATTGCTGATTACGCTCAAGCGTTGGAACGCAGCCACAGTAGGGACGGAGGACGTGCTGGAAGTGCAATCCAATGAAATCATTTTGGTAAAGAACGACCCCGATCATAAGGAGCTGGGCATGATCAGTTTCGATCCCAAGGGAGGTCGCCAGTGAGCGAAGATTGCCGCAACGATTGCATGGATCCCTTCCAGTTCCCGGCTCCAATCGAAAACCGGGCGGGGTTGGACCACATCCGCTATCGCATCGGTAGTTTTTCCGAATTCCGCCGGGCGATGCTCAGCGCCCTCGATAAAGACGCGGTGATGAGAGCGTGGACCCATCGTGCCTCTGACGACCCGGGCATCGCCCTGCTCGAAGGGGCAGCGGTTTTGGGAGACATCCTCACCTTTTACCAGGAGGTCTACGCCAACGAAGCCTACTTGCGAACAGCGCAGTGGCGCGAGAGCGTCGGAGATCTGGTGCGCTTGCTGGGGTACCGCTTGGCGCCGGGTGTTGGTGGGCGGGCTACCTTCGCCTTCGAGGTCAAGGGTGACGCACCCGTCGTGATCCCGGCCAACTTCCCGGTCAAGGCGCAGGTCGAGGGACTGGAACTGCAGGCTGAATTCGAGACCGCTAAGGAGGCGATGGCCTATCCAGCCTTGAGTAAATTCAACCTGTACCGACCCTATTTACTTCCGAACATTGATACTGGCACGTCCGTTTTTTCGATAGACACAGCCGTGCTCGAAGAGAGTGGCCTAATGCTGGAGGAGAAGGATCGGTTGCTGCTGGTGGTCGACCCAAGCGATCCCTTCAGTGAGCGGCAGGTGGTGGTCGTGAAGGAAGTCGAACAGCGCTTCGAACGCACCGAGATTGAGATCGAGGGCAGTTGGCAGCGGGGGTATGTGGGTTCCGATATTAGCGTTTATAAATTGGGACGTTCTTTCCGTCATTTTGGACACAACGCACCACCCGAGGTTGTGAATGTGGAAGGAGAGGTTGTAACTTCTGAACCGGTTGAATTTAGGCGAATGACACATCAAATAGCTGTTGGTCCTTGGCCTTATGGGACATCACAATACGACTATTTACCGGTTCCCTCTATCAAATCAATGCCGCTTGATCAGGAGGTTGACGATCTCTCAGCGGGGGCAACAATGCTGATTGTGCTCGATTTATTCGATCTTTCTGATGCGGATTGGAATGAGCATTTTTTCGAACGAAAGATAATTAAAACAGCAAACGCTTCACTTACTTTTGGCTCCATGTCTGGCGGGTCTACTGTAGTGGAATTAGATGATTTCCTTTCATATGACGATAAGGTATGGACCGACATTCGAAGTGTCGAATTTCTAGAAGTGATCGGTGATGGCTTTACCCTGAATGGCGCCTGTGCCGAGGACACCGATGCCGATCTCTCCGAACTCCTGCACTACGGCTTGGGTGAGGATTACCGCCACCTGGACGATCGCCAACTTCTGCTCGTGCGTGACGACGGCATTTACGAGCAGTTGAGTGTCACCATCGATGACACGTTGATTTCGGACGATCCCATTCCGCGCTTGCGTTCGGTCTATTTCCCTGAATTCGAAGAGGACTTTGGGATCGAGGATTTCCCGTTCTTCGATGAGCCGATCGTCACTGTCTTCGGCAACCTGGCGGAAGCCAGGCAGGGCAAGACTGAGAAGGAAGCCGTGTTGGGCAACGGCGATAGCCGGCAGACCTTCCAAACCTTCAAGCTGCCCAAGGCGCCGCTGACCTATCACAAAACCCTGGGGGAAACACCGCCCGAAGTCCCCGAACTGCAGATTTACGTCAACGATCAGCTGTGGACGCGTGTGCCCACCTTCTTCAACCGTGGTGCGTCGGAGGAAATCTACATCGTCCGCGATGACATCAATGGGGACAGCTGGGTACAGTTCGGTGACGGTAAGACCGGTAAGAAATTGCCCTCCGGGGTGAAGAATGTGGTTGCGCGTTATCGTTCGGGCATCGGCGCTTATGGGGCTTTGAATGAAGAGACCAAAGCCCAACCCGGAGCCAAACTCACGAATTTGATCAAGATCCAGATGCCGGGTGTGGCTTCAGGGGGTGACCAACCCGAAAGCGGCGAAAACGCCAAGCAAGCTGCGCCGGGCAAAGTTCAGAGCCTGGGACGCATGGTCAGCTTGCGGGATTTCGAATGCGAAGCGCTCACTATTTCCGGAGTCACCAAGGCACGTGCGGCCTGGCGCTTGTTGAACGGCATTCCGACCCTTGTGCTTACGGTCTTGATGGAGACCGGGCGGAATGACGAGATCGAAGAAGTGCGCGGCATCGTGAATCAAGACAACCGCTGTCGGGGGCCGGATCGCTTCCCTATCGACACCGAACACGGTAAACGTTATTTCGTATATCTATCCCTGGATGTGGTTTACGATTCCACGTATCGGCGGGAATTGGTCGAGCACGATGTCAGGGAAGCCTTGGGGTTGACGGGCGAAGAAGGGGACGGTGTGGATGGTTCTGATGGTCTCTTTGCACTTGGAAAACGCAGCTTCGGGGAGCCGGAGTATGCCGGCCGTATCGAGGGGATCGTTCAGAACGTAGCGGGTGTGGTGTGGACGAAGGTGGTGGGATTCGCGGCTGAAGGTGAGTCCGATGAACCGGACGAACTTACGATCCCCGACATGATCGCCTGCCATAGCGTGATCGCACCGCTGGAAGGGCATCATATCCTGGCGCTGCATAAAGGCTGTTTGAAATTGAACCCAATCTCCGAAGAACCCTCGGAGGAATGTTGACATGGATCAAAAGCGAGTCCCGCTGTACGAGCGTCTACCGGAAATTTATCGCATCGAGGACGAGAAGGTAGAGCCGCCATTCCAACTAAAGCACTACCTGGCACTGGTAGAAGATACCTACAGCGAGATCGAGAAGAACATCGGCGACCTATACCGCGATCTCTTTATCGAGACCTGTGATCCCTGGGTGATCCCATACATCGGCGATCTGCTGGGTGTGAGTCACCTGCAGGGGGATCCGTGGACGCTGCGGGCGGATGTGGCCGACACAATCGCCCTGCGACGGCGCAAAGGCACCCTGGCCTGCATCGAACGCTTGACCTACAACCTCACCCGCTGGGGCGTGCACTGTGTTGAGCTGCGTGAAAACCTGCTCTGGAACCAGCATCTCAACCATCAGCGCCCGGATGACGGTGGCGATCCGCCCTATGCTGCGGCGTCTTTCACGCGCTTCACCCCCGTTTGGGGTGGCACAGTACCGCTGCGCGATCCGGCCACGCTCAGTCTGCTGAAAACGCCCTTCGATCCCTTCGCCCACGTGGTCGACGTCAGGCCGCCGGTTTTCGGCGCCGTCCACTATAACCTGCCCAATCTGGCGATTTTCCTCTGGCGTTTGGAAGACTACCGCGTACCGATATCCAAACCGTTCTCGCGCGGTACGCATGCCACCAGCACCCCCGAGGATGCCGAAGCCACACATGTGGTGCGTTTTGATGCACACCCACTCGGTGAGCCGGTACGGCTGTTCAACACTTATCAATTTGATCCCGATCGTGATCCGCCGGTGGTCACCGAGTTGGATGAAACCCCCGGACCGATCGAAATGGCGCGACTATCGGAGGGCATGTACGCCGGGCATCCGCAGAAGTACTTCACCGTCGAGACGTACGATCCAGGCGCTTTCGATTTAGCGGGGGTCGAACTCAGCGACGTCGGCCTTCAGCTGCACATCCCCGAACCGACGTTTGATGGTGAACTCTGGCCGGAGCAGGTGGATCCCCTCTTTACGCTTGAACTTGGCTTCCAGGCCGAGTTGGACGCTGGCGTGCTTTCCGCTTCACTCGAAGCGCTGTTCATCGATCAGGGTTTGTCCATTCCACCCGGCACGGTAGTGCAGGGCCGTAACCCGCGTTGGGAGCTCGTCAGCGGGGGTACGATCCGGTACTGCATCAAGCGCGATCAGAATGGGCTCAACGTTTTCGATAAGCTCGTGTGGCTGATTCGGGGGGCGAATTTATGCGACTGGGAAACTGGCCTGCAGCCTCCGATTCTCGATCGCGAGATCGTCGTCGATCCACGCATCGGACGGCTGCTCATTGGCGCTGGCTCATCGGTGCGAAATGTGGGGCAGGCGGAAGTCGATGCACTCGAGGCGGACTTGCTGCTCACCTACACCTACGGCGCTGTGGGACCGGTTGGCGCCCATCCGATCTCGCGAGCGGATCCCCCCGCAGCCTGGCAGGATCAGCCATTTAAAAAGCGTGAAGTGAATTACCGCCAGGCCTCAAACGATTTACAGGTCAAATTGGAAGAGGCACTTGGTGATGCGAGCCCACAGATCATCGAAATCCAGGACAGCATGACCCACGTTCTGGATATCGACAGCATTATTGGAGTTATCCCTGAAGCCGGAGGTAACAATTACCCCTTGGCCAACACACTCATCCTGCGCGCCGCAGACGACCAGCGGCCGGTGATTCAATTACAAACTTCGTTGCGTTTCTGTCCGCAGGACATCAATGCCGCCGCCGGGATCATGTTGCGTATGGAGGGTCTCTACATATCGCGTGATGAGACCAGCCTGCCGGCTTCCGAGCCCTTAATTGCACGTGCAGCCGTCAATCGACTAGAGTTGATCGATTGCACGCTTGATCCGGGGGGCAGTCTGGAACTCGACGGCAGCCCCGAAGACACCCGGCGCGCCATCCGTACGGCAATGAATTTGGAGACGGGATACGGCTACACAACGGACGAAGATATTGAAACGTTTGGCCAAATCCCCGAGATTGTGTTGCAGCGAACGATCGCCGGTCCGCTACTCATCGATCGGGATTATCGCCTGACGTTGATCGACTCCATCCTCGATACCGGCGTAGGGGTCGGCGACGATCCGCTGGATGCCTTCGGCTTGACCAGTGCAACCGATCCCTCCAATGGTTGGTCCGCACCGACGGAGGTGCGCGGGTTAACCGTGTTCGGACGTATGCGGGTGGAACGCTTGCACGGACGGGGCGGGATTTGGGTGCATGCCTTGGAAGTGTTGAACAACCAGGTGGGTTGTGTTCGTTACAGCTATTTCAGCGGCGTGGGCGATCGCCTGCCGCAGAACCTGGGATGCATGGAAGGGACGAAAGCCCCGCTGCATTTTGTGAGTGAGGTTTTCGGCGATGCAGCTTACGGACAGCTGGCACGGAGTGCGGATTTTCGCATTCGGGAACGAGGGCCGGGGGACGACGCCATGGGCGCATTTGGTTTCCTTCTGGAGGCGCACAAGTGGCGCAATCTGCAGATCCGTTTTCGCGAATTCATGCCGGTCGCCGTGCGGCCGTTGCTCGTACCTGTGACTTAAGGAGCGGATGATGAAGGGTGATTTCTCACGCTGGCAAATCGAAGAGGAAGATAATTTTAACGGGGTCCTGCATCAACAGGGTCGGGTACACCTCGACTCAGATTTGAATGACCAGGCCCGGATCGACGTCGCCTGGAAGGATGGCGCAGGGCGGGAAATAATCGGCCCCGATGTGGCGGCCGTGCCGGCGCACATGCCGGAAGCTTTTAAGGTAACGGAGGCTTCAGCACCGGGGGACGATGTTGTTCTGAAGGTCACACCAGGTAAGTTGTGGGCGGATGGCAAAGCGGCGCATTTGCTGGGAGAAGCGCCTGATCTATCTGCCGATGTAACTCGCCATACAACCTATCTGCATCCTCCGATCCAGGTCCCACCAGGAAAGATCACCGACATCGAAGATGGGGTGCGGGACGCCGTGATCCTGGAATTGTGGCGCGAGGCGCTGAACGGCTTTCAGATTCCCACGGCGCTGATCGAACCGGCCCTGGGCGGACCGGATACCACCGAGCGGATGCAAACGGCCATGCGTTTCCGATTGTTCCGCATGGAGGAAACCGACACTTGCCGCAATATCATCGATCGCCTGCGGGACGATTTCAGTCAGAAATTGAAGTTAAAAGTCAGCCTGCTACCGTCTTCGTCGTCTGATGGAGATTGCCCGGTGATGGAAGGTGGAGGATACGTCGGTTTCGAGCACCATTTCTATCGCCTCGAGATGGCGCAGGTGGACAGCGCTGAAACGATGTTCAAATGGTCGCAATTCAACGGTGGACTGGTCGGGCGGGGTGATTTTGAAATAACCGGTCCGGACAAGAAGATGCTCATCAGAGCCAACGACCAGGCCATCAAGACCTGCGGTTGGAACAGCTTTTACATGGAAGTGATCGAATATGACGAAGACCAGGGGTATTGGCGCCTGACCTACGGTGCAAAAGTCACCTTGGATGGCAATGAGTTGGTCGTCGGCGCGGAACACTACAAGGAGTCATCGCTCCCCGGGAGCGACGTGTTCTTCCGCCTGTGGAACGACATCGAGAACATTACCGATTACCCCACCGGCTTGACGGAACCGAACGAATTGCGCGATGGCATTCGCCTGGAGTTCGACACCAGCACTGGTGACAACTACAGACCGGGAGATTTCTGGACCTTCAAAGTCCGGGCGGGTGGAATCGATTACCACGACCCCACAGATCCGCTGATCGATAACCTGCCGCCGGAGGGGGTGCACTACACCCGCGTTCCGTTGGCGATCCTCAATTGGAACGATGAGCGATCGATCACGTTCGAAGCGGACGAGATCGATGACTGCCGTCAGATTTTCCGACCGCTTACCCGCCAGAAAGTCTGTTGTTCCTTCACCATCGGGGACGGTGTGAACACTTTCGGGGACTTCAATAGTCTGGAAGAGGGCTTGCGCCACTTGCCCAGCGGTGGCGGTGAGCTCTGTCTGCTGCCGGGCTTGCATTTCGCCAGTCTGTTGATCGAAGGTAGGGAGAATATCAAAATCCGGGGTTGTGACAGACGCACGCAGGTGATGCCCCCGGAAAACGATATGGCGGCGCCGATCTTCCACGTGAAAGACTCCACTTTGATCACCCTGGAGCACATAGATATGCAAACCGTGGCGGGCACTGCCATCGTTCTCGAAGGTAGCGAATGGGGTTCGGCTGCGGAGATCGAGGTGCATCACAATCGCATCATCGCCTGGGTGAACGCCATCCATGCCGATCAAGTCACGGGGCTCAGTATTCATCATAACCACATCCGCATGTGGGATGTCGAAGATGCCGACGTGGCCATTTTCTTCCGGGGCGAGGGAGCCCTGATCGAGCGTAACCGCATTTTCGTCAAAGATTATGAAGAAGAGCCAGAGACTGGTGAAGAACCAGATGATGAACCGTCGACAAATCCAGAGGAGGATTGTCCCGAGGAGGAAGAGTATTACGATGATGTTTTCAGTCATGGAATGGGACATCGACGCTTCTTTATGGACAAGGATGACTTCCTGTTTAAGGATTCTTATAAAGCGCGCAGTGGTATCCAGATCGGCAACGGATCAGAGCGGGTCCGCATCCTCGAGAACATCATCCGCGGTGGGACGGGGAATGGCATCACCCTGGGCAGTGATCTGGATCCGCAGGACTTCGTCGGAGTTATCGACGAGCAAACGGATATAAAACCGCTTGAGTTGGATGAAGGTGTCGAAGCCCTGCGGGGTTTTGTGGTAGAGGACGGTTCACAGATCGATTATGAAGTCGACGTGCTCTTCACACTCTTCACAAACGTCGTAACAAATAACGTCTTCCCTGCAACAATGGGGGCTCCAGGGGAGTTCTACATCACTGGCCTTGAACCAGGTACCTACAACATCTCCATCGCCGAAGAAGAGTATCGTGTTGTTGGTCATGGCTATGGGGAAGGAAATGCGTATGTGATTGAGATCGAGCAGGTTGAGCCAAGCTTCGATCTCACGCAGGTGTTCGCTTTCATCTATCAAGTTGCCATCGAGGGCAATCAGATTTCCGGCATGGGACTTTCTGGGATCGGGTTACCACTTGCGACTCTCGAAGACCTTACTGAGCTTGCAGGTTCGGTTGACCCAGCGACCGTCAACGTCGGTTTGGCGGTCCTCGTGATCCTGATGATTCTGCTCTTCGGGTTCGTGGGGGGATTCGTGGTCGATCTGCGAATTGATGACAATCGCATCCGCCAATGTGCGCGTCAAATCTTTAGCGGCCAGGGTGCTCCGTTTTTACGCATGGAAGGGGGCATATCCTTGGGCTTTTGCGAGGACGTGCGCCTACGTGGCAATCGCATCGAAAACAATGGCGTCGAACAAAACGGTAGGGTGTTCGGAATCTGCACCATCTTAGCTGAACAGATGGAGATCAATGGCAACCACGTGCTGGACAACGGGCCGTCGTTGGATGAGGGTGGAGATACCTCCGCTACGGGCGTGTTGGGTGGGGTGTTCGTGTTATTCTCGACTGCCTTCTCGCTGGGAACGAAGTTGTTATCCAGTCTGGAAACGGCAACCCAAGGCGAGTTCGCCGCGCGCATCTTCGACAACGTGATCGATCAGCCTGTAGGTCGTGCCTTGACTATGTTGACATTTGGCCCGCTCTCTGTCAATAACAATTATTTCAACACCATCACGTCCACCGGCAATTCCCTGGATTTGCTTGTCGGGTCGGTGCTCATCGCAAATTTCGGCGGGATGGACAGGATGACCGATCTGGAAGCCCGCGCCGCCAGGGCAGAGGAAGCTGCGGAGACCGACGAAGAGGTTGAGGGTTCGACACCATCTCCCGCAGCCAGCGGCGAATCAAATCCTATAAACATGGATACAATTCCGCCACCGGCTGTAAGGTTGAATCGCAGGGTGCGGAACGAAGCGCTTGCGCAAAAGCGACAGGTGCTCCTGCCGGATGGGAATACGCTGTACGCGGATAATCAAGTCCGCCTCGGCGCAGGCAGCCGCAGCGCCATTGCACAGCTGATCATCACCGCCGACGACCTGGGGTATGCCAACAACCAATGCGCTGCGATGAACTCGTTGGAAGGCATGGAGACCATCTCGATCTTTTTAGGCCAGGGAGAATTAGAGTTCGCTTCATTGATCAATACCGTTCTCTTTGGTCGGACGCTGCGAGCGACGGACAGTCGTTTTAAAGAATCCTATGTCGAAGAATTTGGTTTAATTGCGGCTTCGTTGCTGAGTATAAGCTTCTTCCATAACAACACCACGAGCAATCAAGGCGATCACTGCATCGTGGCCGTATCCTGGAAGGAATCGGATTTTAATCCTGAAGACGAATTGCGCGTGTCTATACTCAATCAAGTGCTGCTAAATCCGATCAGGGAATGTAAAGGATATGAAGATTGGATTGCGGGGCTCAATGATGAGCAGCGTGTCCAGTTTATGGTGTTGATTATGATGGGGCTTCTCATGGGGAGAGTGTTCTAATGGCAGAGCAAAAGAAGGATCAATCCAAGATGTACACGTTTGCGGACGTCGAGAAGAAGCTGCGTAAGGCCTTCGGCGATCCTCCAGTAGGACTGCGGACGTTGAAAGACATTCAGGTCTTGCAGCGCGCCATATTTAAACAGGAGACGCTGCGATTGCAGAAGAAATTGGGACCAGAACATCCGCGCGTTATGCAGTTGAACGCACGTCTTGAACAGAATCGAAAGCTGATGCGGGCATTCGATGTCGAAAAGCAGAAGGCGAACATCCGCATTCCGAAAGTGGAGGCGGAAGAGGCTTTAATTCACGGCCGGGCGGTGACCCCAGCCAAACTGGGTGTCGAATCCTTGACCGTTACCGCAGAGGACAAAAAAGGGAACGTGCTCGCTGCTTTAGGAGAAGCGAAGACCGATCTAAACGGTTTCTACGCTATGAAGGTAGACGCGGCGACGATGGCGGAAATCGAAGGACAGGAATTTTACATCACCGTACGAGATGCGCAGGGGAACTTGCTCCAAAAGGAGAGTGAAGCAATCACGCTTTCGGAGGGTGCGCGAGTGTATCGTGATGTGTCTGTGTCAGCCCAGACGCGAGTCACACCCGCATCTACTACACGGCCGAAGCGAAAGAAAACCACCCGGAAGAAGAAAAAACCTTCCAAGCCGAAACCTAAACCGGACGATGCGCCGTGGATCGTGCACGGCAGCGTAGAGGACGAGGCTGGAAATGCGGTGCCGGGTGTGCTGGTCCGTCTCTTCGACAAAGATCGTCTCTACGACGATCTTCTGGGCGCCACACAGACGGGTAAAAAAGGCCAGTTCGAGATCAAATATCGGCTACAGGATTTTCGCGAAGGGCTGGAGGCCGGCGCGGATCTGTATTTGACGGTCACGGACGCCGAAGGCAACATTCTCTATGAGTCGAAGGATGCCATTCGTTTCGACGCCGGCCGCGAGGAGGAGTTCGAGATCGTCCTTCCAGGGGAGGATGACTCGAAATCCGAAAAACAGTGAGGCTTCACCTTTCGACGCAGATATGTGAAAGGGATTTGGCATGGGATTTCAGACGACGCAAAAAGCGGGCAACGAGTTCTCTCCGCGCGGGCATCACGCACAGCCGGAAAACGAGGTGCTTCAAGATCAGCTTGGGGTCTCGAGTGGCCTTCCGGTACCGATGATCCAGCGCCTGACGAGCTGCACCTGCGATGGTGGCTGCCCGCGCTGCACACCGATACAGGCGAAACTCCAGATCGGCCAGCCGGGTGATAAGTACGAGCAGGAGGCCGACCGCATCGCCGATCAGGTCATGCGCATGCCCGATCCGGGGATCCAAAACCAAGCGAATTGCGACGCTGCTGGTGGTTCCGCATGCGGGGAGGAAGAGGAAATCCAACCCAAGCTGGTGGACCAGGTCACACCGCTGGTGCAGCGGCAGGTCGATGAGGAGGAGGAAGAGCCCGAAGAGGGAATCCAGGCCAAATTTGTGGATGGTTTCGATGAGTCGCTGATCCAGCGGCAAATCGAACCGGAGGAAGAGGATGAAATCCAGCCCAAGCTGGTGGACCAGGTCACACCGCTGGTGCAGCGGCAGGTCGATGAGGAGGAGGAAGAGCCCGAAGAGGGAATCCAGGCCAAGTTTGATGATGGTTATGATGAGTCGCTGATCCAGCGGCAAATCGAACCGGAAGAAGATGAGGAAGTCGAGGAGCCGTAATATTGATTTCCTTTTCATCCAAGGAGCGTCATCATCACGCGCAAAGCAGCGACACAAGCACAACAACAAGCAACGCAGCAAAGCAAGGCAACCCCTCCGGAGACTAAGCTGGCACCGGAAGCGCTTGGCTTTGTTGATTTATTGCCAGTCCAATTCGTGCAGCGAGAGACGGTTTGCTCTTGCGGGGGTGACTGCCCGCGCTGCGTGCCGCTGCAAAACAGGGATCATGATGGTCATCCTGAAGCAAGCAGCCGGCTGAATGGGAGTCGCATGTCGCATCAGAACGGGAAAGGGTTTTCCGAGCAAGTCAAAC
>DAOUDW010000070.1:0-59257 GCA_034430895.1 Anaerolineales bacterium | reverse complement strand
CAGCAGGGCGGCTACGCCATGACGCTGAAAGGCGCCCAGCACGATGAAGCCTGGTTGATCTTCATGGACCAGATTCACAAGCTTTTCCCGACCTTCGAGGACAAAGCCGAAGCGCTGCACTACTTCCCCATGTGGCGCACCTGGTTCAGCCTGCACGGTTTGTGCAAGCTGCCCTGGAACGACATCACACCCGAGGACAACGCCGAGGCGGACGAGCCCGGCAAGGTCCCCGAACACGTCGAGAACTATACCTGGCTCTACGAGGGCCTCACCGGCACGCCGGTAACGAGCGATGATCTCGTGCGGCAGTCCGAGCGGGTGTACAACTTCCAGCGCATCTTCAATTTGAAGTTGGGTTTCGGCACGCGCCAGCATGATTATCCGCCCTACCGCGCCATGGGTCCGGTGACCGTCGAAGAGTATGAATCACGCGCCGAGCGCTACGACGGTCAGCTGCAGGAACTGGGGATCGATATTGAGGGACTCTCGATAGAGGAAAAGGTGGCCAAACTCCGTGCCCATCGCCAGGAGCGCTACGAGCAGTTGGTGGACGCCGTCTACGAGCGCCGCGGCTGGGACAAAGACGGCGTGCCGACAATGGAGACCGTCAGGCAGCTGAGCCTCGATTTCCCGGACGTGGTGGATTTGATCGAAAATCGCAGATAAATCTACGTGAACGGAAAAGACAAGACGCCCGATTCGGGCGTCTTGTCTTTTTCTGGCTGTGGATGTTTCCCTCGGTACTTTTCGTTGACTAGAGTCTCATAACGATTACATGATTGGTGTTAGGTCGATCAGAACACCTGACGGGAATTCTAACAACAGGGTCCCGGGATCTTTTGGAACAATGTATATCAAAGTGATCGATGATTGTCCTGATGAATAATCAGAGGATTCGCCGGTAAAACTCATAGAAGTAAGTGTATGGACTTGTGTTCCTGCGGCCCATGCAACTGGTTCTTGGTTTATTCCCGATTCAAGAATTACCGTCGGCTCAAGCAATGCAAACGCCTCGTTTGTGCCGGAGATGAGATTAAACTCGATGAACAGGAGTTCCTCATTACCTTTCATGGCATCAGGTACAAGACCGAAGGCAGAATGGTCATATGCAATCTGAACAATACTGAATTCAAAATCAGCGACGATGATCGACTCCTCTGAAGCAGGAATGGTCTCGCGGGTTGCTGTTGCAGAAGGCGGGATCGACGTGTCTGTCGCAGTTGGTAAGACGGGTGTATCCGTTTCAAGTGCCGAAATGTCATTCGTCGGGCCTGTCGCCTGGGTGGTTGTCGCGGTGCTGCACCCTGCCAGAAGGATGCCGATCAACCCGATTGCTAATAAACGTTTGGATATACACTGAGAGTCCATTTTTTTTCCTTTCCGTTAGGTTATATAATCCACTTTTCTCCAACACAATCTGGAAAAGTCGTTCCGAAATAAGTAGGGCATGATCCATGCTTATTGGGTTACTTGATATCAGTCCAGATTGGATACCAGCATTGCATGTAGTTCAAACAACGAGGTTTTTGCTCCGGGCAGACTCATTCCTGGAAGGGATTCAGCAAACACTGATCAAAATACGTTCGTTTGCACATCCTTTCCACGCCAATTATTGTTCCCACGCCTCGATGGTCGTCTCGGTGGTTTCTCCATCTTGGATCGTGGTGGATATGGGTTTACCATTGGTGAAATCCAGATAGACACCGTATAAGTTTGAAAAAAGTGAAGCTTCGTCGATGGTAAATCCTGAGCCTGAGACGCCAATCTTGGAATTCTGCAGCATGGTCACTTCGCCTCCACCAAAGACGGGCACCTGATTCTGACAGGATACAGAAAGCGGGCCAAAAAATCCTTCCGCAAGACACTGCAGAGCTTCTTCGCTGAGGTCGAGTTCGAGATCGGTGGCCTGCATTGTCGCGCCGTTTAGATTGTAGAGGAGTATGTATTTACCTGAATCAAGGTCTTGAAATTCAAATTGCCCGCCATCCTGCGTTATGGTTGACAAATCCTCTGCAGTCTGGCATGTATCACCATCTACCTGGCATAGAATAATTCCCGCGCCTTGAATCGGATCACCACTGGTCATCCATACCAATTTCCCCGTCAATTGACCGCCACTGGGGGCCGGCGTATCCGATGGTTTGGTTGTGGCCGTTGGTTCGATCTCGGTGGGCACCTCGGCGATCGTTGGCGTACCCGTTGTGCAGCCCATCAGGCACAGCACCAGTACTGAGAGGGCGAGCAAGATTTTATCGAGATTATTTTTCATGATTCGTTTTCCTTATCGAAGTGGTTTTTTTAATTTCACGAAGAAGTGCTTTATAGCGGATTGAATTGCTGGTTCAATATCGGGCTATTCGCAGACAACATGCTGATGATACTACAGAAGACGCCATCTCAAATGTGCTCTTTGTACTACGGGTTTACCCGTGATCGCGTGGATGGTCCAGGAGCTTCGTCCTGGCCTGATCGGTCGTGTGAGAGGGAAAGTGTTTTGTGCGGATGCGCTGGATCGACCTGAATACTGGCGGGAGTAAGAACAATGCGGCGGCTGGCCGGTCGCCCCAATCAACCTCAGGTGAAGCCATTACACATAGGCAGTTTTTAATCCTAGCGCTTCGCTTCTATCGCCTGCATGATGGCCTGCGTGGCTTTCTTTAGTTCGGGCGCCATATCGTAGAGCGCGGCGCCGTCTCGGTCAGCCTGGCGCACATGCGGATCGTGCGGCAGGTGTCCGATCACCGGCAATCCGGGACTGTTGTCCTCGATGAAGGTCTTATCTTCTTCCCCCTGAACCTTGCTGCCCACGATGTAGAGATCCTTCAGTTTGATGTCTTCCGCCAGCGATTTGATCTGTTCGGCGGTGGTCAGACTGCGTTTGGTCGGTTCGACCACGATCAGCATGGCGTCGACGGCGGCAGCCGTGGCGCGCCCGAGATGCTCCACTCCGGCGTACATGTCGAGCAGAATGACCTCGTCGCGCTGCAGGAGAATGTAGGTGGTCAGGGCGCGCAGGATGGCGCTCTCGGGGCAGATGCAGCCCGATCCACCCAACTCGACGGCGCCCATTTCGAGCAAACGAATACCGCGATGCACGGCTGAGAATTGGTCGGGAATGTCGTCCACACGCGGGTTGATCTTGAAAAAGCCGCCGGTGGTGCCCGGCTTGGCGCCGGTGCGCTCGTAGATCAAGTCGTCCATGCGGGCGATGGGAGTCAACCCATCCAGCAGTTCCTTTGGGAAGGCCAGCGCCTCAGCAAGACAGGGTGCCGGATCGGCGTCGATCGCCAGGACTTGAAAGCCCTTTTCGGCGTAGGCGTAGGCCAGTAGGGAAGTGAGTGTGGTTTTGCCCACCCCACCTTTTCCGGTGATAGCGAGTTTCATTGTTTTCCTCAGGTTAATTTAAGATTTGAAGCGGTTGATCTTTTCCAGCTTCCTACGCAGGGATTCTATCCGTTCTCGGTCGATCTGGGGAGATCGTGTAGCTGGTCTCCAGCCGGTTATCCGGGAATGCAGCGAACGCAGCTGGTAGAAGCGCTTGTGGTACCCGCGCAGTCTCGCCTCATGCCGCAGCGTGCGGATCACGGCCGGGATGTCGAAGCCTTGCTGGCAATGGATCGTGTTTGTGAACGCATCGTCGCAGTTCCACAGGGACCGATTCTGCAGCGCGAAGGGGTCATTCCGCGCGGCGGCGCGCAGGATCTCCCCAAAATCAAGATCCATGCCGGGAGTCATCCAATCCTCGCAGTTGCGGCAGTTGGCACAGTGGCGCACGTCCTGGCCGGTCTCGGCCAGAATGATGAACGGCAGCGGACCGCGCTCGATCGCTTCGGATTGAAACGGCGATATGCGCTGGATGAAGTGGTCCAACTGCCAGCGGTCGACCCATTGTCCAAAGGTCTCCCGAATCGAGGTCAGCTCACGACCTCGCAGCGCAGGATGGGCCCTCAACTCGCGAAACCGAGTGTGCATTCGGTTCTTACGCTCCTTTGCCGCATGAACCATTCTGGTGTGAGCGCTGCGCAAGGAGCGTTCCGTCGTACGCAGGTAATCTATAGCAAACCTCGTTCCTTCAGCAGTGGCCGTGCGTCGACCATGTTGAACTTCAACGCGGCTTCCTCCGGCATGCCAAAAGCTAGGGCCATCAGCTGGGTGAAATACAGCGCGGGGACCGGTTCTGTGATGTCCATTTGCGATTGACGGCCGTCGATATTGGCGTGGCACATCGGGCAGGCCACGGCCACCAGATCGGCGCCCCGGGCGCGTGCGTTTTCGATGATTTCGGCGCTCATCTCGAGCACGATGTCGGTCGCCGTGAGGGACAGGGATGCACCGCAGCAAGATACCTTGCGGTCCCAGTCGATCGGCTCAGCTCCCAGCGCCTTCATCAAACGGTCCATGGCCATGGGGTATTCCGGTTCTTTCGATTCAGTGATTTCGGGCGGACGGGTGAGCAGGCAGCCGTAATAGCAGGCGATTTTCAATCCTGCGAGCGGCTTTTTAACCTTCTCGGCTATGGCTTCCAGGCCGACGTTCTCTACGACGTAATCCAGAAGCGATGAGATCGCCAGGCTGTCTTGATACTCGTAACCCAGTTCCTGATCCATTTCTTGTTTCAATTCGGGATCGAGGCGCACTTCTCGCGCCGCGGACTTGAAGCGGTTGAAGCACATGGCGCAAGGCAGGGTAACCTCGCTGACGCCTTCCATTTCGTAAAGAGCCAGGCTTTCGAGCGGCATCTGCACTGAAAGCTTGTGGTCCACGCGATGGGCGGGCGAAGAGCCGCAGCAAATCCAATCTTTCGGTTCCACGGGTTTGCGATCGAGCGCTTCCAGTGTCGCCAACGCCGAGATGTTGAACTCCTTGGCCAACGAATGTAACGAACAGCCGGGATAATACCCAACCTCGTTGGCCTCCCGTTCTGGCGGTATTACTTCCGACTTCGGCTTGCGTTTGCGGATCACGGAGGGCAGAAAGGCGATCTTGCCGTGCTTGATCATGTCCAGCCCCAGGTCGACGTCCTTGAAGGGCTTCTTGGTGCGCATGTTCATCTCGACCATCAATCCCAGCTCGTAAGAGCGGCCCAGAATGTCGACGTCGCGTAGAAAGACCTTGTTGAATAGGGCGACTTCGGGCACCTTGGGTTTGATGCCTCTGGCCATCGCCTCGCCAACGATGAAGTCCATCACACGGGCGATGTCGATTCCCTGCGGGCAACGTGTGGTGCAGGTTTGGCAAGAGGCGCACAGCCAGGGTGATTTGCTCTCGAAGATCAGGTCTTCCATACCCAACTGCGCGGCACGCATGATCTGATTGGGCGCCATGTCGAAATGCTCCATCAGGGGGCAGCCGGAGGTGCACTTCATGCAGTGATAGCAGAGGAACACATTCTCGCCGGTGGCTTCCCGGATGCGTTCGGCCAGATCGGTGCTGAGTTTTGTCTCCATAGGCATCTCCCTACGCCGCCGGTTCCGGACGAGGCAGCAGTCCGGCACCCTCGACGATCGGCTTGACTGCTTCTTCCCATTCGATGGCCATCACGTGCACGCCGGCGACGCCTTCGATCTCGCGCATCTGCTTGATCTGCTCGATGGTGATTTGCATGCCTTCCTCACGCCAGGCCTGGGAACGAGCTTTCTTTTCGGCTTTGTCGATGCCCTTGGCGGCTTCGGTCATGCGGTCGACGTAGATATCAGGCACGTCCAGGCCTGGCACCTGATCGCGCATGTAACGCGCCATGCCGGGGGATTTCAACGGGCCCAGACCGGCTAAGATGTATACCTTCTCGTGCAGACCGAGCTCGCGCACTTTCTGCATATATTCGTCGAAGCGTTTGATGTTGTAGATCAACTGGGTCTGGATGAAATCCACGCCTGCGGCGACTTTTTTCGCCAAGCGGAGTGGGCGGTATTCGAAGGGATCGGCGAAGGGGTTGGCTGCCGCACCGACGAAGAAACGCGGTTCGACTTCTTCCATTTCATCGCCGCACTCGAATTGCCCCTCGTCACGCATCTTCACCACCATCTGGATCAACTGCACGGAATCCAGATCATGGACATTCTTGGCGGTGGGATGATTGCCGAAGGATTGGTGATCGCCGGTCAGGCAGAGCACGTTGCGCATGCCCAGAGCGTAGGCGCCCAGCAGGTCGGATTGAATCGCCAGACGGTTGCGGTCGCGGCAGGTCATCTGGATGATCGGCTCCACGCCTTCCTGGACCACGATCGTGCCGGCACCGATCGAGGACATGCGTACGATAGCGGTCTGATTGTCGGTGATGTTGGCCGCATCGACCACGCCCTTCAGCAGGGCGGCTTTCTTGCGGATCGTATCCCCATCGGCGCCCTGCGGCGGGCCCAGCTCTCCGGTGACGACGAATTCGCCGGCGCGCAGCAGGCGTTCCAGGCGAGAGCCGGATTTGTAGCCGTTGCTCGATGTTTTTGTCATGGCTTCGCTCCTTTTCGCCTACTCAGTTTCTTCGGCCGCCAGACGTAGATCCTGGCGGGTGATTTTTCGCGGACCGCCGTCACGGCTGCGGGACCAATTCTTCGGTGCTTGAATTTCCTCCAGCAGGTGCAGACGATTTTGTGACTTCAGTTTGTCGTAGATTAACTGCCAGGCGCAGGGTGTATCCGGATCGATCTCACAAACACCATTTTGTGACCCGCCGCAGGGTCCATTGAGCAGCTGTTTGGCGCAGCGGGCGATGGGGCAGATACCGCCTGTCAAACCGAGGATGCACTCCCCGCAGGCGGCGCAGCGTTCTTCCCAGACACCTTGTTCCGTAGGTAAGCCCAGAAAGGAGGTGTTCAACCCGGGAACGACGACGGCATCCGGGAAGCGTTCGACGAGTGCCTGCACACCGATACCGCATCCGATCGAAAGCACCATATCTGCATCAGCGATACGATCCCCGATGGGGTCGATGTACTCCCATTCGCACTGGCGCTGCACGGTGATATGCTCCACGGCTTTGGGGCTGCCGTCGAGTTTGGTCGACATACGCAGGCTGCTGGCCAGGATGCCGGCTTCCTTCTCGCCGCCGGCAAAGCACACCGTTACGCAAGTGCCGCAGCCCACGACGAGCACATCTTTGGCATCGGCGATCAAGGCTTTGATTTCCTCCAATGGTTTTTGTTCTGCAATGATCATACTTCTCTCTCCCTGGGTTCCGAATCAGTCACACGCGTATTCGGACCCATGTTACCGACACACTCACGCATCGGCTTTTTCCTCAGCGGCGAGTTGCAGTGGACTCGGCCCCAAATTCTGAATCTGAGTTATCATGCGCTTTGCCGTTTCGGCGAATTGTGCAGCCATCGCCGAGGAGAGATTGAACATCTCCACGCGCTCGGGTTCTAACCCGATCGAGTCCAATATCTGTTTGAGTTTCTCCACCCGGCGTTTGGCGTTTACATTACCTTCCAGGTAATGACAGTCACCGGGCAGTCAACCGGCGACCATTACGCCGTCAGCGCCGCGTTCGAAGGCATGCAGCACCTCGAGCGTATCCAAACGTCCGGAGCAGGGAATTTCGACGATCTTGACCTGCGCCGGATACTGGATGCGTAACACACCAGCCAGATCTGCGGCAGCGTAAGCACAATGATGGCAGCAGTAGGCGATGATCTGTAGGTCTTTTCCGTTTTCACTCATCTTCGCCTTCACCCTTCACGTACTTGAATCTTCGTTTCGAATAAGGCACCCACCTCGTCCTCCAACTGATCGTGGCGGTAATGCAGCAGTTCGATGGCGTAAGCGGGACACTCGGCTACGCAGGTACCGCAACCCTGGCAAACGGCGGGTTCGATGTAGGCCGCGCCCACGATACCGCCAACCCCGGCAAGATCGACCTGCATCTGGGGTACGCCGTATGGGCAGATGCGCACGCAGGTCAGGCAGCCGACGCAGGCTTCGGGATCGACGCGCGCGACGGAACCGCCCGCGTCCAAGGTTTCGCGTGAGAGTACCGTTGCGGCTCGTGAGGCTGCCGCCTGGGCTTGCACGATACTCTCATCGAGTAGTTTGGGGTAGTGGGCCGCTCCGGCCAGGAAAATGCCCTCGCTGGAGAAATCCACCGGACGGAGTTTGACGTGCGCTTCCAGGAACCAACCGTCTAAATCAACGGGCACCTTCAACTTCGTGGCCAGCGCCTGGTTGTCTTCCGCTGGAACGAGAGGTGTGGAAAGTACGAGTAGGTCGGGTTTAAAGTTCAACGGCGCGCCAAGTACGGGATCCTGTACTTCCACGTGGATTTGGCCGTCAGCCTTTATAGATACCTGGGGTTTGTGCGCCGGGTCGTAGCGCACGAAAAGCACGCCCTGTTCGAGCGCCTGTTTGTAAAGACGCTCCTTGAACCCGTACGTACGCATGTCGCGATGCAGCATGACGACCCGCGCTGCAGGATGCACGGATTTCAACTGCAGTGCTTGCTTCAACGCAGTGGTGCAGCACGTGCGGGCGCAGGTCTCCTCCGCCGGACCGATGCATTGGATCATCACCACCTGATCTGGCGGTTTTTTATCTAATACCTTCCAGGTCTCGCTCGTCTTCTTGTCGAGTTTAACCCGTTTTCGGCCGGTTTTGGCCAGAAGGGCCTCGAACTGCCGCCCACTGACCACGCGCGGGCTTTCGGCATAGCCGTATTCCTCCCCGCGATACTCCTGAGCGCCCGTGGCGACGATCGTGGCGCCGTGTTGAATTTCCACCTGGCTGCCGTCTTCCTTCTGCAGTGTGGTGGTGAAATCACCGACGAAGCCTGTGGTGTGAAGCACCTGGCTCGATAGGTGCGTCGTAATTGCAGGATGAGTTTCAATCTTTTTAATCAACATCCGTAAATATTTTTGGGGATCGCGCGCAGCGCCCGAATCATCAGGATCGTGGTTGAAATAGACCCCGCGCAAATTGCCGCCCAAGGCTGCTTCTTTCTCGATCAGGTGGACGGGAAAACCCTGTTCTGCAAGTGAAAGCGCGGCGTTCATGCCCGCCACACCGCCGCCGATGACCAATGCCTGCTGGCACACAGGGACCGGCTGCGTGTGCAGCGGCTCGAGGTCTGTCACGCGGGCGACGGCCATGCGGATCAAATCCTGCGCCTTTTCTGTGGCAATCTCGGGTTCATGCGAGTGTACCCACGAGCAGTGGTTGCGGATGTTGGCCATTGTAAACAAGTGCTCGTTTAAACCCGCCTGACGCACTACGTCACGGAAGAGCGAGCCGTGTGTGCGCGGTGTGCAGGAAGCCACCACGACGCGGTTCAAGTCGTGTTCGGCGATGCATGCCTGAATCTGCGCCGTGCCGTCCTGCGAGCAGGTGTAAAGCAGGTGGTCGGCATGGACCACATGCGGCAAATTTGCGGCGTAATCGGTCACGGTCTCGATGTCCATGTATCCGGCGATGTTCGAGCCACAATGGCAAACGAAAATTCCTACGCGCGGTTCGCCGATCTCTTTTTCAGGTGGATAACTGGTTTGGCGCGTCAGTTGGCCGCGAGCTGAGGCGAGCAGTGTGGCAGCTTGACCCGCGGCGCCGCTGGCGTCGACCACTGATTCGGGAATGTCTTTGGGCTCGCGGAAAGGTCCCGCAGCGTAGATTCCCGGCCGTGAGGTTTCCACGGGATTGAAGAAAGCCGTGTGGCAAAAACCGTAGTCGTCGAGCTCGATGCCCAATCTCTGGCCAAGTTCTTTAACGGATTGCGAAATCTCCATGCCTACCGACAGCACGACGAGGTCGTATTCCGCTTCGGTTATGCGTGTTTCGGGCAAATCGGAATCAGCCTGGTTTCGAACCCCGACACCTTGTTCTTCTACATATCGGATCGTAATGTTCTTGGTGTCCGGGATTTCCTTGAATTCGGACGCGCGGCAGCGGGTGTACTGGATGCCGTATTGTTTCTGGGCGCGCTGGTAGTAGGCATCGTAGCCTTTGCTGAAGGCACGGATGTCCATCATCAAGACATCCACCTCGGCTTCGGGGTCGTGTTCGCGGACCAGGATAGCTTCCTTGGTAGCGTACATGCAGCATACGGACGAGCAGTAATCGTGGCTCTGATCTCGGGAGCCGACACACTGCAGGAAGGCGATTTTCTTCGCCGGGCGCCCATCCGAAGGACGCAACACGTGCCCCGTGGTGGGCCCGGAAGCAGAGAGTAGACGCTCGAGCTGCAGTGCGGTGATCACGTTGGGATAGCGGCCCAAACCGTATTCCGCGGAGAGTTCAGCCTGATACGCCTGGTACCCCGGTGCCAGGATGATGGCGCCGACCTTCACTTCCTCGGTGGTCTCGACCATCTCGTGATCGATGGCATTCGCGCCACAGGCATAGACACAGGCCAGGCATTCCGAACAATTCCCACACTGCAGGCAGCGTTTGGCTTCGGCGCGCGCCTGGCGTTCGGTCAAGCCCAAAACCACTTCACGAAAACTTGTCACGCGCTCGTCCATGTGCAGCAGCCTGGGTTCGTTGCGCGGCAGCAGTTCGATCTCCCTCGTTTTAACGCGGCGCTCGATATCCTCGCGGGTGAATTTGACCACCGGTGGTGTGGGTTTTTCCAATTCGTCGAGCGTGCCCTGTAAATAATGGTGAATCGATTTCGCCACGCGATGTCCCAGGGCAATGGCTTCGACGATGAAGCTGGCGCCGGTCTTACGCCCACCAACGACGAACAATCCGGGAGCGTCTTCACAAGCCAACGTTCTACTGTCGGCGCTTAGATCCTCGAACGCAGGATGCAGGTAATTCAAGTCGGACTGCTGGCCGACGGTTCCGATCACGGTATCGACCTCGAGGGTGAATTCGCTTCCGGCTTCGATCTTAGGGCGTCGGCGGCCATGCTTGTCTTTGGTCATACCGCGGCCGGTGCGGGCCAGTTCGACACCGACCACCCTGTCGTTCTCGGTCAGAATGCGAGTCAGTGTAGTGTGTTCGAGCTGGCGGATGCCTTCAGCTTCGACGGCGTCCATCTCCCATTGGTAGGCGGGCAGTTCGCCGCGTGGCCGGTCGTAGGCCAGGATGACTTCTTCGGCGCCCAGACGTCGGGCGACGGCGGCTGCGTCGAGGGCGGTGACACCACCGCCGATCACGGCCACGCGCTCGCCGACGGTGATCGGTTCTCCCAGATTGACCTTGCGCAGGAAGGTTGCTGCGGAGAGCACACCCTCGGCCTCCTCGCCTTCCACACCCAGCGAATGATCGCGGGTGGAAATCCCCGTCGCCAGACAAACGGCGTTGTAGCCTTCCTTGAGTAACTTCGTGGGATCGGATATCGGCGAGTTGGTTTTCAGAACCACGCCCAGCGCGAGGATGTCATCGATGTCGTCTTGTAAAACGCCTTTGGGCAGGCGATGGGCGGGGATGCCCACGCGCATCATCCCACCGGCAACAGGGAGCGCCTCGTACACCGTCACACCGTACCCCATTTTCACGAGGTCATGGGCGGCGGTCAATCCGGCTGGTCCGGCGCCGACGACGGCGATCCACTCCGGTCGTGTGCGGGGTACGGGTTCGACCTTCTCGCGTCCGTAGGCCAGGGCATAGTCCATCACGAAGCGTTTCAAGGCCATGATGCTCACTGGTTCGTCGACCAGGGCGCGAGCGCAGTGGCCTTCGCAGGGGTGATGGCAGGTGCGTCCACACACGCTGGGGAAGGGATTGTCTTCCTTGATCACACGATGGGCTTCGCGGTAACGGCCTTCCGCAATGAAAGCGATGTAACCCTCGGCGCGTTGATCGACGGGACAGGCGTTGCGGCAGGGGGCGATGCCCAACTTATCGATCGCGTAGGCGTTGGGAACCGCCTGTGGATAGAGTTTGTAAACCGCCTTGCGCGGCGCCAAACCTTCGTTGAATGAATCTGTGAGCACGACCGGACAGACTTCGGCGCAATCACCACATCCAACGCACTTCTCGATGTCGATGTAGCGCGGTTTACGCCGCACGGTAACGGTGAAATCACCCGCTTGCCCTTCGACCTTATCGACTTCGCTGTCGACCATCAGGTCGATGTTGATGTGACGACCGGTTTCGACCAGCTTGGGGCTGATGATGCACATGGCGCAGTCGTTGGTGGGGAAGGTCTTGTCTAGTTTGGCCATGTGTCCGCCGATGGCGGACTGGCTTTCCACCAGGAGTACACGGAATCCCTGCTCGGCCAGGTCGAGGCTGGCCTGCATGCCGGCGACTCCGCCGCCGACGACCATCACTGCGCCGGTGACCTTATCCGCGCTCATTTTTTCAACACCTCATCCACTTGCTTGAGCAGCATCTTAGGCGGCACGGGTTTCTGCATGTACCGCGTGACGGCCATATCCTGACCGGTCTCGAGTTCGTAACGTCGGCGGCTGGCATCCTCAACCACGGTAGTGAGGATGATGATGGGCAGATCGGCAAATTGGGGTTCGCTGCGCAGCTCGCGAATCACGGCAAAACCATCCATGCGCGGCATGAGTAAATCCAGGATGAGCAGATCGGGTTTGCGTTTGCGCACCAGTTCGAGGCAACTCTGACCGTTGGCGGCCGAGCTGACTTGATAGGGCTTGGATTCGAGGACCGTGGTAAGTGCGGCGACGATATCCGGGTCGTCATCAGCGACGACGATGTACGGCAGATCGACCACCGCAGTGACGTGACGCAGCAACTCATCCGGCGGTGCCGGTTTCTCGATGTAGGCTTGCACGTCCATCGCCAGTCCCGTCTCAAGTTCATATCGGCGGTAGGCGGCATCTTCGATGACCGTAGTGAGGATGATGATGGGCAGACCAACATGCTTCGGGTCGCCGCGCAGCTCGCGAATGACGGCGAAACCGTCCATGCGCGGCATCATCATGTCCAGGATCAATAAATCCGGCGTTTCTTCCCGTATAAGTTTCATGCAGGCGATGCCATCACCGGCGCTGGCCAGGCGATAGTCGCGCGTTTCCAGCACGGCGGTAATCCCCTCGACGATGTCCGGGTCGTCGTCCACGATCAAGATATACGGCTGCTCACTCATGTGATTCCCCCTTCTCCTGATGGGTTCCGAGCTCAGACGTTCTGCTCTGACCAGGCAGAGGGAGCGTCCGAGGGATGGTGATGGTGAACTTGGTTCCGGTTTTTCCCTTTTTATAGGGACTCTCGACTTCGATCGAGCCCTCATGGGCTTCGATGATTTTATGCGCTATGGAGAGACCTAAACCGGCACCCCTGAATTCGCCCACGTTGCTGGCG
Source organism: Anaerolineales bacterium (assembly GCA_034430895.1). Lineage (GTDB taxonomy): Bacteria > Chloroflexota > Anaerolineae > Anaerolineales > E44-bin32 > WVZH01. The sequence goes on along the minus strand of DAOUDW010000070.1, from coordinate 46,054 downwards.
CGGAAGAAATCGTCGAATATGTGTTCCTGCTCGTCCTTGGGGATGCCGATGCCCTCGTCCATCACTTCGATCACCAATGCTTCCGGCATGTCATGAGCGGTGAGGGTAACCGTGCTGCCTTCGGGGGAGAACTTGACGGCGTTGACCAGAAGATTGGCGATGACTTGCCGCAGCCGACGTCGAGCAGCGACGATAGGCCGATATTCAGTTGGTCCGATGGCTTTGAGTTGCACCTTCTTTTGCGACGCCGCTAAACGTACTTCCTCAATCGCTTCTGCGCCGAGTTCAGCCGGATCGAGGCGTTCGAAATCTGCACGGATCTGCTCGGGCTGCATGCGGGCGAAATCGAGAATGTCGCTGATCAGGTTCCGCAGGTCGGCGATACGCAGCGTGCTGCGTTCGATCAGGCGGGTTTGTTTGGGACTTAATTCGCCGGCATAGCCGCCGGACAGTATTTGCAGGTAGTTTTCCACGGCGGCCAAGGGGCGCTTCAATTCATGGGAGACGATGGAAAGGAAGTACATCAGCGTCGATGTGGCATTGGTCATTCGTCCGCGGATCAAGGATGCCGTACGCTGGCAAATGACATATCCGATATCAGGATGTTCGGTTATATAGCTGCGCATATCTTCGCCGGGAAGTGCCAGCAGGTTGATATCTTCAATACACACACCGGAGGATGTGTAGAGATAGGGAGGGACAATACTCGACCAACCGACGGCGTTGCCGGGGCCGGCGATATTGAGCGCCGCGCGACGGGGTGTGCCTGTGCTGCCCAATTGCACGAGCATCTCGAGCGAGATCTTGCCATCCAATATCAGGTAGAGTTTATGCGCTGTGGTACCTTCCTGGAAAAGAACGGTTCCTTCAGGATGTTTTTCCTGCTTGGCCAGGCGCGCAATTTCCTTTAGAGCATCCTCGGGAAGCTCTGCGAAAACATCGAAGCGCTTGAGGGAATCAACTTTCGCCATCCTCTTTCGCTATCTCGACGGCGGATGCTTTGCTGTCGGGTTGATCGGTGCCGTTGATTCGTAGTGGATTGGGTCCCAGGCGTTGAATCTCTGCCGTTATCTCTGCCGCAGCAAAGGAGAACTCACCAGCCATGGCGGCAGAAAGGTTGATCATCTGCAGCCGCTGGCTTTCGAGACCAATTTCTTCCAATAGTTTGCGGGTGAATTCCACCCGTCGTCTTGCGTTTGTATTACCTTCCAGGTAATGACAGTCGCCGGGCATTCAACCCGCCACCATTACGCCGTCGGCGCCGCCTTCAAAAGCATGAAGCAAGTGTTCGATGTCTACACGCCCAGTACACTGTACTTCGATGATTTTTATCGACGCCGGGTACTGAATGCGCAGGCTGCCGGCGAGATCGGCAGCGTTGTAGGCGCAGTGGCTGCAGCAAAATGCGATGACTTGCGGTTCGAATTCGGCCATATCCTCTTCCTGATCCTGTCGGTTGTACTGTTAATCCTTTTCCAAAATCGTTTATAAATCAAGCGATATGTTCATCCTGAGTGTAACCGAATGTGTGGGTGAAGGATACTGAAAAGCACCTAGGCTTTCTCCTTGACCTTATCACCAAATGTCTCTGACAGTAGAGTATCCAATTTGATCGTGATCTGATTGTCACGGTGGTGGATGACGCTGATGGCCTTGGCGGGGCACTCAGAGGCGCACGAACCGCAGCCATGGCAAACCGTGGGTTCGATGTATGCTGCGCCGCTGATCTCCCCCACACCAGTTGTATCGGGTACTATCTTTGGCACACCATAAGGACAGACGCGAACGCATGTCAGGCAGCCGACACATTTCGTTGGGTCGACCTGAGCGATCACACCACCAGCGGTCAATGTGGGACGCGAGAGAATACGCGCGGCACGTGAGGCGGCCGCCTGGGCTTGCACGATGCTCTCGTCGACGAATTTGGGATAGTGTGCCATGCCGGCCATGAAATAGCCGTCGGAGGCGAAATCCACCGGCCGCAGTTTGATGTGCGCTTCCATGAAGAAACCATCCTGATCGAGAGACACTTTGAATTTAGAGGCCAACTCACGCGAGCCCTCGGCCGGTACGGCCGGCGTGCTCAACATGAGCAAGTCCGGACGCAAGGTCAGTTTTTCTCTCAGGACGTGATCCTGGATATCGATTTCCAATCCCCCGTCAATGCTGCGTACCACAGGCTGGCTGTCGTTGTCGTAGCGCACGAAGCGCACACCAGCCTCACGCGCCTCGGTATAGAGCGCTTCCTTGAAACCGTACGTGCGGATATCTTTGAAAAGTACTGTGACGAGCGTTTCCGGTTTGAGACGTTTGAGGGTCATGGCTTGTTTCAACGCCGTGGTGCAGCATAACCGGGCGCAATAGCGTTCCGCCGGACCGATGCACAAGATCATCGTCACTTCATCGGGGAGTTGTTTGCCAATCGCTTCCCAGGCTTCGGCCGCGCGACCTTCGAGATCGAGGCTGGAACCGTCTGCTCTGGCAAGCAGCGCTTCCAACTCCAGTCCGGTAACCACGCGCGGGTTGTTCTCGTATTCGTACTCTGCTCCGTGATACTCTTGCGCGCCGGTGGCGATGATGGTTACGCCGTGTGCGACCTGCGTTTCCCCTTTCCCGTCGCGCAGCGTGGTGATGAATTTGCCCATGAATCCGTCGGTGTGGACCACTTCATGGTTCAAATACGTTTTAATCCTGGGTTCCGCCTCGACATCGGCGATCAGGGTTTCCAATAGTTCGCGCGGCTCATCGCCGGTTACAGTGTAATGCACTTTGTTGAAATTACCGCCCATCTGTCCTTCCCGCTCGACCAGATGGACATCAAAACCATTCTCGGCAAGGGATAGGGCGGCTGTCATTCCCGATACCCCTCCGCCGACCACCAGTGCGCTGTGTTCGATTTCGACTTCGCTGGTGTAGATCGGTTCCAGTGTGGACACGCGGCCCACGGCCATGCGTACGAGGCTACGCGCCTTCTTTGTGGCGGCTTGCTTGTCATGGGAGTGCACCCAGGAGCATTGGTTGCGGATGTTGGCCATGTCGAACAATGCCGGATTGAGTCCACCCTCGCGGATGCAGTCCTGGAAGAGTTGGCCATGCGTATGTGGTGTACAGGAGGCAATTACGACGCGGTTGAGATTCTTTTCTTTTACCGTCTCGGTGATATGTGCCACAGTGTCCTGCGAACAGGTATACAAGTTGTCTTCGGCGTGCACCACGCCGGGCAGCGATTTGGCGTATTCGGCAACGCTGGGCACGTCCAGGAACCCGCCGATGTTCGAGCCGCAGTGACAGACGAAAACGCCCACGCGTGGATCTTCACCCGTTACGTCGCGCTCGGGTGGATATTCGGGGGTTGTGGTCAGCGAGTGACGTGCGGGAGCAAGCAGGCCGGCAGCTCGCGCTGCTGCGCCGCTGGCGTCCACAACTGATTCAGGGATGTCCTTCGGTTCGCGGAAGGGTCCGACGGCGTAGATTCCCGGCCGGGTGGTTTCCAGTGGGTTGAAATATGCCGTGTGGCAAAAGCCATATTCATCCAACTGGATGCCGAGGTTTCGGCCAAGGGCCTTCACGTTTTCGGAAATTTCCATGCCGACGGATAGTACGACCAGGTCGAAGCGTTCTTCGCTGATCAATGACCCAGGGGTAAGCGAGTCGGAGCCAGCTACTCCGTTTCCATTCGTGGGAGATTGATTCACATAACGCAGTACGATGTTCTGGTTATCTGGGTCTTCTTTGAATTCTGAAATCCTGCAGCGGGTGTATTGAATGTCGTACTGCTGCTGGGCGCGGCGGTAGTAGCTTTCGTATCCCTTGCTGAAGGCGCGCATGTCCATCATGAACACGTGCACCTCGGTTTCGGGATCGTGTTCCTTGATCATGATCGCCTCTTTGGCGGCGTACATGCAGCATACGGAGGAACAGTAGTCGTGACTCTTGTCGCGCGAGCCGACGCACTGCAAAAAGGCCACTTTCTTAGCAGGCGCTCCATTGGAGGGACGGGTAACGTGACCGTCTGTGGGACCGGAAGCGGTCAACTGGCGCTCGAGCTGCAGGGCGTTGATTACGTTGGGGTAGCGTCCAAACCCGTATTCGGCCGAAAGTTCGGCATTGTAGATCTCGTAACCCGGGGCCAGGACCACCGCACCCACGCGGAGCTGCTCGATTGATTCCACATCATCGTGGTTGATGGCCTCGCGACCGCAGGCAAACTGGCAGGAGAGACACTCGGAGCAGATGGCGCAAGACAGGCAGCGCGCCGCTTCGGCTTGGGCTTGTTCTTCGGTATAGCCAAGTTCCACCTCGACAAAGCTCTGCCTGCGTTCTTTGGGAGGAATTTCGGGCAAATCGATACGCGCGGCGGGTTTGATTTCGCCTTCTTGAACACGCAGCTGTACTTCTTCTCGGGTGAAATGGACCACGGGCAATTTGGGTTTTGGTTCTGGTGACAAGTCGGCGCCCTGCAGGTAATGATGGATGGTCTCGGCGACTCGATGGCCGGCGGCGATGGCGTCGATGGCGAACGTCGTGCCGGTGACAGCGTCACCGGCGGCGAAAACGCCGGGCCGGGATGAAGCCATCGTTTGGGAATCCACAGCAACACTGCGCTGCGGGCTGAGATCCACGCCTGCGTCGTCAGCGATGAAATCCAGTCCGACGCGCTGGCCGACGGAAAAGATGACCGTGTCTGCTGCGAGGATGTGTTCCGAACCGGGTTCGGTTTCGACTGAGAGTCGACCCTGGTCGTCGAATCCGAACTGCGCCACTTTAGCGCACTCGACGCCTGCCACGTGGCCGTTCCCGTCGTCGACGACCCGCAGGAAGGTGCGATCGGGGTGGATGGTGATGCCCTCTTCTTCGGCGGAGCACGCTTCCCAGTCGTGGCAGGGCAGGTCGTCGCGCGGTTCGAGACAGGTTACGTGCACTTCGGCGCCCATACGTACGGCCGTGCGGGCGCAGTCGAATGCCACGTTTCCACCCCCGAGAACCAGTACACGCTGACCGAGTTTCGGAGGATTGTCGAGGCGTACGTCACGCAGGAAGTCGGTGTTGATGACCACACCCTCGAGGTCGGCGCCGGGGATCGGCAGACGAATCCCCTCGTGGGCGCCAACCGCGATGAGTACCGCTTCAAAACCACGCTCGAAGAGTTCATCCAGATCGTCGATGCGGGTGTTGAGCTGCAGTTCGATACCGAGATCGAGGATGTCGCTGACCTCGCGTTCGATGATCTCGGTTGGAAGACGATATTCAGGAACGCCGACGCGCAGCATGCCGCCGGCGACAGGCAGCGCCTCGAAAACCGTGGCCGGGTAACCCAGCGTGGCCAGGTCCTGTGCGGCTGTCAAACCACAGGGGCCGGCGCCGATCACGGCCACTTTCGCTTTCTGTGTGATTTCGGCGGGTTCACGCGCCTGGCGCGGCTTCTCGTAGATTGTATCGGTTACAAAGCGTTTCAGGGCGCGGATGTTAATGGGTTCATCGACAAGGCCGCGGTTACAGGCATCTTCACAGCGATGGTTGCAGATCCGCCCGCAGATGGCCGGGAATGGGTTATCTACTTTAATCACGCGCAGGGCGTCATCATAGCGGCCGTCGTGGATCAGGGCGATGTACCCCTGGGCACGCTGGCCGGCAGGACAGGCATCACGACAGGGCGACACACCGAGTTTCGTGATGGCGAAGGCGTTGGGCACGCCTTGGGGGTAGAGTCTATGCGCCGCACGACGTGTGGACAGCGCTTCGTTGAACGGATCGGGCAGCACGACTGGGCATACTTCAGTGCAATCGCCGCAGCCGACGCATTTTGGAATGTCGATGTAGCGAGGTTTGTGACGCAAGGTGACCGTGAAATCGCCGGGCTGGCCATCGACTTTGAGTACGTCGGTGTCGACGCGTAGATCGATGTTGAGGTGGCGGCCGATGTCGACGAGTTTCGGGCTGATGGTGCACATGGCGCAATCGTTCGTGGGGAACGTTTTATCGAGTTGTGCCATGTGTCCGCCGATGGCGGACTTCGTCTCCACCAGGTGGACCTTGTAGCCCTGGTCGGCCAGATCGAGGCTGGCTTGCATGCCGGCGATGCCACCGCCGACGACCAAGACCGCTCCGATGGGAGCGGGCGGGTCGTTCTGTGCCCGATCGAGGGGGTCTGCCTGCGCCCTTTGCTTTGATGACAAGGGCCCCTCCCGTGGGCTGGGAGCGCTTGATTTCCTTGCGCTCTGCGACGAGATTCGGTATGGGATAATGATAGGAGCAGGGGGGATGATGGGGCAGTGCAGGATGTCACCTGCAGAGTGGACAAACTTCGTCCGATTTTGAGGATATTCCGATCCGGATTACATTAATGGAAAACTCGAATTGTACAGTACGACCTAATCGGGAATAGTAGCACCTACATCCCAAATCAGAATGGTGCCATCCCACGATCCCGATGCGAGGATCTTACCATCCGGGGAAAATGCCACCCTGCTCACACCACTCGAATGCCCTTTGAGAGTTGCAAGCCGCTTCCTTTTGTGCACATCCCATAGTTTCACGGTGTTATCAGCCGATCCCGTGGCGAGGGTCTTGCCGTCCGGGGAGAATGCCACACTGAACACAAAATCAGTATGCCCTTCGAACGTGGCAAGCCGCTCCCCGCTGTGTGCGTCCCAAAGGATCACAGTATCATCCGATCCCGAAGCGAGGGTCTTGCCGTCCGGGGAGAATGCCAAGCTCATCACAAACTGCTTATGTCCTTCGAGCGTGGCAAGCCGCTCCCCGCTGCGTGCGTCCCAAAGGATCACAGTGTCATCCCACGATCCCGTAGCGAGAATCTCGCTGTCCGGGGAGAATTCCACTCTGAAAACTTTAGCCGTATGCCCTTTGAGAGTGGCAAGTTGCTCCCTGCTGCGTGCGTCCCAAAGAATCACGATTGTATCTGACGGGCGTGAAGCGAGGATCTCGCCGTCCGGGGAGATCACTTTCTTCCTCAACCATGGATCCACTACAGATGCGCTTATCAGTGATAAGTCATCCAAGCGATAGTAATAAGTGCCTACGCTATTGCTAACGATGAGTGCATCTTCAACTGGAGAAATGACTATCCGTGATACCTCCCCCTTTCCAAAGCGCATCAACGCACCATCTGGTACTGGGCCGGCGAATGGATTATGGGAGAGTGGTTCATCATCCTGCATATCATCTATTGTGCTGATCTGGTTATCTACCATTGCCCTCATTACGACTGACGATACAAGGATCGCAATCACAGCGAGGAATACGAAGGACAAAATTGCTCGGGTTTTCATTTCGATCCCCTCCAAATCCCCCGTTCATTTCGTTGAATGAATATAACAATGCATAGTAACCGGGAAGTTGTCGCAGTTTATATATGATGTTTTCTAAAATGGTAATGATTTGATACGAAATTTTAATATTCGGCAATACTGTGGTACAAAGCCGTCTTCATTGGGGGAAAAACAACCCTGCAATTTGATGTTAGCCTGGGCGTGATGCAAAGATTCATGCTGCAGAGATTTTGTGACTCTAATGCATTGGATTATCAAAATCGCAATTGGCATCAATCGAGCCTCTTGATACAAAAGGTAGGTATACTCGCCAATAATTTTCATCACGTCGATGATCTTCGAATGACAATCGATTCATATGTATTTAATATAGATGTTCACCTCACACTCCAACGCTCCACAACGAACACCATCTGCTTGGGTTAATAATCAACGAGTGGGGACAGCGATTTGCTGCTTCGATGGGAGGGGAAATCATGCCTGAAAAAAGGGGAAAAAACACATCGAAATTCCCAATGATTCCGTGGGTTTTACTCAGCTCGATGGTGAATTGTGTCTTCGTGATGGCGTTTGTAATGGAATGGGGCGTCGTTGCCGTGATGTTAATAAGCTGGATTACTGCCGAGATGCAGTTCCGTCTTTCCAAAGGCAGGCTGCCCAGGATTTGGGTGTACGTGAGTGTTTTGGGTTACGGTCTGGCAGCGTTGGTTTTGCGGAAGGCGGATTTACAGGATTGGTCGAGACAGGATGGACCGGTAAACTACGAGTACATCATCAAAGCCGCATTGGTCCTTGGCGTAACGCAGGCAGTGGCCTTTTACCGCTGTATTCCGCAAGGCATCGCCTGGGCTGTGCTGACAACGCTTGCCTGGCGATATGGCGCCTGGCTGCCTGTTATTATCGCAACGCATTTTACGTTTGGGTTCGAAGATATGTTAGGATTCGATGTCATCTGGAATATTTTCATCTTCATTCTTGTATTAGGACCCTCAATTCTAATCCTGCTCGGCGTCATCCCTTCACTTTTATCGGGAGGGATATTGTCCTGGTTAAATTGTAAACCGAAACCGGAGCCGCAGGTGGATGTCACGGAAGCACAGACAAAATGGAGCGAGAAAATCGTCACAGATGTTCGTATGCGTACAGAACAGTTAATCCAAGATGTTGTGGCCTTGTTGCCAGATCGGAAGATAGAAAAGCGCATCTGGATCATCTATAACACGCTCGGAGTCGGCATTGCTGCTGGCGCTTCGATGGTGGCGGTGATGAAGATCGAGAGTATGGGCGCCTTGAGCTGGAGCATCGTGCTTTTTGGCGTTGGGATCGGTTTGCTACAGTGGATCGTGCTGCGACGGGTCATAGATTTTGGCTGGTGGGTGGTGACCACCGCACTCGGGGTGGCGCCAGCGCTGGTGATCGTGATGAACACGCGAAGGATATTGAGTGAGGCCGTGCCGCAAGTTGAGCTTGATTTCCCCGTTTTGGCGATCTTCATGGTGACGGTCGGGTTGGTCCTTGCAGTCGGAGTAGCCGTCATGCAGTGGCTGGCCTTGCAGGAGCGATACGTAAAGGCAAAGTCGTGGGTAGGGATCAATGTTGTGGGGTGGTGGCTAGGCAGTGTTGGGGGAACAACAGCGGCACTTGTAATCTCTTATCTGGTGCGGGGATACGTTGAATCAAGGGCTGATATCAGGCCGATCAGCCCGATCGCTGCAGCCGCCTGGCCGGTTGCAATCGGTGGTGCGTTGGCGGGAGCGATAGTAGGCTTGATCTCATGGAAAGGGTTTCAATCCTTGCTGCAAGACAATGAAAATCTGCTACGAAGGCTTCAGAACCAACGCAGACTTAATTGAACGAAGATGGCTTTCTGAGTTGGCATCCAAGGGTTCTTTGAAAGAACTCGGGGCGGGGTGATCGTAGGCGTGCTGTTGGTCGGGATCCTGATCGGGATTCTCGCCGCGTTTTGTACCTATGATGTGTGGGCAGTGCATCATGACTCGATCCTTGTGCTCTCTTTCACTAGTGTGGCTATATCGGCCCTCGTGGAGGGCTATACGTGACCTGCTCCCTCCGGTTGAAGCGATCGATCATAATACTTCGCTGAATTCTGAATAGAATTGTGCAATCGGTTTATTGGTGTTTAGGATGACAATGTCAAGAACGAATAACTCGAGGGGTTGCAGGAGCAGGATTGTTCAGTTCTCGGCAACTCGACTGGTGCTCGCATTATTGATCGTGGTCCTGTTCCTGTTTGTGGCTCAGGCACTCCGATCCTGGCTGCCCTTCGAAAGTCAAACGGATTGGGCCGGACGGATACTGCTAACCAATCCGCTTACATCCCCACTTGATTCGAACCTGGTTTTGCAGGCGCTGGTCTCTGGAATAATCACCATTTTGTTCTGCTACGCAGGCTTCAGAACTTACACCCACTTTATCGAACGAAGAGAGCTTTCTGAATTGGCACCCGCGGGTGCCTTGAAAGAACTCGGAAGCGGAGTGATCGTCGGCGTGCTGCTGGTCAGCATCATGATTGGTGTACTGGCCGTACTTGGTTACTATAAGATGCAAACCATCCATCACGCCTCGATTCTGGTGATCTCATTGGCAGGAGCGGCTATATCGGCTTTCGTGGAGGAGGTCCTCTTTCGCGGCATCGTGTTCAGACTCGTGGAGGAGAGTCTGGGAACCTGGCTGTCATTGTTGTTCTCGGCAGCGTTATTCGGGATGCTTCACCTGGGAAATCCGGAGGCTACCCTAATCGGATCTCTGGTAATCGTACTTGAAGCCGGAGTTTTACTCGCTGCGGCGTACATCCTCACGCGGCGTTTGTGGCTGGCGATCGGCGTGCACTTCGCTTGGAATTTCACCCTCGCCGGCGTGTTCGGCGCGTCGAGCTCGCAAGGGCTCCTGGATGCGGAGTTCAGCGGGCCGGTGTGGCTTTCAGGGGGTGAGTATGGGCCGGAGGGTTCCCTAATCGCTGTGGTCTTGTGCCTGATTCTGGCTGTCTTCTTCCTGGTGCGCGGTGTCCGCCAAGGTCAAATTAGGACACCTTCGTGGCGAAGGACGCCGTGAGATGAACGCCATCATCTATCGATTCTACTCTGCAAACACGACGATCGCCAGGTAGCCTCCCTCGTTATCTCCGATTCCGTATGAATCATTGATCCGCAGCTGCAGCGTACCGTCGGTTTTGGCAATAAATCCACCGCCTTCGCCGATGAGAAACGGCGCGCTATCACCGAAGCGACCAATTAATGCACCGGTTGGCGCATCGGGCAGGGGGGGGTGGGTGGTCTTCTGGAGGCGGATTCACGCCGGTGGAGCCACCGGGCTCCATACGCATCTGGTCGCAGTCGATTTCAGGTACGCCTGCCCCCTCTTTCTCGATCTCGCAGCGGGGCCAAACGTCCAATATACCACTGGCTGTGATCGTCACCGTCTCTCCGGCTTCGACAAAGAAACCAGTATCTAGCCAGTCGTCGTACGTTCCGGGAACGTAGATGCCATCGCCGGTTGATTCCCTGCTGATAATGATGACGAATGTGCCCTGATCGTCCTGCTTCCAGTACCCTGTGTCGTTGGTCGTGAGCAGGAGAGGACCGCCAGCCTCGGTAATGAAGGTTCCGCTCTCGCCCACCAGGAACACAGGCCCATTACTCACTCGCGCGACCAGGGCCAATGTGTTCTCCCCGGGGAGTGGGTAGTCGTCCAAGCCCGGTGCGAACGCATCCGTCCCGACCGGGCTGACTGCCGAGGTTAGGGAACAATCGAATCCCGGGAAGCCCTGTTCTTCTTTGGTCTCTTCGCAGTTTGGCCACATGTTGATCGTGCCTGAGGCCGTGATGGTGAATTCTTCACCCGCATCGAGTACGATGCCGGTATCCGACCACGATCCTTTCGTTATGGCGGGTGAGGTAATGAAGTGAACGGTGGCATCAACGGTGAACTCACCCGTGTTGTCCCACACCGAGGTCACGTCGTTGATGGCGAACTGCAGAAAGCCCGTCGCATCGGCAGTAAAGGTGCCGCCCGTGCCGACCAGGATCGCCTCACCTTCCCCCACGCGAACTGTCAGGGCGGCAATTGGTCCGCCCGGATAGGGGTATCCTTCATTTTCATCCGCAGGGTCGAAGGCGGTCGTACCTTCCGGGCCCGTAGGTACCAGACCGCAATCGAGGTTGGTAAATCCGGCGTCGACCTTGGTCTCCTCACAGTTGGGCCAGATGTTCACCTCTCCCGCAGCTTCGAGGGCATACGAATCACCCGCCTGCAGCCATATTCCGCTGCTTTTCCATCCAAGAGTCGTGCTTGGAATCAGGATCTCTAGTGTGGTCTCGCCTGGCGATTGTGTGGTTGGGGTGAGTGTGGAAGAGGATTGGAGAAGTGTGGTCGTGTCGTCGGGCATGGAGGAGGGCGCAGTCTCAGATTGACAGGCCGCGATAATAGTCAGATGGATTGCCAATGTAAGTCCAAGAACTGCGAGTCGTTTCTTCATGAGAATATCATTATTGATCTCACCGATTTCTATACCGTTGTCCTGGCAAAGTCAATAAGAGAATAGTCAAAAGCAATCGTCTTTACAAAAGCTCTGGTGAATATTCAGCATTATTCTGCTCGAAGAAACGATATAAAATAGGTTGTGTGTTAGGGTAGGAAATGGAACGGGATGGATGATGGATTTCGTTACGTTATTTATCATTATACTGGCAGTTACATTGGTCATCAGCGTCGTGCGTTCCATCCAGCCAACGGATGAGTGTGATGACGAATACTCTTTTGGTGAGGAACGCCCAGACCAGGATCTCCGGAACGATGCGGATCTCGCAGGCGTTCCATTCGTACCCGGAATCGGTTTGGGGAGGCTGGTGGCCTTTCTACCGGAAGAATATTGGGGATACTTTGAGCAGTCGCGTGATGAGCCATACATCATCCCCCATAAGAATTCCGCAGTTGGGAACGTGCGCATCATGTTTGTGTGGCGGGAAGTGATCGTGCAAATTGGAACCCACTCGGAGCTTCGATTTGACACGAACGATCTTGCCTTCCAGTTCGTGGGCAAGGTGCTCAGGGACGAAATTGTCTTTCGGATTGGGGATGAAGAAACCTTAATCTGCCCGATCGAAGATTTCGAGGGACCCGGCGAGGCCGATCGAAATGATTACGTCTGGTCTGGTCCTTTGAAGCATAACTTGCTGTTTCGATATTGAAGATATCGGTTTTTAGGAACTTATCTAGTGTATCCCTTCTATAATGAAGTCATGAGAAAAACGTTGTACATCGGGTTCTTTACTTTGCTTGCCGCCTGCACTTCTCCAACGGTCGCTGCGAAGGATGCAGTTCCGATTCCCGAGGGTGTTTCGCTGGGGGAATCCCGGCGATACCTCGTGCGGCAGCATCTGACTCTGTCCAACGTCGGAACGGGACAACCCGAGAAACAAAATCTGTGGGTGGCGTTGATTCGTGATCTTCAGCCCTATCAGCAGGTTCACCGGCGTGAGATTTCACCCGACTCTTACGTACTGCTCACAGATGAATATGGAAATTTGTATGCGGAGTTCGATTTCTCCAGGCATGCCCCCGGTGAAACACTCGAATTGACAATCGAAACCGAAGTCGAGGTGTCCGAGGTGATTTACTCCTGGTCGCAGTGTGAAGGCGAGCTGGTGGATGAGTTCACGTGTGCTGAGCTACACATCGAATCTGCCAATCCACAAATCGTCTCTTTGTCGCGGGAACTGGCGGCGGGAAAGCAAACGGTGTGCGAACAGGTACGTGCATTCTATGATCATGTCGCCGAAAATCTGGTCTACAGCACCAATGAGGACGATTGGGGCGCGCAGGCTACCTTTGGTGCCATGGGGGCGGACTGCAGTGAATTCGCCTCGTTGGTGATGGCGTTCAGCCGAGCGGCGGGGATTCCCGCGCGCTATACCGCTGGTTTGCGATACCTGGAGACGGATGAAGTCGGGAAAATGCCATTCGAACATGCCTGGTTGGAGGTTTATTTCCCTACGGTTGGCTGGGTGTCGATGGATCCCACACTGGGGCGTTCGCCGATCAATCGGGACACGTACTTCGCGCATTTCACTCCCGATCGAATAGTCGTTACGCTGGGACGCAATCCCTCCACGCTGCGAGGCGCGAATTATTGGAGCCACTTATACTGGCCGGGGAACAGCACAACGATTGATGTAGTAAATGCGGATTGGGAAATCGAACTTGTGCCTTGAAGGCGATCAATCGCTTTACTGAATTTCAACTCATGGAATGGTGAGCACACAAGCACCAGCAGCCGCTCGCACGGGGAAGACCCGCGCTTCGATGTCGGTGCTATCTTTATAAGTCTCGAGGACCTGGTTGGAGAAGTTACTTACATGCTCGTCTTCCACGAGTGCCACTAGGCAGCCTCCGAATCCTGCACCAGCGCCGCGCGTACCGAGTGCACCAGGAGCAGACATAATCGCATTCTTCATGGCGATCATTTCGTCGGATACGATCTCATACAAGTCATGCGCCCCTTGGAAAGATTCCAACATCATCTGCCCGGCGTGGGCATGATCTCCGCAAGAGACCGCCTCGGCGATCGCCAGCACGCGCTGATTCTCCTCGATCACAAAGCGACAGCGGTTGTATACCACTACATCCAAATCATCCTTGTGTTCGTCGAGCTGCTGCAGGCTGACGTCACGCAGGGATTGGATTTCGGGGTAGGTGTTCGCAAGTATGGCGACTCCTCGTTCGCATTGCGAACGGCGTTCGTGATATTCGGAATCGAACAGACTGCGCTCGGCGCGAGTGTCGCATGCTATGACCTGTACGCCGGGTGCGAAGGGTTTTATCTGGCTGGTGATCGAACGGCAATCGAGCAGCAGCACGGTATCCTTTTTCCCAACCGAAGAGGCATATTGATCCATGATGCCGCAGTTCATACCCACAAATTCGTTCTCGGCGCGCTGACAAAGCAATGCTCGTTCAACAGGATTGAGCGACCAATCCGCCAGTGTTTCAAAAAGCACCGCCGTGGATACTTCCAGCGCGGCGGAGGAACTCAAGCCGCTGCCGAAGGGAATCGTGCTATGAATCAAGCCATCGAATCCCGTTAGCGCATACCCATCTTGTTGGAGAATGTGTGCTACGCCTCGTACGTAATTCGTCCAGCTCATTTCAGCGTCGAAGTTAATTTCAGCCAGTTTGAACTCTCGCATCCCCTCTGCGTTGAGCGAGGAAATTCGCACGATACCATCACTGCGGGGGGCAGCGGCGATCCAGATGTCTCGATCGATGGCTTGAATGAGGACGAAGCCTTGATTGTAATCTGTGTGGCTGCCGATTAAGTCCACGCGTCCAGGAGCACGAACCCATTTGCTGGGGGCTGCCTTGTAGCGTTTTTCGAATTCGTTTTCGAGGTATTCCCTGCGTTGTTGTCGCTGCATTTTCGCACCCGAGGAATGTCCGTTCGGTTAAACGGCGCGGGAAGAGTCATCCGCGATGGTTTAACGGATCAAGCCAGATAGTATCTACGCTACCCCAAACGCTTGCCGAGATAGGTGTGCATGATGACCGACAGCACAATGATCAGGCCGTAGATCAATTGGGTTAAAAACCCGGTCCAGCCGATGGCGACTGTGGCAGCCTCGATGGCGCCGATCATGAAGGCACCGACGAAGCTACCCAGGATCGTCCCGACGCCGCCGAATACGGATGTACCGCCCAGGAAGATCGAGGCCAATGTTTTCAGCAAGTACCCCTCACCCTGGCTGGGCCAGAAGAAGGTCACGTGTAAGCTGGCGACGATGCCGGCGAAGGCGGCGATCAAACCAACGAGCATGAAACCCTGAATGCGGACACGTCCGGTGTTCACACCCATCAACTCGGCGCTGTTGGCGTTATCCCCGATCAGGTACATGTGCGCTCCAAAACGATGCCGGTTGAGTAACACCCAGGATCCGATAGCAATGAGGATTAGCCACAGCATCTGCATGGGGAAAACGTCACCGATTTTACCGACCAGTAGTGGACGTAAGAAGGTTTCTTTGGTGTAAACCAGGGTGCCGCTGTGTCCCTCAGAGAGGACCAATACTGCACCCCGCCAGAAGAATTGGGTGCCAATCGTAGCCACCAAGGAAGGGATGCCAAACTTGACTACGATGATCCCGTTTAGCCAGCCGATGAACAAGCCGGTCACGAGCGCTGCGGCAAATGCCAGCCAGACATTCGAGACTTCATTATAGGTCAAGAGGAACGTCACTGTGCCCATTGCCATGATTGAAGGAAAGGACAAATCCATCTCCCCTGCAATCACGAGGACGGTAAGGGGCATGGCCATCATGGCGAAGAAGGGGATGGTGGACATGAAGGAATAATAAATATTGGATGAGAGAAAGGTATTTGGTGCCATAATGATAAAGAAGATCCACATGCCGAAGAAAACGCCTAGGATACCGAGTTGGGTGCCATAGGAACGCACAAAGTTCACAAAATTGAAGCTATCCTTGTAGGCCTGGGTGGCATCTACGGAAATCTCATTCGTTTTCGAGGTCATTGATTCATCCTTTTTTATGAAAGCGGTAAGTCCAAAGTGCCCGTTTCGGCAACATGGATCATTTTTTCCATCAGGGTTTCCAGGGAGATGTCTTTGGTCAAGAATTCGCCTGCGATTTTTCCGCGATCAACGACCACAATTCGATCGGATACGGAGTAAACGTGATAAATGTTATGGTCAATAAAAACGGCTGATTTGCCAGCCAACTTGATTTCACGAACGAAATTAAGCAATTTTTCAGTTTCGTTAAGCGAGAGTCCCATTGTGGGTTCGTCGAGGACGATGATATCCGCGTCGAAGTAAAGCGCACGTACGATGGCAACACCCTGCCGTTCGCCGCCTGAGAATTTACCGACTTTCGAATTGGGCGTAACGGCTTCCGAGGTAAAACCCATCGACTGCGTCATCAAGCGATGGGTTTCCGCCTTCATTTTCTTGACATCGAGAAAGCCCCACCGATTTTTCAACTCGCGTCCCAAGAAAATATTGCGCCAAAGTGTTAGCAATTCGGCCAGAGCACGTTCCTGGTAAACAGTTTCCACACCCATTAGACGGGCTTTGGGGACAGTTAGATTATCAATCTGCTTGCCGCCAAAGAGAACTTGTCCCGCTGTCGGTCGATAGTAACCTGTCATGATCTTGATCATGGTTGATTTTCCGGCACCGTTATCTCCCAGCAAGCCGACAACTTCGTTTTGTCCGAGTTGAAAATTAATATCTTGCAGCGCCTTCACTTTCCCAAACGACTTCGAAATATTTATCAATTCCAGGCGATCGCCCATAAAATCATCTCCCGTCAATGGTTTCACACTCAGCAAGCAAGGGTGTTTTTACTCACATAGAGACGCTAAGGCGTAAAGCGTAAGTGAGGGGTTGCGGATTTGCCGCCCTTGCGTCTCGGTGTGAGAGTGTGATGAATCACGATTGTGTAAGTCATATTATACAGGTAGGAACTAGATGACTGCGGTAAAGCTGTGATGGGGTTTTGATGTTTCTCCATTTGTTGCAGTCATCTAGTTCTCATTATTTATAGTCGCAGACTCGTTTGATGATTGGTTCTATTCGCCTGCGACGCCAATGCATTGGATTAGCGAATCTGCTCTTCGACCAAAGCGGCCAACAGATCGACGTTGTCGGCGTGCAGGAAGCCGGCGCCGGTGTCAATATGCAGGCCAGTGAATGCGTAGTTGTGGGTCAGGCAGATTTGGAGCACAGCCATGTAACCCTGAAGCCACTGCTGCTGATCGATGACCAGGTCGGTCCAACCACCGCGTACGGCTTCCACCGTGGCGGAGGAGAGGTCGAAACCAATGGCATAGACATCATCCGGGCCAAGGCCGGCGCTCGTCAGATACGTCTCCAGGGTGGCTGTCAGAGCACCGTGGTCGGTAACGACCAGCTTGATATCTGGATTGGCGGACATGATGCCCGTGAAGGTGGGAACACCCGCGGCGGCGTCGGCGTTGGTGGCGTCATCGATCTCCTGATAGATGACTTCCAGGCCGGCGTCTTTGAGTCCGTCAACTACACCCTGTGTGCGCTCACCGCGCCCGGCTTGTGCCAACAGGCCCCAAACGAATGCCTGGTCGCCTTCGGCCAGATCAAAGCGGCTGACGGCCTCAGTGCCGAGTGCATAGCCAGCATCGTACAGGATCGCGCCGACGTAGCCAAAGCCATTTGAGGCATATTTCTGCTGGAGTGTGGCCAGTTGAGTGTTCATGCTGGTGACGACGATCCCCTGCGCTTCCGCTTCTTCTACCAACGGGGCGAATGCATCATCACCCGGATGGCCCATGACGGCGATGCCATCGGGACCCATGGCAACGGCTTCCGAGAACTGGGTAATCATGTTCTCGGGATTCCAGTCGGACCACACGTATTCGACATTCGGTCCCAAGTCTTCTTCAGCTTGGAGGGCGCCGTTGTACACAACGGTCGCGAAGGGGCCACCAGGGGAACCGCCGGGGAAGAAGATGATGTCTGTACCTGAGCACCATTTGTCATCTGCTGCAGGTGCAGGGCCTTCGGTGTCACCAGGTTCCTCAACGGTGACCTCGGATGGCTCTTCTACGGCACTTTCCTCGGTGGGGGTTTCGGCTTCGCTGCAGGCGGTCAGGATTAGGCTGAATACCAACAACGCAGCCAAGAGCCAGTGTAATTTCCTCATTCTATCCTCCTCGATATAATTTAGCTTACCGGTATTGTTTCGCAGTTGGAACGATCATGATCAATCTATTGGCACCTCCTCCCGCGTTGTTCATCCGAGGGTTATAGACGCGATTGCTCTCAGACAACATCTTGCGGATCGTAAATATTGCATCCTTGATCCAAGTTTTGGTGTTGTGATGAATTCCTTTGTGTCCTTGATTGCAGTTTTCATCAAACCTCGCATAAGCGGGATTACGATGGAATTCTCAATAGCTGGCTTATGTTCGTATGGAGCTCTTGCGGACGATCAGGCGGGGTTTAACCCACACGGTCTCCGACTCAAGAGTTTCATCGTGTTGCTCGGCCTGGATAAGGGTGTGGATTTGCTCTACGGAAAGTGCGCCTAACTTCTGTGTGTTTTGGCGGACGGTGGTGAGAGATGGGTAGAAGTATGCTGCCTCCGGGATGTCGTCGAAGCCGACAATGCCCAGATCTTCTGGCACTTTCAAGCCGAGACGTCGTGCTGCTTGAAGCGTACCGAGTGCCATTTGATCGTTGGATACGAAGATGGCGTCGATTTCCGGACTTTGATCGAGCAGCGAGTGCAATCCGACGTCCCCACTGGGCGCGTTCCAATCGCCTTCGATGATCAATCTGTCGATATCGGAATATCCTGCCGCTTCAACGGTCTCCTGCCAGCCCATTAATCGTTCCTGTGCTTCCCACCAGTGATGTGGGCCGGTGATGATACCAACACGTTGGTAACCGCTCTGCAACAGATGTTCCGTGGCGAGTCTACCGCCGAGTCGATTATCCAGGGCGGCTACGAAATCCGATCCATTGTGGCCCATGTTGATGTACATAACAGGAATGTGTACATCGGAAAATTTTTCTGTCAGCCAGTCGGCGACGTTTATATTTCCCGGAACGGCCCAGATAATGCCGTCAACGCGGCGTGATAGGAGGTCATATAAAATCCTGTCGACTCGGGGAGGATCGACGCGGTCAATCAAGCTCAGGGTGAGGGAATAACCGAGTTCATTGGCTTTGCTCTCGATACCTGTGATTACGCCAGATGAGCCGAAATAGATCAGACCGTAGCCGATGACGCCGAGTGTATTGGTGCGTCCGCGGCTCAGGTTGCGCGCGATCACGTTCGGCGAATACCCCAATTCGGAGATCGCCTGCTGCACACGCAAGCGAGTTTCGGAGGACACATCCGGTCGTTCATTTAACACGCGAGACACAGTTTGTGTGGAAACCCCCACTGCGCGGGCAACGTCTTTGATCGTAATTCTTGTTTTTGGATCCATGATTCCCTATAATTGTTATCGATAACGTTATCGATAACAAACACTCCGTTTATTAGGATGCCCCAGCGAGTCATCGCGAATCAAGTGATTTTCGTCATATTACAGAGTGTTATATCTGTTTTTGACGGAAGGGATCGGGAAATTATACAATCGATGAAGGGCTTGGTTCGTTATAATGTTACCGATAACGTTATCGTAAACAAGCCGTTGATCTGGTCCGATCCAATTCGGAATGGATATTGGGATGGAAAACATGAAATCGATTCATAAACATCCGCACAGACGCTATAACGCCCTGACTGGAGAATGGGTGCTTGTTTCTCCCCACCGTGCCAAACGACCGTGGCTGGGAAAGGTCGAGGAGCGAAGTCGAGAAGACCGCCCCAAGTACGATCCGGATTGCTACCTTTGTCCGGGAAATCAAAGAGTGGGTGGTGCGGTTAATCCCAAGTATGAACAAACGTATGTCTTTACCAACGATTTTCAGGCTTTGCTGCCGGAGGGCGTTGATCCATCGGATGAGGAAAACGGGCTGCTGCGTTCCGCAGGGGTTCGCGGGACGTGTCGGGTCGTATGCTACTCCCCACGTCACGATCTTGCCCTGGCGGAGATGGATCCAGAGACAATCCGGAGCGTAATTGACTGTTGGGCGGAGCAGTCATCTGATCTGGGGCAGAGGTATTGCTGGGTGCAGGTCTTTGAGAATAAGGGAGAGATGATGGGCGCTTCAAATCCGCATCCCCATTGCCAGATCTGGGCGCTGGATACATTACCCAACGAGCCGATGAAAGAAGAACGTAGTCAGAGAGCGTACACCGAAGGCGAAGGGGGCGTGTTACTTCTGGATTACCTGCAGGAAGAGCTCGAGACACGTGAGCGCGTGGTCGTTGAAAACGAGGGTTGGGTTGCATTGGTTCCCTTTTGGGCGATCTGGCCTTTTGAAACATTACTTGTGCCCAAACGCCATGTTCTCAGGCTACCTGATTTACGTGATGAAGAACGAAAACAACTTGCGCAGGCGATGAAAGAGCTGTTGTTGCGCTACGATGCGCTGTTCAACGTTTCCTTTCCCTATTCGATGGGCTGGCATGGTGCACCCTTCGATGAAGGAGAAAACGATCATTGGCAGCTTCACGCGCATTACTATCCTCCGCTTCTGCGTTCGGCGACGGTAAAGAAATTCTCGGTGGGATTCGAAATGCTTGCTGAGGCGCAACGTGATTTGACGCCGGAAACCGCTGCCGCAAGGCTGCGTGATTTGGAAATCGATTTTTCGTCGTAGAGATGATCTCCCCGCAACACCGTTAGATTAGATCATTTCTGCATTCAAGAACCAGGAAAGCCAGTCTTGATGATTAACTGGATGTGAGATTCTTTGATGTGATCTGTTTCAGCCGGCGTGCTAATTGCAACGAGGGAAGGTAGTTGTTACAGGATTTGAGCGAGCGGCTGAGCAGACTGGCAGCGGCATTGATGTTGTTTCCATAAAGATGTCCAAGACTGCGGTTGCGCAGCAGCGCGGGATGTTCGGGATAGGGGCCGGAAAATTGGACGTAGATCTCATCGGCCTCTTCGAACTTGCCCTTGCGGGCGAGCGCGTTGGCCTTGGCTAATGCTCGCAGAGAAGGATCACGTCCGGTAATGGCTTTGATCCACATGTAGATTGCCGAAGGAACGCCCAGGATGAAGATCAGATTTCGCAGCAGGGCGCGTTTGGCTATATGCACGGCACAATTGTCGCAGACATGAACACGGCGGTAGGAAAAACCATAGACAACAAGTAAAAAATAGAAGTTGAAGTGGGTATACCCTCGGACGCGATCGAACATGCCACACTCATCACAAATGCGGTAAGAGTCGCCGGGTGTAAGAACCTCACCACTCGATTTGATGATCGATTCACAGTATCGACAATAAACGTAAGACGTACGGTTGAAATCCGAGAGATCAATAGCTGCCTGACAGTTTGAACATTGGATGCTGTGGAAGTGATCGGCTTTGCCAGCATTGATCAGTTCCTGACGATGCTGCTCGGTTTGAATCGCAGAGGATGCACGATCGATTTGCCTCTCCAGGTCATTGGTTCTACCTTGGGAGACTTCCAGGACCAAAATCTGATCTGCCCGGAGGGCTTTGCGGGTATTTTCGCCTAAAGTTGTTTCTGGTGCGATTGAAAGAGCAATGCGTTGATCTCGGCAGGTGCTGTCAAGGATGTCGGTGTAGTCGATCGGTTCTTTATCGAGGATTAATTCCCGGTCTGTGGCGGTGGCTTTTTTGGCGAGCAAGCCAACAGTGCTTTGATTGCGAACGAAGCGGAATTTAAAATTCAATTCCTTCGCTGCTGGCATGAAGTTGCCTCCGTGTTCTAACGCCTGGAAGTAGGCGTTTGAGTCCTTCTCACAGGTAGATCTTCGGCATGTGGCACACGAAGTGAACAATGCCCCCCATCTCGCGGTTCCGCGAACAGTATCAACGTTGCAATTTTAGCATGGGGGTGGCCGTTCGGCGATTGAATCGAGACGGCAGGTGGAATGTAACGTACGGGATTATTCAAAGCGAGAATTCACAGTTCGCAATTTATCTCGTAGATCAGTTTTCATGGCGTTGGCGAGCTGAATCCTGGCTTGAGAAAGGTCTTCAAGCTCCTCGGGATCATTTTCGAGATCGTAGAGCTCATATTCGTTGTCGTATCCGGGGTATCCAAAATAGTGGATTAATTTATATCGTCCACGAAGGAGTGCTGCGGTGCCAATCGTCAATGGGGCTTTCATGGCGTTCTTCTTGGCTTCTATCGCGAAAATGTTGCGGTCTATTGCTTCCACTGCGTTTCCAATCTGCGGCAGTGGTTTCCCCTCACACCAGGGCGGAATGTCACGCCCGAATAGATGAAGAAGGGTCGGAACAATGTCCACACTACTCGTTGGCGTGTAGACATCCTGGCGGGCTTGCTGGCCAGGTGCCGAAATCATGAGCGGCACTCGGATTATCGGTTCGTAGAGAAGCGGGGTGTCGTGGCCATGTACCCCCCGTTCGAATAGCTGTCCGTGATCGGAAGTGAGAATGATATAGCTGTTATCCAAATAACCGCTTTTTTCAAGCGAATGGATGAATTTCCCGAACTCGTTGTCGGTATAGGCAATATATTCATCGTATTCCATCCGCCATTGATTCAAGCAATCATCGGGATGCCCTTGCGAGAAGGCGTGCTGCGCTTTCTGTTGGGGAACCCATGTGTCTTCAAATATGCCGATAAAGTCTTGTCGCGGGCAATAGGGCTCGTGCGGCGGGAAAAAGTGTAAGTACGCAAGGAACGGCGGATGGAACTGCGCGATGCTGGATAAGACCCCCTCTAAAACGTTCTCCAAAAGATAGTAGACAGGGTACCCCAGGCTTGGGACGCCTCGGGGAAAAGACTCCGTATAAGCTTTCAGACCGACTCGCTCGTCGAAGAGGACTTTTATATCGTTTGCCAGGGAGGTAAAGAGCGATCCCGGGATGCTGGTTTCACGGAATAATAAATCTTCAAAACTCCTGAAGGCAATATCCGTATCCTGAAAACTGTCGTAGAAAACATCATCGATCAGACTAAAGGATTCAGGATCAATGTGTTGATCGACGTTGTCGCCAAGCTGGTGGAGTAATAAATTTGCCCACAGATTGTGTGGGTAAGCAATTCGTTGATGGGTTTTGGCGAAAAGCTTGAAAAGGTTCTGCTGTTCGAATGTCGTGTTCATAATTCCCGCATGGTGGAGTGCGCGATGTGACCACGGATAGGTTCCAGTCAGCAGGGAAGCTGTGCCGGGTACCGTGAAGTTGCCTGCCGAGTAATGGGCGTGGTAGACCGTTGCTCGTTGTGCAAATTCCAGCATGTTGGGAGCAGTAAGGCGTGGATATCCGTAATGTGGTAAATGCAGTGCGGCCAGTGTGTCGAAAACGATAATGAACACATTCGGTGCTGCGTTGTCGCTTGAAGGTTGATTAACCGCATGTGTTGAACAACCAGCCTCGAGGAAAGGTACAAGGCTAAGCAGAGGGATTACCTTGAGGAATTCTCGTCTTCCAAACTTGTTTCTTGTCGGTGCCATTCGTCTTCTTTCCGTATTGATCTTATACAGCAGCAAGAATGTTGCGGACGAGGACAACCATACAGCTGATAATGCCAATGGGCACATATATATATAGAAAAATACTCAGTCGAGTGCATAAAGAACGAAGCGCTTGTTGAAATCGCGGCATGCGGTAGACGAGAACACTGGCACATACGATCGATAAAATCGCGATCCCGAACCACAGGATCGATTCACTCAAAGACCACATCCGCAGCGCGCCCCGTAAGAGCTGGATGAATGCCGTCCAGGATGCGGCCGCGAAGAGTATTACACTACCTTGGCTGATGAACCTGGCGCGAATGAGTTTATACGGCGTTAGGACGCCGAATAAGACGAGCACGAGCAGAACGGCGCAACTCTCAAGTAGTGCAAATGCAAGAGTGTAAGCGAGGATGCTTAGGATCGCCCACAAACTCAAGAATGGGAGCCAGCCCGGCATTTTTTGAAGGAACCACAAGATGGCCCAGCTATACACAATAAAAATAGACGCTGCGAACACGGGAATGGTGTCATTTCGTGGTGGGAAGCGATCTCGGATGAACGTTAGGAGTTTCATATCTTCTTCATGGGAGAGGATTGTTCTCGCAGCTTGAATCTTCAATATTCTCAGGACGACCATTCAATCATGTGTATACATTTGATACGATTGGGTGTTATCCTTCAGGTGAGTCTCCCTGTTCGGATAAGTATTCCTGATAGGCTTTCCATCCAGGGCACCAGGAGGTATGCCAGCGCCAGAAACGGGCAATCAGCGAGTTTGGCTTGGCTTCTGCCCGTTTACGGAGAGGACAATCCCCACAGCGGATTTCTTTCCCATTGGATTCGACCATGATTATATTCTCCTAAAGGATAACTCAAACCATTCCTGTGTATACGCTCTTTGTTGTTCTAAAGATACAAGTTTGAAGATATGCAAATCCGAATAAACTCCGGGTAGGTCTGGAATCGACAAAAAGGTCCATGGCTCTACTTCACAATTTAATGAAATCTTCTCGTATTGTACAATAGACCGATATCCGCTGAAACTCAGGTGATGATTCTCCAACGTACTCCGGGAGTATTGATTTCGCAACGGTAAAAAGAGATTCAGAAAGAGGATGCCGATGGAATACCGCAGTTGGGAAGTAAGTAAAGAAAATCAAATCCTTACACTTACCATTCAAGGCGCCGGCCCGCTCAATACCTTGAGTGCCGATTCGATAATGGAACTGCAGGCGATCGCCACACATCTTCATGATGACAACGATACTAGAGCGGTCATACTTCAAGGAGAAGGCCGCCATTTCTCAGCGGGTCTTGATATCCAGATGCTTTCGGAAAGAATGGATTATTCCGTAGAAGATAACCGCCGGTTTATTGCCGAGATGCAGCGATGTGTGGATGATTTTGAAGCCCTGGGGAAGCCGACGATCGCCAAGCTGCATGGTTTTTGCCTCGGGGGCGGATTGATGCTGGCCCTGTGCTGTGATTTTCGGGTCGCCAGCAAACGTACGGTTTTCGGTCTACCGGAGATCAAACTGGGGCTTCCGATATTGTGGGGCACGAAACGTATAACGCGCCTGGCTGGCATTGCAGCGGCGAAAGAAATCCTTTTTTTGGGGGGGCGTTTCAAAGCAGACAAGGCGTTGCAGTATGGACTGGTCCATCGTGTTGTCGCGCCAGATGAGCTGGATCAAACTGCATTGGATCTAGCCAGAAGACTGTGTGAAGTACCTGCGATAGCTTTGGAACTATCCAAACGGATCATCCATACTGGCTTTGACCTGAGCTTGGGTGAAAGCCAGGATATTGAGCTCGAAATTGTGGCCGACCTGCTTGCCAGTCCGGAAACAAAGAATGCCTTTATTCAGTACGTAAAGAATCAAGGTTTGAAGGATTGATTCTGCAAGTATCGGGGATATGAGTCACACGTTTATTTTCAGATTGATCCTTGACTTGAAGAGTGGTACTGGCTACCCTTGTGACGTTTCGAGAGTATCTTGTAGCGGAAGCCAATACCTGCACCAAGCTTGTATTCATTGAAACGTGAAAGGGTTTGTGAATAATGGATATTCCCTTAAAGCCAAAACGAGTAGCGATGATATTTGTCATCATCGCACTCATCATGATACTCGGTCACATTGGGGGTCGGATCACCCAGCATTTTTACGGCAGGACATTTGGTTTTTATTTCTTTGATATCAATCGCGAGGATAGCATTCCCACGTTCGTGGCTTCTATGGGGTTGGGAACATGCTCGCTTCTCTTGTTTGTCGTTGCAAATCTTGTAAAGCGCAACAAGTTATCGGATTTTCTTTATTGGATCGGCCTTGCGGTTTTCTTTCTATACATGGCAGTGGATGAAACCGTGCGTATACACGAGAAGTTGGGAGGACCGCTGCGGGAAGTGTTTGATCCTGAAGCGCTTTATGATATGGTGTGGCTTATTCCGTATGGCACGGTAACCATTCTTATCGGCTTAATATACCTGCGTTTTGTCCTGCGCCTACCACGGGAAACGAAGCTGTTATTCATAACCTCTGGCCTGATTTATCTTCTGGGAGTTGTTGGTTTCGAGTACCTCAGTGGACGGCAGGATGCATTGTATGGCGTAGCGAATTTTGGTTACCAATTGTTTGTGATCCTGGAAGAAGGTCTCGAGTTAATGGGCACGGCGATCTTTATGTTTGCGATACTTAACCACATTCGGATTCAATTTGGAACGGTGCGGTTTATCGTGCCTGGAAAAGCCGCCGATGCTTCTCTCGATGGATGAATTACATAGGCGTCATCTCCGGAGGTGACGCCCTGATCCTTCCCGGTCAATGGCGTGGTGCAAATCCCCTCTTTTGGGTGACCCTGTCGCCTTCAATCGTCCGCATACTCTAACAAGTATTCGTAGGCAGAGAGCGCGGCTTTTACACCTTCCCCAACGGCAATGAGGACCTGTTCGGCCATCATATTGGTAACATCACCTGCGGCGAAGATGCCTTCGGTGGAGGTCTTATTGCTGCCGTCCACTTTAATGTGGCCCAGTTCATCACAATCCACAAGATCGGCGACAATCTGCGATTGGGGCTGCAATTCGAGTTCTACGAAGAACGCATCTGCTTCGAGTTCTCGTTCTTCGTCATTCCTGTGAATGACAATTTTACGCGCGTAGTCATCTCCCTTTACAGCGTTGACTCGAAAGCCTTCCAGGATTTCCACGTTCGGTGCCGATCGCACTTTGCGTCCCATAACGGAGTCCAGATCGCCATGCGAAGGCGCGACCAGGCTGACTTTTTTGGCGATGCGCGCCAATTCGGCCGTCGAACGGAGTGCCAGGTGCGTGTCGCCGATGACGACTGCATTGCGGTCGATAAAAAGCGGCGCATAAGATACCGCGCTGTAGCACAAGCCGCGCATCATATATTCTTTCTCACCAGGGACATCGAGCAATCTCCCCAACGCACCGGTGGCAATAATCAATGCCTTCGTTTGGTATTTGTTCCCTTCGCGGGTCGTGACTTCATAGCCGTGCTTGATCTTCTTGACCTTTTCGGCTTTGTCCATAACCCGGGCGAATTCCAGGTAATTGATTTCGCTGATGAAGCGGGTGACGATTTCCTCACCTGAAATGACGAGGTATTGATTCACGAAGGGAAGCTGAAGGCGGTAATTGGTCTTGCCACCCAGATCGCGAGTGATTAATAGCGCGTTGAGGCGTTTGCGCAGTGCGTATATCGTCGCCGTAAGGCCTGCAGGCCCTCCACCCATGATGATTAAGTCGTACATCGTCTTTACTCCTCCCCGTTTGCCATGGCGATAAAGCCCTCGGCCATCATAGACGCAGTTAGATCTCGTGAGCGGCGGATGATCGCTTCGGCGTTTCGAAGTTCTTCGACGTACGTCATGGGGTTTTGGGCGATGCCCTCTTCGACTGCTTTTGTGGCAACCGCAGCGGCTTCTCTCGGAAAAACTTCCCATTCATCCATGTTGGGTAGGATGTATTCTGCGTTTAATCCTTTTTCCTCGGCCATTGAGGCGAGTGCTTCGGCCGCCGCCGTACACATTGAGTCGGTGATGGTTTGGGCGCGTACATCAAGCGTGCCGCGGAAAATGCCTGGAAAACCAAGAGAATTATTGACTTGATTGGGGAAATCAGAGCGCCCGGTGGCGATCACGGCGGCACCCGCTTTCTGCGCTTCCCACGGCCAAATTTCCGGAACGGGATTTGCACAGGCGAAGATGATCGCATCCTTGGCCATGGCGGAAACCCATTCGGGCAGGATGGTTCCGGGACCTGGTTTCGATAGTGCGATGACGACATCCGCTCCCCGCATGGCAGCAGCGATATCGCCTTCTCGACCTTCCTCATTCGTGATCTGGCAGAATTTCCATTTATCGACGTATTCCGCTTTGCGCATCTCCAGGTCTTTGCGATCCTTATGCAGTATGCCTTTGCTGTCGACCATGCGGCAGATGGCCGGTGTGGCACCTGAAGCGAATATCAGCCGCGCACATGCCACATTCGCAGCTCCCGTCCCGATAAAGGTAATCTGAACCTCATCGATTTTTTTGCCAACGATTTTTAATGCATTCAGCAAGGCCGCCAATGTAACGGTTGCAGTTCCTTGTTGATCATCGTGCCAGATGGGAATGTCAGCTCGAGCCCGCAATGTGTCAAGAATACGGAAGCACTTGGGTTGGGAGATGTCTTCCAGATTAACGCCGCCAAATCCGGGCTGCAGCAGTAATACGGTTTCGATGATTTTGTCCGGATCTTTGGTGCCAAGCATGATCGGCCAGGCGTCCACACCCCCCAGGTATTTATAGAGTAAGGCTTTGCCTTCCATGACCGGCAAACCGGCTTTCGGGCCGATGTCACCCAAGCCGAGCACACGGGTGCCGTCGGATACAACCGCTACGGTGTTACCTTTGTGTGTATGTTCGTATACAAGATCAGGGTCTTCTTCAATTGCCCGGCAGGGAGCGGCAACTCCTGGTGTATACCAGATGGCGAAGTCATTAAAATCGCGTACGCGCGCCTTAAGTGCTACTTCAACCTTTCCCTGGTAGAAAGGATGTAAACGCATCGCATCTTTGGATGGCTTTTCAGCTTTTGCCAGTAATTCTTCAATGTTGAGCGGAGATGTGTCTTCAGCCATACGAATACCCTCCTTATGAAACGAACGATGAAGGCCGGGTCTTGAATGGTTGTTTTCAGCTTCGGGACAACCGGGCCTGATGGGTTGTCCCATTTCTCCTAACCGGCGAGGTTGCGATCGACGTCACAACCGTAAATACGAATCTGCGTAAATAACCTTGTTGAGTAGAATCTGGATCGTTTTCCAGATTTCAACCTGGTCAGGATCCGACATATCCACCAGGTCTTCGGTTGGTTGCTCCATGGCGGCGATAGAGTTGAATATCTTCAGATTCAGGGCTTTGACCGGTGTGCTGTCATCGCGGGCCTCGACGGCCTTGATGGTGTCGAATAATTTTTCGTCGAGCGGATTGAGGATCGCCGAGTCGCAGCCGACGGCCAGTAACATGACGACAAATACACGCTCGATGAGAGGGCGCATTTCATTGGGAACCTGGTTGGACACATTGGAGAGGCCCACAGTCGTCATCGGCGGCGGGTCCATGACCATCTTCAACATGCGGATGGTCTCAATCGATTCGGGCACGTATTCCTGGCATCCGGAAACGGTGAGGATCAATGGATCGATATATAGATTCTCCATCGGGATGCCCACTTCCTGGGCACGAGGAATGAGCTTTTCCATGGCGATGCCAATGCGTTCATCTGCACTGACGGGAATGCCACTCTTCTCCATGCATAGTGCGATCAATTTTGCGTCGTACTTGGCTGCTATTGGGGGGACGTTCGTCAGGCGTTCTTCTTCGGCAGAAGTGGAATTGACCATCGCGTTCGACCCCACTCGTTTCAGTCCTGTTTCAATGGCCGCCAGATTGATGGTGTCGAAACTCAGTGTCATGCCTGGAACGGCTTCCTGCATGCAGTCCACCAACCACTCGACGACTTCAGGGCCATCCTTCTTGCGCGGTCCGATGTTCAAGTCGATCACATCCGCACCGGCATCTTTTTGTCGGCGGGCCATGTCGACGAAGAAAGCTCCGTCGCGATCTTTCAAGGCCGCCTTCACCTTCGGTGAGACGATATGGATGTTCTCTCCGATTTTGTACATTCACCTTCTCCTGTCGTATAAAATTCGTGGTTCGATTAGAGCTCGCTTACGATCCGTTCGATCAGTTGCTCTACAGCTTGGGCGGCAGGCGAATCTCCATTGAGTTGCACGAGCGGCATCCCCAACGCGTCAAGCTGGTTGATATTCTCGTCGGCAGGAATGAACGCCGCGATTTCAAGGTCTAAGGCATCAATGGCGTCCTGTAATGGCTGCGGCAATTCCCCTTTAACCCGATTGACGACCAATTCTGTGCGCTTGATGTTTACCTCGAGCGTATCCGCCAGTTGCGCCATTTCTCCTGCGGTACGTACCCCGCGCAAGGTGGGATCTGTTATGAGTAAAAGGAGATCGACGTCGCGGGTCGTGCGCCGGCTGATGTGTTCCATGCCGGCCTCGTTGTCGATGACGATGGTACTGTACGTGCGGCCGATCTCGTCCACGATTTGACGCAGCATGTGGTTAACAGCGCAGTAACAGCCCTGGCCTTCCGGCCGGCCCATGGCGATGAGATCGATGGTTTCCCCCTCTTCGATGGCCAGGCGCACCTCACGATTGAGATAATCATGGCGGCTGATCGAAACCCCGAGCTCACCGGCCTGCGCCGTCTCGGACATCAATTCGCGGATTTCTCCAACCGTTTCCGGCCTGGGCACCCCAAGTGCCATGTGTAAATTCGTGGCCGGGTCTGCGTCGATCGCCAGAAGCGGACCCGGCAAGCGTTGACTCAATGTTTGGATGAGCAGCGCAGCGAGCGTTGTTTTCCCCGTTCCGCCTTTGCCGGCGATTGCAATTGTTTTAGTCATTTCTACCACCTGAATAGATTCAACATATTTTCATGTAATGATTGTTATACACCGATTCTACACTGTGTTTTAATCGCTGCTGGATTCGCTTTTTGTCGAATGCCGCTCCCAGATTTCGGCCACACTGGGAAACCGATCGATCTCGGTATGCGGCAGGAAAAGTGCGGCGGTAAAGGCATCGTAAAATGTGTTATCCGCGGAGAGTTCCACGTACGTCATCTTTTCGGCGATGGCGCGAATTTGTTCGCGTGCCTCGTGCGACAGGAGCGCCATGTAACTTCCGAGAACGGAAGTGTTTCCGAGAAAGTGGAATCTGTCCCAGGGGAGATCGGGGAGCAAACCGAGTTTGATGGCGTTCTCGACGTTGATATATTGACCAAATGAACCGCCGATCAGCATTTGCTGCACGTCGTCCAGATTGACGCCGACGCTGCTGGCCAAGACGCTGAAGCCAGCATAAATCGCCGCTTTGGCGCGCATGAGATTATCTACATCTATCTTGTTCAAGGTGATGTCGTTACCATGTTGTGTGTCTTTGCCCCAGGTGACGACGTATTCCGGGCCGTAGTTCCCTTTTCGTACACGCGGGGTGTCGAGGTCCAGCTTGAAATTGCCGGCGCGGTCTACGACGCCGGTGACGAACAATTCCGCCAAAAGGGATATCAATCCCGAACCGCAAATCCCCGTCGGTTTTTCACCGCCGATCACACGAATGGTGGATTCGAAAGTGTGCGTGTTCACCCACACCTCTTCGATGGCGCCCAATGTGGCTCGCATACCGTCGACAACGCCGGCGCCTTCAAAAGCCGGACCTGCCGAGCAAGCGCAGGTGACCATCCATTCATTGGTTCCCAAGACAGTTTCCCCGTTCGTTCCCACGTCGATGAACAGAGTCAGGTCTACGGCGTCAGACAGTTTGCTTGCCAGCACCCCGGCGGTGATGTCAGCACCGACGTACGAAGCGACGGCGGGCAGGCAGTCCACCGATGCCAACGGGTAGACATTCAAATCCAATTCCTGGGCGCGAAAGACAGAAGGCTGGTTGGCGGTGGGAACGTAGGGCGTGAGGCGAATGGTTTCCGGTGGGATGCCGAGAAAAAGGTGCATCATCGTGGTGTTTCCCGACACACTGACTTTATAGACCTGCTCTGGGGAAACCCCGGTGCGTTTTTGCAGGCGGTCGAGCAAGGTGTCGATAGTCTCCCGTACCAACGCGCCGAGTGTTTGCAGGCCGTCTTCCTTGCCGGCGAATACGATGCGGGAGATCACGTCTTCACCGCGGGCGATCTGGCCGTTGTACTCCGAGGCCGAGTTTTTTACTTCACCGCTGGTTAGGTCGACGAGATATACCGTGACGGTTGTCGTGCCAATGTCGATGGCGAGGCCGAAGGGCTGAATGGGATCAGGCTGAATCTCGATCAATTCCGCTGCATCACTCCCTGGTGCATCGAAATCGATCACCACCCATGGCGACCAGGAGGCCTGACGCAGCGTTTCTCCCAAACGCCGAAGTAGGGATAAAGGCACATCCAAATCGATCACCCCATGTTCTTTGAGTGCTTGCTGCAATCGGCTGAGATCATCCAGACTGTCGTTGATCGAGGGCTGTGGAAGTTCGAGTTCAAAAACACGTATGGTTTGATGTACGACCGGATCGTATTCGAAAGGCAGCTCTATTTTTCGTGCGGATTTATCCGTCACCAGCCGTCGTTCGATTTTTTCCTGCTCCGGAATCGTGACCGTAAGATCGCCTTCGATGACCGTCTGGCAAGCGAGGGCGTATCCGGCAGCGACGTCTTCCGCAGAGATACGGATGGTAGAACGCCTTCGGGCACCCTCTCCTTCGACAATGACGGCGCAGCGACCGCAGCGCCCCTGGCCGCCGCAAGGCTGCAGTATTTCAATGTCAGCTTGGTGGATGGCGTCCATGATGAGTGCCCCGGTGGGTACATCAACGGTTATATCCATTGGTAGGAAGTGCACTTTATGGGTTGCCACGTTGGTTTCTACCTGTCTAATATATATCGAGACGTTGCGCGCAACGTCTCGATGTCTGCTTCATGGTCTCTCTCAAAGAAGGAAGCCTACTGCGCATGTCTATATTTACCATGCGGCGTTGGATCAGTCCGGGCGCACAAGTTCAATTATGCCACATGCTGTCGAGGTACCCTTTAATGTCAACGGCTTCGCGTGGCCCGACCATGATCTCCCAGCCTGGTAACTCCTCTTCTAACTCGCCCGAGATGGTGGCGACGTGGCCTGGAATGATCAGCTTTTGATGTCCAACCTTATCGGCGACGTTGAAAGTTTTAATATCCTTTGCGATTCGCTCCGCATCGAATTTTCCTGCCGCCCAGGCTGTGAGCACGCTCATTCCTTCCGAGTCGGCGACCAACAACCATCCGGGTTTTCCAGCACCCTCGACTTCGTTTGCAACCGAGAAGTAGGTGATCGAGAAATTGGTCGTCACCAGAAGCGGTGCGGTGGGTTTGGGATCATTGATCTCATACAAACCGGGTTGAACTTGGATCGGTTTCTGTGGATCGGTGTAGATGTTCTGGCGCAGCACCAGCAGGGCGTACAGGCTGGCAGGATTGAATGTGTCGAGGACGATCAGCCCGCCGTATTTTGCAATCTGTTCGGCGGCGAGCAGCGTTTCGTCGGCCTCAGATACAGTTCCGGGGAAGCTGATGATCGGGTAGCCAAGGGGACGAAATGTTTCCTTGAGTGCCAAACGGCGGATGGCGGTGAGTTTGTGCAGCGAATCATGATATCCACCAAGCATAGGATCAAGTACGACGTCTTCAACGCCAGCCTCTTTTAGCTGCTGTGTCAGTTCCGCCAGACCATCGAGCGTTTCGGCGCGCACAGCCAAGGGAACACTTTTCTCTTTGGCGACTTCGGCCATGGCTTCCCAGTTGTTTGCATCGGCCGCGTACAGTAGAGGCCGCGCACCTTCTGCTGCTTCCAGACCGGCTTTTGCAAGTTCTGCCGAAGCGGCGATCAAGATTAACGGCTTTTTACTGGATTCGTGTACGGCTTTCACTGCAGCAGCAAAGGTTGCGGGGTCCGCCGAAGAAGCCTCAACGGCGAAACCATCCAGGTAAAGGTCGATGCCAACATAATCCACCTGGAAGACGCTTGCCTCGGCAACCTTGTCTTTAAGCGCGTCGATGCCTTCATCGTCCTTAAGTCTTAAGAAGAGACCACTTCGGTTATAGAACGTTTTCTCATGCCGAAAGAGAACCGTCTCGTTTCCAACCTTCACTTCACCTTCTGCATTCGTAAGTTCGACCAGACGAATAGGTGGTGCGGAAGCTGATTCAAGTTTGGCTTTGGCTTCATCGCTTACGTGCGGGCAGTCATCCAATGAGGCTTGCTTGGCCGCCAATTTCATGGCGAATGCCAAACAGGTGGGGAAACCGCAATCCTTACAATTGGTTTGTGGCAGTAGTTTGTAAATCTCTAGTCCGCTTAATGCCATCTTCTTCCTCCGCGCTTGTCAGGCCGCTTGGGTTTGGATCAAATCGTCGATCAAGTTGCGAACGCGTTTGAGTGTTTCGGGATGCCGCAGCACGACGAGATCTGCTCCCGAGTGAATGATTGCAGTGGCCGTAATGGCTTCCCAATCAAGCGCACGCTGATTCCAGTCTCCCCATGTTTCAGGGACACCCTCGCCTACTTTGGATTCCTTTACTTTCCAGGTTTCCTCACCAGGTGTAACGATCATCGGTTGTTGAGTCATGGCGTCGCCACCCAGTGCTGCCAAACGCAGGCGTTCCATCACGGAATATCCGTACTCGATTCCGTATCCCAGGGCGCCCGTGGTCGGATCCATGACGATGCGTTCGAGCGGCAATCCCATGTCGTGGATCAAGATGACCAACTGTTTGGACAGATTGACGTCCATAGGGGTCTTCGATTGAACCAGGTGATCGTGCGCCAGAGCGGCGGCGACGATGGTGCGGTAGTTTTTATCTTCACAAAGGCCCAGTAACAGGCGTTCGCCCTTGCCTTCTTCGGCAACGGCGACGATCAAGTCGTTGTCCAGGTCGGCTTGTCCGGGTCCGATTACCGCGAGGGGAAGTCCGGTCGCTTCTAAGACCTGTCGGACGACATTTTTTGCGTTTTCCGGGGTGTTCGGATCGCCATCGCTGGTCGTGGCGCTGAGTTTAAGATAGATCAAGTCGGCACCGGCTTCTTCGGCGGCCTTGGCCCATGCGGCCGGATCGTCGATCACATCTTCCCAGGTTTCGATCAACAACTCGGACCAATCCTCGGGTTTGCGATCGCGAATTTCCAGGGTGAGGGCTGGACGGTTAGGCACGCTGCCCTCATGCAGCATAAACGGCATGGTCGTCTCGCCACCAATGGTTAACGTGCTTTTCCGCGTTCCGCCGTCGTCAGCTGTGGCGCCAAGGGTTACCTGGCGCACGCTGCCGCTATACTTTTCCTTCGGGATTTCAACTGTCATTGGAATTCGATCCTCCTGCGTAATGGACAGGAAAGGGAGGAGAGATCGGTGATCTGGGTGCGGAATGCCATTCGTCTATTGCGGCGGTGTACGTTCCGATTTCGATTCCCGATCTCTGAACTTGCTTTCCCGGTTTTATATCATTGCTTCCATCTCGAGCGCTGGATGTCCCTTCTCCTGAAGGTGTTCGAGCAATCCTTCCACATCGGTGCAGATGGTTTCATCGGCGATCTTATCCAGCAAATCCGGATCGCCCTCTCGCTCAGCCACCTGGGTGAGTTCTTCCGCCATCTGTTCTTTCAGAACGGAGGACATCCAAACCACACGTTTGAATCCGCCATCGGCGGAGATGAATTTGGGGCTGGTGATGTAGAATTTACCGTGTCCCATTACGCCCGGGGTTTGCAATCCGCCGCCGGCCACGCCCGCCAGCGTCGAGAAGGTCATACCGGCTGGTGTCATGCTGGTGTCCTCCCGGCTGACGATCATGATGCCGTTGGCTTCGGGGATCAGCATGGCGATGCACTCGAAGCAGCCGCATGCCGTCATCGGGTTCTCCATGATGGAGTACATGGCGACTTCGTTGACGCTGCCGTGCGATGCCTGAACGGCATACTCGTTAATGCCGGTGTAATACCCTTTTACCGGATCGATTTCATTCCCTTTCTTGATGGGCTGGTTTGGACCGGTGGGGTTAAGCTGGTGGGATGCCTTACAGTCCAACCAGTTGTAGGCGCCGCACAGACCGAGTCGCTCAGGACTAACGATGCAGACGTGATCCGGTGCGAAGGATTGGCAGAGGGTGCAGGAGTAGAAAGTTTCCACACTCTCGTCGACCATTTCGCCAATGCGTTGGTTACGCTCGTCGTAGGCAACGCGCGCCTTTTCCAACCATTCAGCATACATCTTGGGTTCGGTGACGATGGCGACTTCGACCTTATCAACAATCGATCCGAAATCTTCGTGGAAGCGAGCGTGCAGGATGTCACCGAAGTGTTTTAAGGTGAACCCTTTTTCGGCGGCCGTCGTGCTGATACGGATCCAGGTGATATCGCGCTGGCCGATGTGCTGTATACCGGATCCCCCATTAACGAAGTAGTGGATCTGGCGTTCGAGCACCGGCTCGAAGTCCTTCTCCATTTTACGTCCGGCGACTTTAACCAGAATGCCCAGATCCATACTGCCCTGTTCTTCCAATTTTTCGAAACTGTCTCCGATGATTTCGATCTTTCCATCTTCGACAGCATCCATTTCATCCATGTAGAGATATTCGAACGCACGACTGCGTTTACCGCCAAACTCGACGCGCATGTCGGCCTTGCGTACCACTTCGCCTTCGAAGGCCGACCCGTAAGGAACGGGGACCGGCACCTCACTGATCTTCACCTTAACACCGCGTATCTCGATGGCTTTTTGGACCAGCTTGGCGGCTTTCTCTTCTTCGGTATCACCTTCGATTTCGTTCCAGGGCATGGAAATAACATGTTCGTAACGCGTCACGCCAGTGGGTAGAATTTCGGGGATCACCGTGTCGGCGATGACGGGGAATCCGTAGGATATGGCGCCAGCGGCCGTGGCGTACTTAAGGTCGTCGACTTCGCCGAGTGCAATCACGAAAGCGAAGACGCGGAATTTATTGTAGAGCAAAATATCTCGCCATTGACCGCCCTTCATGCCTCCGAAGGTGAGTGCGGATCGAGTGGCGAAGCCAAGTGGGTAGATCGCTCCGATGGTGTCGCGGCTGAAGGGAACGATATACGTGTCGTAGCCCATTTCCACGTCTTCTTCTACCAATTGATCGATGATCGAACGCCCATTGACGTTGCCCGCGAGAAAGGTGAGGATGTTCCTTTTTTGAAGCTCACGTACGATGGCGACGGCGGCTTCATTGGAATGCGCCGCGCCGGCGATGGCCGCGAAACCCGGCATGCGTCCGTCAACCAATTGGATTCCCCAAGAACGCAGTTGGATATCGTCGATAGGTCCGTTGAGATACCCATTTCCGTTTGGGCTGGAGCCGTTGCCTCCAGCGTCGGGGCTGGTGAAGGATGTGGAGCCGGCCAATACGAGCCCGGGGTAGGGCTGGGGTTCTTGTCCATAGATGAAACGGACACCCTCGATGATCTCTTCGGCGAGCAATGTGGCCATACCTGAGTCCAGAGTCTCACCCAGGTAGGGCGTCCAGTGTTTGTCGTCGGGAAGCGGGTGGAGCAGTTTCTTCGCGTGCGTGATGACGAACTCCATATCCCCCAATTTTGTAACTTCATGCCCAAGCATGCCGAATATGACGGGCAGATAATATGCGGTGTTGGGAAACGCTACGGGGAAATCGACGCCCTTCTCAGCAATAGCGCGCTGGAGTAAGACATCGGCTTCACCTACGATCGCGTTGGCGCCTCGAATAGCGCGAGTAGCGATATAACGTGACATGTAAAGATTCCTCCCTACTACGCCTGATTTCCGTAGGCGGCTTCTATGCGCTCGGGCAATGGGAGTGCTACCAGTTCTTGGATTCTCCAATCACCACTCTTGCCCCATTTGCTGGGATCGTACTCCGGCAAACCCAGGGCTGCGCGTTTCTTATCGATGTGAGCTATAGACCGACGCACAATTTCCTCTTGGTCGTTACAAAATTCCATCCTGCCACCAACTTTTGATTCCCAACCATCGCTGATGATGCGACCAACCTCCTCACATCCGGAAACCGGGCTGGAGTGTCCCATGATGACATATGCGCCGGAAGCGACGCAGTATGTACCAATCGAGATTGCTTTTTCGCTCATCCATTCCGGTGCCATGCCCACAGCCGGGATATCGCTGATATCTTCACCAAGCCCGCCTTCCGTTGCCATCTGCGCCAACACGGTTAGGATGCGGGAGTTGTCCACGCATGATCCCATGTGAAGCACGGGCGGAATACCGACGGCCTCGCATACTTCGCGTAAGCCAGGTCCGGCGTATTCAAGTGCTGCTTCGGGGGTCATGTACCCTTGCTTGGCACTGGCGATGGCGCCACAGCCGGTCTCGACCACGAGGATGTCGTTCTTGAGAAATTCCGTGACGACGTAGCGGTGGAGGCCGTCGTGACAGACACGGGCGTTGTTGCAGCCGATGTTGGCGACGACGCCCCGAATACGCCCTGATATGATCGCATCATTCAAGGGGCGTAGGGAGCCGCGGTAGAAGCCGCCCAGTGCATATGTGATGTACTCATGCGAAAAGCCAGGGATCAAGGGCGCTGTT
Source organism: Anaerolineales bacterium (assembly GCA_034430895.1). Lineage (GTDB taxonomy): Bacteria > Chloroflexota > Anaerolineae > Anaerolineales > E44-bin32 > WVZH01. Next base: position 7,957 of record DAOUDW010000070.1, on the reverse strand, counting down.
TCACTCGGGATGGCTGTCTTCCCACGCTCGGGGTAGTGATCAATCGCTTTGCGCACGATTTCTTTGGCAATCTCCATGGCACGGTGTTCGTCGAATTCAATGTGTGTGGCGCCTGTGATCTTTGCCTTCGGGGACGTGGTGATGATCTCGGTATGAAAGTTTTCGGCCAGTTTCACGATGCCCTGCATGATGCATTGAATGTCGACAACCATGGCTTCTACGGCACCGGTCAGGATCGCCAGTTCCTGCTGCAGGAAGTTCCCTGCAAGTGGAATGCCTTGGCGCATTAGCGTTTCATTTGCCGTGCAGCATATCCCGGCCAGTGTGATACCTTTTGCACCCTTGCTCTTGGCATACTCGACCAACTCTGGATCGAGCGCTGCTGCGACGATCATTTCGGAGAGCGTGGGTTCATGCCCGTGGATGACGATGTTGACTTCATCGTCTGCTAGAACGCCGATATTAGATTGGGTGATCACCGGGCCAGGGGTGCCGAAGAGAATATCGGAGAGATCCGTCGCCAGCATGGAGCCGCCCCAACCGTCACCCAGGGCAGCACGTAGCGAGTGATCGAGGATATGCTCTGCATCCTGGTCGTTGCCGACGTGGGTGCGGTGCATGATCTCGACAATCTCGCGATCTACATTGCGAGGCAGGATTCCGAGATTGGCCCAAACTTCCTGACGCTTGGCGGGTGCCCGCTTTAAGTTCAGGATATTGCCAGTAGATTTGCCAAATTCATTCAGCGCCGCTAAGGCGACATCGCGGGTGAGTTCCTCGAGGGGTTTATCGTCGACCTCTACGCCAAGATAACCCGCCATTTGCTTCAATTTGCCAGGATCGCGCACTTGATAATCCGGTGCGTGACCCTCGGCTGCAGCGAGGAGGGTGTATGCAAGGTCGCGACCATGATCCGAGTGCGCTGCGGCACCCGCAGCTACCATTCGGGAGAAATTACGCGCCGCCACGGTTTCACGCGTCGCTCCACATATACCTACCTGGCCTTCTTTAACCAAGCGGCACGGTCCCATACTGCAATTCTTGCAGCAGAGGCCATCACTTCCTATGGGACACGCGGCCATCATATCTGCGCGCATAAACGCGGTCTCATATTCACCTTCAACCGCATATTTTATAAGGTCGATCGTGACCGGATCGTGGCTGGCATCCTCAGCTGGTCTCATCTTTTTTGCCATCTTCGTCAGCCTCCTGTTCTTGTATTTTAGTACCGTCGAAATTCGCCGGACATCTCAAGGTCGGCATTGTTGGTCTGACATACCCGTACGTCAAGCACCGCCCATTGTGGGTCGCGCTTGATATCGCTTGCCGTCACTAACATCTGGGGTTCACCCTCACCAACTGGGTAGCCGGCATTCGCCAATGCATCTTCGATGGCTTTAGGTTTCACCTGCTTTGGGTCGTAGGAGATCAGGAGTTGCTTCCATGTCGAGCTGGCGTAGATATCTTCGATTCCTTTAAGGCCGTCGAGCGCGTTCCTCACCGAGAGAACATGGTGATCTGCATACATGGACGGCATATCGAGTAAGATTTTTTCCATTGTGTTTTCCTCCTAAGGTCGAAGGTTGGGTTATGTGGGTGTTATGACTTTATAATTCCTGTGTTGGGCTGTCTCCTTCTCTGTTTTTTAATTATTATGAACGCCAGCCAAGGGAAACGAAATACAAACTTTCCCGCCCTGGTGAGTGTATTCTGCTGCGGGTTAGCATTCCATAGAATCATGAGGGTAACAATGTTGACCCGCCTAGTGGGGAAAGTCACCCATTTCTCGGTAAGTCATCCTGTGTAAAAAAAACGAATATAACCGACCATGTTTTGCTTCTGAGAGACGATCAGACCTGCACGGATAGCTCCGGCGCAAGGTTACTTTTCGATTCGTCATGATCCATTACGTGCCACTGTATTTCGCATACTGGGTATGTAGTCAGTCATCCTGGGGTTGATGAAAATTTAGCGCCTCGAGCAATCGAATGCAATGCAGTACGGAACGTGTGATGGTTTCAATTTGTTTGTATGCGGGGTCCATGTCGATATCTGCGATGGGGATATTGGCTTCTGGCGACCCATCTGCCTGTAAGGTTAATGTGGTGACGTGCTTGATTTGATTGAGATGTTTGGAGAGTTCTTCGGCAGAACGCGTGATCGTGTTTAGGGGAGTGTCCAATTCGTTGGCGATTCCGGATGTGATTGCTCCGATGACGCCAGTATTTTGGATGGTTCTTTTAAAGCGTCTTCTCAAGCGGCCGATGGCCAGGGCACGGGCAACCGCATCAAATACGAGATCAGGTTCGAGCGGTTTGGTGATGTAATCATAGGCGCCGCCAGCCAGTGCGTAGTTGGCCGTGTGCGAATCGCCGTGTCCGGTGATGATGATGATGGGGATCTCCGGATCTAGTTTGACGACGCGCTCCATCAACTCTAGCCCGGTCATATGGGGCATTTTGATGTCAAATATCAGAATATCGAACGGAGGCAGCTCATCTCGTTCGATGGCTTTGTGAAAGATGTCCAAGCCTTCCTGACCATCGTTGGCGCAGGTGACAATGTGGCCGCAGATGGAGAGCATATCGCTAAGACCTTCACGAACGGAAGACTCGTCATCTACAACCAGAATATGTGCTGTCTCTTGCATCAATCGTTTCCTATTAAATCTTCCACGGCGGGTAATTTAATCCGGAATGTGGACCCTTTGTCAAGTCTACTTTCGACTTCGATTTCTCCGCCGTGAAGTTCTACGATCCCGTGACTGATCGATAAGCCCAAACCCGTTCCTTTATCGACGGGTTTGGTGGTGAAGAATGGATCGAACACGCTCTCCAGAATTTCAGGCGAGATTCCACTCCCGCTGTCTGTGACTTCAATGACGACCAATTCGTCGTCCTGGTATGTGCGCAGTGAGATCTTCTTGTCTTCAACTTTGTCGAGAGAGTCACGGGCGTTGGTGATCAAGTTGAGTACGACTTGTTCGATCTGATTGATATCGCCGCGCACTCGGGGCAGGTTTTCTTCAAGTTGTAAAAGGACTTCGATGTTCTGCAGTTTCAATTGCTCGAAAAGCATACTGAGCGAGTCCTCAACGGCATTATTTACGCCGATCAACTCCATGTCGCCGGAGGCTTGTCGGGAAAAGGTACGCAGGTGTTCGATGATCTTTGCAGCTTTATCGACAAGCGCGCTGATTTTATCCAAGTTTTCAAGCATCTTCTCGGTTTCGAGACGACCTTCGTTGTGGGCACGTATGGTGTTTTGTGCGAAGAGTTTGATGCCGGCCAGGGGATTGTTGATCTCATGGGCGATACCAGCAGTGAGTGTGCCCATGGAGGCGAGTTTGCTGGCCTGAATGAGCTGCCGCTGTGTGGATTTCAATTCCTCGATGCTGGCTTCCAGTTCTTTCGAGCGCTGTTCTAATTCGATGTTTGATTTTCGCAAGCTGTCGGTGATCTGTGCCTTGCGCAAGGCGATTGCGGCCTGGTTGCCGAGAGAGGTTAATTGACGGATCAAGTCTTCATCGAAGGCATCGACATGGGGGCTGGTTACGCTGAGTGTGCCTTCTGGGACGTCCTCGATAATGAGCGGTACGACAACCAGGGACTTGAAATCCTCCTGCGTGTTGATAAAATCGGGCGCTTTGTTCACATCTGGCACATAGATGAGCTGCTTTTCTTGAACGGCGCGTCCGGCGATACCTTGACGGGGATCGAAGCCTACGGCCTGCGCGGGTTCACCGCTAGATTGGGAAACGGCGCGCGGCAGTAGACGCTTGGTCTCGTGGTCGATGAGATGAATGGTGGCTTTCGCTGTGGGGGTATCTGTGGGACAGGCGTGTTTGACGACCAATTGGAGGATGTCGTCCAATTCGGAGGCGCGTGCCAGATTGTTGCCGATCTCGAGCAGGGCGATTTGTTCGGAAAGGCGAGTGTTGGTTTCTTTGAAGAGGCGAGCGTTTTCAAGTGCAACAGCGACTTGATTGGTAAATGTCGAAAATATCCCAATCTCTTCGAGTGTATATGGCTTTTCAGACTGTTTGGGTCCAATAAGCAGGATGCCGCTAAGTTCTCTTTTCGCCCGTAAGGCGACAAATAGATCGGGAGAAGATTTATAAAGTTGGCTCCTCTCTTCTTCCCACATGCTACTGAATTGGGGATGGATGTCAATCTGTTGTATGGTGAGTACGCGTTCTTCGCGTTTCAACCAGCGACATATTGGGTGATCAGCCCGCATGCGGAAGTCGGTTATGGAATTTTCCAGTCCCCGGGAAGCTGTTGGGCAAAATTCCTGTGAGGTTGGATCTTGAAGCATTAATAATACGTTTTTGGGATGTAGTGTCTCAACCAGACGATTCAGCATTGCGGAGACAACCTGATCCAGATCGAGGGAACCTGTTATTTGCTCACCTAGCTCCTGGATAATTGCATAGGCATCATGGCGCTCGCGGAAAAAGAATTGATCAATTCGATTCCTGAGCTGCCCATAAATAGAGTGGATGATACTTGCAAATAGTAATGAAAAACCAAGCGCCAAGAAAAAGCCGGGCATGGTTCGTCCAATTGAAAGTTGTGCTGCGATTTGGTCAAAGACCAGGATGGGTAGCAGATAGCTGAGACCCAAAACGATGATTAAGGTAGCATAGGAGAGGCTCTGCCTGATGACCATTGTAATATCCAACAACTCGTGACGGATAATGGCATAGGCGAGAAGGATTGCGCTGAAACCATTTGCAGCGATGTCGATTGGGTATCTGCCAAGTGGCGTGAAGTTTATGAATGTTGCAAAGATTATGACGCCTAGACCTATGGAAAGGTATCGCAATCGATTTTGTTGGAGAATGTCTTTCGAACTTCTATAGGCCCTGATAAGCTGAAATAAACTGAGGAAATACATCGCGTACATTGGCGGTGCGATGATTGGCGCCATGAAACCAATATCGAAGACTACTTCACCATTTTCAACAATTACATTTTGGACCATCATTTCAGGAATGAGTGAAATTATCAACGAAAGACCACCAAATAAGTATGCGCCAACCGCCCACTTATACTTACGGTTGAGTGATACTTGCACAAAGTGGAATACAGCTAGAAAGGATCCTAAACCGGCGGCTGAAAACACCCGGAACCAAAAAGCTGGTTCCCATATCGCGGCATGCATGAAAAAGGAGCCGAGGGACCAAAACGTCATTGCCAATAGATAAAGCAGGAAAGATACGTGTTCTTGGGTTGAAGGTTTGGCTCGGGCAACGATTACCACTAAGGCAGCGTAAATTAGAACCGTTATGAGGGGAATGATCGTGTTGGCATCCCAATGCATAACTGCCACCTCAGATTTCTAGAAGTTTCGCAATAACATCATCAGATGGCTGCATGTGGGAAGGTTTGATATGCGCCATATCTGCACCCATATCCTGTTGATACTCAATATATCGCGCGAATGCTCCTTCACGCAACTGAGTAACGTGCAGGCGGTAACTGCCAAGCATGTCTTCAAGGTCAACATATTCTTGGTTGATTTCTCGAAAAGCGGCGCTCAGTTTGATGGTGATTTGTTCGTTGCTAAGCTGGTTTGTGGGTTTTGGTTCTATATAGACATGCAGAATTGGTTCGTTATTCTCCAGTCCTTCTTTTCTTATGCACCAATCCTGGTATTTAATGTTCGTCCCTTGGATGACACTCCAAACCTGTTTTTCGGTAAAACGCGCAAATCCACCCAGATCAATGATATCGTCAGCACGGGCATGGAATCGAATTTGAGGAAGGTCGATTCCGATTTCGTCATCGCGAAGAGAAATTACTTCAATGAGATCTCCGATACGGTAACGTGTGAAGATGCCACCGCGGAGATTTGTTAAAACCAACTCGTAGATACCCGTGGTAACTTCGTTTAGTAGGACGGTCTTTGGTACATAGTTGGGATCTTGCTTGGTTTTAACATGCTCGTCGTGAGGAATGAATTCATAGAAGTTCGTATTGTGTACGAGTGTCATCCCCTTGTAATTCCACGCTTGCATGGCTAACGCTCCACCCTCAGTGGTGCCATACGCTTCAAGTGGCATTTTCCCCCAATAGTGCTCGATTTTGTCGCGGAAAATATCAGTATCCGCTCCGCCGGTGACGATGCCTTTTACATTCCATATATCACTTGGTGTGATACTTCGCTTGTTTATCTTTGCACGGATTACCGCTCTCAGTAACCTGAATATGATCGCAGGATGCATCATCTGTAGAGAAAGACTAGCCCCCGAACTACCGGACTCAAACCGTTCGCCCATTGCTGCCAGTAGACTTGAAAGGCCATAGAAATAATCCAAGCCCATTTTCATTGCCAGATTAAATCCCTCGGAAATACGATCTGCAAACTCCATTTTCTCGCCTTTATCTAGTGAGGGAATGAAGCGGACATCCATTTGCTCGTTAGCTGAGCGAGTTCCAATACCAGATACGTAAGGGGGTGGTGCTGACATCATTAATAGAATGTCGCCTGGTTCTAATTTAACATCCCCCTTGTGTGAACAAGAAGCCACGATGAGTGAGGCAACGACGGCCTCACCGAATTGTGTATAGATACTCTTTGGAATTGGAGCCCACTTGAATGTTTCTGAACTTGATCTACCTGATGTCCTTGCCCAAGTAACGGGTTTGCTTGGGAGGATATCTTCTCGCTTTTCGGATAAATATGGCTCGTAATCTTCATAAACAGTTAATGGTACATACTTTTGAAAAGTTTCTACACTCTGGGGGACTTGTTGCTTTAGTAAGATCCTTCCTAACTCACATTTACTAAGGAGTTGAATTTGTTCGAGTAGTAAATCTTTTTGGATTTGCATGAACTCAGAAATATCTAGATCGTAGAAGCCGCAGTATTTCTTCCAAACATCGTTTCTTCTGCCCTGCTTCAATAACTGTTTGGCGGTGATCATTGCGTGTCCTCCTCAGTGGATGGGATATCGATGGTAATTAATTCGCGGGATTCAAGGGATGGTCGAGATCTACATTCAATTGGTTCAGGATCAGGCATGCGTTTCGGTTTGATTGTCTTCAGACATCGCCGAATGCTTTTAGCGGTCGGTAACAAGAAAGGCACGGTAGTTTTGTATCTGTTATATCCGGTTATGGTGTTTGGGAAGAAGTACCGATCTTCTACCCACACTAGTAGCAGGTCCATAATTGTCCAGAAGACTGCGGCAAGGATTGTATGGCGAGTAGGGTGAAGCAAAACGATACTTACTGCGGCTCCTGTGAACCATAAAACGCCAGGGTGGCGCGAAAGGGCGTAGGTGCCAGTGTCTATCAGTGCATGTTCGTTGTCCCGATTCAGATAACTCTTAATCGAAATCTCGATCAAGATGGAGTAGATCAGGAGAAACGAAAAGAAGCAGAGGCAAGCCCAGCCTATGAATGAGACCCAATGTGGAAAATTGATATCAATGGGTGTGGATAATACCCCATGAAGTCCAATGAAAAATACCACCCCACTCAAGAAGAAAAGCGGCTTGAGCCAGGTGTGTCCGCGCATCTGAGCCCAGTCATAAGTCGCGATGAGGGCGAATGCAGTGCTACCTGTCAGGATGTATGTCATGGCGCTCGTAAGATAAGTCTAATGCTGGCAACCAAGCGCTTCTGCAATTGATCATACACGGGATAGAGGGTGCATGTCAAAGAGTACTTTATAGTTGATTAGTACCGGTGGGTTAAGCAATGTCGCCAGCTTGCCCCTTTGTGTCGAATGGACAGTGTGTTGTGGACGTGTTCGATCTAGCGTTTTTCGATGGCAACGTAATCCCGCTCATCGGCGCCGGTATAAATCTGTCGCGGGCGGGTGATGCGATGCTCGGGGTCAGCCAGCATCTCCTGCCATTGCGTCAGCCAACCGACCGTTCGTCCCATCGCAAAGAGGACGGTATACATCTCGACCGGCAAACCCATCGCCTGGTAGATCATCCCGG
>DAOUDW010000069.1:0-2507 GCA_034430895.1 Anaerolineales bacterium | reverse complement strand
GGTGCGCTCGCCGGTAGCGTCGCCTGGGTTTCACCAACCCTGCCCTATCCAGAATGCGAGCCGCCGTCGGAATCGATGGCAGCCTACGATCCTGATCTCGTTGCTCCAATACATTCAGGATCTTCTTCGGACCCCAGCTCGGGCGCTTCTCTCGCAGCGCCACAATCTCAGCCACCACTGCAGCATCCGTCTGCCACGGGCAGCTCTTCGGTCGGCGAGACTGCTCTTCGAGCCCGGCCGGACCTTGCTCAAGATACCGGTTTATCCACTTGTGGGCTGTCTTGCGGGATATGCTGAACCGTTGGGGCAGGTCTGTAATGGAGTAGTAATTCAGGAGAAAATCTTCGATAAAACGTTGCTTTTGTTCCGTCACGGTAACACCTTTCCAAGGCATCGGGACACCTCCTCTCCCCTAAAGTGTTACCGATGTCTTGATAATTTGTGTTACCTATGTCTTGATAAGATTCTGTTACCTATGTCCTGAACTCATAAGGCCACCTATAAGATTACTCACTCATAGTAAAGGTAACTACCAATGCCCTATGATCCGAACCCCCGTCAAATGGCGCCATGAACGCTTCTACTGCATCCAACTCAACAGAGTGAAACACGTAATCTATCCGGAAAAGCCACCTCGGAAGCGGTATACCATAGAGTTGTAGCCTCGTGCTACCAGACACATTGCTCTCCGGAAATGTGTGACCCAAACCATACCCTGCTTCAGTCCAAGAATCCTGTAGCCAATCAGCCAGCATCCGATATGTGTTACTCTGGGGCGTTGCGTTCGCGTCCCCGGCCACGATGACTGGCCCTTCTCTCGCCGCGATTCGTGCAAAATCAATCATATACAGCGCGTGGGCTTCTCTTGCTCTGGTATTGATCTCAATATATTTCATAGGTCCCAACCCGACAACCCACATATGAAAATTCACCAACGTAACCCGCTCCCCTTCCCATTCTACCGCCAGGATTTGTGGTGTGCCCACCCACTCCAATGGCAGACTCTCGCCTGTCAAGTGCAAGGGCAACTTGCTTATCATCCCCATGCCTCGAACGTCATTGTACGGATCAAGCACCTGATATGGGTATACATCGATCAGTTCTTCCCCTAGCGCGTCAGCCAGTCGATTGTTGACCTCTTGCAGAATGACAATATCCGCATCCACACCCAACAGGAAACGGGAGGAGAGATCGCTGACCGTCAGCGGAAAACAGTATTTCCCGTTTTTCAACCGGAACTGTCCCTTGTAATCCGCCGGCCAGATATCGTTCGGTTCAGTCGCTTTACTCTGCGGACAGCCCGGGTGGGCTCGCCGGTAGCGCCGCCTTGGTTTCACCAGCCCCGCTCTGTACAGAATGCGTGCCGCCGTCGGGATCGATGGCAGTGATCGCTCCCGAGCCCGACGTCCCATCACATCCAGGATTTTCTTCGGCCCCCAGCTCGGATGCTTCTCGCGCAGCACCACAATCTCAGCCACCACTGCAGAATCCGTCTGCCAAGGGCAGCTCTTCTTTCGGCGCGATCGCTCTTCGAGCCCGGCCGGGCCTTGTTCGAGATACCGGTTTATCCACTTGTGTGCTGTTTTGCGGGAAATGTTGAACCGTTGTGCTAGCTCCGTGATGGAGTAGTAGTTCAGTAGAAAATCTTCGATAAAACGCTGCTTCTGCTCGCTCAAGGTAACACCTTCCCAAGGCATCGGTTCACCTCCTCTCCCCAAAAGTGTTACCGATGTCTTGATAAGATTCTGTTACCTATGTCCTGAACTCATAAGAGTTTTTAAAGTTGCTTCTCATTTATAGCGACAAATAAATCAATCTCAGGATTGTTTTTTCGGACACTCCTATCATCGTGATACTCAAAATCGTCAATCACACCCGCTGGTTCGTATATGGAATTTGGTAGCCAAATATTGTAAATAAATCTTTTTGCACTTGTAATAGCTATTGACCATCCAAATCGGTTCTTTGGTCGGATGGGGAAAACTGCATATTTTAAGGTTGGAATTTCAAATGACATCAACCCAATAGGTGTTTGTTCTATAGTAGTCACACTATCCCCAATAAAATACGTGAAGGTTCCTTTTTCTTTGTCAAACCCTTTACTCACCGCAGCAAAGCCCCAGGGAAGTATCTTGTTGGGGATTTCATGAGTTTGCTTGTATTTCTGAAACTTCTTTCCTAATTCTGGTACATCGCGGTAGATTTTTTTTATATTCGTTTCAACCGCCATGCCGACAATTTGTATTGGCTGTTCTAAATCAACGATACGTGGCACTATTGATGTTATATCCTGTGTAAACATTCTTTCAAGAATACGTCTCACTAACATTGTATAACTCCTATGTATTGAACTGTGATAAAAGTGAGGTCTGCCTTCTATGATGGCGCTGTTGTCAAGCCCCAATTTCTAATTCGATAGTACACCCTCTTGAGCTATTCCTCGCAACTGACCTTGCTGGCGGCTTCCTTTGGCGTCGGGCACTTTGTGCCTCGAACTACCTTCTATC
>DAOUDW010000068.1:0-1584 GCA_034430895.1 Anaerolineales bacterium | reverse complement strand
TTGCAGCAGGAGGCGGATGCACACGAACAAGAACATCGCAATCTTCAAGCCTTGTCGGAAATCGGACAGGTCGTAAATTCATCCCTGGATTTGCAAACCGTGCTGAACGAGGTAATGGATACCATCATTCACCTCACCGGGGCAGAGCGTGCTTTTCTCATGATGCGTGATGACGGCGGCGGGGAAATGGAAACACTCGTGGCGCGCAACTGGGAACGAATTTCGCTGGACGAAGAGGAGATCCAAATCAGCGACACGATTGTTGAACAAGTTATCGACAGCGGTGATGCTGTGTTAACCACAAATGCGCAAACCGATCCGCGTTTCGGGAAACAAGATAGTATCGTTTCCTTTGCATTGCGCTCAATACTCTGTGTGCCGCTTAGTATTAAAGGCAAACTCATCGGCGTCATCTATGCCGATAATCGTGCCCGAGAAGGATTGTTCCGGGAAAACGAACGCAAGCTGTTGTTGGATTTTGCCAATCAAGCTGCCGCTGCGCTTGAGAATGCTCGTCTCTTCAATTCAGTCAAACGCAGTTTGGATGAGGTATCGGAACTTAAGAATCTGATGGAAGATGTGTTCAACTCGATCGTAAGTGGTGTGCTCACTTCCGATAGCGAGGACCTGATTACCTTATGCAATCGCGCGGCAGAAAATATACTGGCCACAACACAGCAGGTACTCCTGGGGACATCCTTGCGGGAGCAATTGGAACCCCTTTCCGAAGATCTTCCCACGAAGATCGATCAGGTCGAGAAAGAGGATAAACGTTTTCGCGGCTTAGAAGTCCAGACGGAGATCAGCGATCGCGGGAAAGTGGATTTATGTCTTAATTTATCTCCCCTGAAAACAGCCGAAGATACCACTCGAGGCGTCGCAATTGTAGTGGATGATCTCACCGAGAAGCGACGCCTGGAAGCGCAAAGGCGGCTGTTTGAGCGCATGGTCTCGCCTGCGGTAATCGATCAACTCGATCCGGATGCACTTCAGCTTGGAGGTCAGAGGACGCAAATTACAACGTTTTTCGCCGATATCCGTGGTTTTACCGCTTTCAGTGAAAAGAAAAAACCAGAAAAACTGGTGGCTGTTTTGAACCAATATTTAGCCTCAGCCGCAGAGGCCATACTGCGCGAGGAAGGCACGATCGACAAGTTTCTCGGCGATGCGGTCATGGCCTGGTTCAATGCGCCGATTCCCCAGAAGGACCATTCCCTGCGCGCCGTGCGTGCGGCAATTGCTTTGAAATCATCGGTAATAGCGCTGCATCAAGAACTGCCTGGGGAAATGCAGCTTTCATTTGGAATAGGCATTCATGGCGGAGAAGCCTTGCTCGGACTTGTTGGGACGCAGCGCCGTGTGGAATACACGGCAATCGGCGACTGTGTGAACACGGCCAAGCGTATTCAGGAAAACGCCGCTGCCGGGCAGATACTCATTAGCCAGGAGACTGCAAAGCGAATTCTCAAGTCGATTGAAGTCGTTGCAGTTGCGCCCATTGTGGCGGAGGGAAAGACTCAACCCATTGAAGTCTACGAAGTAGTCGGCTTGGTTTCGTCCAGTAAGTCCTCATAGGCGAAGATG
>DAOUDW010000067.1:0-3503 GCA_034430895.1 Anaerolineales bacterium | reverse complement strand
AGTCCGAGAAGGGTATGGTACAGCTTCCATACCTTTGCTTCTGATTTCTACAACGCTCGCAGTGCAGAAGGCTATTCGGATGAAGACCTGAATTTCATGCCCATACCCGAATATTTCGATTTCATTGACAAGTGGGTCGCTTTCCATACTGCGAGTTAAGTTCGTTTTGCAGCACGAATTGGTTCAAACCCACTCGATATGCAGAGCCAAATCATTCAATTTTCGAACCGAGCCGCATCTTATTAATCGAACTCGGCCTTGCCTTGCGTTTGCTGGCGCGCCGCGGATCAGGCAGGGTAGACGATATCGTGTAGCTAGCCTCTTGAACACACGAGTTTGAAGGTGTATGCTATATAAAGATACAAGCATAACCCTCCATAGAACCATCATCATACCAATCCACACGACTCCATCAGCTCAGGGGGTAATATCGCGCGTTATCGTATGAAAAAACCTTAGGAAGATCGAAATAGTTGCATGTTTGCTGTTTAACGATTATTCAGGCGGAGTATCGGAGGAAGACAATGGAGCGTTTACGTCTGGCACTACTGATTTTAATCTTGGTTTCAGTTGTAATACTGATTGCTAGTGATGAAACGGCCGGAAACCTTCAGAGATTTGGGATTCTGATTATATTCCTGCTATCTGTTCTCATCGGTCTGGGATTAAATATCTTATTATCCAGAATTCCTGTCCAAAAAATCGTAAGCACCGTTTCAGGTGTTCTTGTAGGATTGGGTTTACTCGTCTTCTTGCTTGTAACGTGGGATGATTTCGTAGATAGGCATTACCGCACCATAAATATGATCCTGCTTTGGGTGCCTGTCTTTTTGATACTCATATCTTCCCTGAGTTTGTATTTTCTGCCGAAACGAAGGATTAACAAAATTCCAAAATAGCCTTTTATCTACGGACTCCGCCTAACAACTCACAGCAACCGGCCCCGTGAGCGGCGCGATGTGGGCATGAACAACGTGGTATGAGAATCTTGAAAAGCACGCCAAGTATGGAGCGGAGCGGCTGAGTAGTTAGGCGACACAGGCATGACGAACCAAATCGTAAAAGGAGAGATCGACATGAAGACCGATGACCGCAAACCCACAACAACCGATGCTGGAATCCCCGTTCCCAGCGACGAGCACTCACTCACCGTAGGTCCCGATGGTCCCATCCTGCTGCAGGACCACTACCTCATCGAGCAGATGGCCAACTTCAATCGTGAGCGGATTCCGGAACGCCAGCCCCACGCCAAGGGTGCCGGGGCCTTCGGGCACTTCGAGGTGACCAACGATGTCAGCGCCTACACCAAGGCTGCGGTGTTCCAGCCGGGCACGAAAACGGACACGTTGATCCGCTTCTCCACGGTAGCCGGCGAGCGCGGCAGCCCAGACACCTGGCGTGACCCGCGGGGCTTCGCGCTGAAGTTCTACACCAGCGAAGGCAACTACGACATGGTGGGGAACAACACGCCGGTCTTCTTCCTGCGTGACCCCCTGAAGTTCCAGCACTTCATCCGCTCCCAAAAGCGCCGTGCGGACAGCGGTCTGCGCGACCACGACATGCAGTGGGACTTCTGGACCCTGTCGCCCGAGTCAGCCCACCAGGTTACCTGGCTGATGGGTGACCGCGGAATCCCCAAGACCTGGCGGCAGATGAACGGCTACTCGAGCCACACTTATATGTGGGTCAACGCCAACGGCGAGCGTTTCTGGGTGAAGTACCATTTCAAGACCGATCAGGGCATCGACTTCCTCACGCAGCAGGAAGCCGACCGGATCGCCGGAGAAGACGCCGACTACCACCGGCGCGACCTGTTCGAGGCAATCAAGCGAGGGGAAACCCCCAGCTGGACGTTGAATATGCAGATCATGCCCTTCGAGGACGCCGAAACCTACCGCTTCAACCCCTTCGATCTGACCAAGGTGTGGCCGCATGCCGACTATCCGCTGCACGAGGTCGGCCGGCTGACACTGGACCGCAACCCAACCGACTTCCACACTGAAATCGAACAGGCGGCCTTCGAACCGAACAACCTCGTCCCGGGGATCGGTCCCAGCCCGGACAAGATGCTGCTCGCCCGCCTCTTCTCCTACGCTGACGCCCATCGTGCCCGCCTGGGTGTCAACTACAAGCAGATTCCGGTCAACCGGCCAAAGGCACAGGTGCACAGCTACAGCAAGGACGGGGCGATGCGGGTTCAGAACGTATCCGACCCCGTGTACGCGCCGAACTCGAAGGGCGGCCCGCAAGCCGACGGTCAGCGCTATCCCCAGGTAGAGGTCTGGAAAGCCAGCGGCGAGTTCATCCGCGCCGCCTACACCCTGAGAAAGGACGACGACGACTGGGGCCAGGCCGGCACCCTGGCACGCAAGGTCATGGATGATGAGCAGCGCGACCGGCTGGTGTCCAACGTCGTCGGACACCTCAAGAATGGCGTCTCCGAACCCGTGCTGCAGCGTGCGTTCGAATATTGGCGCAGCATCGACAAGGAGCTCGGCGAGCGCATCACCAAGGGGGTGAAGGGCAGCTGAACCCAGCAGCGTACTGTGTGGTATCGTGAGATTATTGGGTTCCGAAGCGTGAGGTTCTGCGTAGACCACAATCGAACCGGATGAAATCGGAAAACAGCAGCGCGAAGCAACGGGCGCGGCTGTGATCAGCAGCCCTGGGGCCCGTTCCCGACGCACAACTCGATCGTGGTGCTGGTGGCGCGCCGCGGATCGGGCGGGAAAGGTTTAAGCACATGATCGAGCTTTACCATGATGCTATAATAGGATTATGGCGAACAGATCCTATCACGTAATTGCGAATCCCGATGGCGGGTGGAATGTTGTAAAAGCTGGTTCTGAACGAGCTACGAAGCACTTTGAAACTAAAAAGGCTGCCATCGAATACGCGCGTGAAGTGAGCAAGAATCGACATTCCGATCTTTTTATTCATAAAAAGGATGGAATGATCCAAAAAAAAAAAACATCCAACAGCAAGAGTTCGAATTCACCACGCCATCGGAGATAATTGATATTCGCTCATGCCATTAAGGGGGGCTTATAATCAGCAAGTTTTTATTAATTGTCCCTTCGATGATGAATACCTCCCCTTATTTCGCCCACTCATTTTCACGGTCCGCTTTATAGGTTTCATTCCACGGATTGCATCCGAACGCCTGGATTCAGCGGAAAATCGTATCGACAAAATATGTTCGTTGATCCATTCTTGCCAGTACAGCATTCACGACCTTTCCAGACTTCGTGCAACAAAAGAAGGCGAGTATTTCCGAATGAACATGCCCTTTGAGCTCGGAATCGATTACGGACTGCGTTACTTTGGGAAAGCCAAATTCAAAACGAAAAGGTTTCTCATCCTCGAACGCGAGCGTTATGAGTTTCAAAAGGCAATTTCGGATTTATCTGGTGTAGATATCAAGGCGCATCACGATAAACCATACGACATCGTCCGTGCTGTCCGTAACTGGTTCATTGAGGCTGAAATTCTTTCGCTAGCTC
>DAOUDW010000066.1:0-8393 GCA_034430895.1 Anaerolineales bacterium | reverse complement strand
GTATCTTTGCTCTTGGGTAAGCTGCGCGTAGGTTCTCATCAGTGCTCCTTTGACTTGGTTGGTCTAAGAAGCATAGATGCTACTGCAGCTTACCTCTTATTCCAACCTTCAAAGTTGCACTTCGGAGTTGAATCTACGTTTTATTATTCAACAGACAACACGATTAATTCAGCTGACGCACAACCAGCACGACCTTGCCTTGAACCTCAAGCATCTCGGGGTTGTCGATAAAAATTGGATCCATCGTCGGATTCGCGGGTTGTAAACGCACCTTGCTGCCATCTCGATAGATGTGCTTCAAGGTAGTCTCCTCCCGATCCTTCAACCATACGGCGACCATATCCCCATCGCGCCAATCGGGCTCCTGCTTCATCACAACCACATCGCCATCACCGACCATGGCATCAATCATAGAATCACCGCGCACTTCGAGGGCGAAGAGATTCTCGGTCTCGCTGAGTAAATCGTGGGTAATTTCAATCGCCTCATCTGCCCCGAACATCGCCGAGTCCGTTCCGGGAAGCGGAACGGGTTCGCTGGCGAAAATTCGCCCCACCATCGGAATTCGCACCGTTTCAATCACATTCCCCACAACATCGGAGACTTTGTCCAACAAGCGAATGCCGCGCGAGACATTCTGGTCCCGACACAAATAACCTCCTTCAACCAGGCGATTGAGGTTGTAATTCACAACGGATGTCGAGGTGATGTCTACCGCTTCGCCGATTTCTCGAATCGACGGAGGATAGCCATTCTCATCCATGAATTCACTGATAAACGCTATCATCCGGCGTTGACGATCCGAAAGCTTTCCTTTCGCCATCGTTGCCTCCTTCGGCTGTATACGCAATCTTCATCTCCGACCACGTAATCGCACACTTGTTCGTATTGTATCGGAACATACGTTCTATGTCAAGCGGTTGGATCTGCGTCGAATGGGGTATTCATTAATAATATGGAAGACTTGACCAAATACAGGAAGGAATTCATGGATAAAAGTTATACTGCGGATTAACGCAACGACTCTTTGCGGAAGGACTTTGGGGACACTCCCGAGATTTTATTAAACACCCGACTAAAGTAGGCGTGATCTTTAAACCCCACTTTACGTGCGATACTGCCAATTGATTCGTTCGTGTTAAGCAGAAGTGATTTCGATTTCAGTATTCGATAGCGATTGAGATAATCCCAGGGGGAAATGTTCACCTCGCGGCTGAAAATCCGGCTGATGTAATCCTCGCTGACGCCGACAGATTCTGCAATTTCCCTCCGCGATATGGGGCGTGAATAATTTTGATGCAAATAGGCTATGGCCTGCTTGACGAGTCCGCTGGTATGTACAGGGAGGCTGTCTTCTCCGAATAAGGCACGGTTCATGGCAGCGGTCGTCTCGGTATCCGACAAGATGCCTTTGGTTTGCAGAATCACCTGTGTGTGGCGTTCAATACGTTTGACATCGTCCAACGTCATCATCTTGTTGCTTAAAATGATGACCGGCACTTGACGGAGGTCCTCGTCACCGTGCATATGATCCAATACATCTGCACCGCTTAAGTTCGGCATGACGAGATCCAACAACACCAATGACGGGATTTCCTTTTCCATTAAGGCCAATGCGGTTTGCCCATCTTCAGCCAACTGAACAGGTATACCGGGAAAACCTTTTTCCACCAACGCCTGATGGGCCTCACGGATTTGAGCATCGTCATCCACAATCAAGATCGGGCCCGCTCCCTGGTTGGGGTTCATGGCAACGATTGCATCGTACAGGGTCTCCGTGTCCGACGACTTGACCACAAAGCCCGTCAAGCCCACCTGCGAATCGGTTGGCTGTCCGTAGAGAATGAACGGCGTTTTACTCAGATTCGGATAATGCCGCAGGCAACGCACGAGAGCCCAGTCGCTCGGCTGTGCACTGGTCAAGTCCCATGCAAGGGCAACGGGTTTTGTTGTGATCAACACCGCATCCAGATCCTCACGATCGTGAATTTTCACGATTTCCAGATTCTCTCGCTGGCACATCTCCGCGATTTCAAGCGTCGGTTCATCGTACGATGAAATCAGCAGCAGTACGGACGACAAGTCTTCCTGACGGATGGGTTTCGCCTGATCGAGAGCAGGAAGGGGTAAATAGACATGGAAAGTGGCCCCCTGCTTGGGAAGACTGTCCAATTTCATCGTCCCACCATGCAGCGCGACAAGATGACGTGTGATGGAGAGCCCCAATCCAATCCCGCCTGTAATACGCCGATTATCTTCGAGCGTCACAAAAGGATCGAAGATGAGTTCTTGCTGTTCGGGATCGATGCCGAGACCTGTGTCGGAGACCCAGAAATGGATTCTTTGCGGCTCGACGGCTGCCCCCATGGCGATCTCGCCACTCTCCGTGTACTTCTTGGCATTACTGAGTAAATTTAGAAATACCTGACGCAGGCGAACGGCGTCTGCCAAGATTTGGGGCAGGCGTTCTGGGATATCGATCTTCCATTGAACATCCATCGTCGTGGATTGATCTGCGAGGCTATGAAACGCATCCAGTACCAATTGACGCGGGTCCAGCAATTCCAAAGATAAATCGAGTTCGTCGATTTCGGCGCGCGAAAGATCCAGCAGATCGTTAATCACACGCAATTGATGTTCCGCGTTGATGTGTATTTGATAGATATCGTTCAATAATGAATCAGGAAACTCGATCTCATGTTTGTTCGGCGTTCGCAACGTGTCCTGTGTGTATCCCAGAATGATGTTCAATGGTGTGCGCATCTCGTGGCTGACATTTGCCAGCAAGCGGGTTTTTATCGCATCCGCTTTTTCTGCATCCATACGGGCTTGCTGGATTTCCTGAAACAACATTGCCCCCTGTAACGCGCTGCCCAGGCTGTTGCGCAAGAGCTCATAGATATTGCCGTCGCGCGGGCCGATCTCAAAAACGACGTATCCCAGCGACTTATCCTGAAAATACACCGGCTCGACCACCAGGCTGAAGCGACGCCCTTTTGGCAGGAAATCCTCCGGCACAATGCGTTTCGATAAAAAGCGAAGGCCGCCTTGTTCGATCTCCGCGCGCTGATCGTCCGTGTATGCCAAGATCAGACGCGCATACTCGGGCACTTCCGCATCAGTCGGCTGCTCGTACGTTACCAGATACACACTTGGAATACCCAACGCAGGCAGCCGTTCGACCAAAACATCGGTCAACAAATCGATATCAAATGTGGTCAGCAGGGCACGGTTGATCTCGCGCAAATTTTCCGCTTCACGCTCTGCCTGCCATTGCGTGTATGCCTGAGCCCGTTGAACCGCCTCTTCGACCACAACGCGCGATTGCGAAATGAGCGCTTCCACGTGCACCCATTGTGATCTCGGAAGATATCGTGAAGCCCAATGCTTCAAAATCGAGATTGCGTTTTGCCAATGCATAATGTCAAAATCCGACCACACCGCCTCTTCGATCACATCATTCAACACTGACAAAAATTCCTTTGATCGACCCTGGTCTTGATTTTCGGGAGTGGTTGAAGCAGATTCTATGAACACACTGAAAACGGACTCCAGCCAATCCTTCGCTTTGTGTGAATCCAGATTGACCGCTTCCTTGATCTCAGAGAAAAAGCCTGCCCGCACATATTCGAGGCTGACATCTTCCACGCCATCTTCTACATTTTCGGATGGCGAGAAAGAAGCTAGTGCAACAGCTTTCGAAGGACAGCCACAAGATTGCCGTACTACCAATTTCGATGGAAGCGTGCTCAATGCAGGGATAGATTCGCCCGCCAGCTGCTGCATGAGCACATCCAGTGCTTTCGAACCCTGCTCATAAAAAGGAAGGTCGACCGTAGTGAGAGGTGTGGTGGCAAGCTGCACTTCGATGGAATTGTTAAACCCAGTCACTGCGATGTCGTCAGGCACTTCGAAGCCACGTGCCTGGAGTGTCTTCATCGCCCAGATGGCCATCATGTCGCTGACGGCAATGACGACGTCGAAATCCACCCCCGGTTTTAGGTTGCGCTCATCGAGCAGGATTTCGATTGCCTGCGCCCCAGATTCCCACGGTAGCGGGCGGGTGATGAGCTCGGGGATTTGTGGCAGATGGAAGGATTTAAGCGAATCGAGGAAGGAATGGTAACGTTCCTGGGCATAAAAATGTTCTTCCGGACCTCGAATGAATGCGAGCTTCCGAAACCCATGTTCTTCGATTAAATGGGCAACCAGGGCTCGCATCCCGAAATAGCTGTCCAGAGAGACTGTGGGCATGCCCTCCATGAATTGCGCCAGACTGACCATCGGAAGTGGAACGTACCGCTGATGAAAGGCCCGGATCTCCGCCGTTCCCAGAACACCGCCCAGAGAGGATGACCAGGTGATTAACCCATCAAGGCATTCATGACTCGCCAGGATGAAAATCGCATTGCGTTGAATTTCAAATGAGTCTGCGGCTTGTAGTCTTCCCCCGGGGAAACAGATCAAGTTTACCTCATGCCGCTCGGCGGCATCTAACAGACTGGGCCAAATTACCCGACTCGCGCCCGTATGCAAACTTGCGAAAATAAATCCTATGGTAGCTCGATTTGGAGTGAAGGACTTCACCATGATAGCAATCTATCTCTTGCTAAAATAAGTTTACTATGGATTAACACGCAAGTGTAGTACCGTCAAAAAGGACGGTTTTGTCCAAATATGTATCGTCAAAATCCAACCCCTACCTGCTACCATGTTATCAGTCACATGTTCGCTTCAGGTGAAGACGGATTTGGACACTCATCGTCCCAAAATCCATTTCATCGGAGTCCAAGATGACCGTAAAAACAACTCCTGCAATCGTGTCAACCGCCGAAATATCTAGCGTAAAGCTTTGGTGGCGTTCCATCTGGCGTGTTCGCTGGATGTACCTGCTGATGGCGCCCACGTTGATCTATTTCGTAGTCTTCAAATACGGGCCGCTCTGGAATGCCCAGATTGCCTTCAAAGACTTTAAACCTTTGCTTGGTGTAACGGGCAGCCCGTGGGTGGGTTTCCAACACTTCGAAACTTTCATCAACTCGTACTACTTTTCCGAACTCATGGTAAACACGATCTTCTTCAGCCTGGCAAAATTGCTGCTGGGATTGCCCCTTGCGGTCATTATGGCCATCGCACTGCATGAGACCTGGCTGGTACGCTTTCGCACGTTTGTACAGACCACGATCTACTTACCCCACTTCCTCTCATGGGTCGTCATGTTTGGCGTGCTGCTCGTTCTGCTTTCACCAGCGAATGGCTTGATCAACGATATTATCGAGAAATTCGGCGGTGAACCTATTCCATTTCTGACATCTCCCGCGCATTTCCGCTGGGTTGTCGTGCTTTCAGATATCTGGAAGGAGACGGGCTGGAGCACGATCCTTTACCTCGCCGCTCTTTTGGGAATCAATCCTGACCTATACGAAGCTGCCGCCGTGGATGGCGCTTCACCGCTGCAACGGATTCGCTACATCTCCCTACCCGGCATTGTCCCCGTCATCGTACTCGTGACCTTGCTTCGCATGGGGCACATCCTCGAAGCCGGGTTCAATCAGATCTTCGTGCTGTATTCGGTGCCGGTATACAGCGTTGGTGACATCCTCGATACATGGGTCTATCGCCAGGGTCTTTTGCAGTTCGAATTCAGTCTTGCAACCGCAGTGGGATTCTTCAAGGGCGCAATTGGCTTGGTCTTGATCCTCGTCGCAAATCGTGTCGCCAAGCGATTAGCTCAGCAGAGTCTATGGTAGGAGTACTCCCATGTTGAAAACAAAAACCCGAGGCGCATTTAGCTTTCAAGTTGGGATTGCGATCTTCCTCACAGTCGCCCTGTTAATCGTCGTGATCCCTTTCTGGCGCGTGATTGTGACCGCTTTTATTCCGCTTGATGTGTACACACGCGAGGGCGTACCCTTCTTCCTTTCACCGACTGAATGGACAGGAGAAGCGTTCAAACAATTGATGACGCACTCCCAATTCCCGCGTGCCTTGTGGAACAGCGTCGTCATCACCGTTCTGGGTGTCGCCATTAGCATGACCCTGACCATCCCGCTTGCCTATGGGCTTTCCACGCGCGACATGCCTGGTAGAAAATTGATCATGGGCATCATTCTATTCACATATTTATTCAGTCCTGGCTTGATCCCTGTATATCTGTTGATCACCGGCATGAAGTTGACGAATAATTATCTGTCCATCATCCTGCCACCGGCGGTAAGTGTTTACAACACACTCATCATGACGAGTTTCTTTGAAGAGTTGCCTGTTGAACTCAAGGAAGCGGCCCGCTTGGACGGTGCGAACGAGTTCCAGGTTTTGCGGCATGTTATCCTGCCACTTTCCAAACCCATCTTACTGACCATCGGGCTTTTTTATGCGGTTTACTTTTGGAATCAATTTTTCACACCACTCCTGTATTTGAATAAAAACGAATTACTGCCTCTGCCTGTTCTACTGCGTAACATTCTGATTTCATCCAGCCTCAACGAGTACGTCGAATACAACGCATTCAGCACATCGGCTGTCGAGTCGTTGAAAGCAGCCGGTGTTCTCATCACCATGATTCCCATGCTCTTGGTTTACCCATGGATTCAACGTTACTTCACGAAAGGGACTTTAGTAGGAGGTGTAAAGGAATAACGAAACGGACACTCGAAATATGCCGTATCAGGCAAAAGGAAACAAAGGTTTCCTTATTGCCAACAATTTCAAAGGAGCAGAAGATGAAGAATTGGAGATTGATCATCGTTTCGATCCTGGTAGCCACCTTGATCCTTTCAGCATGTGCTACCGCGACGGACAAACCAGCCGTCGAAGAACCAGAGGAAGCCGATGTGCCAGAACCGGAGGTAGAAGAACCTGCGGAGCCGGTCACCATAACCCTCTGGGCACAGGCAACCGTCACGGAATCCGGCCCACCACCGTCGGACTGGATTGCCTACGACATCATCCTTGAAGAGCTGGGCATCGAACTCGAATACACCATCATCCCGCCGTCAGGCGATGGTGAAACGAAACTGAATGCAGCCGCTGCTGCAAACGATCTGCCCGATCTGTTCCAGATCACCAGCACGACGGATGCCAAGAATCGCGATAACTTGCATACCTATTACGAGCTAGGTCTGCTCGCACCCGTGGACGATATGTTCGACATGATGCCGGTCCGCACCGAGACACACTATAACAATGAGATTCTCATCGGTATGGTGACCTTCGATGGCCAGATTTACGGCCTACCCGAACCCCCCATCATCCCCAAGCGTGAAGGGTTCCTTATCCGCCAGGACTGGCTGGATGCCCTCGGTTTGGAAGCACCCACCACACCTGAAGAGCTTCTCGAAGTGGCCATCGCCTTCACCACGCAAGATCCGGATGGCAACGGCCAGAATGACACCTTTGGTATGGGTGGCTTCATTGAAGGACCTGGCCTCGGCCGGCGATTCAACTACGTTTTTGGCGCCTATGGCGTTCTCGACCTCTGGAATTTCATCGATGCAGGCAACTTCGGATTGAACGTTCGCGACCCCCAGTACTATGAAGCCATGCAGATGATGATCCAGTTAGTTGAAGCGGACGTCATCGATCCGGACTGGCCTACGTTGAGCAAGGATGAATTCCGCGCTCGCTGGAAGCAAGGACGCTTTGGTATCATGTGGGAAGACTTCGCAGCGCTAACCAATAAATCCAACTACGAACCCTTCGATAAGAACTTCCCCGAAGGTACTTGGACGCCATTGCCCCCCTTGACTGGACCGGAAGGAGAGGCGTACTACGGTCTCTACGAAGGAAAATTCCAGATCTTCGCCGTTTCCCAAGCCGCAGTTGATGCAGGCAAGAAGGAAGCGATCGCTCGCTTGTTGGAATGGATCGCCACCGACGGCTACTACCTACTTGGCTTTGGTGAAGAGGGCGTCAACTTCAACCTGGACGCAGATGGCTTCCTCACACTCGATGGCATCGATCCTGAACAAGCCTATAATGCCCCCGAGCGCCAGCCATATACCCAACTCCGCAACCAGTTGGTGTTCTACAACACCCTGGCGGAAATCAGCGCCCGCTACCCCAACTACACAACAGAATTCAGCGGCAAATCGATGACCCCGATCGATACGTATCTTTCATTCTTCCAGGCCCAGAATTGGGTGGAAGGATTCGCCAAGAAACTGATCCCTGCAGCTGATAACGCTGCGGACTTCGAGCGCTTCTACAACGAAGGCTTGCTCCAGTTTGTTCTTGGACAGAAAGAACTCACCCCCGAAGCTTGGGCAGAGTATCTTGAAGGCCTAGATAATCTGGGCGCGCAAGAATATGAAGCTATTGCTACAGAAGTCTTGCAGGAAGCCGGAATGCTACCCTAACAGGTACGCAACCCACGTGGCGGGCGGCTGTTTGCC
>DAOUDW010000065.1:0-36394 GCA_034430895.1 Anaerolineales bacterium | reverse complement strand
CTTTATTCAGCGCGCGATGACTTCGATTCCGTGCCTGATGATCGCGTCGATCTATTCCTGCACGGCATTCAAATGAAGTAAACCCAACGGGTAGACATACCAGGACTTTCGTGAAGTACGACGACCTTTCTCCTCCTGGAGCGCAATTAGGCTTTACGCAAGCGTGTATCGATGGGGAAATCTTGCGGATCTCCAATCACGATTTTTATAAATTCTGCATGCAGCGGATTAAAGAGGTATAGCCGCTCGACCGGCATGATCACACTGGGAACGGAAAGTACGGCCGACCGCTTTTCCTCCAGCCATTGATCCCCGATCGCTCGCATACTCTGCGGAGCGGGATAGATACGCCAATCCCGCGGCAATTGCTTGGGTTCAATCACTTCCAACAAAGCTTCATCGAATTCCGCTCGGATAAGAACATAGTCGGAGATGATCTCCGCGAATTCGAGATGAGCCAATATCTCCAGCACTGCCAGGGAGGCATGTTCAGCGGTGTACACAACGGGCCAGCCCGGGCTGTTCCATCGTCCACCGTACAAGCGCGCACCTTCCCCGCTGAACGCCCCGTCACAGAAATGCTGTTTAACAATCCGCCAGGAATGCCATTTCACGAGAACACGCCGTGCTCGAGTCGGCCGATTAGTTTCTCGACCTCGTGCGCACCGATTTCGGTACGGGTCATATCCAGGGGTGTTTCTCCGCCGAGTGCCTGGTTACAGGCCCGCAGCCATTTCAGCGTAAGCGTCCGATTGCCTTCGAAGAGTTCGAGTGAGGTATGCAGCACGCGCGAAAAGCGCAAGAGACGCTCGGATTCATCGGAAGGCAGTCTTCCCTCCCTCTTGCGACGTGAAAGCGTCCGCCGTGGAATCTGCAGCAATTCTGCAAGCTCTAAAATCGATAACTCAAGTTGTTCCTGCAGTTCTTCAAAAGCTTGAAAGGAAAAACCATCTTCGATTTCACCGATCAGCTCCAATGTATTGTTTGCATTCACCCCCAGCTGACTGGCGTATGGAATCGCTTGCAGAGCTTTCCGTTTCTTCGAACCGCGTTTCCCCATCGAAGCCGCTTGGGTTGCCATGATACGCTTTCCTTTCATATAACCATATGCGAGCCATTTAGCTATAGTATACCGGCCATTTGGCCGCTTCGCAAGTACTCACCAAAATTGTTTTGCCAAATGTAACCTGGTTGGAGAGAAACAGCGACTTGCGTTCTCATGAAGCTTGGCACAAAATGGAGATTGTTATGGGACGCTGGATTCCGGATCGCACGACATTGTTCCTCATTGCGGTGGTCATCGTTTTGGCCGGTCTAGCCGGGATGCAGGGCGGTCTTCCCGCTGTCGTGGACGGCTTGTCAAGCGGCGCAAACGAGCTGCTGCGGGTAACACCCATGCTGCTTGCCGCTTTCCTCGTCGCCGGATTAACCCAGGTGCTTGTGTCGCGGGAGGTTATCGAGCGTTGGTTGGGCTCCAGCGCCGGATGGCGCGGGATTCTGTTGGCCTGCCTCGGCGGCGCCCTGATTCCGGGTGGGCCTTACGTGTACTACCCCATTGCCGGCGCGCTGTTGGGTTCCGGCGCCGGCCTGGGCGTGTTGGTTGCTTTTATAAGCGCCAAAAATCTATGGTCGATCACGCGGCTGCCCTATGAATTTGCTTTATTGGGACCTCGCCTGACCCTGATTCGCTACGCCGTTACCTTCCTGCTGCCTCCCGTATTCGGGTTTATCGCGGAAGCCGTATTCGGATCCAAAATCGACTGCATTCGCGAGGCGATGCGATGATCGAATCAACGGCGATCATGATCGCTATCGCATTGGGAATGTGGGGGTACGCTCGCAGTCGTACTGACGACAGTGCCCAACGCGGCATGACTCTGGGCTTGCAAACCCTGAAACGAACGCTGCCGGTACTGATCCTGGCTTTCGCCATCGTCGGATATGTCAGGGTGCTGGCGCCGCAGGATGTGGTGCGCTCCTGGATCGGTCCCGATTCCGGTATCCGCGGCGTGTTGATCGGGACAACTGCTGGAATGCTGCTGCCCGGCGGCCCCTACGTCGTCTTCCCGCTCGTCGCCGCGCTGTACCACAGCGGTGCCGGGCTTGGTCCGACTCTGGCGATGATCGTTTCCTGGTCCGCTCTGGCCCTGCTAACTGTGTCCTTCGAACTTCCTTTCATGGGGTGGCGCTTCAGCATGCTGCGCCTCAGTCTGGGATTATTCGCCCCTCTGCTTGTGGGTTTGATTGGTTTGTTGTTTATCACGGGGTGATCACAGCCTTCAATGACGAACTTACAATCCACAAAAGTAAGCCTCGAATATATCGATGTACACAAAAAAATACGACGGATCTAGCATAAAGATCCGTCGCAATCATGACACACTCAAACATCCGCAACAGGAATGTTGTGGGGCTTGAATGCCAACTACTTACCGCCTGGGCCCTTCCCTGATCCTTGTTGCCCACCAGGACCTTGTTGATCCCCCGGCGTTCCTTCACCCGATGGTTCTACATCCGGCTGTTCAGGAGAATCCTCAGGACGATTATCTCCGTGCCGCAAGCGAAAGGTGATTGGATCATCCAATCCTTCCTCCGCAGCTGCGCGTATGCGGGAGACGATCTGTTCGGCCTGCTGAAGCGCGTCTTCGGCATTGCCCGCATCTTGAGACTGCTTCTGTTGTAATGCCTGACTCTGCTGCTGTGTCATGACGGCCATGCGTTCCATCGCTTGAGTCAAATTTTCATCGTCGAAATTGGTTGCCTGCTGTAAAGCCTGTTGAAAATGTTCCTGGAGCCGCTCCGTGACTTGAAGCGGAATGGATTCACCTTCTTCGCTGAGCGCGTCGATTTCCTCAAAGCGCTCCTGCGCATACTCCAACAGTAGTTCGAAGGCTTGCTCGGAATCCGAGGTAAGCGCCAGGCGAAGGTCTTCGGAAGCGATTTTTACAGGATAGAGTACGTCTCCCGGGTCACTGGCCTGTGCAGCAGCGACAGTGCCACCCGCGGCTCCGACGGTCATAATCAAAGCAAGAGCAACTCGTGCAAGAGAGAACATAATTGAACGCTCCTTTCGTCTGATGTTCTTCCACCATTTACGACGTTCGGGAATCGCAGGAGATACGGGTTTCGTCAGGGAATGTGCACGTTCGATAAAAGCTGCTCTTCCGCTTTCAACGACCGCTGCATCACGTTCAGGAACCGTCTTCAGATGTTCCAACTTCTCCAGGATGACATTCTCTTCGTCCGGGCTGAGAGGCGCACGATCCCCATTCTCGAAACTGCCCTCATCGTTTGCGTGAGTTCCGCTCGAACGCTTCATGTTTATACCTCCGAATCCGTCGTGTCGGTCACTAAAATACGACGCAGCGCGTTGAGTCCGCGATGCTGCAGCGCTTTCACCGCACCGACGGGTTTTTCGATAGCGGCACTGATTTCCTTGTTACTCAAGCCTTGAAAGAATTTCAACACAATCACCTGCCGCTGCTCCGAAGTCAGGCGCCACAATGCCGAACGTGCTTTTTCGCCTTGAATGGCCGTTTCCGCTTCTGCGGAAGGATCGTCCTCCGCTCGCAGCGTTCCACCGTCTTCTGGCAGTTCCTGCACTTCGCCATGCCCTCGCCGATGACCATCGACGGCCAGGTTATGCGCCACGCGGTAGAGGTATGCTCGTAGATACTCACGCGGACCACCGCCAGCATGAAGAGCGCGCAGAAAACGATAGAATGTTTCCGCCACAAGATCCTCAGCGGCCTGTTGTTCACCGATCAATCGATACGCATACCGATAGAGTTCATCACTGTATGCGTTGTAAATCGCTTCCAGCGCATCTTCATCCAGGCGGCGTGCTGCGATCAACCAGTTCGTTTCGGGCTTCGGCATCCTTCACCTATTATGACGTATTCCAAATCCCAGCGTTACGGTTAATACAGATGCAGGAACGTGGAAAAAAAGTTCTCCGCAAGCAAAAAACCTCCTTCGGAGAACCAACCTTGCCATCCATTGTGTTGGTTATTTTACATCATAAGCCCTGGCGGCCTTGCCCTGCCCACATCGGTCGACCTCGGTCGCTGCGAATAACGAGTCTCATTCCATTGGACAAATTTTCGATCTCGTTCGTCTTCCATTCACCATCTTCGTAGAAACCCGATAGCGCAAGCTGATCTCCCACCTCGGCTTGGAAACCTTGATCCAGGGTATACATCCACGTACGCCCTTCAACGATCAGTGTTTCCCCGCGGTCGGTATCCACTACGAGTACATCTCCATTCACCGCAGTGACCACGCCGATTTCCTGCAGGGGTTCTACAACCTCATCGGAGTCTCGATCCCCCTGGCGGTTTCCTTGATTCCCCTGACCGAGAGTTACATTCGTCTCTTCCTCTTGTCTCTGCTCTCCTTGACCTTCTCCCTGACCTGCCCCTTGGCCACCCCCGTTCCGCTGCCCGAGACTTTCCGATCGACGGCTCTGTCGATCCTGCTCGCCGTGGCTTTCCCTTTCAAGTCTGTCGTTTGTGCGGTTAATCGCACCTACCACCAGGGCACCGCTCAAGCCCAATACCAACACCCCAAACAATATCTTTTTTAACATCACACCAACCTCCATGTCTCATTCATGAAAATGTATTCCACCCGTACCCAATCACTACACCGCGTTCGCTTCCGTTCGTGGTTCTCGCCCGAATTGTGGGACCAAGGACCGGAAAAATCGCCGCGTGACTTTCAAAACCCAACGCCAATGAATTGCAAAATGAAGCACTGCTGCGATGATCATGACGACACCCGACCAGGTGTGAATCAAATCCCAGGTGGTGCGGCCCCACAAGAAAGTGAAGCCCCAGGCAGGGTTCGTACCGCCCTGATACCCGCCGCCGGGAGCGAAAAGGAAAACCACGCCTGAAATTGCGGTAACGAAAAAGCTGCTGGCCAGTATTGCATCGACGGTTACATTGACCTTGGCACCGAGCGACATACGCGAGCCTCGCGCCCGCAGCCCACTCACCATTCTCCGGACCATCATCACAACCCACGACCAGTGATACACCAAGTGAACCAGCGCCGCGACGATCATCAATATGCCGCCCCAGGTATGCAGATCATCCCAGGTTTCTCTTTCGATGAAACTCCGCAAACCGAATGCGGGATTGCGCCCGCCCCGAAAACCACCCGAAGGATTGATAAGGAAGTAAACACCCGAGATCGCAGCAAGGATTCCTACCAGGAAAACAACAAAATCCATGATCCAATTCACTCGTGTGCGCAAGGACATTCTTTCACGTCGGTCCATCACCACTCTCCATTTTGAAATACGATAAATACATTCTAAATAATCTCAATGAAGAAAGTGTGAAGGCTTTATTGGGAAGATATGAAGTCTCGTTTTTCGCAATGGCTCGGCTTCGATGCCGGAAATCTCCGCTCGCCAGGGCGAAATTCCGTCACAACCCCGGGGAGTGTCCTTTCCTAGACTGACCAGACACTTGTCTTGCGGCAACGGCGGTTGGTTCCTCTCCGCTTACGCAAAAAGCCCCAACAAAAATCGGCCGGGGCTTTTGATGCCGTCATTCGCTTGGTTTACGGAGAACTAATTGCTTTCCGACTCCTCATCCTCGGCATCTTTGCCGAAGCCATCGGAGTCAGTAAATTTCTCGAGGCGCTGCATGATCAATTGGTTGACCGTCCCCTCCGGATAAGACCCGTCCTCCAGCAATTCGCCGGGATCCTTGCCGGTTA
Organism: Anaerolineales bacterium; assembly: GCA_034430895.1. Classification (GTDB taxonomy): domain Bacteria; phylum Chloroflexota; class Anaerolineae; order Anaerolineales; family E44-bin32; genus WVZH01. The sequence goes on along the minus strand of DAOUDW010000065.1, from coordinate 30,664 downwards.
GCAGCCTCAAACCTTCATCGATCGTCGAAATCGGCCAGATGTGGTACTTCCCCGCAGCCACAGCATCTACCACGCGCTGTTTGAGCATCAGATGCGGCTGGTTGCCCTGCGGGATGATCACACCCTGGGAGCCACTGAGGCCCTCTTGCTGGCAGGTGTCAAAGAAGCCTTCGATCTTCTCGTTGATGCCCCCCACGACCTGAACCGTTCCGTGTTGGTTCACCGAACCGGTGATGGCGCGATCCTGTCGCAGCGGCACATCCGCCAGAGCTGAGAGAATGGTGATCAGCTCGGCAGCCGACGCACTGTCGCCCTCCACTTCATCATAGGACTGTTCGAATGTGATGCGTGAAGAAAGGCTCAAGGTCTGCTGCTGACCATAGCGGCTGCCCAAAAAACCGCTGATAATCAGTACGCCCTTGGTGTGAATGGGACCACCCAGCTTGGCTTCGCGCTCGATATCAACTACGCCCTCCTTGCCTGGATACACGGTGGCGGTGATGCGTGTCGGGCGCCCAAAAGCATATCCGCCGATTTCCAACACGGATAGCGCATTGATTTGTCCCACCCTTTCTCCGCTCACATCGATCAGCAGCGATCCCTCTGTCACCATGTCCTGCAGGCGCTCTTCAACGAGATTGCTGCGATAAATCGCTTCGTTGATGGCGCGATCGACAGATGCAGCATCCACGATTTTACTTCCATCATCTTGCGCCCAATGCGCTGATTCACGGATCAAATCGGCGATGTTGCCAAAGCGGGTGGATAATTTACTTTGGCTTTCAGCCAAACGCGATCCATACTCGATGATCCTGGCGACGGCTGTGTGATCGAACGGCAGCAGATCGTTTTCGTCGATAACCGCCTTAACGAAAAGCTCATATTCCCGCTCGGTCTCCTTCGTTCGATCCATGAGCGTAGCAAATTCCGCCTTCACCTTGAACAACTTGGCAAAGTTTTCATCGTGGGCGCTCAGCAAGTAATACAGCATCGGCGTGCCAATCAAGACAACCTTGACGTTCAACGGCATGGGCTCCGGTTCGAGGGTGGCTGTGCTCAACAAACCCAGCTGCGTTCCCAATTCCACAATTCGCAATGCTTCATCGCGCAATGCTCGCTGTAACCCCTCCCATGCGTACTGGTTCAAGAGCACCTCGCGCGCAGGTACAATCAGATAGCCGCCATTGGCGCGATGTAAAGCCCCCGGCCGAATCAAGGTAAAGTTGGTCAGTGTGGCGCCAAGCACCACCTCGTACTCGATGCGTCCCATGAGATTGTGGTACGAAGGATGATTCTCGATAATTACAGGTGCCCCTTCGCAATTGGTATTGTCCACCAGCACATTCACCTCATAGCGCTGGCGAGCATCGAATTCCGCCACCCGACTCGTCGCACGGGGAGGCTCATGCTCGCCATCACGGAACTGGTTGGCGTTTGCAACGACATCATCCTTCAATGCATCCAAATACATCACCACTGAATCCTGCGCTGCGTATTTTTCCTTCATAGCATCGACCAGGTGCTCGACGGCAAAGAGCGCCGTGCGCTGATCCAGTTCCTGTAATTGTTCGTGGAACTCGCGCGTCTTGGACTGAACCTGCCGGAGACTCTTTTGAACCTCTTCTTGAAGCATGGCTTCGTTCTTCTCAAGCTTTTCTTTCTGCTCGGGGCTCAATTTCTCGAGTTCTTCCGGCTTTGCGGGCTTTCCGTTTATGCCCGGCACCAGCTTAATCCCCACAGGCGTCTGCGCCAAAACGAAGTTGTTTTTATCTGCAAGCTCGGTCAGCCGGTTGAATTCCTGCTCCTGGATTTTTTCAACTTCCCCTGCCAGTTGTTTCTGCTCGCGTGAATATTCCTCACTCGCAAAGATACGTTGAATTTCCTGCTCGCAGCGTTGGATCAATTCGTGGATATCCTTTTTCAACTTCAACGCTTGTCCGTTCGGCATGCGCAGCAATTTGGGTTGGTGAGGGTCTTCGAAATTATTGACGTAACACCAGTCATCAGGGGCAGACTCGTCCACCGCGCGGCGCTTAAGGTGTTCGCGAATCAACGTTGTCTTCCCTGAACCCGGTTGCCCAAGTGCAAATACGTTGTAACCCGGACCGGTGATCTCCATTCCCATTTCTAACGCCCGGAAGGCGCGCGGCTGTCCGATAACCTCTTTGAGACGTGGTAATTCATCCGTATTTTCAAAGCCCAACGCTGCCGGATCACACACCGCTCGCAGCTGTTCTGCCTTCAAGCTTTTACCGTCCTTCGCTTCTGATTTCGTTCTTTTTATAGATTTCTTCGTCGTCCGTTTGGCCATGAACAAATTTCTCCTGATTTCTTGACTTTAATCTAACGTATGATACACCGACAGTTGTAAAAATGACGACGGAATCTATCCATCGATCATATCCAATTACAATTCCCTTTTTATATAACATGTAATATTACTTATACGAGATTACTTACGAGACTTTAATTCCACGATGCGAGGAGTTTTGACAAGATGCGAATCGAATACCACGCAATCGGCCTTGTCCACAGCCCCTTTAAAACCATGGAAGGCACACCGATCCAGCCCTCCAGAGCGAAAAAGGCCAAAGGAACGGTGGAGTTGTTCGCCGAGTACGCTGCAGGGCTCAGCGACCTAGATGGATTTTCACACATTATCCTCTTGTATCACTTGCACAAATCACGTTCCTACCGTCTCAAGGTCATCCCCTTCCTCGACGTCAAACCCCGCGGGCTCTTCGCAACCCGCTCCCCCAACCGGCCGAATCCGATCGGCCTTTCGGTCGTCAAGCTCCTTGGAATCGACGGCAACATCCTCAGCATCGAAGGCATGGATATACTCGATCAAACGCCGGTTCTGGATATCAAGCCCTACGTTGGTGAATTCGACCACCGCAACGATTTGCGTGTGGGTTGGCTTGAAAATGCACGCAAAGATATCAACGCCGCCGATGCTCGCTTCAAGTAAACGACACCCGTACCCGGCCTTTAACCATCCGAGCCAAAAGAAGCCATCGCCGGACGCACTTGGCCTTCTTCATCAAAGAGAGCAAAGGCGCTCCAGATCTCACCGCTGAACCAGAAATCCGGGCTGAAGACATATACACCAACGACGTCTTTTCTCCTGCGCATGCCTGTCAAAAGGTCGGCGAGCCAAAAGGCCTGACCCTCGGGCGTTAACGGGTAACCCGGTAAAGCTCTGCGCCAATCCCCAAAAGGGCCCCCTGTGGGCGGCGCTGCCGGGTAAGCCGTTTCAGCCAGGATGACCGTCTTGCCCACCTCCGCGTTCAATCGATCTAAAGATACACAAAAGCTTTCATATACAGCCAAGCCGAAGGCCGATGGATATAGTGAAAGTCCGATATAGTCATAGTCAACACCCATCTCGGTCATCGTGCTGTAAAAAGCCTCTGCAAAATCCGGGTCCCAGGCTGTGGCAATGTGCAGCATGAACCGGGCATCGGCGTCCGCTTCCTGCACACCGGCGATCGCAGAGCGAATCAAGTAGGCCTCGTCCGGCCATATCATTTCCCGCAGCGAATCCGGGTCGCGCGCTTGCGTCGTGTCCGCAAAAACGCCACTGATACCGTAGTCGATCTCGTTGCCGATTTCGTAAAAATCGAATTCGACTCCCGCCTCTATGAAGTGGTTGGCGACCTGATGAGTATATTCTTGGATCCGCTGCGCCCTCTCGTCGAGAGACAAAGCGGACCAGATTTCCGGGACGGGTTGCTTGTTGACATCAGCCCAGTCATCGGAGAGAAAAATCACGAGATAGGGTCGCAAGCCCGCCTCTTGGGCGCGCTGTGCGATTTCGGTGGCGTAATCCAATCCAGATTCACCCTCATCGCCCACCCACAAACGCACACGGAAAGCATCCACGCCATTGGCGGCGAAAAGCGCCAGCGGATCCACCCGGTCCTCACCGACATAATAGCCTCGTCCCGTCACCTCCGCTTGCGGAACGTAATTGGCATCCACACCCGTGCGAAAGGATTCATCGCCTCCATCGCTGACCGGCGCGGAACAACTCAAATCGGATGCGTGAACTGCCCCTTTCCAGAGAATAACCTCGTCGATGGCAATCGTATTTGGCGTTGGCGCAGCGATAAAACCGGCAATATCGATCATCAACAGCGTTACCAACTGATCGCGATCCAACCTTCCGTTCTCGTCCTCGCTGCCATCCAACAGACTCATCCCCTCGAATGGGATCGTGTACGCAGCGGGCTGCTGCATACCGAGCGGCAGAACCAGACCGTAGGTCGATTCGTCCGCCTCTTGAACCCCCAGAACTATAAAGGCCGTCCGTTCATTTGAAGTCAGCCGAATCGTCAATCCATCCGCTTCCGCCAACGCAGGCCATCCCTTGGCAAGTGCTGCCGATTTCTCGGGTTGTAGTTGAACCGACCATAGCAGCTGCCCGGTCTCATCCCAGGTCGCTTGCGAAAGAACTTCCCCCTCCGCCCACCCCTGCCAACCTTCTACATTTCCTTCGAAAGACTCAACTTCGACATTCGTTGGCGAATTCTCGACCTTAAGTTGTTGTCTTGGCAGCGGCGTTAGCATCGGCGCGATTGAAATTGTGGGCGTCGACTCCGAGCAGCAGATCTGTGAGAGCAACAATAGAGCAACGGCGAACACTGGAACGCCACATCGCACGATCTTGCGGTTTTGGAATAAGCCGCTCTGCCACGAGTCTTCCTTGTGTTTCATTTCTGTTCCTTTCCTCTTTCTGCACACAGCCGGGACGAAAACATCTTTCTTATTTAATATCGACAACGACGTACTCGCACGAGTTTACGCCAGGCCCAGCGAAGAATGCAATGGTAGAATCTATTCAATATTAATGGAGCTTTGCATACACATGAGACTCAAGTTGACTTTCTTTTTCACGCTGATCGCACTTCTGCTCGTTGGCGGGTGCACGGCGCTGGACGATCGCCCCACATCCACACCGACCCAAGAACCCTCCCCCGTTGATTCACTGGAACCACCCGAAGCGGAACTGGAATCCTGCCCACCAATGGACGCCGAGTTGCGCGCCGAGATGGATCGCATCGAGCAACAAGTGATGACCCTGCGCGGACTGCAGTCAACCGCTCCCGTGGAACGCATCCTGCTCACGCAGAGTCAATTGCGCCAGCGGATTATCGACGATTTCCTGGTCGAATACAGCGAAGAGGAAGCACGCGACGAGGCGCTCGTTTTATCCCTGTTTGGCTTACTACCGGAGGATTTCGACCTGTTAAATTTCTACATCGACTTCTTCGAGGAACAGATTGCCGGCTTCTACGACGATTCCCAGGAGGAGATGGCTATCATCTGCGGCGCAGGCTTCAGTGGTTGGGAACGTCTTGTCTATTCTCACGAATTCACCCACGCCCTCCAGGACCAAACCTACGACCTGGACGAAGGTCTCGGATTCAACGAGGAACGCTGCGATCTCGATAGTCAACGCTGTGCCGGTATCCAGGCACTCATCGAAGGGGATGCAACCGTTCTCGAATTGCAATGGATGAGCACGTATGCCTCACAAGAGGATCTCGTGCAAACGATGGAATATATCAACAATCTCGACACCCCGGTTTTCAAAGCCGCGCCTCCCTTCTTGAGCAAGGATCTTCTCTTTTCCTACGAAGCCGGTATGAACTTCGTTAATTCCATTTTCCGGGATGGTAAATGGGCAGCCGTCGATGCTGTCTATCAAGATCCGCCCAACTCCACAGAACAGATCCTGCATCCCGAGCGTTATCCACACGATGATCCGGTTAAGCTCATCGTGCCCGACGCACTTAATAACCTGGAAAGTGGTTGGAGCCTGCTTGAAGAAGACACCCTCGGCGAGTGGCACATCCAGCTCGTGCTCAACGAGCAACTTTTAAAATCTGTCGCAGCACCAGCCGCAGAGGGTTGGGGCGGCGATGTCTATCACGTCTATCACAACGATTCGAACGGAGAAAACCTTCTCCTGCTCGTCACCCAATGGGATACGATCAAAGATGGGCGCGAATTCAGTGCTGCGTTCATTGACCACCTCGAAGCGCGCTTCGGAGAACAGACGAGTACGTCATCCTATGTAAGCGTCTGGGACCTCGCCGAGGCGTATATCTACTTCGAGCGCAACTCCAATCAGACTCTCTGGATTCTGGCTCCGGACAGTGATACGGCCGATGTTTTGCGCCAGGCGGTATCCTTGCCCGTAGAACAAGAATAAGCCAGGTGCTCGATCCAGGGCGCGTACACGCCATTCTTTTTGATCTCGACGGTACGATTGCCGATACCGATGATACTTACGTTCGCCGCTTTGCCGCGGTGCTGCGTCCGTTTCTGTCTATCATCAGGAACCACAATGAAATTGTATACGCCCGCCGCATCGTCATGGCTGCCGAATCCCCATTAAATCGCCTGCTCGGATTCCTCGACAGATTTTCCCTGGATGAATGGATTCGTCCGCTCTCCAACGGGCTGCATCACCTGCGCGGCGAAGCCAGGATCGACGATGCACGATTGATCCCCGGCGCCGCCGATGCATTGACCCTCCTGGCCGCTTTTTATCCCCTCGCCCTGGTCACTGCGCGCGAGGAGCACAGCGCCAATTCGCTGCTCCGTACACTCCAGATTCAATCGCTCTTCCAATCCGTCGCCACGGCAGGTACGTGCAGACGGTCAAAACCGCATCCGGCGCCCGTGCTGTGGACTTCCGAACAACTCGGCCTTTCCCCACAAAATTGCCTCATGGTGGGCGACACGCCGGTCGACATCCGCGCCGGTCGTGCGGCCGGAGTGCAAACCGTTGGCGTACTCTGCGGATTTGGGGAACGCGAAGAACTATTGCGCGCCGGCGCCGATCTCATTCTCGATTCGACTGCTGATTTGCCCACTGTTTTGTTGATAAAAGGTAATTAAGTCCAGGCCTGAACCAAGGCTTCCGGAACCCAGAACTTTCCGAACCCCCACAAGGAAAACAAAATCGACACCAACAATACCAAAACACCGAACGCCATCAAGGCGTAGTCTCGTTTGCGATATTTAAGCTCCACCAGCCACGTACGCGGGCCGACACCGAAGCCGCGCAGGTCCATGGCGTCGATGATATCTTCGCTGCCCGCGATGGCATGAATGGTCACCGGGACGATCAACGGCGCCAGTTTTCGCACCTGCGCAAAGATACCGCCTTTCAATTTCTCGATCTCGTAGCCCCTGGCCTTCTGCGCGTCCATGGTCAGCTGGAAATCTCGCCCAAATGTGGGAATGAAGCGCATGGTCAGATCCATGGCATAGGCGATTTTGTCCGGCAGCCCCAGTCGGCGGAAGGTGATGCCGTAGTGCGCCGGGTTGAGCGAATAGGGAATCAGAATCGTCATACTCGCCAGGCTGAACACGCGGGCCAGCTGGCTGGCGGCAAATATCAACCGCTCGACGGTGATCGTCAGCGTAGGACGCCAACCGAAGATCGAGAATTTGGCGCGCAGCGTGGTGATCGTATGTTCCACATCATAGACTTCCATCCCGCCGCGCCCGGTTAGAAACGTAAGCAGTGAGAAGAAAATAATGAAAGCGCCGATGAAGAGCCATGCCCGCCGGCTTTCCTGCCAGGTTATGCCGGAGGTTAATAAGATCAGCAGCGCCAACGCCATAAACCCGGCCAGGATGCGCAGGTCCCAGAAGAAAAGTGTTCCGATGATGAAACAGGTGTAAAACACGATCCACGCGCTGGAATCGAAAGCCTGGATAATGGATTTACGTTCTCGATAACGCCATGTAACCAGCATGCGTTTCCTCAAGTGTCGATTGGTAAATTGCGTACTTTCAAGCGTACGATTCTTCGAAGGGCACATTGCCCCGAGTGCCGTGCCCTTCGAAACTCAGGTTTCTATACGACGATCAGCGGCCGGTCTGGCGCTGGAATGCTCGATAGGCTGCGATCAAGATCGGCACCAGGATCACCGCGAAGATCATGTTCGGTCCGGCGGCGGGCAAGAACTCACCCACGATGGCCACTTCCGCTGAGAAGCCATTAATGTGGATATCCGAGATGGCGGCGAATCCAATGCCCACGAAGTTGCCCAACATCGCCCAGGTCACCGCTGCGGCCATGTCGAGATCATCTCTGAAGAGCAGACGTACAACCACCACCAGCACGAAGCCGATCACCGCCGACAAGCCGGCGAATGCAGAAATCGTGGCGTCGCCAAAGATTCCCGCATCCGCATCAAAGAACATCATGTTGGCCAGATCGGGTTTAACGACCCAGAACAACGTGGCAACCAGGGCCAGGGCAGCGCTGATGTACATCACTACGTCCATTACGCGCTTGCGATTGGCATAGAGCGCGATCATGCCCGAGACCATACCGATAAGGCCGTTGCCGAGGCTCCACTGCGGCGAGAGCCCGAATCCGGTGAGGGCATCGCCGAACATGTTGCCCACCGCACCGGTGAACAAGCCCACCACCGGCCCGAAGGCGTAGCCGAAGAACATCGGTATGGCGATCGCCGGCCGCAAGGCCACCTGACTCACCGACGGCACCGCAAAGACAGTGCCGTTGAACAGATAGGAAAACACTGCGTACAGCGCCGCGCCGATGGCCATGTAGACCACCTCGCGCGTGCCGACGTTCCAGGCTTCCTTTTCGCGCGTGAACCAGTAGACCGCCAAGACGATCAGCAGCCCCACGCCTACGTACACGAAACGCAGTACGCCGGTCTCGTCCAATTCGAGAGAATCATTATTGAAAAGCGTTGGGCCAAGCAAGGCCACCAAGAGCATAACCACAAAGACACATACAATCGCAATAAGGAATGACAGGGGTTTTGTGCCGTTCATAATCTCCTCCACTCTGAATACGTAGATGATCGTGCCAAAATCGGTTTGCGTTCCGGCGATATCATGGGGACGAAACGTGCGCCAACGCTTCGGCGCGCATGAAACGCTCAGTCCTCTCGAGCATGGCCAGATTGGCCTCCAGCAGCGAGGTGGGCACCAGCCGGCAGGCCTGGAGCAGGTCGGTATCGGCCATGACCTCCTCCGGCTTCCCATCGCCAGCGAGCCTGCCGTCACTGAGTAAAAGTACCCGATTGGCATAGACCACCGCCATATCGATGTCGTGCGTGATGAACAAGATCGCCTCGAAGCTGGGAATTTGCAGGATGGCATCCATGAAGTCCATGTAGTTGCGATAGTCCTGGCCGGCCGTGGGTTCGTCCATCACCAGGATTTTCGAACGCATGGCTAGCACCGCAGCAATGCTCACGCGCTTCTGCTGCCCGAAAGACAACGCCAGCGGTGGATCGTCCTCCATACCGGAAAGATTCATGATTTCGATTGCCTGCTGCACCTCCTTTTCTATTTCCTCGTCCGTGTGACCCAGATTGCCGGGCCCGAACCGCAGCTCTGCACGTACGCTCGGGGCGAAGAGCATATGACTCGGACTCTGGAAGACGTATCCCAACGTATTGGCAACCTGCGCCACACTCATGTTACGCGTATCGTTTCCCTCGACGAACACTCTGCCCGTCTTGGGCTCCAATAGCCCGATAGCGTGCTTTACAAGCGTTGTCTTCCCGGCGCCATTGGGACCTAATACGGCGATGATGTCCCCTCGTCGAATATCGAGGTTGATATCGATGAGCACTTGCTTATCCGCTTCATAGAAGAAAGATACGTTCTCGAACTTCACCAATGATCCGTTCGCCTGCGCTTCAGCGGCCAGTTGAGGTTGCGGGATTGCCATGGGCGGGTCGGCCGCAGCCCGTTCGATGGCCACAGACGCCGGAAGCTTGACTTCGTGGTAATCCACTTTCTGCATCAACTCCTGCGTCGAACCCTCGAATACGATTTCCCCCGCGGCCATGAAAACCGCCCGATCGGGATGAATTTTCAACACATCCTCGACGCGATGTTCGACGATGACCACCGCCATGCCCTCGTCAACCAACGAACGCATCAGCATCAAAGCTTCGACTGCACTGGCTGGATCGAGGCTGGCGAGCGGTTCGTCCAGGATCAACATGCTCGGCTCCATCGCCAATACACCGGCCAGTGCGACTTTTTGTTTCTCTCCGCCGGAGAGGTTATACGTCTCTCGATCGCGCAAGTGGGGAATGTTTAAATGTTCCAGCGCTGCTTCCACACGCTGGAGTATCTCCGCTCGTTCCAGTCCCTGATTTTCCAGGCCGAAAGCAACTTCGTTGATGACCTTCGTCCCCAAGATTTGCCGCTCCGGATCCTGAAGCACCGTGCCGATATACTGCGAGATCCTGGCGAGCGACATCTCCCTAGCCGGCTTGCCGGCGATCCGAATCTCACCCGACATATCCCCCTTGTAAGAACGTGGAATCAGCCCGTTGATACAACGCACGAGCGTGGTCTTTCCACAGCCGCTGGGTCCGGCAATCAAAAACAATTCCCCTGGTTGAATTTGAAGATCCACGCCCTGGATCGCTGTGCCCGCCCGATCCCGGTAGCGAAAGGATAGATCATCGACCTGCAGCAGGGGCTCGTTTGCCACTTATGCCCTCTCCAACGTTACTCTCATCTATTAAAACACATCTGCGTGTATCGAGTGACGCAACCTGTGAATCGCAATTTTTCACTAGGACTCCGGTCACCCTCTCTGCTGTAAGCGCCTTGTAAGTTACCCGCAGGCACAGATGTGCTAGTATTTGGTCAGGCAGGAAGTAAGAAGCAAGTTACAAACCAGTTCCCGGTGTGCAATCTCCGATAAAGGCAAAACCGTCGAAAGGCGGTGGCGCAAAGCTACAGGGTCTACCGCTTCGAAAGAAGCCAGGACAGCCAGCTGCCGAAGAGAGTAAGGCACACCGCTTCGTTTTTTCGGTCCCATGGCTGTCTGAACACAAAGACAATCATGGGACCTGTACTTTACAAACAACATCAGCCAACGGGTGCAGAAAGACTTTCTCCATATCGATCGCCCGACATAGCTGAAGTGTTGAAGGGAGAATAAGGAAAATGAACTTCCAGATTTTTTCGAAGGCCAAAGAACGTGGCCAATCTATGGTTGAATATGCAACATTACTGCCTCCAATTCTATTGATCAGCTTCATTGTGCTGGTTCCTCTGGCGGAGCATGCCAATTACATCTTCTGCCGCATGGTCTATGTGATGGATCCATCCGAAGATAAATGTGATGAATGGCTCGAACGCGGAGGTTTTGACCCCGAAACTGGCCAACAAAATTCTGACGGATCTTCGTACGGTGAAGACGAGTGTATTTCAATGGTATATGGTTCTGGCAGCTCAATCTGCGATACAAATCCCGATTGTAATACCACGGCCGGTCTCAACTCCGGTATTTATTGGTCGGACGAAGATGTCGAATCGTTTGTTATCAATGCCGGACAAGAATATCATATTTACGAATCCGGCTATACGGATGACGGTTGTTATCTTGTAAATATTCATCTAAATCGTGTCGAATGGCAGAAGGTGGGTACACATGAAGGTTGCCTGGATATTGACCATACACAGGTATGGAACGTGCCCGTGTGTTCAGAAATCGAGGACGAGCCCACAGCCGAGCCGACCGAAGAGCCCACAGCCGAGCCAACCGAAGAGCCCACAGCCGAGCCGACTGAAGATCCCGGACCCGAACCGACCGAAGAGCCCACAGCCGAACCGACCGAAGAGCCCACAGCCGAACCGACCGAAGAACCCACAGCCGAACCGACCGAAGAACCGACGGCTGAGCCAACCGAAGAACCGACGGCCGAGCCGACTGAAGAACCCACAGCCGAGCCAACCGAGGTTTGTGTCCCCTGGGACAACAACGACTCGCTGTGTGAAGATAACCCTGACTTCTGTGCTTACTTGCCTGGATTGAATTATGGGACCTATTGGCTGTCCAATCCCGCCTACAAAATCGTACTCAAAACCAACAAAGGGTACACGGTATACTCTCCCGGTTACACAAACGATGGTTGTTTCATCGTCAATTTAACGGATAGCGAAGTTACCTGGTGGAGAATTGGTAGGCGAAGTAAATGTGGAACTGTAAGAAGTGTCCAGGTATGGATGCTCGATTTCTGCGACTGATGTAGCAGCAGCATTGGGCAGAAAAGTAGCTTGTGAGATTTCGCAACACCTAGCTATTTATTGAAAAGACTTCACGAATTGGATTGTCTTCTAAATTCTTCCTTGACGAGAGATGTTCCGCGGAGAACGGAACTTCTCTTGTTAAATCCTTGTCACTCCCTGTTAATTCTGTGGATAACCTGTCAAAATCTGTGGATAACTCGCGTTTGTTGGGGAAAACCTATGCATGATTTCTTTCCTCTCCCCCAAGATATGGCTCTCTTCTTTTTCACTCCCCCATATGTGTGTCTACTCAGCTGCGTACTTATCCGTCCCTTCTCTCTCCCCTGGCTCTCCACATCCAACTTGTGAGGTATTTATACGCACATAACCCCCAAATATGGGTCTTATGTGTCCCATCTTCCCACATCTTCGTGTTAGACCTTCGTCATCTGTATCTCTCCACAATTCCCCCTCCCCTACTACTACTACGAATATACATTTATATTTAATAAGCTGTGAATATCGTATTAGTACTTTTCCTTTTAACAATTTTTTATACCAAGTGAGTTAATTAAAAAGATGGAGTAAAAACTCCATCTTTTTTAGCGTGATGTATTTCTTACGATTCGTTACGCCCAACCGCGCAATTTCACTACTTCAGCGACACGAGTGACGGCGACCAAGTACGCTGCTAATCGGTTGTGAACTTTGTGTTCCTGGGCAGCCTCATGCACGGCGTGGAAGGCAGAGGTCATCTTGGCATCCAATCGTTCGTAGACCAGTGCTTCTTCCCAGTAATAATTGTAAGCATTCTGCACCATCTCGAAATACGAGACCGTCACACCACCGGCATTGGCCAGGAAGTCTGGAATGACGTAGACGCCGTTCTTGTGCAGTATCTTGTCAGCTTCCGGTGTGGTGGGACCGTTGGCCAATTCGATCGAGACCTTCGCTTTGATGTTGGCAGCGTTGTCTTCCGTGATAACGTTTTCCAGAGCGGATGGGAACAGTACGGTCACATCGAGCTCCAAAAGGTCTTCGTTGCTGATTTCCTTGGTTCCCGGGAAGCCGGTAACGGAGCCGGTCTTCTGCTTATGAGAGAGAACCTTATCGTAGTCGAGTCCGCCTTCGTTGTAGATACCACCCCTCGAATCGGAAACAGCGACGACCTTGAGCCCCAGCATCTCGATTCCGAGTTGGTGGGCAAAGGAGCCCGCATTTCCGTACCCTTGGATGGCTGTCGGAGCGTCTTTCAGATCGATGCCCAAGACTTTACCGGCTTCTCGAAGACAGTAGATGCCGCCGCGAGCGGTGGCATCGCAGCGCCCGGCAGATCCACCCATGGGAAGAGGTTTTCCGGTGATGACACCAAATTCATTGTGGCTCTTCAGGAAGGCGTATTCATCCGCCATCCAGGCCATAATTTGCGGTGTGGTGTAAACATCCGGTGCGGGAACATCTTTTTCCAGACCGATGATCCGCCCGACCTGGCGAATGTAGGCGCGGCTGAGGCGCTCGAGTTCGCCTTGCGACAACTCTTTGGGGTTGCAGATGATGCCCCCCTTGCCGCCGCCGAGGGGGATATCCACGACGGAGCACTTCCAGGTCATCCAGGCCGCCAGGGCGCGCACGGTATCGATGGTCTCGTCGGGATGATAGCGGATGCCGCCTTTCGTCGGTCCGCGTGCGTCGTTGTACTGTACGCGAAAGCCGTGGAAGACTTTCGTCGTTCCATCGTCCATTTTCACGGGCAGCGTAACGTGAAGCTCCCGCAGCGGCCAGCGCAGCAATTCGTGCAAAGCGGAATCCAGCTTGAGGATAGCCGCCGCCTCATCCAATTGCTGCTGTGCGATCTTGAAGGGATTGTGTTTATCGTTCGTTGGTGACATTTATATCTCCTTGATTTAAGGTAAGTCCAGCGTGCGATGAATTTCCGTCAAGTAATCCAGTGGACAAAATTAAAGGCCCAACGGCATTTTTCTTGCCGTTGGGCACCATTGCCTAACCAACTCGTTATCTTCGCTCAACTGAAAAGTATCTCTTGATACAGACTTTTCAGGACGAAGCGGTTCGATGAGTTAGGCGTATGATACTGGAAAACCGATGGTTGTCAAGATGGATATGAAAGGGGCAATTTCGGTATTAAAGCGTGCACGTCGTGCAGATGAAAGGACGCTCTCGTTATCTGCACCCGTTGATGTTGTTAAGGGTTAGAGAGACGATCGTCCTTAATCTGTTGTAGCGCAGCGTCGAGGGAAGTTCGGACGATGGATGGATTGGCGCGACCGCGGGTTGCCTGCATCACCTGGCCAAAGAACCACTGGGATAGATTCTCCTTACCGCCCAGGTATTGGTCCAGCTGTTCGGGATTTTCAACCAGCACCTGCTGCACAAGTGTGTCGATGGCACCTGCGTCGCTGAGTTGAGCCAATCCTTTGGCTTCAACGATCTTGTTCGGCGGTTCGCCACTTTTGAAAGTCTCTTCAAGCACGACCTTGGCGCTTGTTGCATTGACATTCCCGCTTTCCACCAAGGAGACGAGTTCGGCTAAAGCTTGCGGCGAGACCTTGCTTTCCGTGATTTCCATACCTTCTTCATTCAGAAGGCCAAACAGATCGCTGGTGATCCAATTTGCGATCTTGTCCGCGGGAACATCCGCCGCAGCGGAGACAGCTGCTTCGAAAAAGTCGGCCACGGCACGCTCGGCCACAAGGACATTGGCTGTGTAGGGTGTAACAGCGTACTGCTTCACAAAGCGAGCGGCTTTCGTATCGGGAAGCTCCGGTAGTGCCGATTTAATCTGCTCGATCCAGGCAGAATCGACGTGCAGCGGTGGCAAATCCGGTTCAGGGAAGTAGCGATAATCGTGGGCTTCTTCCTTGCCGCGCTGGGAAACGGTAACGTTATTGATCTTGTCCCATCCCAGGGTTTCCTGAACCACATCACCGCCCTGGGAGTGGATCTTGGATTGTCGATCCACTTCGTAATGGAGAGCTCGCACCATGGCCCGGAACGAATTGAGATTCTTGATTTCCGTGCGGGTGCCGAATTGATCGGAGCCGACAGGACGCACGGAGATGTTTGCTTCGAAACGCATGACTCCCTTTTCCATATCGCCGCTGTTTACTTCGAGATAGCGAAGGATGCTGCGGATGGCGTGGGAGAAGTTTTTGACCTCCTCCATCGAACGCAAATCGGGCTCACTGACGATCTCGAGCAGCGGGACGCCGGAGCGATTGTAATCCACCAGGGAATAACCATCGCAATGGGTCAATTTCCCCGTGTCCTCCTCGAGGTGCACGCGGCGGATACGAATGCGTTTTTCACCCGCTTCCGATTGGATGTCCAACCAACCATTGCGTGCAAGAGGCAGTTCATACATGGATATCTGGTAGCCCTTGGGCAGATCGGGGTAGAAGTAATTTTTCCGGGCGAAGACGCTGGTTTCTTTGATATCGCAGTGAAGTGCAAGCCCCACGCGAATGGCGAACTCGACCGCGCGTTGGTTGATCGCCGGCAGCGTTCCAGGCATGCCGGTACAGATTTCGCAAACTGCGGTGTTGGGTTCGGATGTCGTAGGGTCCACAACATTGCAGCCACAGAACATCTTCGACTGCGTCAATAGTTCGGCGTGTATCTCCAGACCAATTACCGGTTCGTACTCGGACATAAAAAGCTTCCCATCGTTCTTGATTTCGACGAAAGAAATACAATCAAGATTTCTTTTCGTTGCCCAAACCTATCATCCATGTCGCTGCATGAAGCGGTGTATCCGTTCCAGTGCCTGCTCGAGTTTCTCGTAGGAAGTGGCATAGCAGCAGCGGACGAAATTCCCTTCCGCGCCGAAGGCATTACCCGGCACGACAGCGACAGACTCCTCTGTTAATAAACGCTCGGCGAAAGTTTCATCGTCCATCCCCGAGGCGTCAATGCTCGGAAAGGCGTAGAAAGCACCCAGAGGCTCGAAAGTGGGCAGGCCCAGCTCGTTTAAACCTGAAACGATCAACTGCCGCCGTCGGTCATATTCCGCCACCATTGTTTTCACGTGCGTCGCGCCGTTTCGGAGTGCTTGCAGCGCGGCGGCTTGTGACGGAGTCGGTGCGGACATTATGGTGTACTGGTGAATTTTGGACAGCGCAGCCAGGATGGGCGCTGGTGCTGCAGCGTAGCCGATGCGCCAGCCCGTCATGGCGTAACTCTTGGAAAAACCACCCAACGTGATGGTTCGCTCGCGCATTCCTGGCAGCGAGGCAAAGCAGACGTGTTTGTGTCCACCGTAAACCAATTGATCATAGATCTCATCAGAGAGCACCAGTAGATCGTGTTTCTCTGCCAGCTCGGATAGCGCGAGCATGTTCTCGCGTGTCATCACGCCGCCGGTTGGATTGTTCGGGTACCCCAGCAGCAGGGCTTTTGTTTTAGCATTGATCTTCGGCAGCACATCGTCAGACATGAGCTGGAAAGCATCTTCCGTTTTGGTTTGGATCGCCACAGGGATACCGCCGGCGAAGATCACCTCCGGTTGATAGGAGACGAAAGTCGGTGTGTGGAGGATGACTTCATCGCCCGGATTGACGACCGCGGAGAGTGCGAGATGAAGCGCCTCCGATACACCCACAGTGATCAATACTTCGGTTTCCGGGTTGTAGGAAACGCCATACATGCGCTCGAGATGAGCAGAAACCGCCTGGCGCAATTCGAAGATACCCGCGTTGGAGGTGTAACCGGTTTCGCCATCGCGCAGTGATTGTATACCAGCCTCGAGGATCGGTTTGGGAGTAACAAAGTCTGGCTCGCCGATACCCAACGAAATCACGTCGTCCATCGTAGCGGCAATGTCGAAGAAGCGGCGGATACCCGATGGCGGGACATCGTAAACTCGACGAGCGATATAATCACGCATGAAACGGCTCCTTTATGCGCATCCACAGGGACAGGAGAGTTGCTAAGTAGCGCATAGGATAACAGATTCTAGAAAAAAGTATCAGGGGTACAGCGAGTGGATACCGCAACTCAAATCCAGAACTTGATTAATAGAGCGAATAGTATTCGCACGGATTAAACCTCGACGACTTGCCATTCGTCGCTCACTTCATCGTAGCACAATTCGAAAACCGCCCCATCACCCACGCGCACGCGGAAACAACGGGCGTCGGGTATTTGCCAACGAGTCAGGATTTCGATAATCTGCCGTCTTTGCCCTTTCGAGATTAAAGTGATGGGCCGATCGGCGTAGGTGTAACCGGAGTGACATTCAACCCGATTTGCCGCAGATGGATTTGTTTGAGATTCTAAAGTTGAAGGCATCAGGCGAAACCAACCTCGGAGGAATCGCCTACGTTAAGGGAGCGATCACGACCTATAACTTTGGCATCGCGGCCAATCAACGACAAGGACAGCATGCTGTCGCAAATATGGGATCCGACGTCGACGATGGAATCACGCAGCAGAGAACGCTGGATCACGCAGTCGGGACCGATCGTAACGTTGGGTCCGACGACCGATTGCCGCACCTCGGCGGAAGGATCGATGTAGACCGGCGGCACGACCAGAATATCTGCGCGTTTGGAAGCTTCCTTCGAATTGTCTCTTCCGTGTTCGAGTAGAAAGCGGTTGGTCGCTAAAAGCGCCTCCGGCTTTCCACAATCCTGCCAGACATCGACGGGTTCAACGCGCATCTTAAGACCTTGTTCGAGCATGATGTTAATTGCATCTACAAGGTAGTACTCGCCTTTTAATTGTCCACCTTCTCCCATTTGTTGGTCAATGGCGGCGATCAACTGCTCTGCGTGCTGGAAATAATAAAAACCGACCAGAGCGAGGTTTATGGTCATGTCGGTTGGTTTTTCGATCAATTGGGTTACATGTCCGTTTGCACCGAGTTTGGTAACGCCAAAACGTTTGGGGTCCGGTACTTCTTTCACCCAGGCGATGGCCTCTCCATCATCCTTCAGCGCTTGCACAATATCGGTCTCGATGAGGGTGTCTACGAAGGCGATGAGCACCGGTCCTTCAAGGCCTTCTCTGGCCAACCAGAGCGCGTGCGATTGGCCCAGCATCTCCTCCTGAAGCACGAAACGAGCTTTGAGGTGCGGGTAGGATTCGTCAAGATACTGGCGCACCTGTTCGCCCAGGTAGCCGACGATGAAAATGGCTTCGTCGATCTGCTTGAGATCCTGGAACATATCCAGTACGTGACCCAACACGGGTTTTCCGGCCACGGAAACGAGCGGCTTGGGTTTCGACCACGTGTGCGGGCGTAAGCGAGTGCCGTATCCGGCCATAGGGATAACGATTTTCATAACGGAGGTTTCTCCTCGTGCCAGGAAGTCGCCTGCTGGTAGGCGTGGGCGGCATGGAAGAGCGAAGGCTCATTTAGATGAGGGGCTTTCAACTGCATGCCGATCGGCATACCCTTGGAATCGAAACCGACGTTGAAAGCGAGCCCGGGCACACCGGCCAGGTTGGCAGGCAAGGTAAAAACGTCCTCGAGATACATGGAAAGGGGATCGTCGCCGTGCTCACCGATGCGAAAGGCGGTCGTGGGGGCAACGGGGCAGGCGATCAGGTCGACGGATTCGAATGCGGCCTCAAAGTCTCCCTTGATCAGGGTGCGCACTTTTTGCGCCTGTCCGTAGTAAGCATCGTAATAACCGGCGGAGAGTGCATAGGTTCCGAGCATGATGCGCCGCTTGACTTCCGAGCCGAAATAAGCACCGCGCGTGGCGAGATACTGTTCCAGGAGTTCGTCGGATTCGAGTCGGGGACCGAAGCGCACCGCATCGTAACGGGCCAGGTTCGCTGAAGCTTCGGCTGGCGCAATCAAATAATAGACCGGCAGGGCGAGGTCGGTGTGCGGCAAGCTGATTTCACGAACCGTGACACCGAGCTCTTTGAACAAGTCGACAGCTGCGCGGACTTTTTCTTCCACTTCGGGTTGGATACCTTCGATGAAGTATTCCTTGGGCACACCGATGCGCAGGCCCTTGAGGTTGATGTCTTCGAGTGAAATCTCGGGAACCTCGACTGGCATGCAGGTCGAATCAAGGGGATCGTAACCTGCCATGGCGGTGAAGAGGGGCAAGAAATCAGCGGCGGAACGCGCCAGGCCCCCAACAGTATCGAGGGACGACCCATAGGCGATCAAGCCGTAGCGTGAGACGCGTCCGTACGATGTTTTTAGTCCGGTAACGCCGCAGAATGAAGCCGGCTGGCGGATGGAGCCGCCGGTGTCGCTGCCGAGTGCTGCGTAGCACATGCGCGCAGCAACGGCGGCTGCAGAGCCGCCGGATGAGCCGCCGGGGACGCGCTCGAGATCCCAGGGGTTGTGCGTAGGACCATAGGCGGAATTCTCGGTCGAAGAGCCCATGGCGAATTCGTCCGTGTTGGTTTTCCCCAGGACGACGACTCCGTCGTCAAGCAAACGCTGTACGCTGGTGGCGGTGTACGGCGGCCGAAAACCTTCCAGTATTTTTGAACCGCACGTTGTAGGTATGTCCTGCATGCAGAGCACGTCTTTGACAGCAATCGGGATGCCAAGCATGATCGGTGGAGGATCGCCGCCCTGCTTCCGCCAGGTCGTTAATTTCTGATCCGCTGCTCGTGCTTGCTGCAGGGCGAGTTCGGGTGTTTGTTCCAGGAAGGCGCACACTTTCGGTTCGAGCGCCTCCATACGTTCCAAGCAGGCTTGTGTCAGCTCGACCGAAGAGACGTCGCCGCCGCGCAAGGATTCAACAGCTTCAAGCAGAGAGAGATCAATAAGTGTAGTCATGGAATCAACGGTAACCTTTAGTTGGCAAACAGGACTTTGTTACTCTTCCGCATCGAATACCGGTGGGACGCGGAACATGCCTTCCTCTTGGGACGGTGCGTTTTGCATAATACCCTCCCGTGAGGGGCCTGGACGGGCAGCGTCCTCCCGGAGCGGCGCTTGCAGTGGTAGAACCGTCGCAGTTGGCGGGATATCCGCGGTGTCGACCTCTTTTAATCGGGCCGCGTAGTCCAGGATGGCGGAGAGTTGTTCGCTGTATCGTTTTTCTTCCGCAGGCGTTAAACGCAAGCGGGCCAATGCTGCAATGTGACGTACTTCCTCAATTGTTATCGCCATAATGGGGACATTATAGCAGAGAGATACTGCAGAAGAATATGTCTGCGAACGAGGAGTTGGCCAGGTGGATGGATGACGGGCCTTGCGTTCAGATCGTTTCGGCGAGAATGAGAGGGGTTTCCTCTTCAGCATCGACGATCACCGCCCCCAACTCGCTCAGGGCGATATCCACCATTCCTCCGGGGAGAATCGGAATTGCAGACAGAAGCACGGGCTCACAGTCCTCGAACGTTGCCGCGATTTCATCGCACTCATTGAAAGTAGACATACGTGTATTTAAGACTTTCTTTATTCATGTGCATCAATTAATTTCTATCATACGAGTGTTAGGGAATTGTTAAAAGCCAGGCGGGAGGGCACTTCGTCGCCCTCCCGCTATATTCAGCGCGGAAAATTTTTACAGGCTGGATATTCAGCCTCGAAAGAAAGACGGAATTATTAGTCGATCACTTCGACTTTGATGATCCTCGCGCCCAGCTCGTTGACGGCGAGATCGACCATGCCGCCGGGTTCGATTTCCACATAGCGGCTGTCCTCCAGATGCAGGACTTTAATGCTAACGGGCACATCCAGCGCGAGGGGGGCACATTTGTCTTGATCGACTTCGATTTCCGAAAGTGTATTCCAATTGATCATCGTTTACTCCTGCTCGCTCCCATTGTATGCCGAGGAGCGAAGGTATTTCCTTACAAACCCCATACAGATTTTAAAGTTTTTAAATGAAGAAAGGTTGTCATCGACATCCTATTTAGCAGACATCGCGCATTGCACAATGATGGAGGTACAAAGTGCGGATGAAAGCATACGTTCAAGGGGAGACGCCAGAATCAGACGATATTTGAAAGACATGTCCTAAAAATGCCATGCGTTGAATCATTGCAGGGAATCGACTGAGGCGAACGAGACGCATTTCGAATGCGTAATCCGGACCGAGCAGTGTGCTGGCGGTTTCTTCTTCCAGATCTTCGACGAAAAGGATGTTCGCTTCGCCGGGCGTCGGCCAGAGGCCGTAAAATAGATGGCCCGAGCCATCGGGCAGGCGGCCGTAGGACAGGTTATAGGCGCGTACTTTTAGGTAGGAGATCGAATCCAGCTGACGACCACCTGGGGATAAAAGACGAACTTCGTCACCGGTGTCGTTGAGGGCGATCCTGGTTTGCGAGCGGAAGAAAACGGCGAAGCCGCCAGGCGGAAGGCGAACGTCGGGTAGTGTATAGGGCTTCGAACCGCTGTCGGCGATGTCGTCGAGCATGAATCCGCCCAGATCGACACCATGAGGCCCGATGTTGTACAGCTCGATGAATTCATCGTCCAGGCTGGGCCCTTCTTTTCCCTCCCAATCGTAATGCGGTCGGATGAGTACCTCGTTGATAACTACTTTTCCCGGGATCCATGTGGGGACCGGAGTGGGGAAGAACAGCGAGTTGGTCGTGCCCGGCGTGCCGGCGATGGGAGTGCCGTCGGCGGCATGACCTCGACCGTGATATCCGGTGAAGGTTCCCCAATTTCCAGAACGATCTGTGCCGCCGCGGCGTTCCATGCTGCTGTGCGAGCTGCTCTCGCCGGCCGGCCAACCTCCACCGTCACCATTGGCGCTGTCGATCAAACGACCGGCTGCGTCATACAGGAACAAGCGCTCGCCGCTGTTGTTCAAGTTACCCGTGTAGATTTGCTGTGCGTTGACATCGGAGACGCTGGAGTCGTCGCTGCGTTCGAGCAAGTAGAAACCGAAGGCTTCGATTTCTCCCGTTAGCGGGATGCGAATGTCGCCGCCATCACCGAGCGTCCATCCGTTTAGATCGACGGGATCGGGGTCGGGATTGTGCAGTTCGATCCACTCGTCGCTGGAGGAGGCGGCCGTCCCGGACCAGGCGATTTCGTTGATCAACACGGATCCTGCCGGAATCGGTGTGGACACCGAGGTAGGATGTGCACTGGGGGTCAGCGTGGGAGTGATTGTGGGCAGGAAGAAGGAGTTCGTTTGCCGGGGAGTGCCGTGGATCGGATTGGCCGCAGCGTCTCGCCCCCAACCACTGTTTCCGCTGTAGGTACCCCAATTGCCGGGTATATCTGCGCCGCCGCGGCGCTCCATGCTGGCGCGTGCAGCGGCTTCACCTGCCGGCCATCCGCCCGGATAATTGGCGCTGTCGATCAGGTTGCCCGCGGGATCGCGCAGGCGCAGGTTTTCCCCGTTGTTGTTCAGTCCACCGGTGTAGATTTGATCGGCGTTGATGTTGGAGACGGTGGAATCATCCGTACGTTCAAGCAGGAAGAAGCCATACGCCGAGATCATACCATCGAGCGGGATGTTAATATCGCCGCCGTCGCTGAGCGTCCATCCGGAAAGATGTACAACTTGTGCGCTGGTGTTTATCAATTCGATCCATTCGTCAAAGGCGCTCGCCTGGGTTCCGGACCAGGCGATTTCGTTGATCAGAATCGTGTGCGGTGGATAGACGGTCGGCGGTGCGGACATCGTTGCGCTTGCGGTTGAAGTGGGGGAAGGCGAGGCTGTTGAAGTGGGAGAAGCAGTACTGGTCAGCGTTGCGCTTCCTGTGGCCGTGGGTGTGGGCGTGGGCGATGGAGATGAAAGAGTTGTGGGGGTGCTCGTTGCCAGCGTTGTGGCGACCTCGGTGGCGGTTGAGGTAGTGGTTGCGGTTGTAGTCTCGGTAGCGACGGCAGTTGGAAGCGACGTGTCACTCGCCGCTGGCGAGGGAGTGTGGGTAGCAGTAGAAATCGGCGTGTCGCTTACAGGCGAAGTGGGCGTCACGCTGTCGACGGCAGTAGAAACCGGTGTTTCGTTCGCAGGTGAAGCGGGAGTCGCGCTGTCGACGGCAGTAGAAACCGGTGTTTCGTTCGCAGGTGAAGTGGGAGTCGCGCTGTCGACGGTGGCGGGAATCGGTGTGCCGCTCGCCGGTGGTGCGGGAGTCGGGGTATCGAGCGGAGCTTGCGCCAGAACCGTAGATCCGGGAAAGACGCTTGAAATGAAGGTGAAGAAGCCGATCAGAAGCAGCCAGAAAACTGGGACGAACACGCGATCGTGTTGGGTCATAACTTTCCCCCTAAGACCCGTTATAAAGCGGAACAACGATACTATAAAGGAGTTACGGGGGTGATGTCAAATCACAGGTATTACTTCCAGGCAAGATTTGATATGATGGAACAGGATTGTCAGCGCGAAGAGGTTGTGTTTCTGATCGAGGGGCGAGGAGGAGATGCATGATGCAGACCGCATGGTTGACATTGTTGGCCATCGTATCGGCCATCATCCATTTACGCGCCGAATACCTCGGCACCGATTGGCAGATCTACGTTTTCAAACCCTTGACGATGGTCATCATCCTGCTGATGGCCGTTCGCGTGGAGAAGCCGATCTCATCGCTTTACAAACGCTGGATAATCGTTGCCCTGGGATTATCTCTGATCGGTGATGTACTCTTGATGCTGCCAGTGGATTTGTTTCTGCCGGGATTGATCGTGTTTCTCCTGGCGCAAGTCGTGTATGTGGCCGCGTTTTGGCTCGACAGCCCGCATGAGCGAGGGACGAAATGGGCGCCGATTCCCTATGTATTCTACGGCGTCATCGTGTTCAGCCTTCTTCTGCCCGGACTCAATGGAATGCAGATCCCCGTATTGTTCTACGTTGTGGTGATTTGTTTAATGGGGTGGCTTGCTTTTCGGCGCTGGTGGATGCTGCGTAACGCGGCGGCATTGTTGGCTGCCGTTGGGGCGGCGTGCTTCATTTTTTCCGATACCGCGCTGGCAGTGAACCGATTTCTCCAGTCTTTCGAGGCCGCGCCAGCCCTGGTCTTGATCAGTTATTACGTTGCGCAGTGGCTCCTGGCGCGATCGGTGGAATCGGGCGCCGAACCGGGGTGAGGAGATAACGGATGAGAGGTGGAACGCAGGTAAGGATCGCGCTCTCGTTGGCGTCGCTGCTGATTCTCATACTGGCGTGTGACCTTCCCGATCTGTCCGCATCCGACGACGAACTCGACCCCGCTGCGACGATGACCAAACAGGCCCTGGAGACGGAAGTCGCCTACGCCAAGGAGAGCGCTCAACCCGGCGATCAAGGGACCAGTTCTCCCACGGCGAACCCACAAGCCTATGCTGTTCAAGTGAGCGTGAGTGTCGACACCACATGCCGATCCGGTCCGGGCGAGGCCTACGAGAATCTGGGCATGCTGCTTGTGTCGGACACGGCGGAAGTGATCGCACGCTCCGAAGACGGTATGTTCTTCTACATTCAGTTCCCGCATGCACCGCCGGACAACTGCTGGATCTGGGCGCAGTATGCGCAGGTGGAAGGGGAACTCCGAGAGGTCGCCGTGTATACACCGCCACCGCCGCCTGTGGCGACGATCACCCCGACAGTTGAAACTGGACTCATGGTGCAGGGATACGTTCGTCTGGAGGATGGGACCGGTGTGGCAGGGGTGACGATCTGCCGCAGCTTTGCCTCCTATGCCGGTGAACCCGTCGCCACAACGGACGCCGAGGGGTATTTCCAGGCCGAATTCAGCTACATCCCGGGGGACGAAATGATCACCGTGTGGGCGTATGACGAGGGATACATTTTCGATCCCGAAAGCCACTTCTGGCGTCACTATTTTGGCTACGAGCTGGCCACGCGAGACTTCATTGCCGAGTCGTCTCCAACCGGTCCATCCATGCCGGATTGCCGTTAACCGGTAAACGTCGATCATTCCAGAGGCGACCAGGCGGTCGCCTCTTCATTATAAGATGGAACTGATTGTATACTCATAAATAACAGTGCAGTCTCTTCTCAGTGGGTGTCACATTGTTCATCGGCGGGACGTTACAGAATTGAATTTTGATGCGAGAGGAGAGGAAACTATGAATCGCTCATTTGATGTTCGGATTGTTATATCGCTTGTCGTGCTTCTTATTGCATCCCTTGCTTGCGACGTTCCAGGCCCATCATCCGTTGCAGAAGAGAATCCTGGCGCCACAGAGACGATGCAGGCCCTGGCAACAATCGTGGCAGGGACTCTTGAACCAGCTGGCGGCGAGGAAGAATCTTCAGAAGCTGTAGAACCAGAAGCGGCCAAAGAGGAGGATGCAGAGCCCAGCACCACGCCTACTGCGAGTGCGACACCCACGCTGGGTGCCCCGATGGTGAGTGTGAGTGTGGATACCAACTGCCGGTTTGGGCCAGGAAATGTCTATGAATATGAAGGTGCGTTATTGGTCGGTGAGGAAGCAGACATAGCAGGCAAGCTGGCCGACGAGTCCTTTTGGTACATCGAAAATCCCGACGCACCGCCGCCGTTCTGCTGGATTTGGGGTGCATACGCACAGGTCGCAGGTGATACGAGCGCTGTGCCGATCCTCACCCCACCGCCCACGCCTACCGCTACGCCGGAGCCGATGGATTTCGTGGCTTCCGCTTACACCCTTCTCCAATGTATTGACCATGCCTTTGTCACCAAAGTCACCAACACGGGTGACGTGCCGATTGAATCGTACTCGATCAGTATCGAACATCCGAACGAAGGCGTAACGATATCGGGTGCGCAGGACTTTTTCGCTGGCGATCCGGTTTGCGGCTATCCGCACGTCGACAATGTTCCGGTTGGGGGCATCGAATTCATCGTGCTGGAGGGATTTCAAGTCCCCGGTGGGTTGTACAAGGTCACGCTGAAGGTTTGTACGCAAGATGGCCTCGGTGGGGTTTGCAAGCAAACGTATTTTGAGATTACGTTGATTTAGGGAAGTATCAAGACTTAGGAGACGAGTGGTGAAGAGGACGAATTTATTCTACTTGGGATTAACAACCGTGTTTCTGGTGTTGGCGATTCTGGCATGTGATCTTCCCGTTGGTGTCGCTACGCAATCGGAAAACCTCGGTGCAACCGAAACCATGCAGGCGCTGGCGACAGTCGTTGCGGGGACGTTAGAACCGAATATGGAAAGCGGCGGGAGTGAAGATTCCAAAGATGAATCCGTCGAAGGGTCTGATACCGAATCACCGCAGGCGAGTGAGACTCCGACAATAACCGTGCCGCCCACACTTGGTGGGCCGATAGTACATGTGAGCATGGATACCAACTGTCGCTTTGGTCCGGGTGATGTTTATGAATATCAGGGGGCGCTGCTGGTTGGCGAAGAAGCCGCCGTTACGGGAAAACTGGCCGACGAATCCTTCTGGTACATCGAAAATCCCGACGCACCGCCGCCGTTCTGCTGGATCTGGGGGATGTACGCCAGCGTCGAAGGCGACAAGAGCGGAATCCCCATTCTCACCCCGCCGCCCACGCCGACTCCCGAATACACGCCGACTCCGGAGCTTTACTCGGTCTCAGGCACCGTCTTCAACGACTCCAATGAAAACGGCCTGCGAGATTCGGGCGAGGGCGGCTTGCACAGCTTCCAGGTCGATTTACGCGAAGATGATTGTGGGGGCACGCTTGTGGCGTCGGAGTTGACCGACATGAGTGGGCAGTTCAACTTCTCCGACATACCAGCAGGGATTTACTGGATCAGCGTCTACTACCCACCCGGGTGGTGTCTGATGGGTGATCGGGTTAATACCCGCCCAACAAGCTATACCTTCGAAGTTGGCCCCGACCGGCAGTTTCAGTTCGGGTTCCACTGTCGTATGGGGCCCTGAGGATCTGGCGCCTCATTATCCCGACTCGATAAGGCGGGTAAGATCTACTCTCCTCATCACAGCTCTCTCTCAATGGGTAGAGGGTGTTATGTTGTGCTAATTTATTGAAGAGAAACAGGGAGTTCCTTTGGGCGATGCTTCTGGAGGTCCAGTGGTCTCGTCGCCCTCCGCAGCCGTGGTTTAAGGTACATCCTCCGGCGTCTCGGGCATGCCAGCCAGCACCCAACGTTCGAAGATTTCCACCCATTCCAGTTTCAGCGCACTGGAGGGCGGCATGGCGCCGCCGGCTTCGATTTCCTCCCGGTTGATCATCAGGATAGCGTTGCTGGTGAGGTCTCCGGCGATGAAATTTGGGGCGTGATCACCGGAGGTCAGCACCTCGTCGTAGTTGCTCAAGAAGTAGTTGCCGTTCTGTTTACCCGGTTGGTGGCAGGAGAGACAGGTGCGGCGGATGATGGACTCGACGTGCACCGTGTAGGTCGGGATTTCATCCGGGCCAAGGGGCGGCACACCGCCAACGATTGTTTCCTCGGGCAGCTCCACACGATCGTCCCAGGCGTAGCGCATGAAGGTCACGATGGCCTCGATCTCGGCTTTCTCCAACTCGCCGCCGTAGGCCAGACCGAAAGGCGGCATGCCCAGGTCCTGCTGCCCGTATTCGATCACGCGGAAGATGGTCTCGTCGGTGCGGGTGTAGATGAAGTCCGGGGCATTCAACGGCGCCACGACGATGCCTTCCAGGTTTTCGACGGTAGTGATTTCGCCGCCTTCCCCTTGAGTGCCGTGGCATTCGACGCATTGGATGCCGTAGAGTTCTTCTCCGGAGGTATACTGCTGGCCGATCGACCCGGCCATGTTGAACGCCTCCTGTTCAGGTGTGCCCGCGGCGGCCATCAAGGTGAGGACTACAACGTAGATGACAGCAATGCCCATGATGGAAATGGCCAGAATACGTTTGCGCCAATACCGGAAGGGGCTGCGGTCGTAGAAGGGCAAGAGCAGCAAAGCCAACACTGCCAGGGCAGGCAAGACCGTCGTGCCCACCCACTCGATTTCCCCGGGGATCTTCTCAAGAAATTGGAAGAGAAATAGAAAATACCACTCTGGTCGCGGGATGTATTCTGAGTCGCTTGGATCGACCGGGGGTTCGGCTTTGACGCCGATGAAGGTGGCCAGGGCGATGAGCAGCAGAAAGAGCCCGAAGGATACGATCATGTCCTTGTAGACGATGTCGGGGAAGAATTTCACGCCGCGCTGCTTGGCGGCTTCGTAGCGTTCCTTGTAGGCCTGTTTTTCTCGCTCGTTCACACCCGTGCTCCTATTCGTCTTTCTCG
This sequence comes from Anaerolineales bacterium, assembly GCA_034430895.1. Taxonomy (GTDB): domain Bacteria; phylum Chloroflexota; class Anaerolineae; order Anaerolineales; family E44-bin32; genus WVZH01. The sequence continues at coordinate 2,544 of DAOUDW010000065.1, read as the reverse complement.
GGTACGTGGCTGATTCCCAGGCGAACAACGAGGTACAGATGGATGCCCAGGATGCCGATCAAGGCTGCGGGAAGCATCCAGATGTGGGCGCTGAAGAAGCGCGACAGGGTCAGGGTGCTCAATTCTTCCCCGCCGCGCAAGGCCCGGTTGACGAAGTCCCCCACGAAGGGGACGGTTTCTGTGATGTTCGTGCCGACCGTTGTGGCCCAGTATGAGCGTTGATTCCAGGGCAGCAAATAGCCCGTGAAGCCCATCCCCAGGGTGATCATCAGCAGCAGCACGCCCGTGACCCAGGTGAGTTCGCGGGGGTATTTGTAGGCGGCGTAGAAGAAGGTGCGCAGCATGTGCAGCACGACGGTGACGATCATCAGGGTGGCGCCCCAGTGATGGATGCCGCGGATCAGCCAGCCGAAGGCCACCTCGTTCATGATGTAGTTGATGCTGTCGTAGGCCTGGTCGGGATGGGGCACGTAGTAGGCGGTGAGAAAGATGCCGGTGACGCCCTGCATGACCACGAGGAACAGGGTGGCGCTGCCCAGCGTGAAAGACCAGTTGACTTTGGGGACCTTGCGGTCGAGTACGGTAGCGTAAATCGTACCCAGGCCGAGGCGGGCGTCCAGCCAGTTACGAACTCGCTCGATCACGTCATCCCTCCTGCAGGTGGATCATCAGGCGGCCGTCTTCTTCGACACGATACTCATATTGATCTAGCGGGCGCGGCACCGGACCGGAGATAATGGCGCCGTCCCTGGCGAAATGGCCGTCATGGCAGGGACAGACGTACTCTGCGATATCTTCGTCCCAGGACACACGGCAGCCCACGTGCGTACAGACGTTGGAGAACACGTCCAGTTCGCCGTCCGCTTTACGCACGACGTACACACCATAACTGAACGCCGTGCGTTCCCAGCCGACCTGTTTGGTGCGCGTGAAGGAGAACAAGGTGGGTTCCCCTTCCGGTATGTCATCGACCCATCCCAGCGGCACCCACTCATCTGCGCTTTCACGTTTCAAGGCCGGGGAGATGAGATATCCGATGGCGGGCAGGCCGACGATGGCGGAGATGATGCCCCCCAATACACCGATGACACCGGTCACAAAGCTGCGGCGGTTGATGCCGTGTTCGTGACTCTCTTCGCCCATACGCTCCCTCCGGGATCGCCGCATTCGATCGAAAGTTCAGTGCACATTGTACCCTGCCTGAATTGGAGAAAAAAGGGGCCCGGACAGATGGGCCGCTGCAGCGATGGCGAGATGGTTGCGCGGCAGAACGCGGACGAGTGACTCTTTATACGCTGCTGCTGAACCCTGTATAATAGGACACGGGTTGCGGTTGAATCGAGAAGCGAGCCAGAATCACTTCTTGGCAAAGTGCGGAGGCAGGATGACATTGAATCGAAAGGTGGGCGTCTGGGCGGGACTGCGTTACAAAGGCAAACTCGGCATGGCGAATTGGATCATGCACCGCATCACCGGCCTGGGCATCGTGCTTTTCGTGGGCATTCACGTCCTGGTAGGATTCCTCGGCCAGCAGTTCGCAGACGACACGGCCTTTGCCATCAATGCGATCTACGAATCCTGGGGTTTTCAATTGTTCGTTTACTTTTCTGTGTTGTTCCACGCTTTCAATGGATCGCGTCTGGCGCTGATGGACATCTTTCCGGGATTGATCCGCTTCCAGCGCGAGATGATCTGGCTGCAGTGGCTGATCTTCATCCCGGTGTACGGTCTGCCCTCGTTCATCATGCTGCAGAACACCTTGACGGGCGCCTGAGGATTTCGTTAGCAAAAATCGGAGGAGCGGCAATATGCGATCATCACCATCAGTGCGAACGCGCGGGGCGTTCGAATACGGCATGTGGTGGTTCACCCGGCTTTCCGGATTGGCCTTGATTCTATTCGGCGCCGTGAGCATGGGTGCCGCCTTTGTCCTCGGCGGCCGCACGCAGCTGGATATGCCCGCCGTGTTCCGCTGGATCTTCTTCCCCAACCCGAACCACGTGATCAACAGCGACATTCCCGACATCGAGCAAGGTTGGTCGAGCGCATTCTGGCAGGTCTACAGCATGGTGATGATCTTCCTGGCGGCCGGCCATGGTTTCAACGGACTGCGCATGGTGATCGAGGATTACATCACGCGTCCGTTGTTGGTCAAGATACTGCGGGTCACGCTGCTCGTTCTCTGGTTGGGCGGCATGGTTGTGGCGGTATTTGTGATCCTGGCTTCGTGAGCCAGTTGATTCCCGAGCGGAGAGGGGCTTTGATGGAGCATCAATACGAAGTCGTGATCGTCGGCGCCGGCGGGGCGGGATTGATGGCGGCCCTGCATGCTTCCAGAGGCGCCAAGACTGCCGTGTTGAGCAAACTCTATCCCGTGCGTTCGCACACCGGCACCGCACAGGGCGGCGTGGGCGCGGCGCTGGGCAGCGAGGAAGAAGATCGTCCCGAGTGGCACACCTTCGACACGGTTAAAGGCAGCGATTATCTCGGCGACCAGGATGCCATCGAGTTCATGTGCCAGCAGGCGGTGTCCACGGTCTACGA
>DAOUDW010000064.1:0-2407 GCA_034430895.1 Anaerolineales bacterium | reverse complement strand
AGGATGGCGCAGAACTAGTAGGTGAATATTTTACTGGAAACACAATTTCGAAAGAATCCAATCGGATCTTCAGGCGTCTTGGCTTCATTGATCGTAATAATTTCACAACCGCCTCTCGAAAAAAAGAGATCGTCAGTCTCATCGAAGGCGTCCCCAAGAGCTATATTCAAGCCGACACTGCTTTCTTTGTTTCCAATGATGAGCGCCACACCGCCGCCGTTTTATTTGATGATGCCCAGGTTGACACATTTTTGCATGCTCTAGAGGATATGCAACATCTCACCCATTTTTATATTATCACCCAAAGCAATACCCTTTTCCAATCGTTAAAAACCCAGATTAATGAGCTGCTTGGTCCTTTTCAAAATCAGGAGGAAGAAAAGCGACCTATGAGTCAGGGTTTCCCTTCCAATCTCGCCTACTTCAAGTTGGATTTTCTCGAAAAAGATCAGGTTGCCTTGGGACGACAATTCCAGGCCATTTTGCCCGTTTTATGGATGCGGGCTGGCGCAATGGGGCCCTTACCTGATCTCCCCAAAGGTCAGGCTCTCCCCTCGATGATCCTGCCCGATCTAAATCCCTTTGCTGTCCTGCTCGATGAAACTCGCTTTGCCGATTTCCAGGATGCTTTAGCTAGGCGTTCTCCCAAGGAATATCCCTTTGGCATCACCCATATCTTTCTCGTCACCGATTCATCCGAAGCCTTTCAAGAAATGGCAGCGCATTTGACGGCTCCATATGTGATCCAGCTCTATCGAGATTATCTAGAGAATTTCACTATCAACCGTGGAGACATATCATGAAGGTCCCCCTCTTTGATTTTCAGCAAGATGCTCTGTGCAGTCTGCACAGCCGACTGGCTCAGGCGCGGGCGTATGCGTCCGTTGACAATCCGCAGGTGATATCGTTTTCAGCTCCTACCGGATCGGGCAAGACCATCGTGATGACGGCGCTGTTCGAAGATATTCTCTTTGGTGAGCCTGGTTTTGAGCCGCAACCCGACGCGGTCATTCTATGGATTTCAGATATGCCTGAGTTAAACGAGCAAACTCGACTCAAGATCGAAGGCAAGTCTGACCGTATCCGTGTGCGACAACTTGTAACTATTGACTCGAGTTTCGACGCCGAATGGCTGGCAGGTGGTCACATCTACTTCATCAACACACAAAAACTCGGTAGCGACAAGTTGTTGACACGCGAAGGAGATACCCGCCAGCATACTCTTTGGAAGACATTTACCAACACTGCTATAGCTGTCCCAGATCGCTTTTATGTGGTGATTGATGAAGCACACCGGGGTATGTTACGCACCGACCGTGAAACCAAATCCGCGCAAACCATCCTGCAAAAATTCATTTTGGGAAGCGAGCAAGATGGACTGTGCCGCATGCCGTTGGTAATAGGCATGACTGCTACACCGCACCGTTTTGAAGATCTACTGTCAGGAACTGTCCACAGCGTGCATAAAGTCACAGTTCAAGTGGAAGACGTACGCGAGTCAGGCCTTTTAAAAGATCGGATTCTGATTCACTATCCCGAGATTGGTAAGCAGTCGGAAATGACTTTGCTAGCCGAGGCCGCACACCGTTGGCAGGTCATGGAAGATAACTGGGCTCGTTATTGCAAAGCAGAGGGAATTAAATCGGTGAGACCAATTCTGGTCATCCAGGTGGAGGATGGTACTGATAACATCCTTACGAGAACTGACCTTAGCTCTGCTATCTCAACCCTGGAGGAATCTGTTGGCCACCCATTTCAGGCTGGTGAGTTGGTTCATGCCTTTCATGATAAGGGTGAAATTGAGTTAGGTGATCGTCGTGTGCGGTACATCGAACCGTCTCGTATCGAAGACGATCCAAAGATCAAGATAGTGCTGTTCAAGATGAACCTTTCCACTGGTTGGGATTGCCCTCGCGCCGAGGTGATGATGTCCTTCCGGAGGGCGCAGGATCATACTTACATCGCTCAACTTTTGGGTCGAATGGTGCGTACCCCGCTGGCGCATCGGATTGAGAAGGACGCAATTCTCAACGACGTGCATCTCTATTTACCTCATTACGACGAGGATACTGTTAATGACGTTATCGAAGACTTGAAGAACATAGAAGATGTCCCTCCTGCCGAAACGGGCTTGGCTCGCGAACTGGTTACACTACATCGGCGTGAAGGAACCGAAGTAATATTTGAGGCTATGCAGAATTTGGTTACGTTCCGTGTCGATGCTGTGCGCAAGCAGAGTGCATTACGCCGTCTTATGGGATTGGGTCGTGGTCTGACTCATGATCAGATAAACGATAAGGCTCAAGAACAAGTAACCGAAATCATTGTTGATTGGATGGCTAAGCAAGTGCAGCGATTGCATGCCTCCGGCGACTTTGAGGTTCACGCTAACCAGATCACAGGCGTT
>DAOUDW010000063.1:0-1826 GCA_034430895.1 Anaerolineales bacterium | reverse complement strand
TTATCTCTCAATAAGTAATTGATAGACTTGTGAATCGGTACGATGAACCTTTCTTCTCGCCATCCTTACGTTATACAACTCAGGTGGGACGGGCTTCTTGGTACTTAATGGATGAATGCAAGCTGAAGAGCCTCGTTCTCCGCCAAAGTATTTTCATTCGCTCGGGCCTCAACATTATTCAATTTGATTGGTAATCTGTTGTAAGGTCAAAATGTATATTTTCATGAGATATTACCTGCAAATGATCGAGTGAAGTCCTGATATCGAAATATTTGTCGTGTTTCGAGTAGAGGTTTGAGGATGAAATGTAGGCTGCACCACAATGAAGAAGGCTTCACGCTCGTCGAGTTGTTGGTGACGATCGCAATCATGGGCGTATTATCGGGCGTGGTTACGATGGCGTTGAATGGATTGAGTACGTCGGCAACAGCAAATACCAAAGCGACTGAATTGGATCTCGTCCAGACTGCTGCTGATATTTACCTGGCGGCCGGTTATCCAATCACAACCATTACACCGCGGATGTTACCCAAGGTGATAAAAGCAAGTGACAGCGATTGTGAATTTAAGGATTTCCTACGGTCATTGCCGACGAAATACGCTTACTCCTGGGACGCAGATGGAACCGTGGTGCAATCAGCTTTGCTTTCCCCAATAATTATTAAGAAGTCTCCCAAAACAATACCACCTACGAAGCCATCTATGCCTTACTACTAGATTCAACGCCGAAGTTCAGCTTTGAAGGCCGGACTATGAGGTAATCAGTGGGGGTTTCAATGCTCTTAAACCGACCAGAGTCAAAAGAGCATGGATGAGAATCTCCACACATCTTCACCACGAACAAACATATTCGATTTAATCTGTGCTGGCGGAAAATGCATATCCATGAAAAATGCCTGCTATGACGATTCCTACCTGTCATTTGCCAACATCTTTTCTATAAAATGACCGTACTCCTCCCAGAATGATATAGCGCCAAAATCATATTCTCCTTCTGGTTGAACGAAAAGCTATCCCTATCCACGCCGCAGGTGCATCTATCCGGTTCGAGTCCGGGGCGTGTGAATTGGTCTCCACTCGGAGGCAAACTTAGCCCCTCGGGGCAAACCAAACGGAGGAAAGCGATGAGCAAACAGTACTTTGTAATCGGCGACGCAGACGAGATGGCGCTGGACGAGCTGGTCGAACTTCTGACCAGGCATTACCAGGATGATACGCTGCGGTTGGTATCGGATCCGGACCTGGCCACCCACTACCTTATCGTCGCCCGCAGCGACGGCGATGTTCAGCTGAAAAGCTGCAGTGCCGCAGGATTTGGCCAACTGCTCGATCTCCCCGTCGTATTGGTGATGACGGAGTTCCGCGGTCTGCCGGACATCACGATCACCGAGATCTCGCTTGAGTGCGCCATGGGACCCAAGCGCCCCACCCCGGAGGTGAACCATGCCGTTTGATGGTTTCATCTGCGAAGTCACTGACGAGCGCGTTGAAGCACAGGAGTGTTTCGAGTGCGCGAGAGCAGGCGCACCGGGTTGCCCGATGACAGCACCAGTAATCAAGGGGATCCTGGACGGGCTACGCCCGGATGATTTCGGATTGACGATCACTGTTCTGCTGGGCTGTCCGCGCAAAGAGCAGCTCAAGCAGGAGTGGTCATATCGTCTCCGCCCTTCCGAATCATGGTGGGCGTATCGCGGCCAACTCATGCACGGGATCGCTCACGATTTCGCGCGTGAGGACGGCAATGCGATCGCCGAACAACGCTTCTCTGTACCCGTCAGTGCGCCTTCCGGTGAGACACTCGTGTTAAGTGGCCAGCCGGATCT
>DAOUDW010000062.1:0-4233 GCA_034430895.1 Anaerolineales bacterium | reverse complement strand
CCGCGAACGTAGGGGTATCCTCGCGTTTCACACAAGCCGGCGACCGCATCGTCATGCGTATCGACGGTCGTGGCGACAACCACTGCATCCAGCAGCTTGGCCATACGCGCTCGTTCGACAACCCAGGCGATCATCGCTTTGCCCTGAATCTCCGCCAGCACCTTTCCGGGCAAACGGCTGGAGCCCATGCGCGCCTGGATGATGGCTATGATGTTTGAAGTCTTCGATGAGCGGTCCATCTATAAAATCCTTTACTCGTCGTTAGGATGCAACACCTAGCGACGGAATCGCCTCCCTCGTCACCAGACCTTTTTCCCTGAACTTCTCTACGTACGACCACGTCTCCCAATATTCCAATCCAAGCTCCGAGGCAATATCGAACACACTGGTATCCCCTTCGAAGCGCATCATGATCTTTTCAATCGCCCGATTTAAATCCCAGTTCTCACGCCAATCCACCCAGAGACCGTGACCGGAAAGAAAAACCGGTCCACGAAAATTCCGCCGCGGCACGTAATTCGATGCATAGATGCGTATGGTCTCTTCAATCACCTCGGCCGCCCCCTGCAGCATTTCCTCATCAATGATGTCCGGATTGTCGTCGCTTGTGTGGTACTCATCATACGGCCAGCGGCTCACCGATATGCAAGGAACGTTAACCCCTGGGCCGTTAATCACGCGCTCATCGTTTGCTACAACCTGCGCGAATTCACCTTCCCGGAATTCGTTCCCCGATTTCTCCAAGACGAGACGGGCTATGCGGTCGATCAGGTGGTCATCCTGGCGGGAACGCTGCAGGATGAGCGAGTTGTCATTACCGGTCATTTCGATGAAGATTCCGCCTTTCAACCGAGGGATCAGGTCCTCGTTGTGTGCCAGGTAGGTAATACTGCCGATTGTTTCCGGGCAGAAGAGGAAGCGCACACTCATCGATCCCTCCGGCAGCCGTCGTTCGACGAGACGCTGGGCCAGCCCAATTGCGGTTACAACCCCGGCCGCGTCGTCGTTCGCTTGCATCGGGTGACAAATATGCGCGGCGACGATCATCTCCCCGGCATCCGGGTTTCGACCGCCCTCCGGGTGGATCACCACAGTCCCCAGGCGAAGTCCCTGATCCGCCTGCTCGATAAATTCCGAGCGAATCACCGCACGATAGCGTTTATCACGCGGTAGAGCATCGAAAGTCTCTTTGGGTAAACAGAAACCCCAATCCCGATCGTAGTATTTGAACTCCCAGGGGATCGCCTTGGGACGCTTCTCGTTGAAGTACAGATGGGGCTCCAATGCCTCCCAACTCAGGATCTCTTCGATGGGCAGGGAGTAGGATAGGAGATGCAGCGGATTATCGGAGAAATCCACGATACGTTCGCCATCTTCCGTTTCCAGGAAGGCTTCATGCACCACGTATCGTTCCGGCACCTGCCAGGTCCACACCGCTGTACCCGGCGCGTAGGTATCGACCTTCCAATTTTCACCAGCAGGCAGGTTTTCCGCGATGATTTCCAATGCCCTGTCGCTTCCATCGGAAACGATCGAACGGTGAAGCGGATAGATCGATTCAAGTATGGGTTTCAAGCGTTTCTTCGCAGTCATTCGTATCCTACTCGTTGATCTCTTTCATGCGATAGAGCTTCTCCGGATGATTCTTGGCGATCAGCGTCCAGGCATCGTAAAAAGGATTCGCCCGGACCGTGTGCACCGTGGCCGCTCCCAGGGTATTGACCTGGATAATATCGCCGTCGATTAATTCCTGGATGGCGGGCCTGATATCGGTCTGGACCTGGAACGTAGATCGGACGTACATCGAATAGTTCTTCAGCTGAGGTACGCCATCGTAACCGACGTAGATCCCAGAGAAATTTTTCACCCGGCGCCAGTACCCGCCGGCTTTGTAGATGGCGTGCACGCTGAAGGTGAAGGAGCTGTTGAAATCCAAACCGATACTGACGATCCAGCCGTTTAGTTTGTGGAACAAGGCGAAAACCGAATTGTCGCCCACGGCTTCGACATCGTCACAAGCAGCGAATTCCTCCTGTCGATTTCCCAGCACGGCGAAGGAATAAAGCGGATGCGGTGTACGGATGGCTTCTTCCCTGCAGCGGGCCAGCTCGGTGATCACGCCCATGTGGGACACCGTTTCTTGAATGTCGAAGTAGTGCGTATCCACCCAGGATTCGAAATTGAAGGTCGGAAACAGTACGGTGCCATCGGGAGATACCGACTCCAGCAAGGCGTCAATGACCGTGTCCGCCCCTCCCTTGACGCCGCCCAGCGATTTATACGAACTGTGCACCATGACCGTATCGCTTGGGGAAATGCCCATCTTGCCAAATCCGGCGACCAAATCATCGAATTCAAGCATATCGGTCCTCCACACCCTGTGTGGCGAAGGAGCAGGCCAACTCGTAGGCACGCAGCAGCTCCTGAAAGTTCTGGTTCCAATCTGCGCGTTCCTCGGCCAATTTCCTCGCCGCTTTCCCCATCACCGGAAGACGATCCCTTTCCGCAATTGATTGTAAGAGTTTCCGCTCCAGGTCCCCGGCATCACCCACCCGGAACCACCAGCCGTGTCTCTCCGGCTCCACCCACTCTCGATTGCCCGGGATATCCGACACCAACGCCGGACAGCCACAGGCCAAGGCTTCCATCAATGAAACGGACGAGCCGTCACTCGTCGAGGCGCTCAGGTAGATATCGGCTGAGCGGTAGTAGATCGGTAAGTCTGCGTATTGCACCTGACCCGGCATATATACCCGATCGATCATATCGTATTCCTGGATGCGGTTGAGTAGCTGCGACCGCAAGGAACCATTTCCCAGCAGCAGCAAGCGTAATCTCGGATCCACTTTTGCCGCACGTAGAAAACCTTCCACAAGCAGATCCACTCCCGTGAGTCGTTCCCAGGCGCGTGTCGAAAGCACGATGAAGCAGTCCTGCCATCCCAATAACGAGTGCAAATGATTTTCATTTCGGGGCGAGAAATGGGTTAAATCCACCCCCCATGGGAAAACCACGATTCGATCATCAGGCATGCCCAGCCTTACGGCCATCTTTCGAACGGCATCACAATCACACACGAAGACATCACTGCGCGCCAGTGTAAATCGCGCCGCCCAGCGTCCGAATCCGCGTCGAGCGCCCAATAACATATCCGATCCCCAGGACATACTCACCAGGGGGTGAAAGCCCGCCAACGCTGTTAGTAAAGCGGTTAATTGGATCGGACCGGCATGAATGACATCCGGCTCTTCCTGCCGGATTACGCCCTTTAACTCCCGTATCCGTGCGGGCACGTGCAGCAGACTGAGTCCCTTCCGCTTCCAGGCAACCTGGCGAACACCTTCGGGTATTGGCCGGGACTCCGATCCGCCGCTTTTCTCCATTTGCAGGAAGGAAACCGTATATTCGCTTTTCGAAAGCCCTTCCAAAAAGCGGTGGTCGTGGGGTGTATACTCGCGCGAGAAATAGATCACTTTCACGGTTTCCCCAACGTCGTCCAATAGAGTGCTTCCCCGAAGGGGATGTCCTCGAGCACCTTTGTGCCCAGCGCCTGTTCGATTCGAGCTGGCTCGATCGCCCCGGGAGAAGCCGGGCGAAGTATGTCGATCATCTCACGCGTCAAGACTTCACCCGCTTTAAGATCTCGCGCAGCCCGCAGGCAGCGCCGCTGAACGATCAAGGTATCTTTTTCGTTATCCGCCACGCGTTTATCCGGCGATCCCAGGGCACGCTCCAGCTCGCGCGTTCTCGCCACCATATCCGCCCAGGTATCAGGATCCATCGAGAAAGGATGATCCGGACCTTCACGGCTGGTGTCGTCCGTGAAATGTTTCTCGATTATACGCGCGCCGAGAGTCACCGAGCCCAACACCGTGGCGTGGCCGGAAGTATGATCGGAGAGCCCCAAAACCACTTCGGGAAATGCCGCTGCATAGGTTTTAAGAACGTTGAGATGGATGTGATCGAAATTTTCATCGCTGCCGGTGTAATTGGTATTGCACTGCATGAGTACGATCTCAGAATTCACGGCCAGGACGGCGCGTGTATTAGCAACGACCTCCCCCATTTCGCTGGCGCCAGTGGCCATAATAAACGGTTTATCCTTGGAAGCCATATACACCAGCATCTCCGGCCAACTCATCAACCCTGAGCCCGCCTTATACGCTGGCACGTAGGGCTCCAACATGTCGACCGCCTCGAAATCGTAGGGTGAAGAGAAATAATGAATACCAA
>DAOUDW010000061.1:0-131534 GCA_034430895.1 Anaerolineales bacterium | reverse complement strand
CATTACATTCGTTTCGAATATCGACCAGTCTCATTTCAGATCGGTCTATATCTGAGCATACTTGCATGTTGTTTGATTATGCTGCAGGGATGGCGATGGCTTCGAAGATAAAACGTTATTGGCCGCTGTTGGTCACATTCATCGTCGCCGGTGGATACGTTCTGGCGCGCCTGGTCCTGTTTGAGGGGGATGTTGTCGCGCTTGCGGAAATTGGAACGCAATTCTCCGAAGGCGATCCGGCGGGAACGGAGGGATACGATGGGCAATTTACCTACTACATCGCCATCGACCTGAATCCAACGACCGTCCGCGAAAAGCTCGATGTCCCTGCATATCGTTATCAGAGAATCCTGCTATCGATGTTGGCTCGTCTTCTTTCAGCTGGTAACACAGCTGCGATCCCCTGGGTGTTATTGGCAATCAACTTGGTCGCGCATATCGTTGGAACGTGGGCGGTAATGCTGTATATGGAAGATCACGGTCTTCGCAATTGGTACGCGTTGAGTTATGGATTGTGGGTGGGATTGGTTTCGGCTGTTGGACTACAATTGCACGAACCCCTCGCTTACGGCCTGGTCAGTGTTGCCTGGTTGGCGCGTAAACGAGGCAGGTTTTTTACCAGTGTATTTCTGCTGGGCCTCGCCCTCTTCGCCAAAGAAACCACGATTGTATTCTGGTTTGTATTCTTGCTCGTCGATCTGATCGGAAAACGCGACTGGCGATCTGCGGTTTCCTGGATTGCCGTAGGAATCCTATACGCGGGTTGGCAGGTGTGGCTCTGGCGGGTTTTTGGAGCGCCCGGGATCGGGAGCGGAGGCGCCCAATCAACGCCTTTTGAATGGATTCCACTGATGGGACTTTGGCGTATTGGTTTCGAGAGCCTTCCGGCTTTGGCGTTGTTTATCGTAATCTTTGGACCGACGATTTTCATGCCCGTGATATGGGCAATATTCAAATCTGCATGTGAGGTTTGGAGAAAACAGGTCAACCCAGAAAATATTAGCCTTTTCGTAAACAGCCTACTGATCCTCTTCCTGCCATTTTCTACGATTCGAGAGCCGTTGGGTCTATTACGGTTTACGAGTGGCTTCGTGCTGGCGGTATTGTTATTCTCCGCTCGTAATAAACTCCATAAACCGCTAAACTATACACTCGCGTGGATTGTGTTGATCGCAGTATTGGTCAACGGGTAAGGGGATTATTGACCGGAATCCAGTCAATGTGAAAGGAAAATGTACTAGAATTAATCTCATATACCATTTGATGAATCCCAACGGTATCGAGGCGATAAATCGATATTCGTGTGGTATATTCAAATCTTGTCGCCGAATGGAGAATCCATGACTGACATCAAGACGATTGCAGAACGAATTATCAGCAATGTGGAGAATGTGATCATCGGCAAGACGGATACCGTACGACTCGCGGTGATTGGCCTTTTATGCAAGGGTCATGTCCTGATTGAGGATGTCCCGGGCACCGGGAAAACGATGTTGGCCAAGAGCATTGCCAGGTCCATAGGCTGCTCTTTCAGCCGTATTCAATTCACTCCCGACATGCTGCCCAGTGATGTCACAGGTGTATCGATATTCAATCAAAAGACACGCGAGTTCGAATTCCGCCCGGGTCCGATATTGAATCAAATCGTGCTGACGGATGAGATCAATCGTGCGACTCCCAAAACCCAGGCTGCGCTGCTGGAGGCCATGGAGGAGTGCCAGGTAACGGTGGATGGCGTGACCCATCAATCACCGGAGCCATTCTTTGTTTTAGCGACACAGAATCCGATCGAATACGAGGGCACATTCCCGCTGCCGGAAGCGCAAATGGACCGGTTCTTGTTGCGGGTAAGTCTCGGTTATCCGGATGGTCCCGATGAGGTTCGTATGCTGGAAGAACAGCAGGTTGTCCATCCGATCGAGAACCTAAAGAAAGTGGTATCTGTCGAGGAAATTATCGCCGCACAAAACGCTGTTAGGGAACAAACGATCTCTGATGATATCAAGCGTTACATTATCAACCTAGTCGATGCGACCAGAAGACATCCGGAAGTCTATTTGGGTGCCAGTCCGCGCGGCAGCCTCGCACTGTTCCGAACATCGCAAGCAATGGCGGCGATTTTGGGCCGATCGTACGTGATTCCAGATGACGTCAAGGGGTTTGCCGTGCCCACGCTTGCCCATCGCCTCATCGTTGGCTCGACGGCGAGAATTCGTGAAGTCGATGAGCGAGCGATTATTAACGAGATTTTAGAGCAGGTTTTAGTCCCGGGTGGCGAGGTCGCTTGAGCGAAAGGGCTTTTCCACAGCGATTTCGGGGTTAGTCTTGTGAAAGCTCCACTCCATTGGCATATTTCACCAGGAATCCACTTGTGATTGTGCTCGATGCAAGCTCTTCGGTTTTGGGTGTTCAGAAATCGTCCTGACTGGCGAGCGGCACGGCGACATTCTCGAGTGATCCCATGTTCATCATATTTAGGAGAGGGCGGGTTGAGGTAGGAGGAAAAGCATGCGTCAACGGCTGCTGAGTATAGCAGTATTCTTCTCGGGCATGACCACGCTTGCAATTGAGATATCTGCTTCGCGATTGTTGGGGAATGTGTTCGGCACCAGCAATATCGTCTGGGCAAATATTATTGGTCTCATTCTCATCTATCTCACCGCAGGGTATTTCATCGGGGGGCGCTTAGCGGATCGTTCCCCTCATCGTGCAACGTTCTATCGCATTATGGCCTGGGGTGCCTTTACAGCGGGACTGGTACCCATCGTCGCCCGACCTGTACTGCTTCAAGCTGCCCATGCTGTTGAGTATTTATCCACGGCGGTAATGCTGGGATCATTCTTCGTGGTGCTGATTCTGTTCAGTGTCCCGGTTACCCTATTGGGTTGTGTGTCTCCTTTTGCCATTCGTCTGGCAATCCAAACGCCTGAGCAGGCCGGGAGCATTTCCGGCAAAATATATGCGATCTCGACCCTGGGATCGATTCTAGGGACATTTCTCCCTGTGCTCTGGTTGATTCCCACCATCGGTACTGCGCGCACTTTTCTGGTTTTCAGCTTGATTCTCCTCTTTGTCGCATTGGGGGGATTATTTCTGCAGGATTGGCGAGCCGGTCTTCGATATCTCCTTCTTCCTCTCGTAATCATAGTCTTATCGTGGCTCACGCTGTCCGGTCCGATCAAGCGCGGGACGGGGCAAGTGTACGAAACCGAGTCGGCCTACAACTACATCCAGGTTATCGAACGGGGCGGTGTTCGTTATCTGATGTTGAACGAAGGACAAGGTATCCATTCGATCTACGCGCCGGGTGTCGATGTCACCTATGGAACGTGGGATTATTTCCTCTCCGCACCTTTTTTTAACACGCCGCCGTTCGCGCTATCGGACGTGAAACGGGTGGGCATTGTTGGATTGGCTGGTGGGACGATCGCCAAACAGTATACGAAAATTTTCGGCGCGATTCCCATCGACGGGTGGGAAATCGATCCGGGTATTATTGAGGTCGGTCGAGAGTGGTTCGATATGAATGAGCCGAATCTAAACGCCATCGCAGTTGACGGACGGTGGGGGCTTGCGCATAGCCAATATTCTTACAGCGTCATCAGCATCGACGCCTATCGCTTGCCGTATATTCCCTGGCATCTCACCACGCAGGAGTTCTTTCAAGAAGTGCACGCACATCTATATGATGATGGTGTCGTGGTCATTAATGTCGGTCGGACACCGCAGGACCGTAGGATCATCGAAGCATTGGTCGGGACGATCCAATCTGTTTTTCCATCTGTTTACGTGGTCGATGTGCCCAATACATTCAACACGCTCATCTATGCCACAAAAAAACCAACGGATGCAGGCAATCTTGTTATGAATATTTTTGCATTGGAAGAGCAGGGCGCCTCGCCAGTCTTGATGGATATCCTCCGGCGAACGTTCGCTCAACTACAGCCGACACCAGAATCAGACATTGTCTATACCGATGATCGTGCGCCGATCGAATTCCTGACCAATGCAATGGCCCTTCGCTTTATCCTGGGTGGGGAAGTCGAGACTCTACGGTAGAGAAGAAGGAGAGCGTAAAATGTCGTCGAGGCGACGTTTCCTAAAACGTGCGGCGGTAAATTTTCTAGTATTTTTGCTACCGATTACGCTCGTTCTATCGAGTGTGGTTATCGTTCTCTACAGCGCGGGGATCTGGATTCCGATTGAATATCGGCTGCCTGGCTTTCCGGAGGATCGATATGGCTTCGATCTGGACGATCGATTGTATTGGTCTTCCGTGGACATCGATTTTCTCCTCCGCAACGAAGATATTTCGTATTTCGACTCCTATTTTCTGGCCGATGGATCACCGATGCATAACGCTCGCGAGTTGAAACACATGCAGGATGTTCAGATCTTATTAAACATTGTGAAACGGGTTCTTCTGGGCGGATGGATTCTCATCGTTACGATGATCGTCCTATTATGGCGCATGGGTGAAAGTCGAGAAATTGCACACGCATTGCAACGTGCAGCCCGAGTCACTTTGATTGTGATCGTCGTATTAATTGTAGGGATTATTGTGTCATTCGGTGTGCTCTTTGTGGGTTTTCATCGCATATTTTTCGAAGCGGATTCCTGGCGTTTTGCATACTCGGATACCTTCATCCGTTTGTACCCGCAGCGCTTTTGGCGTGACTGTTTCATTCTATTGGCCGTCGTCACGGTTGTTGATGCGTCTCTCGTCTACGGGATCGGCAGGTTAAAGGCCAGAAGAATGCCCATGGAAGCGTCATAAGACAGAGTACCTCGTTTCACCCGGTCGCATTTCGTCAGGGATACAAAACAAAGATCGACTAAGAATGTCGATCTTTGTTTTTAGTATCTGGAAATAACTTCTTAGGATCACGTATTGAAATGTCTCATGATCCTTGCGGAAAGTTTAGTGATGCACTCAGGCGCCGAATTTCTCCAAACGTTCAGCATGCGCCATCATCAATGGCATCAGTGTTGTGGCTGGTATCGTGCCTAAACCGCCTCGTCCGCATGCTCGTTCACCAAATGACTTTTCAAAGTCCGTTCTGACTGTTGCCGGCGCCCAGAGCAGCGTGGGGACTGGATGCCATGAGTGGGAGCGTAATTTTGCGGGTGTGGAATGATCTCCAGTCACGACAACAACGTCCGGCTTCATCTCCATCAAGCCTGGCAATGCGGCGTCCACACTTTCGATGATTTCCACCTTGCCATCGAAGTTACCATCTTCGCCTTTGCTGTCGGTTTTCTTGATATGGATGAAGAAGAAATCGAAATCGTTCCAATGCTGCGCGGCGGTCTGAAATTCCTCCTCAGGCTTTTCGCCTTCGAAATCGATTAGCTCCATTCCGACCAATTTGGATACGCCGCGATACATCGGGTACACGGCGATGCAGCCGGCGCGCAATCCGAAGATCTCTGGGAATTGCGGCAGACAGGGATCCGTGGAGAATCCACGCAGTGTGAGAGCATTCGCCTTGGGTTGGGATTGCAATTTCTGCCGGGCAGCGTCGATCCACTGATTGAAGTACCTGGCGCAAGCTTTCGATTCTTTATCGAATGCTTGGGCAGGGAGTGGGGCGACGCCGGTTTGTTGTGGATCAGTATCGTCAATGTTTGCCGTGAGACCCTTGCCGGACATCACGGCGGCGAAACGATACTCGCGTAAATGTTCCACATCCACCGAAACATCTGAGATCTCAACCTCTTTCAATATCTCAACGATCGGGATCGCTTCTTTCGAAGAGATTCGTCCCGCCCGACGATCGGTGATCTTTCCATCCGAATCAACCGTGCAGAAATTCCCTCGGACAGCCACGTTACCTGTCGACACCGTCATGCCGATACCCGTCGCTTCCAGCACGCCGCGGCCAACTTCATACGTCACCGGATCGTATCCAAAAAGCCCGAGGTGGGCGGGTCCCGATCCCGGCGTAACGCCATGACGAACAGGAATGGTTTGTCCCAGGGTCCCTTCTTCCGCCAGCCGATCGAGATTGGGTGTCTTTGCAGCTTCCAATTCCGTGGGCCCACCAGGTTCGATGGGTATGCCGCCAAGGCCATCCATAACGAGCAGTACAATTTTCGTATCATTCTTTTTTTGCAGTGAGCGCATGAGTTCAAAATCGGGCATAGGTATTATCTCCTTACTCATAAGAAAAACCCCACGCCTTCGCAGGCGGGGGGTTTTGAATTATATGTCGAATCGTTTAGACGATAGTGGTCTGGTCGCCATCGACATTGAAGAGTTGCATGCTGTCCATATCGAATACACACTCGACCTGGTCGCCAACCTTGAACACCGTTCGTGGATCAATCCGTCCGATGAAGCTGTTGTCGCCGGATACGAAGTGCATGAAGATCTCGTTGCCCATCAACTCCGTCACTTCCACCTTTGCCGAAACCGGAGATGCGTAAACGGGCGGGGAGAACGTGGGATCGTGCACGTCGTCCGGGCGGATACCGAAGATGACTTCCTTGCCGGCGTGAGGCATGTAACGATCCACCTTCGATGGCGGAACGATGACCTGGAAAGCGCCTGTGTTGACCATCAGCGATCCATCGGATTTTTCCAGCTTAGCCTTGAAGAAGTTCATCGCCGGGGATCCAATGAAGCCGGCCACGAAAACATTCGTGGGGTGATCGTAAAGCTGCTGTGGTGTATCGACTTGCTGCAAAATGCCGCCTCGCATCACGGCGATGCGGTCGGCCATCGTCATCGCCTCGACCTGGTCGTGGGTAACGTAGATGAAGGTGGTCTTGAGTCGGTGATGGAGTTTGCTGATTTCGGCCCTCATCTGAACCCTCAATTTCGCGTCCAGGTTCGAGAGTGGCTCGTCGAATAAGAAGACCTGCGGTTCGCGCACGATGGCACGTCCTACCGCAACGCGCTGGCGCTCACCGCCGGAAAGCTGGCGGGGCTTTCGATCCAAAAGGTGCTCAATGCTGAGAATATCAGCGGCTTCCTGTACGCGTCGTTTGATCTCTTCCTTGGGTGTTTTGCGAAGCTTGAGTCCAAAAGCCATATTGTCGAATACCGTCATATGGGGGTACAACGCGTAGGACTGAAACACCATCGCGATGTCCCGATCTTTTGGCTCAATATCATTGACAATTCGATCGCCGATCGCAATCGTGCCATCGTCGATATCCTCAAGACCTGCAAGCAGGCGGAGGCCGGTGGTCTTGCCGCACCCCGACGGCCCGACCAGGACAAGGAATTCCCTGTCGATAATATTGAGATTCATATCGTTTACTGCTGTGACGTCTCCGAAGTGCTTACTTACGTTTGTATAACTTACGGTGGCCATGGGCCGTCTACCTCCTTCTTTCGGGTATAGTGCCACTATTATACACATAACCGGATCAACATCAAAGATCGTAAAGCGGCTCATGTTGACGCTGTATATTCTCTCTGGTATAGTCGTTCGCGTGTATAAAACACCAGGTCCATCCGATCAGAACAGCAAAACACGCAGCCGATTCCGCACTCTCGCTCGCTGGCTCCAACCCGGATTGGGAGTCAAGCGCTGGTTCGTGTTTTTGATTATCGGTGTCGCCCTGATTGGCTTGGGCGTAGCGGTCATCTTGCTCGATATTTACCGTAACCATCCGGAATCCCCCTGGCTTGCCATCCTGAGTTTGCGTGATTTACCTCGATGGCTGCGTGCGCTCCTGCTCGCACTCACGGGATTATTGCTGACCTTATTCTCCGTTCTACGACTGAATCGCACATTGCTCGCACCCTATCTTCGTCCGGGTAAACCTTTGGTTGAAGCCGTAGCAAAACATCGGCGTTTGGGGCGCGGCCCCAAGATCGTAGCCATCGGAGGTGGAACCGGGCTGTCAACCTTGTTACGCGGTTTGAAGCGGCATACCGGAAACCTGACCGCAATCGTAACGGTTGCAGATGATGGGGGTTCCTCAGGGAGGTTGCGCCAATCTCTCGGTTTACCACCTCCGGGAGACATCCGAAATTGTCTTGCTGCATTATCCGACGATGAAGATTTGTTGACCCAGCTGTTCCAATATCGATTTCTCCAGGGCGAAGAGTTAAACGGGCACTCCTTTGGAAACCTCTTCATCGCCGCACTCGCAGGTGTGACTGGCAGTTTCGATCAAGGTCTCCTGGAGACGGGTCGTGTGCTTGCCATCCATGGTCAGGTGCTGCCATCCAGTTTGGGCGATGTCGCTTTAACGGCGGACAAGTTGCCTGCCCTGGCGGATAAAGCGGTACGCGTGGAGGGGGAGAGCCATATTCCGGATGTGCCCGGAAAAATCCATCGGGTGCAACTCGAACCCAACGATCCGCCTGCTTATCCAGGTGCCATACAAGCCATCCTGGGAGCGGATATGATCGTCGTCGGGCCTGGCAGTTTGTACACCAGCATTTTACCGAATTTGCTCGTGCCCGACGTCGTCGATGCCATCCATGCCTCCAGTGCCTTCAAGGTTTTTGTGTGTAATGTGGCGACACAGGAGGGGGAAACGGATGGGTATAACTGCCAGGAGCACATTGAGGCCATCGAAAACCACGTCGGACAGGGTTTAGTAGATTTGGTCGTGGCTAATGATGGACATCTGGATGCGAAACCGGATGGGATGGAAATGGTTTTGCCAGAATTCGAGGCCAATACCCTGATTCAGCTCTATACCGCCGATCTGGTCGATGTCGATCGACCCTGGCGGCATGATGCCGGCAAATTGGCCGAAGCGCTGATCGCACTGCTGGAAGAACGGACAGGTCCGTTGGATCTGCCGTCGATAGAAGAACAAGATTCTAATCCGGATCTCAACTGATCCGAAGAAAAGAGGAGTGTAATTATGGCAACTCGTGTAGGAATTAATGGCTTCGGCCGAATCGGACGACAAGTCCTCAAGGTCATGAAAGAAAAGTATGCCGACGTTTTTGACGTTGTTGCGTTCAACGACCTCGGGGATTTGAACACGATGGCCCACCTTTTCCGTTACGACTCGAATTACGGTCGCTATACGGGGTCGGTGGAGGTAAAGAAAGATGGTTTGAACATCGAAGGCGATTTCATCAAGGCGCTGTCCGAACCTGATCCCGCCAAGCTTCCCTGGAAAGACATGGGCGTAGAAATCGTCATTGAAGGAACGGGAGTGTTTCGAAAGCGGGAAGGTGCCTCGAAGCACCTCGAAGCTGGTGCGAAAAAGGTGATTATCACCGCACCGGCGACGGACCCCGATTTCACTGTTGTGCTGGGGGTTAACGATGGCGATTACGATGCGGAGAAACACAACATCATCTCCAACGCCTCATGCACAACGAACTGCCTTGCACCTCCGGCGAAGGTCATTCAGGATAATTTTGGCATTGACAAGGGTCTGATGACTACAATTCATTCCTATACCAACGATCAAAATATCCTGGATCTTCCCCATAAGGACCTGCGACGTGCGCGTGCTGCAGCTTTGAACATCATCCCCACGACGACGGGTGCAGCGAAGGCGGTGGCGTTGGTGATCCCAGAACTCAAGGGGAAATTCGATGGATATGCATTACGCGTGCCGACTCCGACGGTATCGATCGTAGATTGTGTCATAACGCTGGAAAAGGAGACGACCACAGAGGACCTGCACGCTGCATTGCGCAAGGCAGCCAATGGCCCCATGAAGGGTATTCTCGCTCTTTCAGAGGAGCCTTTGGTCAGCATGGATTACAAGGAGGATGATCGCTCCAGCATTGTCGATGCTCAATTCACCTTTGTCATTGGCGGTAACATGGTCAAGTTGGTGGCATGGTACGACAACGAGTGGGGATACTCCGTGCGAACGACAGATCTTGCTAATTTGATATCGAAATCCCTATAGATTTATCGAGCGCGGCGCGCCTGGAAACCCGGGCGCGCCGCGTTGAGGTTAAAATCCATGTTTGATAAAAAGACAATCCGCGATATCGATCCCAAAGGCAAGCGAGTGCTGGTGAGGGTTGATTTCAATGTTCCGCTTGCAGATGGGGCAGTGGTCGATGATACCCGCATCCAGGCCGCGTTGCCCACGATCCGCTATTTACTCGAGCACGATGCGGCGGTAATCTTGTGCTCGCACCTCGGTCGTCCCAAAGGAAAGGTAGTTGCAGAGCTCACCTTACGGCCTGTGGCTGAGCATTTAGCGTCCTTGCTGGATAGCCCCGTTGCTTTTGTGGAAGATTGCGTTGGGCCTGAAGCTCAGGCTGCGGCCGAGAAACTCCAAGCAGGAGAGATTCTGCTGCTCGAAAACACGCGCTTCAATCCGGAAGAACGTGCGAATGATGAGAAATTCTCTGCTGCTTTGGCTTCACTTGCGGACCTGTACGTCAACGATGCCTTCGGTTCCGCGCATCGGGCACATGCATCCACAGAAGGCGTTGCACACCATCTACCGGCGGTGGCCGGATTTTTGTTGGAAAAGGAATTGGAATACCTGGGCAAAGCCCTGGAGACTCCAGCGCATCCTTTTGTCGCCATATTGGGTGGCGCCAAGATTTCCGACAAGATCACCGTGGTAGAGCGATTGCTGGAGAAAGCAGATCGCTTGCTTATCGGCGGCGGCATGGCCAATACCTTTTTAGCAGCAAAAGGGTATTTCATGGGGAGTTCCCTTGTAGAAGAGGATTCGATTGAAACAGCGAAAGATCTGCTCTCGAGTTCAACGGATCGACTTCTTCTTCCTGTCGATTTGGTGGTAGGCGATCAGTTCGCAGCCGAGGCGCAGAGCAAGACGGTGCTTGCCAACGAAGTGCCGGAGAATTGGGGTGCCTACGATATCGGCCCGAAAACTGTGGAAGCGTACAGCCAAGCGTTGAAGAATGCCAAGCTGATTGTCTGGAATGGACCGATGGGTGTCTTCGAATTCGATGCCTTCGCAAAAGGAACCTGGGCAATCGCCGAAACCGTAGCGGCTTGCGATGGTATCACGATTGTCGGAGGCGGTGAATCGACAGCCGCTGTTCGCCAGGCTGGTTTAACGGATCGTATCAGTCACGTTTCGACAGGCGGTGGAGCTTCACTCGAGTTTCTCGAAGGTAAAGATTTACCCGGTGTCGTTGTTCTGGATGATAAAGAAGCATAGCTTCAGAGTCTCCTGATTTAAATACAGCAGTAAGTACGAGACCCCTCATCGGACATCTTTCGCCGCGTGTCGGATGGACGTTGTGTGTATATTTGTTGTCCCTTTGGAACGTCTCGTCTATAATGTGCCCGGCTTGAGGTTGGAGATTGTATGAGCTTCGCAAAAGGTGAAAACGTAGGTGCTTATCGCATCATTACGCAGTTGGGTCAGGGCGGTATGGCCACGGTTTATAAAGCCTACCATCCCGCCCTCGATCGATACGTGGCCATCAAGGCGCTCCACCCAGCGATTATGGAGGACCCCAATTTTCTAGCTCGCTTTGGGCGAGAAGCCAAAGTGGTTGCCAAATTGGAACATTCCAACATCGTGCCGATCTACGATTATTCCGAGCATGCAGGCCAGCCCTACCTGGTGATGAAATTCATCGAGGGGGAAACCCTCAAGGCGCGCTTGGCAAGAGGTCCGCTCAATAAAGACGAGGCGTTACACATCGTAGAAGCCGTTTCAAATGCGCTGGAGTATGCGCACAAACAGGGTTACCTGCATCGTGATGTAAAACCTTCCAATATCTTGATTTCACCTGAAGGTGAAATCTACCTGGCAGATTTCGGTTTGGCGCGCATCGCAGAAGCAGGCGCATCGACGCTTTCAGGCGATATGCTCATGGGCACGCCGCACTACATCTCGCCGGAACAGGCGCAGGGCACGACGGATTTGAACGAAGGCACAGACATCTACTCACTCGGCGTGGTTTTATACGAATTGGTGGTCGGTCGGGTTCCCTTTTCTTCGGATACACCTTTCTCGATTATTCACGATCATATCTACACGCCGCTGCCCTTGCCGCGCCAGGTCAATCCAACCGTACCGGAAGCCGTTGAACGGGTTTTACTCAAAGCCCTGGCGAAAAACCGGGATGACCGTTTCGGAAGTGTCAGGGAAATGATCGATGCCTTTTGCGCTGCGGTCACAGGTGGGGATATCGGTGTACTCGAATCGTTGTCGAAGCCTCGCGAAACGGAGAAACGTTCCTTGGAAGCCCTGGCGAAGGCGACTACGCTAACCGACCCGGTGAAATCCGATGACGCACCACATGCGGAAACTAAGGCCGTCACCGAGAAGCCAAGTTTGAAGGAATCGCTTCGAAATCGCAGCCGGTGGTTCTGGGTCGTTGCAGGATCATTGATGACCTGTTGTATTTTGTTAGCTTTTATCGGCAGCATCAATAAACTCTCCTCCTTGGGTGAAACAGAAGAGATCGATCCCCATGATGAAGAAATTATGGAGGTAGATGAACCCGAAGAAGAGTCGAGGGATGCGGCGGAAACGCAACTTCATCGTGCGGAAGCGTTACTCGCCGAAGGTGAGGAGCGCGAGGCGTACAATGCCTTCATCAAAGCCGGGGATTTTTTTATGGGAGTCGGAGACTTCCCAATGGCGATGGAGTGTTTCCTGCGGGCGCGTGAGTTGTCGCAAAATCCAATGCGTCCGGAAGTCCTTCTGGCTACCAAGCTTTTACAAACGCTCTTTTTCGGGGCTCCGGAAGAGCCGATGTGGCCAATGATCGAGGATCTTTATGATAACTACCCGGATCGTGACGTGATCCAGATTGCAGCTGCGCGGATGCGTTTGTATGCCGAATCCCCTGAAGCAGCCTTGGGTGAAATAACTGCCGTACTTGATCGGAATCCAGACGACGTTGCGGCGAATTTGGTTTTCATCGAGATCCACATCCATCTTGGCGATGTGGATTTTGCACGGGAGCAGCTTGTGATGCTTCTCGAAAATAATCGCGTACCGATCTGGCTGCAGGAACATATGGAATTTTTGAAGAAACAAATTCTTGAATAATCTTAATTCATTGGAGGACAATGTGGAACGAGTACCGTGTATCGCAGGCAATTGGAAAATGAACAAGAATATCTCGGAGGCCTTAGAGCTTGTAGAGTCCATGCTTCCCCGCTTATCCGAGCTCACTGGTGTTGAACGTGTCGTTTGCCCACCGTTCGTCGTTTTGCCGGCTGTTGCAGAGCGTTTGAAAGACGAGGACGTTTTCGTGGGTTCACAGAACGTGCATTGGGAGGATTCAGGAGCGTTTACGGGAGAAATCTCTCCCACAATGCTGCAGGGACTGTGCACGTTTACCATCATTGGCCATTCGGAGCGCAGGGCGTATTTTGGGGAAACAGACGAGACAGTCAATTTGCGCGTGCAGGCATCTCTGCGTCATGGATTTCGCCCGATCGTTTGCGTTGGAGAAACGCTCGATCAACGCCAGGCGGGGGAGACGGCAGCTGTGGTTCGAGAGCAGGTCTCCAAAGGTTTTGCGAATATTTCCAAGGAAGATATGAAGCGCATCATCGTGGCCTACGAACCCATCTGGGCTATCGGGACCGGTATGGCGGCAACAGCCGAGGATGCCAATGCAACCATCGCTGAGTCGATTCGTCCTGTATTGAAGGATCTGTTTGATGAAGATCTCGCACAGGCGATTCGTGTTCAATACGGTGGCAGCGTTAAACCGGGGAATGCCGCAGATTTCTTTAAGCAGCCGGATATCGATGGCGCTTTGGTCGGTGGCGCCAGTTTGCGAGCCGATGATTTTATCGGCATCGTCGAAGCCGCTTTAAGCTAATCGACGCCATTTTTTCCAGCAAATAAGATCGTTAAAATTCGACGGGACACCTTCTTCGATTGGGTGTCCCGTTTGACGTTGCTGGCGTATTATTCTCTTCTCACCCAGTGCCAAATTGGCGGTCGCCCGCATCCCCCAAGCCAGGTACGATGTAGCCATTCTCATTCAATTTGTCGTCCACCGCAGCAAGGTGAATCGGGATTTCAGGATGATGACGGTGGATTTCGGCGATACCTTCCGGCGCAGCGATGAGACCGACGAACTTGATTTTATTCACGCCCCAATCTTTAAGGATGTCAATCGTGGCGACGGCCGATCCTCCCGTGGCAAGCATCGGATCGAGAATAAAACATACCGAGACGGTAGGTTCGATGGGAAGCTTGTTGTAGTATTCCACCGGTTGGAGGGTTTTTTCATCCCGGTAGAGACCGATGTGCCATACTTCGGCGGAGGGCATTAATTCCCAAACCCCCTCCACCATCCCCAAGCCAGCTCGTAAGATGGGGATCAATCCAACACTTTCAGACAATTCCAGGCCTTTGGTTTTCACCAAAGGTGTTTGGATGTCAATTGGATTGACGAGCAGATCTTGGGTTGCCTCGTAGGTTAATAACGCAGAAAGCTCGCGAATGAGTTCCCTGAATTTTTTGGGAACAACATCCTGGTTGCGCAATTTACTCAATTTATGTGCCACGAGGGGGTGTGTCGATGCGAATACGTTGGATGGTTCCATACCCATCTCCTGCAAACCAGCTCAATGAAGTTAGGGGCCTTGCGCCTGTTATTTAGGGGCAGATGATCCGGTTGGTTTCTGCGCAAGTAAGTGTCGCTTGCTCTCGTACGGACAACCTCTTTGATGCCAATGGTTTAAGTGCTGCGATTAATGATGTGATCTGCGAGTTCGTAGAGCGCCGCTCGTTCTTGATTGGCGGGCATCATTTTCAAGAGTGAAATGCCTGTGGTGATGAATTCCTGTGCCTGATCGAGAGCCTTATCGATTGCCTTCGAGGAACGGATCGCGGAGACAATTTCGGAAAGTTCATCTTCATCGCATTGCTGCGTAGTGATTTTATGGCGCAAATTTTCTTGATCGGAGGCTGTTGAAAGAAAGTACAAGACAGGGAGCGTGATCAAGCCTTGTCGCAGATCGTTTGCGGCGGGTTTTCCGAGTCGTTCTTCATCGGCGGTGAAATCCAAGACGTCATCGACGATCTGAAAAGCCATGCCGATGTTGTATCCAAAAGATTTCATTACGGCGACTGCATCTTCATCGATGTCGCTTAGGATCGCAGCACCTTCTGTGGCGACTTCGAACAGCGATGCGGTTTTGGCATAGATCCGCTCAAGATAATCCGGGATGCCAGCATCACTCTTGCTGTTGGCGTACATCTGGGAGATTTCCCCGTTTACGATCGTCATCAGCGTTCGCGCGAAGATTTTCATCAACGCCTGTTCGCCAATTTCTGCTGCCAGGTACGCGGCTCGAGCGAAAATGTAATCTCCTGTTAGGACGGTAGCCCCAGGTCCCAGTGTGGCGTTGATGGTGGGAATCCCCCGGCGGAGAGAAGCGCCGTCGATCAAATCGTCGTGCACTAGCGTTGCGGTGTGCAGCATTTCCACCGAGGCTGCAAGCGTGATGGCATGATCTCGATCGGCGTTCAACATCCCTGCGGAAAGCAAGACAAGGGCAGGGCGAATGCGTTTCCCGCCCGAGGAGAGCAAATGATCGAGTGCGGCGATCAGGTTGGGGTCGTGTTCACCCGGGCTGATGCGCATTCTCTGCTCCACCTTTGCGAGTTCGGAGCGAATGAGATCAAAGAAGGTGATGGTCGTTGTTTCCATGGTTCCATTCGAAGAGGGTCGCGGCATTTTGCCATGTGATTTCAGTGACTTGACTCTCCTGCATATCCATAATACCAGTAAAACATTCGGCAACAATTTTCACGTTGGCTGGCTCGTTTCGTTTGCCCCGGTGGGGGTGTGGCGTAAGGTAGGGAGAATCCGTCTCGAGCAGAACCTTCGAAATTGGCAATTTTGAAACGACTTCGCGTAGGTGATCGGCGTTTCGAAAGGTCACTGGTCCGGCCACACCGAAATAGAATCCTGATTCGGCAGCGAGCAGGGCGGTATCGATGTCTGCCGAATAGGCATGCAGCACGCCTGGTCGTTCCCGAAGCCCTGCCGGCAGATCTCGAGACCAGGCAAGCAGCATTTCGAT
This sequence comes from Anaerolineales bacterium, assembly GCA_034430895.1. Lineage (GTDB taxonomy): Bacteria > Chloroflexota > Anaerolineae > Anaerolineales > E44-bin32 > WVZH01. Next base: position 115,596 of record DAOUDW010000061.1, on the reverse strand, counting down.
GATGTCCTGTGTCGCGTCCCGGTTATGTATCACAACGGGCAATCCAATCTCGGCGGCGAGTGCTAATTGCGCTTGGAAGGCGTGTTTCTGTTGGTCAGGCGTGGATATATTCCGATAGTAATCCAGCCCGATCTCTCCGATCGCAACCACACCTTCTGAACGAGCGAGTTCGCCGATTTTTGCTGCCGTGTCAGAATTCCACGTTCGGGCGTCATGCGGATGGATGCCCACGGCTGCAAAGATATTTGCATGTTGCTGTGCCAATTTTACCGCCAGACGGCTCGTGTGCAGATCTATGCCTGGAACGAGAATACGGTCCACATCAGCTTCCCAAGCCCGTTCGAGGACTTCGACACGATCTTGATCGAACTGGGGAAGTACGAGATGGCAGTGTGTGTCTGTGAGCCGCCTTGTCGTTGCATTCATTCAATTCCTGCGATCCGGAGCCCTTCCTGGAGAATGGGGTTTACAAGTTCGGCCTGCGTTGTTTCACAATAAACCCGAATGATCGGTTCGGTTCCGGAAAAGCGAATCAACAACCAGCCGCCATCTTCCAGGTTGTATTTATATCCGTCGTGTGTGTTGATATCAACGACCTTGAGACCTGCAATTTTCTCTGGGGAGGCCTGTTGTACTCGCGCTTTAATCGATTCACGCTCATCTTCGGGGAGGCAAGTGTCGATGCGATCGTAGAAGTGTGCTCCGACTTTTTCGAACAATAAGTCGATGAGCTCTGAAGGTTTTCGTTCAAGACGCACGATCATATCGAGAAGGAACAATCCTGCGAGAATACCATCTCGTTCGGGGACGTGATCCTGAAAGGCATAGCCACCGGATTCCTCCCCGCCAATAAGTGCATTCACTTCGAGCATCTTCGGCGCAACGTATTTGAAGCCGACGCCCGTTTCGTAGACGGGCACGTCGTAGATTTTCCCGAGTTTGTTCAGCATGGAAGTTGTGGAGAGAGTCTTCACGATCGGGCCGCGTTTACCCAGAATCTCGAGCATGTGGAGTGCCAAGAGCCCATACACTCGTAATTGGTCTATAAATTCACCATTTTCGTCACCCATGCCCACTCGATCAGCGTCTCCGTCCGTAATCAAGAGTACATCTGCGTTGTGTTCTTTGGTCGCTGCGAGCCCGACATTGATATTGGGCGGAATGGGTTCAGGGCGAATCATCTCGGGGAAAATGGGATTGCGGTGATTGTGGATCTCGATTACCTTGGTCTTGTCGCCACTGAGCAGTTTGGTAAACCAACCACTTCCATTCCCCCACATTGCATCAACCAGTACCGTCAAGCCTGCCTTTCGTATCGGTTCTACATCGATCAAGCGCTTGATCTGTTCGATGTAGGTCGGGGATGGGTCGAAATAGGTGACCTTGTTTTGCTCGACGGCTTCTTCGATGGGGAGGCGGGGGACATTATCCTCACTCGCCGGGATTTCGGATTCGATCTGTTTCAGTCCCTGGGGATCAACAGCTCCGCCATGTCGATCGCGTACTTTGAAACCATTATCACTGGATGGGTTATGGGAGGCGGTGATATTGATTGCACCAACGGCTTCGTTGTGTACCGTCGCATAGGAGATTGTGGGCGTGGGCGAAGCACCATCTGTGAGCAGAACTTGGAAGCCGTGTGCTGCGAGCACTTCGGCGGCGGCGGCGGCGAAATTTTCAGACCCAAAGCGTTGATCGTACCCCACAACGACTTTATTATTCGCCCCTTCGGTATTGAGTAGGTATTGTGCAAAACCATGTGCACAGCGCCGGACACTTGAGAATGTGTAATCCTCAGCGATGCGCCCACGCCAGCCGTCAGTACCGAATTTAATGGCATTTGTTGTCATCCTGCCTCCGTAGCGTAGCATACACGAACGATATGGCTTTACAAGAAGCGAGCCAGGTGATAATCAACCTGGCCGGTGAGACATCAACCGGGACTGTGCCCAGAACGAATTCCAGCCCCTCTCGGATCAATTGGGTTGGTTTCGTTCATGCAAAAAGTGGACCAACCCTAATCAAATTAGATTATACCGTGAAAAAAGAGCACTTGCTAGTCGTGCTTGATATTCCCACTTGCGCGTGATACACTATTGCCTGTTGCCGCGTCGTAGAACCGACGCGCTTTCCGCTCCCATTCTTAATCGCTCGGTTATGGATGAGGGGTAATCCCGGGGAAAGGAAAACCTGATGCGCAACTATGAATTAGCCTATATCGCACACCCAGAGTTGGATGAGACGACCCTCACGAATCTCGATGAGAGAGTTGCCGGTTGGATTGATGCTGCCGGTGGAAAAACCATTAAAGTAGATCGTTGGGGTAAACGTCGATTGGCTTATGAAATCCAGAAACAGACGGACGGCTATTACTTCATTCTCGACATCGAGATGCCAGCAGATGCTTGCATCGTTGTAGAACGCGACCTTCGTCTTAGTGAACAAATATTGCGCTTCATGATCACAGCTAAAGAATAGTGCGAGAGTCATCAGGTAAGGGGATGAATGGGAAAGGATCCTGTGATGAGTCGTGGCTTAAACAAGGTAATGATCATTGGCCATTTGGGACGCGATCCGGAGATGCGCTATACGCCGTCAGGCCGCCCGGTTACGACCTTTAGTGTGGCGACGACACGTTCGTGGACCTCTGCTGACGGGGATCGACACGAGGAAACAGAGTGGTTTAACGTTGTTGCCTGGGGCTCTTTGGCAGAGATATGCAATCAGTACTTACATAAGGGCCAGCAAGTATATGTGGAAGGCCGTTTACAAACCCGTCGTTGGGAAGACAATGAGGGCAACAAGCATTTCACCACGGAATTGGTTGCGAAAGAGATGATCATGTTGGGTGATCGTCGCGAAATCGCGCACGACACAGCGGATTCAAGTGAGGCGATGGAAGAGGATTTTCCATTCTAGTTCGATATAACGATGGTTTGAATACTTGACCATTATGGGAGTAATGAAATTGGCAGAAGAAAGAAATGTTCAAGCGAATACTGAGGAATCTAGAGAAGAAGGCCAACAGCAACGACGTTCACGACCTCAACGTGGTAGAGGCCGTCGTTTCTCTCGTAGACCGAGGGTTTGCCAGTTCTGCGCAGACAAGACCAAATCGCTTGACTATAAGCAGATTGAGGGTCTCAAGCGCTATGTAACCGATCAGGGCAAAATCCGTTCGAGACGCGAGACAGGTGCGTGCGCAAAACACCAACGTATGGTTGCCAAGGCAGTCAAGCGCGCAAGACACATGGCTTTGCTTCCCTTTTCAATAGAGCGATATCGTTAATTCCTGTAGGTTGTTACTCACCACCCTCGATCGCGCCGAAATCAATAGATTTCCATTCATTTGATTCGTGGAGACGATTCATGGCCAGGCAAAAACAACAATTGCGACCAACTAGAAAGCATTTAGCCAGGGCGGAACGAGAGAGAATCCTGAAAAATCGGATCATCGCTGGCACACTCATTACAGCGATACTCGTTTTTAGTCTCATCGGCTATGGCATCTATCGGGAGGCAGTCGTTTTGCCTGGCGAACCGATTGCAGTTGTTAATGGCGAGGAGATCAATACACGTGAGTTTCAAGATCGCGTTATCTCCGAAGTGCAGTTCTCCGGTGTAACTGCGGAATCAATCGCTTGGGCCGTTCTAGATACCATGATCAAAGACGAGCTCGTCCGTCAGGAAGCCGAGGAAATGGGGATCGTAATTACGGAAGCAGAACTCGATCAGAGATTCGAGGAGTACCTTGGTTATTACCGCAACGGCACGCCGACAAGTCTTCCTTCACTGACACCAGATCCAACCCGAAAAGCAGAAGAAACCCTCACGGCAGCTGCTGTCACGGCATTGCCTACGACCGATGTTACTCCAACGGCTGCCAACACCCCCATGCCTAACCCGACGCCAACCGAGTACACAGCGGAGGGTTATGAACAAGCCTATGCGGATTATATATCTGGCATTGAGGAGCAATCCGGGTTATCGGAGGAGCAAATCCGTCAAGTGATTCGGTCCAATATGTTATCGGAGAAGATCCGGGAGATTCTCAAACAAGACGTTCCGTTGGAGGGGGAGAAAACGCAATTGCGTCAAATTATGACCGACACAGAGGAAACTACTCAGGAAGTGCGATTGAAACTGGAAGAAGGTGAAGCCTGGGAAGATCTTGTTACGGAATATTCCCAGGATGCGACCACGAAGGATGCCGGTGGGGAATTGGGTTGGTTAGCAAGCACGATCATTCTTTCTGGTTTCGGTCCTTCCGCCGAATTGCTCTTAACAGAACCCGTCGGCACGCTGGTGGGACCTATTCAAACTTACCAGGGATGGCACGTGTTCGAAATCATGGATCGTGCTACGCAGACTTTTACAGAGTATGAATACCAACAGGCGGTGAATTCGGCATACGACGATTGGCTGAGCGTAGTGGAAGGGAACTCAGAGATCATGATTGTCGAAAATTGGGAGGAACGAATTCCCGATGTGGACGTGCCGGAGAGTGATGCGTATTATTAACCACTTTCCTGTATCGGTATAAGAGACTTCCGCTAAAGTATGTGAACACCATTCAAACCAATAAAATAATCTATTTACTTTGTATCACCTTTCGATGAATGATCCCAAGGTGATACAATCCGTTTAAAATTGTAAAAACGAATATATCGAGACGACCAATATTTTACTGATGCAACTTGTATGAGAAGATCGTTGTTTGCTATGCTGATTGTAGTTCAGTCAGGAGAAAATATCTGAGTATTAGACTCGGTTAATCATGGAACTTATAGGTCTTCTCAAACTTTTACCGGAGGATACCAGTCCCGCAGATCGGGAGATCATCGAGCGCGCCTACAAAGTAACGAAGAAAGCCCACAAAGGTCAGAAACGGGCTTCCGGGGAACCTTACGTACAGCACTGCCTCGCTGTAGCCGCGATTTTGGCGGAATTGGGGGCACCGACCCTTGCGCTTGTCGCAGGTTTACTCCACGATACCGTAGAAGATACCAACGTAACTTTGAAAGATATAAAACGCGATTTCGGGGACGAGGTGGCACTCATGGTAGACAGTGTCACCAAACTGACGCAACTACCACGCGTCAGTCGGCGCTCCGGAGGCGGAAAAGAACCTCGCGCCACGAAAAGCGAACTGGCCAAAGAGACACTACGAAAAACCTTTCTGGCCATGGGGGATGACGTGCGTGTTGTCGTGATTAAGCTGGCAGATCGACTTCACAACATGCGTACGCTGGTGCATTTGCCGGAAGAGAAACGAAAGCGAATCGCAGAGGAGACCCTAGAGATATTTGCACCTCTGGCCAATCGACTCGGCATCTGGCAGATGAAGTGGGAATTGGAGGATCTGGCTTTTCGCTACGTCTATTCGGAAAAATATAAGGAAATTGCCGAGAACGTTGCCAAGCGCCGGGTTGATCGGGAGAATGATCTAGAAGTAATCTCTAAACAACTAAAGGTCGTATTGGCGGAAGCTGGCGTCCAGGCCGAAGTATACGGGCGTCCGAAGCATTTGTATTCCATCTACAGAAAAATGGATCGGAAAGAAGTACCCTTCGACATGGTCTACGACGTACGCGGCGTTCGTGTAATCGTGGAAACCGAATCGCTCTGTTACCTGGCGTTGGGGGTTATTCACAGTCGCTGGAAGCCCATCCCGGGCACCTTCGATGATTATATCGCTACACCAAAAGATAACTTCTATCAATCATTACACACCGCAGTGGTTTACAACGATGGGGGGACACTTGAAGCCCAGATTCGCACACCGTCGATGAACGAAAAAGCGGAATACGGAATCGCAGCCCATTGGCGCTATAAGGAAGGTCGGCCACGAGATGACACTTTCGAACAAAGGATTATCTGGCTGCGTAAACTGATGGAGTGGCGGCAGGATGTGGACGATGCCGGAGATTTCGTTGATGCCATGAAATCGGATGTTTTCAACGACCGTGTTTATGTCTTCACGCCGAAAGGTGACGTCATCGACCTGCCTGCAGGGTCGACTCCTATCGATTTTGCCTACCACATTCACACAGATATCGGTCATCGCTGTCGTGGCGCGAAAGTAGGGGGTAAGTTGGTCTCCCTGAATTATAAGATTCAGACGGGTGATTCAGTCGAGATTCTTACGGCGAAGCGAGGCGGGCCCAGCCGGGATTGGTTAAATCCGAGCCTGGAAATGGTTCGCAGCCAGCGGGCTCGAAGCAAAATCCGGCAATGGTTCCGTCGACGGGATCGCGAATTGAACATATCCAACGGCCGTCTGTTGTTGGAAAGAGAATTAAAACGCCTGGGTGTGGAAGGTGTCTCCTACGAAAAAATCGCCCGAGATTTGGGTTATCCAAACGCGGAAGAAATGCAGGTCGCAATTGGCTGCGGTGATCTGCACTTGAACAAGATCATTTCCAAAGTCGTTGAGGAGAAAGAGGAAGAATTTGGTTTTACGGAGCAACTGGAGACTGTTCCATCCCCGGATGTCACCACCGAGGATGTAAGTATTCTCGGATTGTCAGGGGGATTGCTTTCCCGTATGGCGAAGTGTTGCAAGCCGGCGCCTGGAGATCCAATTATCGGGTATATCACACGTGGACGTGGGGCGACCATTCATCGACAGGATTGCCCCAACGTGCTGCGAATCAAGGATCGAGAACGATTAGTCCAGGTCTCCTGGGGCAGAGCTCGGCAAACGTATCCGGTCTCGGTTCGTCTGCGCGCCTACGATCGTGATGGTTTGATGCGTGATGTGTCTACACTCGTGGCAAATGAGGGTATCAATATGTCGTCGGTCAACGTCTCAACAAAGAACAGCCTCGCAATGTTTGATCTGGTGATGCAGGTAACCGACATCGAACAATTGAGCCGCATTCTCAACCGTTTGGAGGCGCTTCCCAATGTGCTTGAGGCCAGACGATTTCGTCCTGGATAGACGCCAGTTCGACTTTATATTTGAAGCGGAGTTAATACTGACAGTTATACAGGATTCGTGTATATTATTTTCAATAATCTTGGTCTCGTTATGCTAAGATTGGAAATGTGACCATCGCATATGTGGGTGTGTTTGGATGTGTCATCATCGTTCTGGTTTTCTCTATTGCAGTAGCTGTTTTTCGTGCGATTTGTCCGTTTTGCGTTCTTTCTGCAGTACTCATGTCTTTCTTGTTTGTCTTGCGCATTGTCTGGATGAGAGAGATTTTTGTGAGTGAATAAACGGAGATCAACAATATGTCTCGCATTCGTTGTCGATATATCGACTGCTATTATCTTGAATCGGGTTTTTGCACTGCCGAAAACGTTATCATCGATCCCGATGAGGGATGTCTGACGTATTCCCACATCAATGATATCTCGCTCTCAGAACCTGATGATTGGCAGCTGGACGAAATCGAAGAAATCGATGACCTTGAGGAAATTGATGAAGTCTGGGATGATGGCGAAAGCGATGAGGAAGAAACGGAAGGTTGGATCGAAGATGATGTGCTTTAATGCCTGCCGTTTCGATTTAGATGGCTTGCGGCTTGATTGATCATCAACCAAGATCGGAAAACTCCAGTGTACAAAACGAGAATCGGGCGTATCGATGACGCCCGATTTTTTGTTTGGCAGGTGGAGTCAATGATAATGAAAATTGACGATATATAATCAGGACTCTGTTGAGGCGGTTTGAACTCGATGTTCGAGTGTGCGATGGAGAATGTCTTCGAGTTCGTCGCGTTTTGGCTGTTTTTTCGTCGACGCTTCGTTTGGCGATTTCTGTACTTTCTGATCGGATTGTTCCATTGCCTGGCGCAGCGCGAGTTCCATTGCTGTGGGTGTTTCCTCTTCAGCTCCGTCGTCCTCGTCAACGTAGTCGCTGATTGAATCCTTCATGCTGAAGCGAATCTGACGTTTCTTGCGATCAACATCGATTACACTGACTTCAACTTCATCTCCCAAGGAGACAACCTCCGCTGGGTTTTTTACGTAATCGTTGCTCATTTCGCTGACATGAACGAGGCCGGGTCGTTCTGCACCCACATCAACAAAGGCGCCAAAATTTTCGATGCGTACGATTTTTCCTTCTAGGCGATCGCCTGTTTTAAGATCTTTCCATTTCAACAAGATGGGCTTCAGCATACTGAGTTCGAGACGCCCTGTCTCTGGATCGACCCGGTGGACCCATACTTCGACTTCCTGGCCTACCTGGACAACATCTTCGACGCGATTAACCTGACCTTCTTTCAATTTCGAGATGTGGATCAAACCATCACATTCTGCGCCAACGTCGACAAATGCTCCTACGAGGTCCGTCTTGGTTACACGTCCCTCGAGTTTCATTGCGGGTTTTAGGTCCTTAAGATGGAGTCGAGTTACTGTATCTTCTTTGTTGCTCACTTCTACACCTTCCTAACAATCTTTGTGCATTTTCCCCTTTTAAGCGTGTCGATTATACCACGGTCCAGTGCAGTCTCTTCGTGTTGATGATTTCCCCGGATCAGGTTTACCCTCATTTGCAGGCCGCGTTTTGAGTCGCAATATTCCATTATCCAGGGGTTAATACCTGATGTGTTTGTTCAGGGAACGGGGTGTCATCCGATCACGGCTCATCCGTGTCTACAATTTGTGGGTTCAGATTACGTCGTGCAATGAGATGCCAGTTTTCGATGTTATTGAATCGATCGCTGGGATCGAATACTGGTCCGATGCTCACACCTTGAATTTGGACCCCAATGGCATAGTTATAAATTTCATAATACAGCAAAATGGAAGGGACCTGATCCTGGAAGCGATATTGAAAACTTTGATACAGTTCTGCCCGGCGGGAGTAATCCGGCGTGATGCGTGCCTGTTCGAGCCAAATACTGATGTTTCGGTCGTTAAAGCCGCTGTAATTCTGCCCGGTTTCAACTTGTGAGTCATGCCAGAATGAATAAGGATCGGGATCGGGAAAGCGCATCAGATCGATATGGGTGAGCGCCGTTTCGAAATCCCGCAGTTCGAGGTGCGAGGAGATGAGCGTCGCTGCATCAACGCCGATCAATTCGACGTGTATACCAATCGATTCCCAATTTGTTTTAATCATCCCTGCGATCGAGGTGTCCAAGGGGTTTTCATCATACAGCAGTGAGAGGCTCAATGACTGCTCGTCTTTGCTGCGTTGGTATTCCGGTGTCCCCGGAGCTGCACCTGTTGGCAGCACCCAACCAAGAGTGTCGAGGATCGTTGCCGCGCGCTGGGGGTCGAAATCAGGCACACTCAAATTATCCGCAAAGGACCATGTATTGGGCAGCACAGGACCGATAGGGATCAATCCCTGCCCGGAGAGTGCCTCGTTGATGATCCACTGCCGGTTGATAGCAAGTTCTAATGCTTGTCGGAAATGCTTGTCGGCAAGGAACTTTTTCTCGGCGTGCTGCGTATTCAAGAAGATCATGCCCAGATTGGGTAGTCTTGTTGTGTGCAGATTTATATCCGGAGAGGACAGAACCTGGGAAAGAATGTCGTTGTCAACGTTTGCGATACCCTGAACTTCTCCATCTTCAAACGCAGTTAATGCGGCTGTGGAATCAGGAAAGACGCGCAATTCTACGCGTTCGAAATAAGGTCGTTGGTCGAAATACTCTCCAAAGGCTACGAGGCTGACCCCGGTGATATGCTCTTCTTGAACCAGGAAACGATCGAACCGAAAGGGGCCTGTTCCGATCGGCTGCAGGTTAAAAGGGTGATCCACAAGGGCGGTTGCCGACACACCTCGCAGAAGATGATCGGGCAGTAATCCGACGCTCAAATAATCTAAAAATGGCGCAAACGGTTCAGGAAGCTGGAACTGTACTCGTCGGTCATCGAGACGGATGATGTTGACCTGCTTCCATAATTCGTGCAAATCCTGGGGGCCTGGATAATCCTCATCTTGATATTTGGAGAAAGTGTAGATAACGTCGTCCGCAGTGACGGGTTCGCCGTCGTGCCACACGGCATCTTCCCGTATCGTTACCGTGTATAGGGACGCATCGGCGGTAACCGTCCACTCTGCGAGTTCTGGTACGGGAACCCCGCGTTCGTCGAATCGGATCAGGCCGCTGAAGATGATGCGATCGATGTCGCGGTCGACTTGATTGAAGATATCGAGGATTGGATTGAGGCGTTGGATTTCGCCGACGAGTGCCTCGATATATACGCCGCCAACAGCAGGTTGGGAGCTAAGGATTTCAGTGTCTGGTGTTTGACCGACAAGCAATCCTACGACGAGTATTAAACCGCCGACCGCAATTAATAATTGCCAGCGTATATTTCGCATGTTTGATTTAGGCCTTGTTCGTTTACCGGGTTAGGTGGAGATGTCAGCCCACCAAGATAACGTTAAGGATTGCGAGTACGAAGAAAACGACGCTCATGCCGATAGTGATATTGAACAGTAAGCGTTCAACGCCTCGACGAGCGTAGAAGCTGGACCCCCCTCCCATGTCGCCTCCACCGCCCAGACCGCCGAGACCTGCGCCTCGGCTTTGGAGAATGATAAGAATGATCAAAGCGATGGATACGATGACCATTGCGAGATTGAGTAAATTCTCCACGCGCGATACCTCCTTGGGAAATCAGCGGCCGGATTATAGCAGATGGCTATCCGACCGACAAGGTGTGTGTCATGTAGATTGTCCGATGGATGCTTTCAAATATGTGTCTATAAATCCATCAAGGTCTCCATCGAGAACTGCAGATGGATTTGCGACTTCATGCTCGGTGCGATGGTCTTTGACCATCTGATATGGGTGCAATACATACGAGCGAATCTGGCTTCCCCATTCAGCTTTGATGTAATCTCCACGGATCTCGGCCAATTCTTCTTCTTGCTGCCGCTGCTTGATATCCATCAGCCTGGCACGCAAGACGCGCATCGCGTTTTCCTTGTTCTGCACTTGCGAGCGTTCGTTCTGGCAGGTTACTACGAGGCCGGTGGGGAGGTGGGTAATGCGAATGGCGGTCTCATTTTTCTGCACATTCTGGCCGCCTGCGCCGGCAGAGCGGTATGTGTCGATGCGCAAGTCGTTGGAATCGATTAGGATCTCATCCTCGGCTTCGACCTGCGGGAGGACTTCAACCAGGGCGAATGATGTATGCCTTCGATGGGACGAATCAAAGGGCGAGATGCGCACCAGGCGATGGACGCCTTTTTCGGAACGCAGGTAGCCATAGGCATATTCGCCATCGATGGTTAGTGTGGCGCTTTTAATTCCCGCTTCCTCGCCATCGCTTTGATCGACAATGTCGACCTCGTATTTGTGATTTTCCGCCCAGCGCAGATACATACGCAGGAGCATCTGCGCCCAGTCTTGCGAATCCGTTCCACCGGCTCCAGCGTGAATGGCGAGAATGGCGCTGTCTCGGTCGTAGGGTCCCGACAATTGAGCCTGCGTTTCCTTGCGTTCGAGTTCGTGCAGCAGTTCATCACGTTCTTTTTCGATGTCGGCGCGCAGTTCCTCGTCATCGAGGGAGGCCAGTTCGATTGCATCCTCGGTGCGCTGGAGGAACGTGTGCCAAGCCTCCACCACGTCGCGAAGATGCGCGGTTCGTTTCATTAATTTCTGTGCGTATTCCTGGTTGTCCCAGAGTGACGGGTCTTCCGCCGCCCGTTCGAGTTTCGTGAGTTCTTCTTCGCGTGTGGCGAAGTCAAAGACGCACCATGAGTTCTTGAATTCGTTGTTCGATTTCTTCAAGTTCTGTTTTCAAATCATCCATCGATAGATTTTCCTTTGCTACCATTATGCCACGTCCATCCACGGCCGAGTAGAGAATGTGATTGTGCCAGGATGTGGTTCTTACTGAGTCATTTCCGGCAGGATACTGTCGACAAACGCCGCTGCATCGAAGCGCTGCAGTGCGGATGGCGACTCACCGGTCCCGACGTATTGGATCGGCAATTCCAGCTTTCTTGCAACCGCAAAAGCGACTCCGCCTTTTGCAGAATTGTCCAGTTTTGCCAAAACGACGGCAGACAAAGCAGTCACGTCGGAGAAGGCTGTGGCCTGGGATAATCCATTCTGGCCTGTCGTGGCGTCGAGCACGAGAAACGTTTCATGCGGCGCTTCTGCAACGACTTTCCCGGTAACACGCCGTATTTTCCCGAGTTCCTGCATGAGATTGTGCTGCGTGTGCATCCTGCCTGAGGTGTCGACAAGTACGACATCGATGCTTCTGGACGTTGCCGCTGTACAGGCGTCGAAAACGACGGCGCCAGGATCACTTCCCGGTTGCCCGCAAATGACGTCGACGTTCAAACGTTGAGCCCACATTTGTAATTGTTCGCTGGCTGCTGCCCGGTAGGTGTCTGCCGCGGCAAACAGGACGGAATGCTGGCGCTGCAGCCATCGCTGTGCGATTTTCGCTGCGGTCGTTGTTTTGCCGGACCCATTTACGCCCACGAGCAGTATCACGTGAGGTTTTCCCGCGAGTTCTTCCGGCGGAGGCGGTTTGAGTTGGGATTGGAGTACCGATCGAAGTCGTGTTTCGACCTGGGTTCCTTGGATCAAACCGTCTTCGTGACTCGAACGTTTTAAGTCTTTGAGGATATCGGTGGTCGTCTCGATGCCCACATCCGCGCGCAGGAGAACCTCTTCCAATTGCTCCCAGAATTCCGGGGTTAACTCGCTTGTCCCGAATAACGTCGCCAGACGGCCGAGGGCGGTCTGACGGGTCTTCTGCAGGGTCTGGCGCCAGGACTTTGTCTCTTCCATCCGGTCATTATACCAACGACTTGCATATCCCTTCGCTGATGGTTGAAACGAGAAGGATGCGGCTTGGCTGTAAAGATGATTGATGGCCGGGAAATATTCGCATAGCCATTAATAGATTGACTTTGCAGCAACGATAAACGCCCGCTGTCTGGGGTGCATCCCTCAGGTGCGGGCGTTTTCAGGCTGGGGGTCGAGGTTTCGAAACTCGGCTGACAGAGTCAGATTACGCGTAATAAAACAATCGAACGTCGATGAGATGGCGGGGGTGGATTCGAACCACCGTTGACGGAGTCAGAGTCCGCTGTCCTGCCACTAGACGACCCGCCAAGGACGGTAAGCATTTTACCATAGGCGATTTCGCTGGTCTACTCAATTGGGTTTGATGATCGGTAGTGGGGAATTACTGCTTGCCCTCCAGCATCGAGATTGCCGCTTGAATGCGGGTCAATACTACCTCTTTTCCGATCACGACCATGCTTTCAATGAGCGGCGGGCTGACGCGTTGGCCGGTAACGGCAACCCGTAATATCCCGAACAATTGACCGACTTTCAGCTCCAGCGAGTCTGCCAGGGCGCGCAGTTTCTCTTCCAGCGGTTCGACTTCGAACGTGTCGATCGAATCAATCAACGCATACGCCGCCTGCGCCGCACTTGCAGACTGCGCAGTGTCCATCTTCTTGCCGACCAGTTCATCAGCATCAGGCTGCACGTCTTCTTGAAAGAAGAATCCAGCCATTGGGACGGCCTCGTCCAGCGTGCGGATGCGTTCCTGGATGAGCGGGGTGATTGCCTGCAGGCGCGCTTCATCGACGCTATACCCCTGCGCTTCAAAGAGAGGGCGAATTCGTTCGGCGAGTCCTTCGATGGGCAAGGCGCGGATATGGAGGCCATTGAAATGGTCGAGCTTGCTGTAATTCACCGCAGCCGGGCTGGGGTTGAGTTTCTCCAGGTTGAATTTCTCGATCAAATCCTGCATCGTGAAAAACTCGGTGTGGTCGTCGTACGACCAGCCCATGAGGGCGATCCAGTTAACCAGACCTTCCGGGATGTATCCTTCGTCTCGTAATTCGGAAATGTAAATGCCTTTCACTCCCGCCTGGCGCTTGCTCATCTTCCCCTTGCCGCTGGGATTGAGAAACACCGAAAGGTGAACCCACATCGGCTGATCCCACCCGAAGGCTTCATAGATCATTGCGTGCAGCGGGAACGTGGGAAGCCACTCCGATCCACGGAAGACGTGGGTGATGCCCATGAGATGATCGTCCACCATTGCCGCCAGGTGATAGACCGGAAGGCCATTGGATTTGAGCAGGATGTAGTCGTCGATGGTGGCGTTTTCGACGCTGATTTCACCGCGCAACAAGTCGACGGCCGTGGTTGTGCCTTCCAACGGTGTCTTGAATCGGACGACGTGGGACTCGCCGGCCCGGACTCTCGCTTCGGCTTCCTGGGGGCTTAATTGGCGACAGAGTCGATCGTAGCGAGGTGGCTTCTTGCGTGCCTGCTGTTCCTGGCGGACTTTTGCCAGCCGTTTCGGTGAACAAAAGCAATAATAGGCATGTCCGCTTCGTATGAGTTCTTCGGCGTGCGATTTGTAGATTTCCATCCTCTCCGATTGGCGGTAAGGCGCATACGGTCCGCCGACGTCAGGGCCTTCGTCCCACGAGATTCCCATCCAATGCAACGCCTCGATCATTTCTTCTTCCGCTTGTGGGTCGAATCGCTTGCGGTCTGTGTCTTCGATGCGCAGGATGAGCTGCCCTTTGTTTTGACGGGCATGCAGGTAATCGTAAAGGGCCGTACGGCCACCGCCGAGGTGAAAGTGTCCTGTCGGAGAAGGCGCAAAACGAACGCGTACCGGATTTGAAGATGTCATATACCTTCCTTAAGAAATGTGAGGATTAAAGCTCGATTTTCTTATGACGCAGGATCACGCTTTGAACGAGGCCAATGCCCAGGAGACTGGTTAACAAAGAGGATCCACCGTAACTTAAAAACGGCAATGGAAGGCCGGAAACGGGGAATATATTCAGATTCACGCCGATGTTAAAGGCACCCTGGAAGAAGAGCAGGATCGCAACGCCGTAACATATAAGAGCGCCAAACATATCGCGGGCCATACGGGCCGCTCGCAGGCAACGAAAGATAACGAAGATGAAGAGTAATATAAAAATCGATGCACCGATAAAACCAAATTCTTCCGACATGGCTGAAAAAATGAAATCTGTATGGCGGACTTTCAGGAAGCGCAGTTGTACTTGTGTCCCGTTGCCGTAGCCTTTACCCGACCAGCCACCGGATCCGATTGTAATTATGGCTTGATTTACATTGTACGTTTCGCCGTAACTTTCATCCGGATTCGGGAATAGAAAGGTGACAACACGTGCTTGTTGGTAGGGTTCGAGGAAAGGCCAGGCCAGAAACGGCAGAAGCAAGACGATTATTACGATTGTGGCGATGTGACGGTAACGAATTCCGCCAGCCCAAATCAATGCCGCCCAAATCACGCCCAGAACGATAGCGGTACTTAAATCAGGTTGAATGAATACGAGTAGGGCGGGAAGTCCGACGAGTGCGAGGCTGCGCACGACCGTGCCCGTCTGTTTGAGTTTATGCTGGTTTCTGGCGATGTAACTGGCCAACACCAGGATCATGAATATCTTTGCCAACTCGGAAGGCTGCACGGTATTCGTGCCGACTTGAAACCAACGCTTGGATCCGAAGCCAGCGACACCCGATGCAGCGATCATTCCAAGTAATCCAACAGTGAGTATATATATTGGGCGGGAAAGTGTGGCCCAGATACGATAATCGATCGAGGCTGTGAGGAGAACCACGGCGAATCCGACGATGGCGAAAAGTGTCTGCCGGGATGGGCTATCGACCAATGCCTGATTCCCCGCGATCGCAGAACGAATCATTACCACACCTGCGATTGTCAACACCGCGACGGTGGCAAGCAGCCAAATATCAAAATGTCGCCAAATACGGGTTTGACGCATACCTTATCGTGACCTTCCGCGTCGAGAAGGTGCGGGGGTGAGGGGAATATCTGCGACGAGGCGTTGTTGTTCTCGGTCGCGGGTGAGGGAAATTCGTACCGCGTGTCTATCGATTTCGATGTGCCTGGAAATGACATCGATCAGTTCATCTTTGAGTGCATCTAAGCGATTCGGAGAGAGTCCTGCCCTGTCGTGCACGAGTACGAGCTTGAGACGTTCCTTTGCGGTTTGTGCACTGCTACGTCGTCCGAATCGAATGGATTCCTTGAGGCTCATCCTTCGCCTCCTGATTTGACGAGGCGAGATAAGCGGCCGAAGAAACCATCTTGCTCATCCAGCGCCTCGAATTCCACGTTCTCACCGGATAAACGACGAGCGATATTGCGGAATGCTACACCTGCTTTACTGCGCGGATCGAGAACGACTGCCAGTCCCTTGTTCGCAGCCACAATGACCGATTCGTCATCTGGCACAACACCAACCAGTTCAATGGCCAAGACGTCGAGTACGTCCTCCGTTCCTAACATATCACCACGCTTGATCATCTCGGGCTTGACCCGATTAATGATCAATCTCCCCGGTCCCTTATCTTCCGCCTCGACGAGACCGATGATGCGATCCGCATCACGGACGGCGGAAACCTCCGGATTTGTGATGATTACGACAATATCTGCCGGGGCAATAGCGTTTCGAAAACCACGCTCGATGCCGGCTGGTGAATCGATAAGAATCCAATCAAAATCCGCACGCAATTCATCTGTCAGGCGGATCATATCTTGCGGAGAGACGGCTGTTTTATCTCGGGTTTGTGCTGCAGGGATGAGGTAGAACTCCTCAAGCCGTTTGTCTCGTATCATTGCCTGGCGGAGTTTACAGCGTCCTTCAATGACGTCAACAAGGTCGTAGACGATGCGATTCTCGAGGCCCATAACGACATCCAGATTTCGCAATCCAATATCAGCGTCGATACAAACCACGCTAAATCCGAGATCGGCTAAAGCGGCGCCGATGTTCGCGGTGGCCGTTGTTTTTCCAACTCCGCCTTTTCCGGACGTAATCGTTGCTATCTTACCGCTCATACACCAACTCCGTATTCATGTTGCTGAAATCGATGATCACGCTTGCCAGGGTTCGGCTACCAACTGTCCATCTCGGATACAAGCGATTTCCGGCATGGTTTTTGAACGACGACTGGGGGATACGGCGATCTGCCCGGCGATGCGCAGTTGTGTTGGCGAAAGATCGAGTGCGCAAACTGTCGCACTTTCATCTCCGCCGGCACCGGCATGAACCGTTCCACGCAATCGTCCCCACACGATCACATGTCCCCCAGAGATGATCTCCGCACCGGGATTCACGTCACCCAGAATGATGACGTGGCCAGCATAGCGGATATTGTGCCCGGAACGCAAGGTCCGTTCGACGAGAACCGCTTCCTCACCTTGAAGTCGTGATTCAAGTGGAAGTCCTTCCTCATCCTCAGCGCACGATTTTCCGGATAATTCTTGCGCCAACCCAAGATCGGCAGCAGCGATTTTGGTTGTTTCTGATGTCGTCAGTATCGCCCAGAGGGTGATCTCTTCCTCCGCAAGCATGTCGCGAAGATGACCCAGTTCTGCCGCACTTAACTCTCGGTCTTCAATTTGAAAGGCCAGACGAGCGCCGCGAAAAAAATCCTCTTGTTGCCGAATGGTCTCGAGTAGATTGGGCAGCACTTCTGTCCAATCGCCCGCAGGAACGGTGATCAGGAGACCATCACGGATGCCTTTAATCGCAAGCGGTGTGTTCATAGCCAATTCGATTGGCGATTATAGCACGCGATCCCAACTAATGCGACAAGCGGTGTCTTGGAGCTGGAAATCTGGTCGATACATTTTAAAGTGCGCTATTCGACGAGGGCGACGTCGATCGCCTTGAGGGAGAAATAAGCATCCATTATTTGTTTGACGATCGGGCCTGCGGTGATGGCGCCTTCGCCGCCGTTGTAGACGAATGCAACCACAGCGATCTCGGGATTTTCAAAGGGGGCGTACGCGGCGTACCAGGAATGGGTTGGCCAGGCACCTGGTTTACATAGGCCCATGTTATAGGCCACTTTGTCACAAAATTCTCCCGTGCCGGTTTTACCGGCGGAGGAGATATTTTCGAGATTGGCATACCCTTCCGCAGTGCCTTCTGTGACTACCATTCGCATGCCTTGCTGTGCCAGTTCAAGCACATCCGGGTCGACGATGATGTCCGGGGAAATCATCCCTAAATCACGACGTTCACTGATGATGAACTGACGCAGTTCCTCGGGAAGTGTGGGGCAGTTGGCGCCGATTTCGTCCAGCGGCGTGATGACGTCATCGGCGATATCCCAGAGCACACAAGGCTCGTAGCTAGTGACAACATTGCCTTCACCGTCGAGAGTCTCTTGTACCACGTGCGGCCACATGACTTTACCGCCATTGGCGATGGTGACGATCGATGTGAGCACTTGCAGGGGAGTGGCCGCGACAAAGCCCTGGCCAACGACGGTGTTATACGTGTCGCCGGTTGACCAACCTTCGCCGAGATTAATGCGTTTCCAATCTTCGTTGGGAATCAACCCGCTGGCTTCTCCGGGTAGATCGATGCCCAGTGGCGCACCGTAGCCCAGCGCAGGGGCGTAACGATTGATACCTGCTACGCCAAGCCCTTCCTCAATCTCGCCCGGAAATCCGCCGCCGATTTTGTAAAAGTAGACATTGCAGGAGTAGGCAATCCCATGGACGAAATCGACGAGACCGTGGCCATCCTTCTTCCAACAAATAAAATCCTTGGCCTTGCCGGGATCGTTGGGAAAATACCGGTTGGTGATGGTGATCTTTCCCGGGTCATTCAGTTGTTGTTCGGGGGTAATGACTCCTTCATTCAGCGCGCCGACGGCGGTTACCATCTTGAAAGTCGATCCTGGAGGGAAAACATCAGCGATGGCGTGGTTTACGAGCGGTTTGCCTCGATCGTTTCGGACGAGTTGAAAGTAGTAGTCTTCTGGGATGTAACGGGCGAAGCGGTTGTTCTCGTATGTGGGGAGGGAGACCATGGAGAGAATCTCACCCGTCTGAGGATCCATAGCGATGACGACGCCGATGGGTGTGCGCTCTTCGCCTGCGTAGCGATTGATAAACTCCATCCGATTTCTGAGGGCTGCGTCCGCGGAAGCTTGCAGGCGTGTGTCGATCGTAAGTCGCAAGCTGTTTCCCGGGACGGGTTGTGTGACTTCTCCGATCTCGCGGAGTTGGCGACCGGCGACATCGATTTCCACTTGTTTGACGCCATTTTCGCCGGCTAAGATTTCTTGATACATGCCGATGTAAATATTTTTAAATTCGCCTTCCTCGATAACG
Organism: Anaerolineales bacterium; assembly: GCA_034430895.1. Lineage (GTDB taxonomy): Bacteria > Chloroflexota > Anaerolineae > Anaerolineales > E44-bin32 > WVZH01. The sequence continues at coordinate 96,498 of DAOUDW010000061.1, read as the reverse complement.
GATCCAAAACCAAATTCAATGCCGGCATAGCCGATCTTATCTCGTCCGGCGATAAATCCATTTTCGGTGTAATAGGGTTCAAAGATCGCTGGGATCGGGCCCAGGTATCCAATCAAAGCTGAGGTTAGTTCACCGGTGGTGTATTCTCGCACGGGTGTAATCTCGATGTCAACTCCGGGAAAATCGATGGATTCTTCGCGTAAAAGCCGCGCCGCTGTTTCGTCGATGTCACAGGCGATAGGCCATGGATCGAATGGACGATTTGTTCGACCTTCCGCAACGAGTTGCCTTATCCCACGACCAGGAACGCAGCGTGCTGCTGGCGGACCTTCCTGGTCGATGGGTACCCCGGTGATTTCGGATAAGCGTTGATAAATGGCTTCAGTTTCCGCATTACTATCCGGTAGAAGTGCGGGTGTGATGATCACATTGAAGGATGGGATATTACGCACCAATTGGAAACCGTTGCGATCGTAAATTATCCCTCTCGCAGCAGGGGAGTTGACCGTTTCGAAGCGATTATCGTCCGCCTGCGCCCGATAGGTTTCTCCTTCGACAATTTGCAGTATAAATAAACGCACGAAAAAGAATGCGAATGTTGTCAGGACAATGGCGTAGGAAAGTCGAAATCTCGATCTGGGTATATGTGAACTATTACCGATGGACATGCTTCGTCTGCCTTATAATTCCACTTCTTGCGGGAAAAGACGAGAATGCAAGGCTGAAGCAAGTTGTGAGGCCGGAAGTGCAATAACAACGTTCAAGAACGTGCTGGGCAGGATGATACGGCGAAAAACAACTGCAAGCGACACATCGTATCCAAGGATCATAATCTCGAAGGTACATAAAAAGTGATAGGCCAATGACGCAACCAGCATTACACCCAACGGCATCAACAAATGTGCCTCCCAAAACCTGCCTTCCAGGAAGGATACCAGAAAAGCGACGATGAGGAGAATCAGTGCGTTGCTGCCAAGAGGTAAGCCGGAAAGCAAATCGAGAGCGAAGCCACCGATCACTGCCCATACCATCGCTTCTTCACTCCGTCTAGTGAGGCTCCATGAGACCACAGCCAGAAGAACCAGATCAGCTCTTCCGTCCAGCAATTCGATATGACTCATGAGCACGGATTGAAAAATGGCAAGCAGGGTTAGTAGGGGAATTCCGATAAAGTAAGACATCGTCGATTTTCAAGGGGAAGTTAATTCTACCGGTATAGGTTGGAAGTTGGTGATAACAAGTACGATGTTCAAAGCTTCAAAATCAACACTCGCCTGGACGCTCGCTTCCTGGAATAGTTCATAATCTCTGCGTCTGATATTTATTATTTGGCCGACCGGGATGTCGGCAGGAAAATTGCCCAGGCCAGAAGTCAGCACCAGCTCGCCAACTGTTACTTCGGCGTTCTGATCGATCATGTCGACCGACAATTCCCCGTTGAATTCGGCCACCAAGACACCGTCCGTTCTCGCAAGTTGAAGCGTAACATTAACCGCGGATTCAGGGTCCGTAATCAGTTGTACGCGGGATGCGGTTGGGAAGACCTCGGCGATACGTCCTACCAGACCTCGCTCCGTAACTACGGGCATACCCTTACTGAGGTTAGAGTCAGAGCCGCGATCGAGCCAGATCGAGCGGATAAAGGGGCTCGTGTCCCGCCCGATAACGTTTGCGGCGATCGAGCGGTTTTCTGGTTGCGAACGAGCATAATTCAGCAACGAGGCAAGGATTTCGGCTTCAGTGGCTTGTTCGCGCAATACAATAATTTCTTGTTCTAATCGGGCAACCTCGCTCTGCAGCCGGGCAATTTCTGCCTGCAGTGAGGCGACGTCTCGCGGTGCGGTTAAGGTGTCGTGGATAGCGGATACGCGCAGTGCGATCCATTCTTGAACGGAACTGATCGGACGCAGCAACATATCATGTACGGGCGTTATAAAACCACCAATGCTGAGGACCATGATCCCGATGGTGATTAAAGCCAATGTGCCAGCGACGAGTAAACGAGAGTTTGATCGATTCATCAGATAAATAACCGGAAAATCGTGTTTCGACTGTGAAGCTTATGCTTTCTGCTGTCGACGGTCAAGGCCGACGAGGTACCGTCCCATATTGTCGAGGTCTTCGAGTACCAGGCCGGCGCCTCGGGCTACACAAGTCATTGGATCTTCTGCGTTCCAGACGCGCATGCGAAGTTCGTTCGAGAGACGTTCGGTTAGATTTTGAAGTTGTGAAGTTCCACCTGCTAAACAAATACCTTCTTCCATCAAATCGGCAATTAATTCGGGAGGGATTTCGTCGAGGGCATCTCGTATGGTTTCTACGATGATGTTCACGGAACCGGAAAGGGCTTCACGTATCTCTACGGACGAGATTTCGACAGCCTCCGGCAAACCACGCACCAGGTTGCGTCCGCGGACACCCATCGTTTTTTCTTCCTTGAGAGGGTATGCAGAGCCAATTTTGATCTTCAATTGTTCGGCCATGCGTTCCCCGATGAGCAGGTTGTACTTGTTACGGATGTAGTTGACGATATCTTGATCCATTTCGTCGCCTGCAACTCGTAACGAGCGGGAGACGATGATACCGCCCATGGTGAATACAGCGAGTTCCGTCGTGCCGCCTCCGATATCCACGATCATGGATCCGCGCACTTCCCCAATGGGAAGGTTTGCGCCGATCGCGGCTGCGGTTGGTTCCTCGATCAACAACGCTTCGCGTGCCCCGGCGGCCATGGCGGCATCATAAACGGCGCGCTTTTCCACTTCCGTCGCTCCACTGGGTATTCCAACAACCACCCTGGGACGAGGTACAGGGGAGATGCTTTGTTCATGTGCTTTGGCGATGAAGTATTCCAGCATCCGCTCCGTGATCTCGAACTCCGAGATGACACCATCGCGTAATGGTCGTATCACGACCACATTGGCCGGTGTTCGCCCGACCATCTGCTTGGCTTCTACGCCGATCGCCAAAGGTCGCTTGGATTTTTTCTCGATGGCAACCCACGAAGGCTCGTTGATCACGATGCCTTTCCCGAGCACATTAACCAGGGTGTTCGCGGTACCGAGATCGATGCCGATATCGAGAGAAAAAAGACCCAGCAACCAGTTTAGGGGGTTGAATGCCAAAGTATGAATACCTCCATGAGGCCAATTGTTGATTATAGCATAGACAAGTTTAACCCTTTGCAATATCGATGTCTATGGTTATGTAAAACGATATCTATACTCTCGTTCTACGATGCTATAATCGGCTCGAAATGGGTATACTCCGGGAAATAACAGCTTTCATCGACCAGGAACAGCTTCTACATGAGAATGAGAGGCTCGTCGCTGCGGTATCAGGCGGGGCGGATAGCCTCTGTCTATTGCATTGTCTCTTTCGCCTGGGGTATCGCCCGATTGTTGCACATCTCGATCACCAATTGCGCTCGGAAAGTAAATCGGAGGCTGCGTTTGTTCAGCAAATCGCATCACAACTCGAATTGGAGTTCGTATCCGAAAACGCCGACGTAGCAGGGTTTGCCGAACAGGGTGCATCAATCGAGGAAGCTGCCCGGATACTGCGTTATCGATTTTTGGTCCGCGTGGCGCAGCAGCATGGCATCGATGTCATTGCCACAGGGCATACCTCCGACGATCAAGCCGAGACGGTGTTGATGCATTTCCTGCGAGGAGCTGGGCCTTCAGGACTGCGAGGGATGTTGCCAAAAACCTCACTCCGTGATTGGGTCGGTATTGCGGAGGATGAGGGCAGTGGCCTTTCATTGGTCCGCCCACTGCTTTGCGTGACCCATCAACAAGCAGAAGAGTATTGTGAAGCCCAGGGTTTATCGCCGGTTTTGGATTCTTCCAACCTCGACCTGACATATTTTCGAAATCGACTGCGCCATCATCTCCTGCCGATCCTGGAAAAATATAACCCGGAGATTCGCAATGTCTTGAACCGCACAGGTCGTGTGATGGCGGCAGAGGCCGCCTGGATGGCGGATACGGTCGCTGAATACTGGTCAACAGTGGTCTGCGCTCGAGGGGAGCATGCGCTTGCCTTGCGAACCGATATCTTCCTATCGCTGCGTACAGCGCTGAAGCGGGCAATCCTGCGGGAGATGATCCACCGGCTGAAACCCAGGTTGCGAGATGTAGGCTTCGATGCTGTGGAACGTGCCAGCCATTTCGTGCAAACGAATAAACGTGGCAAACGGATTTTCCTGGTTGGAGATCTGGTTTTAACACGATACGCAGATCAATTCCTTCTGTTTGATGCAGAAGAGGAACATCTTCTTCCGGAATACCCACAACTTGTCTCAGATTCTCCCTGTGAGATTCCCATTCCGAGGACGATAGAACTTGGGTCTGGCTGGGTTTTGGAAGCATCGCGGATGCCGCTGACGCAAGACTTTCGGGAAACGCTGATGAACGATCACAGCGGCCGAATTGCAGCCATGGATGCCGCCAAGATCGACGCAGCGCTTGCGATCCGTGCGCGTAAACCAGGTGATCGCATCCGGCCGCTCGGAATGAAAGGAACACTCAAGGTGGCGGATCTCTTCGTCAATCATCATGTTCCACAGCTGGTGCGAGCGAGGTGGCCGCTGGTTGTCAGTGGTGACAAAGTGCTCTGGGTTGCAGGATTGCGTATGTCGGAGGACGTCCGTTTCACTGATGAAACGCAAGAAATCGTGATGCTTCGGTTGATCGAACCTGCACAGAGCGGGGACGTTTCCTTTGATGGTAACCGCTGAATTCTTGACTCGGAATCAGGGCTTGGCTATAATCCCGCGAGGTAAAACGGAATCCGGAAGAATCGCGTATGGATCTCAGAGGTATTTTGAGATCACGAAGAGGAGGTTCCCTATCATAAGGTAGGGTTAACCCCGGAAAATGCCGGGGGAAAATCGAAGCATCAGTGGATGCCTCCGGAGCCCACCACAGGCTCCCTTCTTCCTTCCGAGAAAGCGACGGCTAAAAACCAACCGGTGACGGATGGGACAAAGACCCCGCCGTAGCCAGGCGAATATCGGCCATCACAGACGATGTCGATATCCCCTGAATAATCATGGAAGGGCGACATGCAGATTCAACCTGAAAGGCACGCCCAGCGTGCCTTATTTATATTCAGCCATGGATTGTTCACAGGGGAATTGAATTCGAAAAGGATTTATGTAGAAACTGCTTACGATAGAACGATTCAGCAGTTGAATTAATAGAGAAAAAAGGAGGAAGAGCATGCCAAAGAATGTTATGAAAAGGGTGAAAGAGGACAACATCAAGTATGTATGTCTGCAGTTCACGGACATAACGGGTGCAGTCAAGAGCGTCGACATTCCCGCTTCACGTATTGAAAAAGCGCTGGACGAAGGCATTTGGTTCGATGGCTCATCAGTGCATGGCTTTGCCCGAATACAGGAGAGCGATATGCGCCTTGTGCCGGATGCCGGTACATATGCTGTCTTGCCCTGGTCTCAACCCGAGCGACGACGGGCGCGCCTGTTCTGTGATATCTATCAACCGGACGGAACGATATTTGCGGGTGATCCGCGCGGCGTACTCAAGAAAGTATTGAAACGCATTAATGACCGGGGCTGGAAAGCCAATATGGGACCCGAACCCGAATTCTTCCTGCTGCGTCGCGATAGTGGAGACAGTATCTATCCCGTACCCCATGATGTCGGTGGCTACTTCGACTTTTCCGCCAGCGACGAAGCCCAGCGCGTTCGAACGGAATTAATGCTCGGTTTGTCAACCATGGGACTGGAAGTCGAGATGGGGCACCACGAAGTCGCCTTGGGCCAGCACGAAATCGATTTCCGCTTCGCCGACGCATTGCGCGCCGCCGATAACGTCGTCACCCTGAAATACACCATTCGTGCTTTGGCGGCGAAGTATGGCTTGATCGCCACCTTCATGCCCAAACCGATCTTTGGGATCAACGGTTCGGGGATGCACACGCACCAGTCGATCTTTTCGGACAAGGGTGAGAATCTATTTTTTGATGAAAAAGATCAATACATGCTCTCACCGATGGCCTATGGCTATATCGCTGGACAGATCGAGCATGCGCGCGCATTGGCCGGAATCGTTGCACCTACGGTTAATTCCTACAAACGCATCGTGCCCGGTTATGAGGCGCCGGTGTATGTCTGCTGGGCACAGATTAACCGCTCGGCGATGATCCGTATTCCGAAGTATTCGGGCCAACCCGGATCGATCCGCGCCGAACTCCGTTTCCCAGATCCGACATGCAACCCGTACCTTGCCTTTGCCTGTATGCTGGCCGCCGGTTTGGATGGGATCGAACGAAATCTCGATTGTCCCGAACCGGTAAACAACGTGAATATATACGAAATGTCGCCAGAAGAGTTGGCGGCGATGGGTATCAGCCAGTTGCCTGGTTCACTGGGAGAAGCGCTGGACGAATTGGATCGAGACGAAGTGTTCAAAGCCACTTTGGGCGAAGAAGCTTACGAGGCGTTCGTGCGGGCGAAACGCGCGGAGTGGGATGAATTCCGCACCAAAGTCACGGACTGGGAAGTCGAGTATTACCTCGAAACAGCCTAGTTGTGCAGCATGCGTTCTTTCGAGCCGAGGTCGAGGGATATTAGAACTGGATGGGATTGAAATCCGTCTCGCGGTCGAAGTAGTCTTCCCCCTCGGCTCGTTTGAGTGCATTGACAATCGTATAGGTTATCGGCGTGACCAGCGCTTCGTAGCCGCTTTTAAAGAGCCATTGGCTCAAGATCATGCCCATCAACACAGAAGCGGGGAGTGAGGTAAAGGCGATGGTGATGAAAATCGCCGAGTCGACGCCCTGACCGACGAGCGTTGAGGAGATCGTCCGCAGCCAGAGAAAACGTCCTTTGGTGGTGACCTTCAACCTGGCGAGAACGAGGGCGTTGAGGAATTCTCCGGCGAGGTAGGCCAGGAAAGATGCCAGTAGTAACCGGGGTGTGAAGCCCAGAATGGCTTGATACGCACGGGATGCTTCTTCTGGGTCGGGATAGACGTTGGCCGTCCAGATTGGGTCGGCAGGGAGCAGACCGCCGATCCAGATGGCGATAACAGCGAGTAGATTGCACCCGAAACCGATCCAGATCGCCTGACGTGCACGAGCATAACCATACACTTCGGTAAGAACGTCTCCGAAAATGTAGGCCACTGGGAAGAGTATCACTGCGGCCGGCAAGGTGATATCGAACACCGTAAACAATTTCACGGCGATGATGTTAGAAACGATCAAGGTCGTTACGAAAACGGCGAGAACTGCGGGATACCAGCGATAGCTGCGCATATCAGCCCAATTCCCCGCGTTCACCGTGTTCGCAGTCAACGGTGATAGCGATCCCACCGCGTATGTTGAATTCGCCGATCACGCGGCACCAGTGTGGTTCTAACGCTTGAACCAGATCATCCAGGATCGTATTCGTTATGTGTTCGTGAAAGACACCTTGGTCCCGGAACGACCACAGATAGAGTTTGTAGGATTTTGATTCGAGGATTTTTTGGTTCGGGATGTACTCAACGGTAATAACCGCAAAGTCAGGTTGTCCGGTTACCGGACAGAGACAAGTGAACTCTTCCGACTCCAAACGCACCAGATAACGACGGTCAGGATGGCGATTGGGGAAGGTCTCCAGCTGCTTACTCGGTGTCGATCCTTTTCCAAGCAATGTGAGTCCCTCTAAATCTTTGGGTTCGGTCATATCCGCCTCTCATCAACGATTCTGGACTGTCGATTACGAATCTGTTCCCAAGTGCGGCAATACGCACAGATATCCGGAGCCGTCGTCGGCTGTCCGCAGGATTGGCAGTTCCGCAATTCACTGCGGTCGTCGGTGTGGCCGTTGGCGAAAATCCCGGATTCCTTCGCGCGTAAGAACGAGAGGAAGAAAGCCAGCTTCGTGCCCGGCCGTTTGGCCTCCATGGAGTTGAGCACTTCTTTGTAATAGATGGATTTTGCCCCGGCCGCGTGAGGGCATTCATCATAAATGTATTCAATTCCGCGCAGGAGTGCATAGGCCGCTGTTTCGCGTTCGTAAAATCGGAAGAATGGTTTGGCTTTGCGGACCAGACCGGACCTTGCTTCGAGGACTGGATTTTGCCGTTCGAGGTATCCAACAGCCCAGTTGATCGTGTTTCCGAACAAGACTGCAGCTTCGTCATCCAAATTGTGTCCGGTGACGATAACATCATATTGTTGCTCGCGCGCTACACGATTCATGATGTGCCGCTTGGTGAGACCACAAACGGAGCACGGTCTACCTTTACCACGCAAGGTTAGGCGGGAGGCTTCGGGCACTGAATATCCTTCCAATGTTTCAATGGCAACGCTGTGAAGATGTAAGTCGTGGGATTCGGCAAAAGATTCCGAAAGACGTTGGGATTGTGCGGAGTAATTCGTACCGTCATCGATACCCAGGTTAATATAAAGGCCATCCGCATGATACCCCAGCCGATTGAGAACGTCCCATAGGCTTAGAGAGTCCTTGCCACCCGAGACGGCGATGAGGATTCGTTCATCCCGTCCGAACATCTGATATTTTTCTATGAATCGCTGCGTCTGTTGTGGAATCCACTCGAGGAAATGCGCTTTGCACAAGCCTAACTTATGCTGCCGCATGTTGATTACGGCTTTTTTGCCGCACTTCTTACATTTCACGGGTTTTTCCCAACCTGTCCGGGCGTTTTTCGGTCGGAACCGCCAGAGATCACTGCGATCAAGCGGATTTGTTCGTCTTCTTTGAGAATTTCATCTTCAGTGATGAGTTCACCATTTCTGGTGATGAGAACGGACTCTGGCAATATGTCGATTTTTTTCAACGCGTCCCGAGCTGTCATACCCGCACGCACTTCGTAAACGATGTCACGTAGCGCTATCGATACCGGCATATTAAACCCATTTTCTCCTGGATTCTACTCAGCCGCTTGGGGCGAGTCAATGAAGGCTGAAATCTGGCGATCAGATGATCAGGAACGGCATCGAAGGATCAAGGTGAAACGGATGAACCTTCCGTCGCCAAATTGCGTTCTTCGGCGTACATGGCTTGAAAGGCGGCGATCGAGATCGTGAGCATGTCGTCGTCCGGTTCCGCCGTGGTCATGTTTTGGAGCCAAAGGTTTGGTGCCATAAGGATTTTTGCCCAGGAATGATCCTGCAGCTTGCCGGTAAGCCGTATGTATTCGTAGGCCAATGATGCGAGTAAGGGAAGTAGAATCAATCGACTGATGATCCGGGTGACAATCGGCAAGGGTCCGATCGCGCTGAAGAGCAAAATGGAAAAAACGAAGACCGTCAGCAAGAAAGCCGTTCCACAACGGGGATGTTGAACCGAGTAAGGCCGAATACCTTCAACGGTCAATTCGGCGCCATCTTCGAAAGCGTTGATCGTTTTATGTTCCGCACCGTGGTAAGCATACACACGCTGGATATCCGGGATGCGTCGAATGACGGCGAGGTACGCAAGCAGCATCCCAAGACGCAGGAATCCTTCAAGAAGATTGGATTGCCAGGCGTTCCAGGAAAGATATCTTTCAGTTAGATACGCAAATCCAATCGGGAGGAGCATGAAAACGGCCAGGGCGAAGAGGAGTGAGGGGATTAGTGTGAGGGCGAGCATTTTCCCTTCGATTTTCTCCTCCTCGGGTACTTGAACATTCGCTGAGAATACGAGTGCACGAATTCCGAGGGCCAATGCATCCCAAAGGATAATCAAACCGCGAATTAACGGCATTTGTGCGATGCGGCTCCGGTAAATATTACCGAGTTTTTCGGTTTCGACGATGATGGATTGATCTGGCGCACGGACAGCCATGGCGCAGATTTGTTTTCCACGCATCATCACACCTTCAATCAGTGCTTGACCGCCATAGGATGGCAATTTTTCTTCCATGTTCTCTTCTCTCTCCCAATGGATTTATTCTTCTGCAGCTTCGAACAGGTAGTGAATATAGGTTTCGATGCCCCGATAGAAGGTTGGGATGTGTTGTTTCTCATTCGGTGCATGCAGATTGTCATCCGGCAATCCAAATCCCATGATGAGGCTTTCCACACCAAGAAGTTCTTGAATGATGCCCACAACCGGAACAGAACCACCCTGGCGCTGGAAAACAGGTTTCTTGCCCCAGACCGCCTCGAACGCTCGCGTCGCTGCACGAACGGATGCCGAGTCGCGTTCACTGATTGATGGATGACAACTCGATAGATCTTCCAATTCCCAGGAAACCGTCGGAGGGGCGTTTTTAGATAGGTAGTCATCTACGGCTTTCTTAATTTTCGCGGGATCCTGATCGGGAACCAGACGCATCGAGAGTTTCGCCATAGCTTTCGCTGGCAGAACGGTTTTTGAACCCTCTCCGGTGAAGCCACTCAAGAGACCGTTGACGTCCAGCGTCGGCCGGGCTGTTGCACGTTCGGCGGCGGTGTAATCATCTTCACCGAAAAGCACGGGAACACCAGTTTGCTCGAGCCACCAGGAATCCGGCTTGGTTACCATCTCCTGGCGTTCTTCATCCGTCAGCGGACGAACGTCGTCGTAAAAACCCGGGAGCGTTACTCTGCCATGTTTGTCCCGCATGCCTGCGATCAGATCGCAAAGTACGTTGGCAGGGTTATCGATCGCACCGCCAAACAATCCGGAGTGCAGATCGCTTTTGGCGCCCTGTAAACGCAGTTCGAAATACGCCAAACCGCGCAGGGTGTACGTCAGCGAAGGCATATCGGGATCCATGATCCCCGAATCGCAGTTCAGGCAGACGGTGCTGGTCAGGTTTTCTTTGTATTTTCGAATATAGCCGGTGAGATTGGGCGAGCCGACTTCTTCTTCTCCCTCGAGCATGAACTTTAAGTTCACAGGCAGTTGTGAGGTGCTTTGTATGGCTTCGACCGCTTTGAGGAACGCGACGATTTGCCCCTTCATATCGGATGCGCCGCGTGCATACAAATTTTCGCCTCGAATCTGGGGATCGAACGGTTCGCTTTCCCATTCTTCCAGGGGTTCCGGCGGTTGAACATCATAATGTCCGTAAACGAGGATCGTAGGGCACCCTGGATCAGCTTTCAGCCATTCGGCGTACACTACTGGATGGCCATCGGTTTGGATGGTTTCCACAGATTCGCATCCGAGATTGCGTAAGGTATCTGAGAACCATTTGGCCGCGCGCTCAATTTCAGGTGAATACTCCGGCAGCGTCGAAATCGAAGGTATTCGCAAGATCGCTTTTAGATCATCCAGTGCGGCATCTTGATGCGTACGAGACCATTCGATTGCAGATTCTCTCTCGGACATGTGTGAACTCCTTGCGGTCGCCCTGTGACTCTGATGGGAATCCAATTTCCTTTCGCTATGAATGCATGAACATTGGATATACATCCATACGGAGGCAATCAGAACGGATTATTCGGAATGACAGCCTTTTATGACAATACATCAATTCTACCACTTTCGATTTGTTCCTCTCCCGATATCGGCTTGCCTGCGGAACGATGAGCAATGACCTGTTCCCGATGTGGCATTTTTTTTGATCTGTGATAGTTTTAACGCCCGACCTTCGATACGGTTGGGATAATGTACTAGTTGAATAACGTATAATGTGGGAACATCGGGGTGATATTCATGCATTTACCCATCGTCGATTCGTCTGAAGAAGCTCTTCCACCTGACGAAGTGCAAATTCGAGAGGTGTCGATTAATGTCTTTGGCGACCGACGTAGAACAAGAGTCTCGATCGAGTTAACGCCATTTCAAATCCCTCCCGATGTTGTGGTGATGATTACAGATCGAGATGGCCGGGAACTCGCCAGTGCGAATATTATCGGCCTCATGAACCGCAAGATGGTATTTACGATGCATCTTCCCGAAACCGACTCTTCCAAATCGTGTTTTCTCCATACAGCGGTGGAATATCAAGAGCAGGGAAGAGTACACGAAGTAGAGACGGCCTTTTCGCTTTCCGACACAACGGCGTTGGAGGAATCTTGAGGGACGGATGGTAAGTGACAATTCCGTTCTACGACATGCAATCACACCACTGAGCTTCGATGTTGAATCTAAGGTGCATCGAGAGCATTTGGTGGATGAAATCCACGCTAATGTTCCTCGCAAACTCATCATCATCGCCGCCCCGGCCGGCTATGGGAAAACCACACTTCTCGCAGATTTTACAAAACACACCGAATTGCCCATCTGTTGGGTCCGTCTCTCCGCAGTAGATCAAGACCTGATTCATTTCGCCATGGTGCTTTCCAGCTCACTGCAACGCCGTTTTCGACGCTTGCAAGGTGCTTTTGATTTTGAGACTCTTTCTCAATACTCGCCTGAAGCACTCGCACGCAGGTTTGTCGAAGTGATCGATACCAATATCAGCGAGACGTTCGTCATCGCAATGGATGATGTCCATTGGATCAACAAATCCAGACCGATTTTGAATTTCATGGACCGGTTCCTGGAGGAACTACCTGAACAGGTCACTTTGATTGCCTCTGGGCGAGAAGTCCTCGAAGTTTCTTTAGCGCGGTTCATGGCAGAAGGAAACCTGATCGGCTTCGGCCCTCAAGACCTGGCGTTGTCGAAAGAGGAAGTTATCCAACTCGCACGCGTTCATTCCAGCATCGAGATCAGTGAGGACGCGGCAGAGCGATTGCAGCATGATACCCGTGGCTGGATCACGGGTGTGATCATGTCGGCAGAATTATCGGGTAGAGGATTAAGTGCGTTAAAGACAAGTTCGCGGCCGATGGTCTTTGAGTACCTGGCTTCCGTCGTTCTTAATCGACAACCTGATGATTTGCGTCGGTTTGTTTTGGACACTTCGGTTTTTTCGGTTATGACCGTGGATGGTTGTAATTACTTGTTGCAGCGGGACGATAGTGCGAGCATGTTTTCTCGCAGCGTCGAACGGAGTTTGTTCGTCACCGCAACGGAAGAAGGTCCACGAACGTACGAATACCATCCTCAATTTCGTGAATTCCTTCTGGAGACTTTACAGGGTGGGGACGCCCTGCGGTACCGGCGGTTACTCATTCGCGCGGCGCAATATCTGGCCAATCATGATTCCCCTGAATATGCTGTTGAGCTTTTCTGTGACGCCGGGGCTGGCAAACGTGCAGCTGAATTGGCTGACCGGAGTGCCAGTGAAATGTACGGCAGCGGCCGCTGGAAGACGCTGGAGGTTTGGGCGCAACGACTGGAAGAAGTGGGAACTCCCGCACTTCGCGTGCTACTCTATCTTGCGGCGAAATATATCAATCAGGGATTGTTGGAAGAAGCGGAAGAAATACTCGCTCAGACGAAAACGATGATTCGCCCACGATCGCCAAAAAACATCCAGGCTTATGCTGAGATTCTTTGCGGTCACATTGCACTTCGTCGTGGTTTATCCGATGAAACTATAGCGGCGGTGGATCAAGCAGAAAAGATCTTGAAACCTTCGGGCAGCCGATTAAGGAAAGCGCAGTGCTTGCGGTTACGTGCACTCGCATCCCATCGAAAGGGAGATTTTCGTGCAGCGGAGACGTATGCAACCGCAGCGATCGACTTGTTGCAACATACAGATGATCGGCTGACTTTAGCCAACGTTCTCATCGACTTCTCGACCATTCAGATTTCCTTGGGGAAAACCTCCCAAGCGAGTGGCGCAACGCAACGGGCACATAAAATATTGTTAGGTGAGGGTGCGCCACTCCAATTGGCGATTTCTTTCAACAATCTCGCTCATGATTCTCATCAACGTGGACACTACGAAGAAGCCATGGAGCTATATAACGAAGGTTTGAAATACGCACGCCAGGCGGCAAGCCCCCCACACGAAGCCATGATATTGCTTGGACAAGCTGATTTGTTCAATGATCTCGATCTCGCTTTGCAAGCTGCAGAATTGTATGGCCAAGGTATGGACATCGCGGTCCGATTGGATGATTTTCCACAAGTCTCTTACGGATGCGTACAGACCAGCATTTTACATCGGAGACGAGGGGGGAGTGGACTGGCACATGAGTGGCTTCGGCGGGCGATTAACCTGAATAAAACGACTGAATTATCGCCCAATATCGCTATTCAAATAGCCGTACTTGAAACTGCGGTGAAACCTCAGCAAGTAATTGACAAGCTGAAGGCATTGATAAGGCGTGAATCGAGTATTGATGTCTCTGAAAAAACGCTAGCACTTTTCTTTCAAGCGCACGCGGAGTTCATCACCGGTGAGAAACAAACTTCGCAGGATACCCTTACGCAGGCATTGGATTGTGCAAACACGAATGGAACCGAGCAGCTACTTTCGGCAGAATATGCTTTTAATAACGCCTTTCGGGATTTTGCACGAAACCATCTTGGAAGCCATCCTTCTCTCTCGATCATCTTGCGAAGAGTGGAGATGATGCGGGCTGTAGCGCAACATTATCGGAGTCTTAGTGAAGAGGAAGAATCGAAAGGTATTCTGCTCTCTTTTTCAGCACTTGGAGAATCCAGTATTCGGAGTGATGAAGCTGTCTTAACAGAGTTCAAACCACTTGCCCGCGAGGTTTTGTTTTATCTCGTTGATCACCGACGCATGGATCGGGATGTGCTTCTGGAGACGTTTTGGCAACACCATCCTCCAGGACGTCAGGTGGCGAATTTACATACCGCTGTATACAGTTTGCGGCGTGTGCTCGGTCGTTCAACCATTTTGCATGAAGGGTCTGTGTACTCGATGAATACCGAAGTGCCTATTGAATACGACGTCGCCCAATTTGAGCGGGCGGCATCTGTGGCAGAGAGTCTGCCTATCGGTGACCCTCGCCGTATGTTCGCGCTCACGGAAGCAATAAATTCATATACTGGTTTTTTCCTGTCGGAATTCAATTCGGATTGGGTTATTGAAAGGCGTCGGGATTTAGAAATCCAATATCTAGACTTATTGGCGCAGCATGCCGAGGAAGCATTGATCCGCGATCAACCGTTGCGGGCAGTTAATACGCTTCGTCAAGCTCTGCAAATTGATCCCTATCGTGACGATACCAATTTTCAATTTCTCGAAGCCTTGGGTAGATTGGGACGTAGAGGGGAAATCATCAATCACTATCAGAAATATGTGAATATTCTCTCGACAGAATTGGGATTAGACCCTCCGAAGCCTATCCGTGATTTATATCAACGTTTGATTAAGTAGTATCTTGTTCTTTTGCTGTCTGGTGCCAGCATCGTTAGATAATCCGCAATTTTCCTTGCGTGACTACGTATTTTCATTCAATCATAGAAAATCCTGCCATTTATTACGTTCTATCAGATGGACATCTCAATGTAATTAATAAAGTAGGGGTGAGGTTACCTTCTAAAACGGAAGCATGAAAGCTGGCTGATGATGATACGTTTCAGCGGTTCCAGGTTTCATCACTGCTGAAGGATGATTTTTCCTTTAATACAAACAAGCCTTGTTACGTTGAGAATCTGTTGAGAGCCATATTGTAGATTAGTAAGGAGAGAGCGATAGTAATTCTTCAAGGAGGTTGCCATGTCGAAAGTTCGTTGCGTACGCGGTATGGGAATTATTGGACCGTAATAATCAGTTATCCATACGTACCGTTTGATCGCACAAAGACGCCAGGCAGCGAGGCGAGGTAACTTGCTGCCTTTTTGTTTCTAAATCCATTGAAATTTAGGAGGTTGTTCTGATGAGTATGCAAAGCCTGAATCAACTTGTAGCGCGTTCGATTATTGATCCTGGTATTGTGCAAGCGTTCACTTCCGGCAGTATGTCTGAGATTCTCGATGAGATGGATTTATCTCCCGAGCTTCGTTCTGATCTCGGTCAACTTGAAGCGAGATCGTTTGTTGAATTTGCGATTAAAGCATACCGGATCGTAAAGGCTTCGGAGGCGAGACTACTTGAAATCGATTTGCCTTCGCCCATGGCTGGTCTGATTCCAGATCGAGATTATCTTGAGGACGATCAAGCTGCATGATGACTTGTACGAAGAATGAACGGCAGTGGTTTTTACAGAACATCGCACAGGGGCTTGTTGATTATCTCAGTGTGATGAGACCGCCTGTTCCTATCGAGGATCTGTTAAGGAATCCTCCCGCGTTGTATGATTCGGATTTCGGTGTTGTGGAGATGAATTCTGAATTATGGGACGCTACTTTCGCACGCCTGCCCGATCAGAGCGGACATGTTTTCGTCCATTCAAATCTCGACCCAGAAACACGACGCTTTGCACTTGCACGAGAAACGCTAAGTGCGTTGATTACCAGCAAGCACGGACAGAAAATGGGTCTTTTTGAATTGGTTGAGCCTCATCTGCGGGAATCTGCGGAGTTCTTTGCGCGTATCCTGCTGGCACCACCGCGTTTGTTGTGTCGGTTTTGCGCAGATGATAGATCTGTGATGAAAATGGTAGCTGATTTTAAAATCCCAATCCACGCAGCTTCAAAACGCTGTGAAGAGTTGAGTATGGCGTAATACGATCTACATTCAATTTTCCTCTTATGATTTTGAGCCGGTTTTAAACCGGCTCTTGTTATTTCCCCGGAAGGCCAGAGCTTTCCTTTCTTATTATCTTATTACAGATTTTCTTTTGCCTGTCTATTGGCATCTACCTTGCACAAAATGGCGTGAATAGAGAACCCAGGTATAATCGCATGCTTGAGGAAGAGGACCGTTGACAAATAATCATATATCCATGACGGATACATCTCCTGGGATACGACGAAGAACGTCAAAACCCTGGGTTTTTCGATTCTTCTTGCTGATTGCTTTACTAACAGTCGGAGGAATCGGCTGGATAGGGGTTTGGGTTCAAAATAACACGCGAGACACGCAACTCGATCCGACAGTAATCTCGTTAGCGACTTCGATGGCATTTACCCCGACCCCCAGCCCATCCCTTACCGCCTCGCCGATAATGCCCACCAATACACCCGCGCCAACAAGAATTACTTCATTGGGAACGATTATCTACTCAGCGAGAGAGAATGGACGAACGCACTTGTGGGCCTATGTGTCCGGTGATTCGAACGCCACTCAACTAACCGGTGGCCCATGGGACGATCGCGATCCTTCTGTGAGTCCTGATGGGTTGTCGGTTGCCTTTTCCTCCAGGCGGAATGGATATTGGGATTTATATATCCTGGATTTGCGATCCGGTGAAATCAGACAACTATCCAATACACCGGGTTACGAAGGAAATCCAACGTGGTCGCCGGATGGGCATTGGTTAGCATTTGAGGCCTACTACGATGGAAATTTCGATATCTGGATTGTGCCCATCGATCTTGGTCAAGATCCGATCCAGCTGACCATTCACCAGGGTGCGGACCAAAATCCAAGCTGGGATCCTAGAGGCCGCCGTATTGCCTTCGTTTCCGACCGAAATGGTTCCCCTGATGTATTCCTGGCAAATCTTGATGAACCGGATGATCGATTTCGCAACTTAACCAACACCAAATCAACTGCGGAAAGATCCCCGGTTTTTAATGCGGATGGGTTTTCATTGGCGTATAGTGAATCTTATTCGGGGATTGATGTCGTAAAGGTGTTCGATATGAACGACCTGGATCAAGCTCCCTACGAGGTCGGACAAGGTCGCCACGCAGCATGGTCTCCTGATAACCACTACATGATCACTGTGTTATATACGGCGTTGGATCGTCGATTCCATGTGTTCGCTCTGGATCATACAGAAGCAACAGACATACCACTCATGCCAGGGATTGATGTGGATGATGTCACGTGGACAGCGGCCGGGATGCCAGGCGAGATCTACACTTCTCAGCGGATTCCACCCACCGATGCGCCAATCGTAGATGACACGGCGGATGAATCGCAGCAGGGCTCGACGCGAATGGAATTGGTCGATTTGCCCGGTGTGCGTGCACCTCATCCATCGTTATCTGATGCGGTCGATCAGGATTTTCTCGCGCTCAGGCAGCGCAGCATTTCGGTTTTGGGATGGGATTTCTTGGAGAGCCTCGATAATGCCTTTGTTGGTCTGAATGATCCCATGCCTCCTGGATTTGCATACAACGATTGGTTGTACACCGGAAGGGCGTTCACCTTCAACAGCGCAGCGATCCAGGCTGGATGGGTCGAATTCATTCGTGAGGATTTTGGTGGTCAAACCTACTGGCGAGTTTTTGTGCTTGCTGCTCTTCAAGACGGCACATTAGGGGAACCATTGCGGGAGTTGCCGTGGGATTTCGACACACGGAACAACGGAGACCCGGTGGCTTACGATCAAGGTGGATCCTTGCGTGATTTTATCCCCCCTGGGTATTATGTCGATTTTACGAAATTGGCATCGGATTACGGTTTCGAACGTCTTCCTGCGCTGCCCAATTGGCGCACATACTACCATGGAACGCGTTTGAATGAATTCGTCAAGCGCGGGGAAATAAGTTGGACAGATGCGATGCTGGAATTGTATCCTGCCTCCGCGTTGGTCACGCCGACACCGTTTCAGACCCCAACGAATACACCGACGCGAACGCCACGCCCGACGGCAACATCCTGGTATTGGCGCTGGCGCACACCATCATCAACACCAACGCCGCAGCCGATATTTACGCCAACTGTAACGCCATGAAACGCCTGGGTTTGCTGCTCCTCACGATGATGCTGTTAGCTGTGATGCTGTTCGCCTGCGGACCTGCAACAGGTGATCGCTCGTCCCAGGCCACAGCGTCGTTCGATGCTGCTCTGTTGCCATTAGTAACCGCGACTCCAGAGGCTACGCAAATCGCGTTGAATCCGATGCAAGGCGATCCGGCTCGAACACCGTTGCCCGTCATCTTCCCAACCTTTGCTCCGAGCGAGGAATTGGATTGGAGACCGCCGCCATATCCTGCGCCATGGGCTTTGCGTGCGGAAGATCATTATTTCTTCTGGCGTCCCATTCCCTCGGGACAGGTGAATTGGCCGCATCCGTTTTACCGCTATGGTAGTTCCTATTTCGGTGAATCGGCTATTCATACCGGTGTGGATTTGGGAGCGGAACGTGGTGCTCCTGTGCTTGCCGCAGGAGCGGGTGAGGTGGTGTGGGCTGGGTATGGGCTCTATCGAGGTATCGAAGATCCCTCCGATCCATACGGTCTTGCGGTCGCAGTTCGACATGATTTTGGCTATCAAGGTCAGGAACTCTTTACGGTATACGCTCATATGCAATCGATGTTTGTATGGGATGGACAGTACGTACAAGCCGGCGAGCAGCTCGGGACAGTAGGTTCGACCGGACACTCGGACGGCCCTCACCTACACTTTGAAGTTCGTCTTGGGGAAAATAGTTTCTTCGCAACTAGAAATCCGGAATTATGGATGGTACCTCCGGAGGGTTGGGCGGTATTGGCAGGACGAGTTACCGATACTTCCGGGTTCCTGTTGCCAGAGTTCCCCATTGAAATCCGGTCTCTCGAGACGGATAAAAAATGGGAAGTGTGGACGTACGTTCTAACGACGATTCACCCCGATGAATACTATAATGAAAATTTTGTGATCAGTGATTTGCCAGCAGGGCCTTATAAAATCACAATTGATTTTGCTGGTTTTGAATATGAGGCTTATTTAACACTCTATGCTGGAGAAACCAATTTTATTCTCTTTCGCGGCCGCAAAGGTTTTGTTGTCCATCCCACACCGACGCCAGTCGACCTGACAACTCCGCCCGATTTATAATCCCCATTCGCTCGAGGAGGATGGAATGCGAATGACGGAAAGCTTTGGACGCACCCTGCGCCAGACGCCTGCAGGCAATGATCCGTCGACGGCGTATGCGCTTCGGGCAGCTTTGATTCGCCTGGCTGAAGATAAAATCATATTTCTCCCTTTTGGGTTGCGTGTAGCCAACAATATATGCCATGCATTGTTGTCTACGGATAACGAAATCGAATTCGTGGGGTTGCCGCAAGATGTTGATATGGATGGATGGATGGAGGTAATCGACGATGAGCTTCAATCCTATCGTCAGTTGCCGCTGCGGCTGCTTTCAAAGCGTTCAATATTCTTTTCAAACCTTCCCAGAGGTCTTACTCGGCCGAGATGGGCGAGTGGATTGCAATGGATTTCTGCATCGATTTCACAGACTTCACAGAATGACCTGCGCCAGCGATGGTTAGATCAGATCGAAACAAGACTAGATTCCCTCGGTATAGCGTCACAACGCATGGAGTGGAAAGATAATGCCGTTGGATGGGTGTATGTATGTGATTTCGGACCGGAAGCGTTGTTGGCTTGCTCATCGTGTTCCTATGTGGCGTCGCAGGCAAATGCACGATTCCTGCGAAATGATCCTGTGCAGGAAGAAGCCCAGACGGTGGAGATCGTTTCGACACCGGGAGCGGACACGATCGACGGTCTATCTAAATTCCTCAACATCCCGAAGACAATGACCTTGAAAGCCGTATTCTTACATAGCGATCAAGGTAGTCTTGTGCTGGCTTTGATTCGAGGCGATCTGGAGATCAGTCTTGAGAAGCTCGAGGGCGTGCTCAACCAGGGATCATTGACACCAGCTTCCCGGAAGGAAATTGAAGACTGCGGGGCGGTACCTGGTTACGCAAGCCCGATTGACCTTAAAGTTCGGAATCAGCTTGATTCTGAAGGTGTTCTGGTTGTGGCTGATCTCTCGATTGAAGATGGCGCGAATTTCGCCAGCGGTGCAAACCAGGCGGGTTTTCATTATACAGGAGTGAACTACCCGCGAGATTTCAATATCACCATGATCGACGATATTGCCATGGCAAAAGCGGGAGATCGATGCCCACAATGCGGTGAACCACTCGAATCACGTTCGGGAATCTATTTGGGTGGTTGGAAAGATTTCGGCCAGGCGCTTAAGTTTTCGGATGAAAAAGGGGATATGGCACAAGGATTGGTAAGCGCGGGAACCTTATACATCGAGCCCATACTCGCAGTTTTGATCGATGTCTCTCAACATGATGGCGTCGTACATTGGCCAGCAAGATTGGCGCCGTACGATGTGTACTTGGTGGACCTTCGATCTCCGCAAGAGACACAGGAGGTGTATGAGGCGTTGACGCAGCAGGGTCTCAGTGTGTTGCTCGATGACCGAGATGCCTCGCCGGGTGTGAAGTTTACGGACGCGGATCTGATCGGGTGCTTTACACGTATTACGGTTAGTAAGCGGAACCTGGAACGAGGGGGTGTCGAACTCGTCTGTGACGCAGATCAAAAGCAGGTAGTTCTCCCCATTGAAGCTGTAGGAGCAGAAGCAGCAGAATTGAAAAACAAATTTATGTAAAGTATTCTTGACATCCTGTATTCGCTTGTGCTATGCTTCCGTTCGCTGTGTTCTGCTGTATGGAGGGAGAATGGTTCGCGAACGCGTCGCTGAGGATGTATATCTCTTCACGAGTGAACTATATGCCAAAGTAAATGCCGGAGCCGTCGTCGGTCCGGAATGGTCGGTTCTGATCGACACACTTGCGTATCCCGAAGAAACCCAAGAAATTCGCGATTTCCTAGAGAATAGAATCCATAAGCCGGTTCGCTATTTGATCAATACACACTATCATGCGGACCATAGCCTTGGCAATTCGTGGTTTCCGGATGCCATCATCATCGGACACGAACGCTGTAGAGCATTATTGGACACACAGGGAAGAGTGGCGCTGGAAAATGCCAAGCAACAGAACAAGGAATTGGCGGGTGTTCGCATCGTTCTTCCGGATGTCATTTTCGACCAGGGTGGTATCAGTTTACGCGTGGGCAAACGTACGCTTCAATTAATCTACTTACCGGGACATAGCCCGGATGGGATAGGCGTTTTGATTGAAGAAGACCGCGTGCTTTTTTCCGGTGACATCATGATGCCCGTACCGTACATTGTCGATGGAGATTACGAGATCATGATCGACAGCCTGCAAAAGATTCCCGATATGAGACTGGAAAATCTGATTCAGGGACACGGAGAAGTGGTTTTGCGCGGTGAGGTTAAGTCGAAGGTGGAGGAGAACATCGATTACCTCGATCGATTACGACGCCACGTTCGTACAGCATCCCGGCGGCGAGAACCGGAAGAATACCTGCGAGCAATCGATGTTGAGTCTTGTGGCAAGAGCCGCATTTTGTTAAACGGATTGGCGGAAGAGTTGCATACGAGCAATCTGCTGGGTCTGTATCAACAGTGGTATGGAGACTTCTGAGCCTCTACTATTATGCTCGAGTCCTTGCATTCTAAAGGTGACGTATTTGTGATGAAGGAATATGTTCTCGTTTTTGACGGAGGCAGCAAAGGTAATCCGGGTTTAATCTATGGATCTTACCGTATTCAAGCCAAGGGACGAAAACCAGCCCGACCGGTGCGGCTTAATTTTGGTCATGGCACCAACAACGAGGCGGAATACAAGGCATTGATCGCTGGTTTGGAAGCGCTGATCGCAGAGATCGAGGCGGAAGGGTCGGATCCTGCAGCATGTCTAGTCGAGGTCCGAGGGGACAGCCAATTGGTCCTCAATCAATTACGCGGGGACTGGAAGGTCAAGAATTTGCGCATGCGGGACCTTTGGGATGAGGCGGACGCGCTTCTCGACCGATTTTCCGATCGACGATTGCGACATCAATCACGTTCACGGACGGTTGAAATTCTCGGCCATTGACCGTGCATCTTGCTTGTGGCATAATCATTCGCAATATTAAAAAGCGAAAAGCTGTGACGGAGACGAGTATACCCCTGTAGGGTTGGAAGCGAGCCCGGGTTGGTGAGAGCCGGGTCTACCTGGCGGGTGGAAAATCCCTCCAGAGCTGTGACCTGAATGCAGTATTTTTGCTAGTAAGGAAACCGGCTTCGCCTGCCGTTATCCCGGGCGCGAGCATAAACCTGGTATACCAGGTCGTGTTCGAACGAGTGCCTGCAGTGATGCAGGAACCGGGGTGGTACCGCGGGAAAGGTTTACCTTCTCGTCCCTGTATGGGGACGAGATTTTTATTTTCGGGAGTTGGGCAAGTTCCATATTTGAAATATGGTAAGGAGCGGTTGATGACGGAGCTGCTTTTTCATCAAGATGCATACTGTAAGGTTTTCCAAGCCAAGATCGTGGATGTTTCCGAGAATGGGGTTGTTCTCGATCGCACTGCATTCTACCCTGGCGGTGGGGGTCAACCTTGCGATCACGGGGTGCTTCGGATTGGCGAACGGACCTTGCCGGTTCGAAAGGTGCGACGGAAGGATGGGCAGATCTGGCATCAAATCGAAGGCGATCAGCCGGAAATCGGTGCGGCGGTCGAGGGCAAGATCGATTGGCAGCGGCGGTATTCATTGATGCGCATTCATACCGCCATGCACATTCTTTGCGGCGTCATCTGGCGGGATTACGGTGCTGCGGTTACGGGCGGAAATATGGAACTGCTTAGAGGCAGGATGGACTTTGAGTTCGAATCGATGCATAAGGAGCTCGTCGGTGAAATTGAAGAAAAGATCAATCGCGAAGTCGTTGCAGCCCGCCCTGTGAAGGTCGACATACTTCCCAGGGAGGAAGCCTTTAAGATACCGGATCTCATTCGTACCAAGATCAATCTCTTACCCCCGGCGATCCAGGAAGTCCGCATTGTGGAAATCGAAGGATTGGATTTGCAGGCGGATGGTGGCACACATGTCGCCAATACGAAGGAAGTCGGTGAAATTCATATCGTGGATTACAAAAGCAAGGGCGCAATCAATAAACGCCTGGTGGTTGAATTGGATGCTTGAGGTGAAATATGTTCAAAGCAGTACCTAGTAAAATCGATTTCGTTGTGCAGGAACACGAAATCCTCAAGTTCTGGGAGCAGACGAGGGCATTTGAGAAACTACGGACTTTACGTCAGAATAGTCCGACGTGGTCATTTATCGATGGTCCCATTACGGCCAACAATCCGATGGGCGTTCACCATGGATGGGGACGGACGTATAAAGACCTGTTCCATCGTTATAAGAGTATGCAAGGCCATCAGACACGCTACCAAAATGGCTTCGACTGTCAGGGCTTGTGGGTTGAAGTGAATGTCGAACGTGATAAAGGCTTTAAAACCAAAAGAGACATCGAAGCGTTCGGTTTGGAGAAGTTCGTCGTTCTCTGCAAACAACGCGTTCTTAATTACGCTGCCGTTCAGACCGAACAGAGCATCCGTCTGGGGTATTGGATGGATTGGAACGATCCGGAAATGCTGCGCTGGCTGAGTGAAAAACTGGGTGAAGATCCAGTCCAGATGATCGAATATCCGGGTCCCCTTGGTCCGGTGAAGGACAGCGTGGAATACCTTGTAGGTCATTTGGGAATGCCTGAATTGGGGGGATCATACTTCACCTTTTCCGATGAGAATAATTACACCATCTGGTCGGTGCTCAAGTCGTGTAACGAGCGAGGCTGGGTCTACAAGGGGACGGATGTGATGCCGTGGTGCTGGCGTTGTGGTACCGGGTTAAGCCAGCATGAGATCGTGACGGAGGGGTACCAGGAAGTGACTCATCCCAGCGTCACGCTGCGTTTCCCGCTTAGAGATCGGCCCGGTGAGAGTCTTTTAATCTGGACGACCACGCCCTGGACTCTGACGAGCAATGTGGCGGCGGCTGTTGGACCTGATTTGACTTACGTGCGGGTGAAGCAGGGCGACGAATTTTTCTACCTCAGCGGCGGCACACTGCATATGTTAAAAGGTGAATATGAAGTTGTAGCGGAACTTAAAGGCACGGAATTGGAAGGCTGGACATATCAAGGTCCGTTCGATGACTTACCGGTACAAATCGAGAAAGGATCTCCTCAGGCGCATCGTGTGATCCTCTGGGATGAGGTCGGTGAAGAAGAGGGCACGGGAATCGTGCATATCGCCCCAGGGTGTGGCGCGGAAGACTTTGCGCTTGGCAAAGAATTTGATTTACCCGTGATCGCACCGCTGAACGAATCTGGTCATTTTGTGGATGATTTCGATTGGTTGAGTGGGATGCATGTCAATGCCGTCACGCAGCCGATATTCGAAAAGCTTGGCGAGAAAGGGTTGTCGTATCGCATCGATGATTACACCCATCGCTATCCGGTCTGCTGGCGCTGCGGTGAGGATCTGGTTTTTCGTCTGGTGGATGAATGGTTCATCTCGATGGGGCAGCAATTGGATAAACCCTACGATGAAGTCACAAAGGCGGAAAAAGCGGAGAACTTACGCCATCAGATCATGGAAGTCGTGATCGATGAAACCCAATGGTATCCATCCTTCGGTTTCGAGCGCGAACTTGATTGGCTGCGCAATATGCATGATTGGATGATCTCGAAAAAACGCTATTGGGGGCTTGCGCTGCCAATCTGGGAATGCAACCAGTGTGGCAATTTCGATATTATCGGCAGCAAGGAAGAATTGAAGGAACGTGCTGTCGCAGGCTGGGAAGAATTCGAGGGCCATTCCCCGCATCGTCCCTTTATCGATGCCGTCAAGATTGAATGCAGTCAATGCGGCGCGCAAATCGAACGTATCCCTGATGTTGGAAATCCCTGGTTGGATGCGGGTATCGTCGGTATGAGTACGCTGTCTTACAATTCCGATCCCGAGTATTGGCGTAAATGGTATCCTGCGGATCTGATTAGCGAGAGTTTTCCGGGGCAATTTCGCAATTGGTTCTACAGCCTGTTGGCGATGAGCACAATTCTTGAGCGCAAGGCGCCTTTCCGGAACGTTTTTACCTATGCCACGTTACTCGCAGAAGATGGACGCGCCATGCATAAGTCCTGGGGGAACGCTATCGAATTCAATGAAGCCGCGGACAAGATGGGTGTCGATGTGATGCGCTGGCTGTATTGCAATCACAGACCGGAGCGTGATTTGATTTTCGGATATCACCGTGCAGATGAAGTCAGGCGGCAGTTCTTGATTCCATTATGGAACGTGTATTCATTCTTCGTCACCTATGCAAATATCGATCGATGGCAACCCGAGGAAGATCGCAAAGTAAACTACAGTCAGATTGATCGCTGGATTCTCTCCAGATTCAATCAACTCTTGAATGTCATCTCCCAGGCTCTCGATTCTTTCGAGCCAGACGCCGCAACCGATGCCGCCAATCAATTTCTCGACGAACTCAGCAACTGGTACTTGCGGCGAAGCCGCAGGAGATTTTGGGCGAAAGCTGGTGCGAGCGAGGATTCCGATGAGGATAAACACGCGGCCTATGCCACCCTTTACGAAGTCTTGGTCAACCTGGCAAGAGTATTCGCTCCGTTTGTGCCCTTTGTAACAGAGGCGATGTATCAGAATCTTGTGCGTTCGGTCGACCCGGATGCGCCGGAAAGCGTGCATCACTGTGATTGGCCGGTGGCGAACGAGGCGCGGATCGATCAGGACCTGATGACGAATATGGATTTGGTGACGAAGTTGGTCTCATTGGGGCATGCTGCACGCAATAAGGCCAACCGAAAGCTGCGTCAGCCGCTGGCGCACGCTGCTTTCTTCGTGGGTTCGAAACAAGAGGCCGAAACGGTTCGACAATATTCCGATTTGATCCTCGAAGAACTTAACGTGAAGGAAATCCGGCTCCTGGATGCAGTCTCCGAAGCTGCTGCATTCCGCATTAAACCTCTACCAAAACAGTTGGGTCAGAAGTATGGATCGCGCTTCCCGGCCATCCAGAAAGCGATTCATAATTTGGCTGCAGAAGATGTGGAAAAAGTCGTCGTACAACTTCTGAATGAGGGGAAATCGTTTGAAGTCGATCTGGAGGGGGAGAAGATCGCGATTCTGGCGGAGGAAGTGGAGGTTCAGATCGACGCGCATGAAGGCTTCGTGGCCGTTGCCGAAGGGGCAAAGGTTGTGGCGCTCAACACGGAGTTGTCAGCGGAACTGATCCTGGAAGGTCTTGCGAGGGAATTTGTGCGGCGCGTACAGGATCTGCGTAAACAGGCTGACTTGCAGGTCGATGACCGCATTCAGATCGAGTACAACGCCAGCGATCGTCTCGACGAAGCGGTTACAGTCCACCGGGATTATATCCTTGGTGAGACACTCGGCACCTCTCTGGAATCCGTGGAAGCACCTTCGGGAAAAGCGAGTGCTTCGCATGAATTCGATGGAGAATCGCTTGTCGTCGCATTGATAGAAGCATAGTCTCCCTAGATGTATATGCTTCGATAATGGGTATCCCGCAACAGTCGATGGAAATCTCCAGGGCAAGAAATTCCTTGGAGATTTCGTTTCAATTGACTTCGCAAGGCGCTGACGATTCGGTACAATTGCCATGCGTTGTTAACCGCGGTTTGGAGGGAGATTTGACCAAAGCACGTAAGTATCTCATGTTGATCGGTATTGCAGGTATCGTAATTGCGCTCGATCAATGGACGAAATACCTGGTCCACACGAAACTGCAAATTGGGGAAACCTGGATGCCGATAGAATGGTTGGCACCCTATGTGCGTGTCGTCCATTGGAACAATACAGGTGCGGCGTTCGGGATGATTCCATCCGGGAGCTTGTTCTTTGCCATCGTGGCGGCGTTGGTCGCAATCGCCATCATTATCTACTATCCTCGAATTCCGAAAGAACAACTCGCTGTACGATTTGCATTGGCGTTACAACTCGGCGGTGCGCTTGGCAATCTCATCGATCGGGTTATTGCCAATTTGACGGTTACCGACTTCATCTCTGTTGGCACTTTTCCGGTGTTTAACGTTGCAGATTCCAGCGTGTCGATTGGATGTGCGGTGTTGATCGCTGCGATGTGGATCGAGGAACGCAAAGCGCGGGCCGGTATGATGACCGAAGCCGCATCGGCCGAAGATCAAGATGAGGATGCGGTTCCTGGTCTGGAGCAGTCCGTTGAGTGACTGAAAAGCATGTCCGTTATCAAGTCTCGTCTCCTGGAGGTAGACTAGACTTATCTTTGGTCGACCACACGAGCGATTTATCGCGTACACAGATCCAACGCTTAATTCGCAAGGGTTTGGTCCGGATCAACGGCGGCGTAGTCCGTAAACCGAGTTATCAACTTGAAGGCGGTGAATGGGTCGAGGTAACTGTCCCCAAACCTGAGGTTTCTGATCTTATCCCCGAAGCAATTCCCCTCGATATAATCTTTGAAAACAATGACGTCCTGATCGTCAATAAACCGGCGGGTATGGTCGTACATCCTTCGGCCGGACATGCCGATGGCACATTGGTGAATGCTGCTTTGGCGCATGCGCCGGATATCGAAGGCGTGGGTGGAGAGATACGGCCGGGTGTCGTTCACCGCCTGGATAAGGATACGTCAGGATTGATCATTCTGGCGAAGAACGATTCAGCGCATCGTTTCATACAACATCAGTTCAAGAGTCGTAAGGTCGAGAAAATTTACCTCGCGCTTGTTCACGGAAGTCCTCCCACGCCGGAGGGTAGAATCGAAGCGCCGATCGGACGTGATCCGCGCAACCGCAAGCGTATGGCTGTCTTGTCTCCAGGTCGTGGCCGAGCAGCTACTACGATATACCATACGGTCGAAGTATTCAATGGATATACTTTACTCGAAGCCCAACTGATTACTGGAAGGACGCATCAAATTCGATTGCACCTGGATTTTATTGGGTGTCCCGTAGTTGGTGATCGACAGTATGGAAAACGCAGCTCACGTCGACTGATCCCGCGCCAGTTTTTACACGCACATAAGCTGCGATTTATTCTCCCTGGCCAAGACGTGCCCATGGATTTTATGGCGCCTTTGCCGGAGGAGTTGGTGCATTTCCTGGAGGGACTTAAGTAGTTACCGGAGATGATGAATCCTGTGGAACGAGTAGATTTTCGATCGGATACCGTCACGCATCCGACCCCCGAGATGCGCGAGGCGATGGCCTCGGCTGAGGTTGGCGATGATGTATACGGCGAAGACCCCAGCGTAAACCGATTGCAAGCCATGGCCGCCGAGCTTCTCGGCAAGCAAGCTGCATTGTTCGTACCCTCGGGGACGATGGCGAATCTGGCTTCCATCCTGGCCCATTGTGATCGAGGAGATGAAGTGATCCTGGGCGATGAGTCACATGTCTTTCAGAATGAGGCCGGAGGGATATCCGCTTTTGGTGGTGTCCATCCCCATCTCATCCCCAATAACCGCGACGGGACCTTGGCGCTTGACTCGATTGAAGACGCGATACGTCACGATGATGTGCATTATCCGATCAGCCGCCTGGTTATTATCGAGAATACCCACAATCGTTGTGGTGGGACTCCTTTGACGGTCGAATATACCCGTAGTGTCGGAGCGTTGGCGGAGAAGCATGGATTGAGATTGCATATCGATGGGGCACGGATTTTCAACGCCGCAGTAGAGCTGGGAGTCTCTGCAGCCGATCTGTCCGAGCCGGCGGACTCGGTTGCTTTATGTCTTTCCAAGGGATTGTGTGCGCCGGTGGGCAGCGTGATTTGCGGTGATGCAGCCTTTGTCACTCGGGCGCATCGGATCCGGAAAGCCTTGGGTGGCGGCATGCGTCAGGCGGGAATCCTGGCCGCGGCCGGAATCGTGGCGTTGGATTCGATGATTGACCGTCTGGTAGAAGATCATCAACGGGCACGCAGGCTTGCTGACGGCCTGCGGGATATTCCTGGATTGTCGCTGCGATATGAGCGTCCCGCGACGAACATGGTCTTCGTAGAATTCTTGCCAGGAGCGAAGTTGGACGCTGCCGGCGTGATGGAAGCAATGCGTAAGGAAGGGATCATCCTGCGTGCCTCTGGAGATGGATCGATTCGTCTGGTGTTGCACTACTGGATTGACGATGCTGCGGTCGAGCGTTTGATCTCGAATTTAAAGCGTCTCATGGGTCGATAATCCGGGTCTTGTGGTATCATAGCGGCGTGATGATAAACCACTTACATGCAGTTGTGCTCACCTATATCTATACTGGGGGCGGACAGCGCCCCAACGAAATCGTCTAAACACGCCCTACGTATTTTGGGACAGCAAATTAGCGAATGTGAGAACAAACAATGCGTGGGCTGTGAGTGCCCACGATTGATTTTTTAATCGCACATGGAGCCAGTGCAATGGAAGAAATGAAACTCGAACAACAAGTCGATTTGTTGATGCAAGGGACGGAATACGGAGATAAACATCTCAAGCAATCGATGCGAGACGAATTGATTTCTCGCCTCAAGCAGGTCAAGAAAGAGGGACGTACGCTGCGGGTTTACTGTGGATTCGATCCACGCACAACGGATCTTCATCTCGGCCATACGGTTCCGATGCGGAAACTGCGCCAATTCCAGGATTTGGGCCATGAGGTCATTTTCTTGATCGGACGCTTCACTTCGTTGGTCGGCGATCCCTCTGATAAAGATAAGGTACGTGCACAATTATCACCAGAGGAGGCGATCAAGAACGCGGAGACCTACGCAAACCAGGCCTTTCGCATCCTCGATCCGGATCGTACCAGGATCGAATACAACGACACGTGGTTATCGAAACTGACTTTCGCGGACCTCATTCATCTGGCCTCGAATTTCACCATCCAGCAGTTCCTTTCCCGGGAGGCGTTCCGAAAACGCTGGGATCAGGATGATCCGGTGTATCTGCACGAGTTCTTTTACGCATTGATGCAAGGATATGATGCCTTTCACTTGAAGACCGATGTCCAGGTTGGCGGGACCGATCAGCTTTTCAACATCGTCACAGCCGCCCGCAAATTAATGGAAGCGCTGGGGGAGAAACCGAACATCGCCATCATTCTCGGCATCCTCCCCGGAACCGACGGCGTGGTGAAGATGAGCAAATCCCTGGGAAACCACATCCCGTTGAACACAACGCCGGAAGACATGTACGGCAAGGTGATGAGCGTGCCCGACGCTGCGATGGGAGACTTCTTCCGGCTGGTAACGCGCTGGACGCCTCCAGAGATCGAAGCGATCGAGAGCGATTTGAATGCCGGCAAATCCCATCCCAGGGATGTGAAGATGAAGCTGGCCCGGGAGATTGTTGGTATTTATTACGGCGAGGAAGCCGTGAAGCCGGCCGAAGATGACTTTAAGCAGATTTTCCAGCAGCAAGAGGCGCCAACCGACATGCCCGATTTCGTCGTACAACAAGATACATCGTTGGTGGCGATCATGAAGGATGCCGGACTGGTAAAAAGTAACAGCGAGGCTCGCCGTTTGGTGAAACAAAAAGGCGTGCGCCTGGACGATGTCGTCGTCGAGGATGCCGATCAGATTATCGAGATCGATAAGCCGATCGTGCTGCGGGTGGGGAAACGGCGTTTTGTCCGTTTGATGCCGGATAAGTGAAATTCAATACTTATCATGCGAATACGCAAATCAACGGAAGGGCTCCTTTTGGTGAAGAGCCCTTTTCGATTTGCAGGATTGTATTCACCGGCTTAGCCTTTGATTACAACGAGCGGTTTGAGACGCGCCACCTTTTTTGCGATGCCTGCCTTGGAGACGACATCGACCACGCTGTCTACGTCCTTATAGGCTTGCGGCGCTTCCTCCGCCAGACCCGGCATCGATCCGGCGCGGATGTGAATGCCTTGATTTTCGAGTTTGGCCAGCAGCTGGTCGCCTCGCACGGAGCGTTTCGCCTGTTTGCGGCTCATCGTTCGCCCGGCGCCGTGACAGGATGATCCAAACGCCAGGGACATACTTTCCTTCGTTCCCAGCAGAACCCATGATCCTGTTCCCATACTGCCGGGTACCAGAACCGGCTGACCCAACGCCCGATATTCTTCTGGTAGACCTTCGAATCCAGGACCGAAGGCACGTGTCGCTCCCTTGCGGTGTACGCAGAGGGTGCGTTCCTCTCCGTCGATGCGGTGTTGTTCGATCTTTCCCATGTTGTGGGCGATATCGTACACCAAAGAAAGGTCCCAATTGCTGACTTTGCCGGCCAGGGCTTCCTCGAAGGCTGTACGGGCGTGATGGGTGAGGACCTGGCGATTGGCAAAGGCGTAATTCGCCGCGCAGGCCATGGCGGCGAAATAACGTTTGCCTTCGGGAGAGTTCAACGGAGCACAGACGAGTTCACGATCGGGGAGTTGGATGTTGTAACGCCTAACCGCGTTCTGCAATTCGCGCACGTAATCCGAACATACCTGATGGCCCAAACCACGCGAACCACAGTGAATCTGAACGGCCAGGTTGCCAACCTGCAAACCCATCGCTTCTGCTGCTTCTGGATGGAATATATCCTCAATGATGTCGACTTCGATGAAATGATTGCCCGCTCCCAACGTCCCCAACTGTGGGCGGCCTCGCTGTTTGGCGCGATCGCTTACACAGCTTGGATCGGCATCCTCCAGGCGTCCACATTCTTCCGTTCTGCGTACGTCTTCGGAAGTTGCGAATCCATTTCTCTCCGTCCACTCAGAACCCAGGCGCAGGACATTTTCGATGGCTTTGGCAGTTAGCCGGACGCTGCCTTTTCCGCCAACGCCGCTCGGACAATGCGCATTCAAAGCATTCGCCAGATCATCCAGCCAGGGTTCGGCTTCATCTGCAGAGATCTCACTCGCCAGGACACGCACGCCACAGTTGATATCGTAACCAATACCACCGGGAGAGATTACGCCATCGGGTACATTGGTAGCCGCCACGCCGCCAATCGGAAAGCCATAACCTTGGTGAACATCCGGCATCACCACAACGTGACTCACGAGGCCGGGGAGCGTCGCCGCGTTGATCGCTTGTTCGATCGAACGATCACCAAGGGTGGCTTCAAGGATTTTGTCGCTGGCGAAAATGCGCACAGGCACGCGCATGTCGTCGCGGAATGATTGCGGGATTTCCCAGGTTACAGGATTGAGACGATTAAAATCTTGTTTCCGCATCAAACGCTCCTCCTTTTACACATCAAAAACAAGAGTTGTGATAAAACCTTCGTCCGTCGTTTCGATTTTAAGATCGTAGAAGGTTACCGCTTTGATTTCCTTATTCATTTCTGCGAGAGGTGTTTCACGAACGCTTGCAGAAAGCCGCCCATTTTTCACTTGATGAACCTCGATGCCAGTGTAATTTACGTCTTTGGTTTCCATGTTGAAGAGCAGCTCCTCCAGCCAGGTGACCAGCAAGGTTTCCTTGTCGATCGCGCCCAGTTCAATGTGCTTTATCTTCGTTTCTCCAGGGCGTGAAGATGCCTGCATCAGACGCAGCATCCCCAGAGCAGCGTTTTCGAACAACGAATCAATGGTTTTCCCGCTAACGCGGATAGACAAGTCGGCGGTGTGTTCGATCTCCTCGAAAAAGTCTTCCTGGCTGTGAAAATTGGATTCGCCCATCTTATCACTTTTACGGCATCTATATAGTATTATATGGCAGTATTGTTTCTATTCATGCTCCGGTGAGCTTATCGTGGTGGCATAGTCCGGAAGTCCTATAGGGTTTATAGAAAATAAGCAGTCGCTTATAATCTAATCATGGATGACCAACTTCACACTCTAGCAAAAACCATTCAACTGGCAATCCACGAAACTGTGAAGCTTCTGCCGTGGCGCGATTTCTCTGTTTCCACACTTGCCCATCAAATTGCAACCGAGGTGGTGGCCACAATGCGAACCGGTGCTGAATCACGTCAATATGCCCCGGATCAATTTACGTTGACTATTCATCCCCATGAAACCGGCGAATTACAGGCTGTAAAACCAGAGATTCAACATGACCTGGCATCCAATCTCCAACACGCATTGAAGGAATGCAATCTTGAGTTTACCAGGGAGCCGCATATCACTTTGGCGACAGACCCCACACTGAAGAAAGGTGAGATACGGGTAATCGCCTGGCACAGTGCGGATCCTACGGAGATCACACCCCATCCAATGCCCGTGAGCGCTTTCGAATCCGATCGACCCGAAACGAACGCGTTCCTCGTTGTTGAAGGGAGGCGCCACTTTCCGCTGAACAAGCCGGTGATCAACATCGGTCGTCTAGTGGATAACGATCTTGTATTGGATGGTCATCATGTTTCGCGGAGGCATGCGCAGATCCGTGCTCACCAGGGACGATTTCAAATCGTCGATCTCGATTCGATGGCAGGTGTTAAGGTGAATGGCCGATTCATTAAGGAACAACTACTCTTTGCCGGCGATGTGATCACATTGGCTGATGTTGAGTTGGTTTATGCGGAAGGGGCGGAAGGTCCACCTGCTGTAACACCGCCGTATAGTCCACTCTCGGAAACCATTGATGATCGTGATGAAATAACCCCACTCGATATGAAAAAGAAGGAACTCGATGACGATACTACACCGACGGGATCAACAGAGAAGTGAGTTACGCAATAAATCCAGTTGAAGAATGCGTAATATGAAAGAGCAGTTGAATCGATTAGAGGAACGAATCGAAGGTCTTGTCGAGGGGGCGTTAGGTCGATTGCTTGGAGCGGAGATCCAACCCACTACGCTTGCGAGTCAATTGGCTCGAGCGATGATTGACGGCGTTCGAAACGGAAATGGCGATAAATCACTGGCGCCGGATCGATATGCCCTGACTTTCAATCCTGTCGCAGTAGACGTGTTGCTGGAAGAAATTCCTGATTTGCGCGAAGACCTTGCAACAGGCTTATTGGAGATTGTACGTTCCAGTGGTTATAACCTCTCCCGTGAACCGCATATTACGATCGCTGCAGATCCGACACTGTCGGATCACGAGGTGCGCGTTGTCGCCTGGCATAGTGAAACACTGATCGAATCGACCAAAGGAATGTCGCAGGACTTAAGCCGGGAACAGGGGGAGCTGCCGATCGGCGCGTATCTCATCATTAGTGGAACACGCCATTTTCCATTGGATCGTCCGTTGATCAATATCGGACGCCGCCTCGATAATCACCTGATTCTGGATGAACCCCATGTATCCAGAACCCACGCCCAATTGCGGCTTCGAGAGTCGCGCTTTGTCCTCTTCGATCTGGGATCGACCTCCGGAACGCGTGTGAACGATCGCTTGGCAAAACAACATGTCTTGCAGCCGGGCGATGTGATTACAATTGCCAACACCCATCTTGTTTATGGAGAAGATCCCGAAGGACCTCCGGATGAGACACCGTCTTACCATCCCCCATTTCCTCCTCGCCCAGCGGGGGATCAGCCAACAAGTACGACTCTAAAAAAGGATCAATTAGAACAGTGAACTTGGATGTTCTCCTGCTTGCGTTTCGATTGCTGGCTGCGCTGACGCTCTACGTATTTGTTGGAGGCGTTGTGTATGTACTCTGGCGAGATTTACGTGCTGCCAGCTTGTATTCACAACAGATCCCCTCCGCATATCTCATCATCGAAGGGCTTCCCGAGGAATCCTGTCGGTTTATACTGCAAGAGGAGAACATCATCGGGCGAGCGGCCGAGAATACGATTCCGATCGTCGATGAGACTGTCTCCACACGTCATGCAAGACTGGCATTCTATAAAGGTCAGTGGCTATTGGAAGATCTGGGGTCCCGAAATGGGACACATGTTAACGATATCCCTGTGAATGAACCTATTGTGTTGACAGATGGGGATCGAATTCGGTTGGGAAAAGTAGTTGCCGGATTCGAGACGAGCTCATGAGGTTCAGAAACTGAAGCATCCGGAAGATCCTTTTGGTCCTTTGACTCAGAAACCAACGAATACCGTACAGATGTTTTTAGCTTTTCATACTCGTCATGCGCTGGTTTCCTGTTGAAATTTCTTTGGAGGGTTTATGCAGGCGAATCCTATACTCGGAGTGATCGGTGGATCAGGTTTATACGCCATGGATGGCCTTAACAATGGAGAATATCATCATCTGGATACACCCTTTGGAAAACCATCGTCCCCTTTGTTCGAGGGCGAGCGGGGTGGAAAGCGTGTCGTATTTCTGGCACGGCATGGAATTGGGCACGTGTACACACCGGCAGAAGTGAATTATCGTGCCAATATCTATGCCATGAAAATGCTGGGTGTAGATCGTATTGTTGCCGTTAGTGCCTGCGGCTCTTTGCGTGAAGACTATGTGCCCGGGGAGATTGTTATTCCCGAACAACTATTCGATCGAACGGAAAACCGACAGCGATCTTTCTTCGACAGAGGCATCGTAGCCCATGTTACGCCTGCTGATCCGTTCTGTCCGCATTTATCACAGGCGTTGGCGAAAAGCGTCGAGGCAGCTGGCGGCTGTTTTCATCATGGTGGCACCTACATCACCATACCGGGTCCACGCTTCTCAACAAGGGCGGAATCGAACACCTATCGTGGCTGGGGGATGTCGATCATTGGCATGACGACCTGCCCGGAAGCTTTCCTGGCCCGTGAGGCGGAGATGTGCTATGCCGTCATGGCGCACGTCACAGATTATGATGTCTGGCATACTTCCGAGGAGCCGGTGAGTGTGGAGCGTATCGTGCAGATTTTACGTGCAAATACAAAATTGGCGCAGGCTGTGGTGTATCGCCTTGTCGATGAATTGGATTCTTCACGAACATGCCAATGCACAAATGCAATGAAAGATACGCTGCTCACTGATCCGCAAAAACTCACTCCAGATGTAAAAAGGAGGCTGGGCATTCTTGTCGAGCGCTATCTTCCGTAACCAGATCGAGGAGAATGATCGCCGCGAGGCCCTCTTGTTGGGTCTCGCTTTCACTTTCCTCTGTCTAACGTCTGTTGCTTTATTTCTTGCGCCGGCTGTCAAAACGCGAACGGTGGATGCATTGGGCACACGCTGGCAGCACTTCAGTGTATTGCCGGTTTGGTTAACGGCTGCGTTTATTTTGCGTCGGTCGTTGAAAAAAGTACGCCCGCTTCGTGATCCGTTTCTCCTGCCGATTGGATTGCTGCTGAGCGGCTGGGGGCTATTGACCATCTGGAGGTTAGCACCCGGATTCGGGCTGCGGCAGTTGGGCTGGTTTGTTATTGGGGTCGGGGGGATGTTAATTATATTCCGGCTTCCTGCGGATCTGAGTTGGCTGCGGCGTTATCGCTACTTGTGGTTGCTTATGGGTGTTGCCCTGACGGCCTTAACGCTTTTGCTGGGCACCAATCCATCCAGTATCGAACCTCGCTTATGGCTGGGATGTTGCGGAATCTATCTTCAACCTTCCGAGCCCCTACGACTGTTGCTGATCTCATTTTTCGCTTCTTACCTGGCGGATCGTATGGCCTTCCGCTTGGTGGAGCGCTCGCCAATCTGGTCGCTTGTCTTTGCACCGCTAATCCTTGTGTGGGGGTTATCCGTCGCCTTGCTCGTCATGCAGGGGGACGTGGGTGCAGGGGCGCTCTATCTGGTTATCCTCACTGCGTTGCTGTATTTGGTGATGGGAAAGCGGCATATTCTTGTTATCGCCATCATCTTTCTGGTAATCGGCGGCCTGGTTGGTTTTGAGATGTCCGCACTTGTGCATAACCGCATACAGGCTTGGCTTGATCCCTGGGTCGACCCCAGCGGAGGTTCCTATCAATTGGTCCAAGCGCTTATTGCCATCGCATCCGGTGGTGTGTTTGGGCGCGGTCCGGGAATAGGTTCTCCCGCTTTTGTCCCCGTTGTTCATTCCGATTTTGTATTTACGGCGATCGTAGAAGAGTGGGGGCTTATTGGCGGGTTGGGACTCATTGGCCTACTCGCCATCCTCGTCACTCGCGGTTTTCGGGTTGCGACCAGATCCAGCGACCCTTTTAAGGTGATCCTCTCTTCCGGTTTGTCGATTGGTCTGGCCTTTCAGGCGATCCTCATCATCGGAGGGAATATCCGATTGTTGCCTTTGGTCGGCGTGACACTGCCTTTTGTCTCCTATGGCGGCTCATCTCTCGTGACCAGTATGATCGCTTTGTCTTTTCTGCTGCTGCTATCCGGCGGCTCGGGAGGATCGGATCGTTACGCACAGCCACTGCGAACGATTCATGGCGGGATCATGGCCGCTTGGATCTGCTTGGCTGTGCTGCTCGGGTGGTGGACGCTGTTCCGTGCACCGACATTGACGTCACGTACGGATAATCCACGCAGGGCGGTATCCGAGCTGTACAATTTGCGCGGACGCATCGTCGATCGGCCAGGCGAAATCCTGGCGATGTCGACAGGCGACCAGGGGGCATATGAACGTGTCTATCCGGTCCCATGGGCTTCGACCGTGACCGGATTCAGTTCACTGGCATATGGCCAAATCGGTGTCGAACGATCAATGGATAAATTACTGCGTGGGGAAGAAGGTTATCCATTGTCGAAAAGTTGGTGGAGTCGGCTTCTCAATGGGTATCCACCACCGGGATTGGACGTACGTCTGACGATCGATGGGACCCTGCAGCGTAATGCCTGGGAGGCACTGCAGGGAGAGACCGGTGCGATTGTGATACTCGATCCGCTGAGCGGAGATATCCTGGCCTTGGTCTCCTCACCGGCGTTTGATCCCAATCGATTGGATGCAGATTGGCAGACGCTGATCAGCCGGGAAGATGCTCCCTTGCTTAATCGCACCACGCAAGGCCTGTATCAGCCTGGGATGATATTCGCTCCGTTTACATTGGCCTGGTCGGAAGCGAGTGGGTTGGTGCATTTGGAGGACCAGGTGCTGGATGCAACCCGCGTGTTTTCCCTTGACGGCATGTCCTTGACTTGTATGCTGACCTTGGCCGATGTGGAAGAAGTCGATTATGGTCATGTTTTGCGCGCTGGGTGCCCTGGTCCAATTGCGGAATTGGGGACAAATCTGGGAGCAGATGGACTGGAGGAAATGGTGCAGGCCTTTGAATTTACCCGTCCTCCTGCGATTCGAATCGAAACCGCCCCCATAAAGGCCGTCGTGATGGGTTCTACTTCGAGGGATTGGCAGGCCGCTGCGATCGGGCAGGGCGATCTGACGATCACACCGTTGCAGGTAGCCCGAGCCTTCAGCACCATTATCACAGATGGTTATTTACCGGCATTACGCATTGTGTCTGCGGTTAAAGACGTGAACGGTCGCTGGCAGGAAGTTGAGTCTCTCGGTGTGCGGGATCAAGTGATTGACGCGGGAATTAGTGCAAAAATCCGTACAGCGTTAATAAGTGATTCTGGCTCGTTCCTTAGTTTTTCAGCTCGAGCGATCGCGGGGTCGGAAGAGGAGAGCTTGAGCTGGTATGTTTGTACCAGTATTGATGGAGCGGGCAATGTGGAGCTGATATTGGTGGTGCTAGAAAACGCATCTGATGCACGCGTGAAAGCGATCGGATTATCGTTGCTCGATTCACGCCTGCCCGCCCCTTGACCATGCTGGTCTTCACAGCTACAATGCTTTGGCTTGTCGGCATCGAATGAAGGATCGCCCGCCGGCCGGTTACTGTCCCGTGACAGCCCGATCCGGCGGCTTGTGTGTAATGACCGTATATGTTTGAAGCCCTTACACAACGTCTGCAAAGTGCTTTCCAGATACTCAGTAAACGCGGTCGTTTGCGTCCCGAGGATGTCGATGCTGCCTTGAAAGAAATCCGTCTCGCTTTACTTGAGGCGGACGTACATTACAAAGTCGTAAAAGAGCTGCTTACGGTTGTGCGTGAGCGCGCCTTGAGCGCAGAGGTGACCAAGGCGCTCAATCCTGCCCAACAAGTGATCGTTGTCGTCCAGGAAGTTTTATTGGCAACACTT
This sequence comes from Anaerolineales bacterium, assembly GCA_034430895.1. GTDB lineage: Bacteria > Chloroflexota > Anaerolineae > Anaerolineales > E44-bin32 > WVZH01. The sequence continues at coordinate 57,034 of DAOUDW010000061.1, read as the reverse complement.
GGTCAGCCTATCGCGCTCAACCTTGTCGGACAAAAGCCGAGAATCATCATGCTGGTGGGTCTACAGGGCTCGGGAAAAACGACCACTGCGGCGAAGCTGGCCAGGTTGCTCAAGACTCAGGGAGAACGAGTGTGGTTGGTAGCTGTCGATCCATACCGGCCTGCAGCCGCGGAACAGTTGGCAATTCTAGGCGAGGAGATCGATGTGCCTGTAGCCTACGAACCCGATCTTTCGCCCCTGGAGATGAGTGAATCTGGCTTCCAGTCCGCCTCGAAAGCGGGAGCGAGTGTCGTTATTTTGGACACCGCAGGTCGTTCACAAATCGATACGAGCATGATGGATGAACTCAAGTCGATCCGTGATTGCCTGGAACCCATCGAAATCCTACTCGTAGCCGACGCCATGACAGGTCAGGAAGCGGTTAATATCGCACAAGGATTCCGGGATGTGTTAAGCATTACGGGCATGATATTAACGAAAATGGATGGGGATGCGCGGGGCGGTGCAGCTATATCGATGAGAGCCGTCACCGGCGTGCCGATCAAGTTTATCGGTGTCGGTGAAGCCAGAGATGCGCTTGAAACGTTCGATCCGGAGCGGCTCGCTTCGCGAATTCTGGGGAAAGGAGACCTCACCGGGCTTTTCGAGAAAGCTCAGATGAGCCTGGATCCTCGGCAAGCGAGCAAACAAGTCGATCGACTGCGCAGCGGTGAGTTTAGCATGGAGGATTTCCTCGAACAGCTCACCATGATCCAGCGCATCGGCCCATTAGGGAAACTGGTATCCATGCTGCCCAGCGGATTGACTGGCGGTGCACAGGTTGACCAGGATCTTGCTGAAAAACAACTGATTCGAACGAAAGCAATGATACAATCTATGACAATATACGAGCGGCAGCATCCGCGTGTTTTGAATGCAAGCCGAAAACGACGTGTTGCCGTTGGTTCGGGTACGACAGTTCAAGAGTTGAACCAGCTTATTCGCCAATTTCGACAGGTGCAAAGGTTGGTTAAAAAAGCTGGACCGGGTACCTTAAAGGGATTATCCAATTTGATGTAAAGACGCTGCTGCAAGAATCTCGTAACGAGGTGATACGTGCTAACCTTCCTGGCATACCTCTCCCCTTGTTGCGAGGAACGGCGGCGATAATAAAAATAGGAGAGATGAAATCACAATGGTTCGAATTCGATTACGCCGAGTAGGTTCTCGGAACCAACCAAGCTATAGGATCGTCGCGGCGGATAGGGAAAGTCCACGGGACGGAAAATTCCTCGAGGTCCTCGGTCACTACAATCCTCGCACCGAGCCATCGACGATACAAATCGATGAAGCGCGTTTGTTTCACTGGATGAAGAATGGTGCACAGCCTTCTGATTCTGTCGTGTCTGCTCTCCGATCTCTCGGAACATGGGATCGCTGGGAGCGCTATAAGGGTGGTGAGAATCTGGAAAAACTGCTCAAGGAAGCCGAAGCAGCTATCCCGGAGGTCGATCCACGTACGCGACGGGATGATCTCGTAGAAAAGCGCGCTGCAAAGAAACGAAAGAAGAAAGAAAAAGAAGAATCTGAAAAACCAAAGAAGTCAAAGAAAAAGACTGCAGAAGATAAGAAGGAAGAAGAGGCTGAAAGCGATTCGGCAGCCAGCGAGGAAGCATCAGAAGAAGCATCGGAAGAAGCACCGGTAGAGATACCGGAAGAGGAAGCTGATTCTGAAGCCGAAGACGTGAAAGCCGAAGAAGAAAATCAGGAATCTGAAGAAACAGCCGAATCATCCGATGAATAATCGGTAAATTTCCTGGTTCAATAAGAACTCATCCAGCCCGGTCGGAGCTTGCAATACCCGCAGGGTAGGGAGAAAGATAGCCAAGTATGAAGCCCTTGATTGAATTTATTGCCAAGTCCTTGGTGGATGATCCCACGCAAGTGAAGGTCATGGAGTACACTCAACGCCGAAACGTCAGAATTACGTTGAGTGTTGCAGATGAGGATATGGGTCGAGTGATTGGCCGCAAGGGACGCGTAGCGAATGCGATGCGCACGCTATTACGTGTCGCTGCGTCGCGTCGTGGAGATCGTGTTTCCTTAGACATACTCTAGGTAACATGGGTTCTGATAACTTCTCAACAAATGACAACGCCCGACAACCGCCAGAGTTCCTAGTTGTCGGGCGTATCGTTCGCCCACATGGTGTTCGAGGCGGGATGAAAGTCGCCGCCGAATCAGATCTTATCTACAAGCTCAATTCCTCCGTGAATGTTTTCTTTGGGCCCGAGAAAGTGCCAGTAACTGTAAAATCATTGAACTTGCATCGAAAAGAATTTCTATTGTATATCGACGGCTGCGTAAACCGAGATACAGCTGAAAACTGGCGCGGGGCGGGTATCTACATCCGTTACGCGGAGTTGGATAATCTTCCTGATGGAGAATTCTTCCATTGGCAAATAGTGGGCTTGAAAGTTGTTACCACAACGGATGAAGAACTTGGCAAGGTTGAAAATATCTTGGTGACGGGCGCAAATGATGTTTATGTTGTGCGTCATACATCTGGTAAAGAGATTTTATTGCCTGCGGTTAGTTCTGTGATCCAGGAAGTCGATCTTGAAAATGAAAAGATCGTCGTCCGTTTGATACCGGGATTAATCGAGTAACCAAAACCCCACTAGATGTGTTAAAGACTTATAGGTTTCAAGTAACAATTATCTTCACGGTGAATTGTCCATACAAGTATAAATACTTGCTCCATGAGAATCACTGTGGTAAACTCTGTCCGTTGTTTAAGCGCCAGGTAAAAATCAGCAATGGGTAAATCCAGCAATACAAAGATGCTTGAGAGATTGCAAAGTTTCGAGGGAAACACACCGGATATTGAAGCTTCTGCAGTTGTAAGTGTGGATGGGTTGACGATAGTATCTTCGTTCCCACTTGGGGTGGAAGATGAGCGCGTTTCTGCGATGTCAGCCAGTATGCTGAATATTGGCAAACGCATCTCAAGCGAATTGAATCGTGGCGTGTTGGATGAAGTGTACATCCAGGGAAATAATGGCTATATCCTTCTGATGTCGGTGGGAAACGAGGCGCTTCTCTCTGTTATGGCTCGCCAGCAAGCCAAATTGGGTCTCGTTTTTCTGGAGATGCGGAAGGCAATCAGCGATTTGGGAGAACTCGTTTGCATATGATACCGCGTAGGACAGACATGCAAATCAGAAGTTCAATGACGGTGGGGAGATCGCCGAAAATCGGTCTCCCCACCGACCTTTTAAGGCGGAATCGCCTTAGCAACGAAACCTTCAATCGGAGGCGACAATGACAAGGTATATCTTCATCACAGGCGGCGTTGTCAGTTCTGTAGGGAAAGGCGTCACAGCGGCTGCACTCGGCAAGTTGCTCAAGGAGCGTGGATTCGATGTTTCGATTCAGAAACTCGATCCCTACATCAATGTAGATCCTGGTACGATGAGCCCTTATCAACACGGTGAGGTATACGTCCTTGATGATGGTGCAGAGACGGATCTGGATTTAGGTCATTACGAACGTTTTATCGATACCAGCCTGAATCGGGTCTGTAATGTAACCACGGGGCAAATATATTCTGAAGTCATTGCGAAAGAACGAAGGGGGGATTTTCTCGGTGGAACGATTCAGGTCATTCCGCACATCACCAACGAAATCAAACGCCGTATTGGGCTTGTGTTTCGAACGACAAACGCAGACATTGTGATCGTTGAAGTTGGGGGCACCGTTGGTGATATCGAATCGCTGCCTTTTTTGGAAGCGCTGCGACAAATGCGGTCGGATATCGGTCGGGATCGAACTGTTTTCCTGCATACGACATGGTTGCCGCGCATTGGCGCCACAGGCGAGTTGAAGACGAAACCAACCCAACACTCGGTGCGTGAATTAAGATCCATCGGTATCCAGCCGGACATCATCGTCGCTCGTTCCGATTACGTTGTTGGCGAGGATTTGCGCGATAAGATCGCTTTGTTTTGCGATGTCGATGTACGCGCTGTAATCCCGCTAACCACAACCAATATTCTGTATGAGGTTCCATTAATGTTGGAGCGTGAGAGTCTGGGGGAATATGTACTCGACCGCTTGGGTTTGGAGGCGAGGAAAAAACCCGTCTGGACCGACTGGGAGCGAATGATTGCGTCGGAGCGAAAGGAAAGACCCGAAGTCCGGATTGCCTTGGTCGGTAAGTATGTCGAATTGAAGGATGCATATATGAGCGTGCGCGAAGCCGTGCGTCACGCGGCGCGTGTGACGGGCGTGAAAGCTGAGATTCTTTGGCTGCATTCTGCGGAGTTGGAAAAAGGAAAGGGAATCGACGAATTGGAAATGGCGGACGGCATCATCGTGCCCGGTGGTTTTGGATCACGTGGTATCGAAGGAAAGATCGCTGCGGCTCGATTTGGGCGCGAAAACAAGGTGCCGTATCTGGGCCTTTGCCTTGGGATGCAGGTTATGGTGATCGAATTCGGTCGTCACGTTCTGGGTTCTGAAGACGTCAATTCGACAGAATTCAACATCAGCACACCTCACCCTGTCATCGATTTACTTCCTGAACAGCGTGGAATCGGGGACATGGGTGGAACGATGAGATTGGGTTTGTACCCATGTGTGTTGAAACGGGGCAGTATCGCCAAGCATGCCTATAACTGCAATCGAGTTGAAGAGCGTCATCGCCATCGCTTCGAGTTCAACAACACGTATAGGGAAATCTTTGGCGAACATGGAATGGTATTTTCCGGGATTTCGCCCGATGATCGCCTGGTTGAAATTGCGGAATTGGAAGATCATCCCTTCATGCTGGGAAGTCAATTTCACCCGGAATTTCTTTCGCGTCCCAATCGACCGCATCCACTGTTCCAGGCGTTTCTCGAGGCTGTGGCCGTGAAGGCCGAAGAGCGGCAGATCGAAAAAGAAAACATCACCCAAGGAACGGATTGACACCGATCATGTAGTCGAAAATGGATTGGTGGGATTCAATGGTGTGGTGGGCTTATTCGCTGTCTAATATTTCGGGTGCTTGTTCGGTGACATTGAGGCGGTCGGCGGTTAACTGGGCGATACCGTTTCGGGTCTGATTGACGAGACGCAGCAATTCCGCCTCGATAGCCCCCAGCGATTCGACAATATAGTCATCCGCTTCACGACGGATCAATTCAGCGTCCGCCCGAGCTTGGGCCAGGATCTGTTCAGCCCTGGCTTGCGAAGCTTCTACAATCGCGTCTCGAGCGACAACATCTTCTGCGTTCTTCTTTGCCAAAGCAATCGTTCGATTGGCCTCTTCCTGTGCTTGCGCAAGTACGCGGTCACGTTGGGCAAGTACTTGCTGTGCTTTTTTAACTTCGTCCGGAATCGAAATCCGCATCTGATCGATGATTTCCAGCATACGATCTTCGTCAACCACAACGTTGTGGGTTAGTGGGATTGGCCTGCTTTCGTTGAATAACTCTTCCAATCGATCCACTAAATGTAGGATGTCCATACTTTCCTCCGGTCCGTATAGCGGATTAGATAGGACCGCATGCTTGGTGTTGCAAGGTTTAGGCCGAAGCGTACACTGAATAAGCTTTTCGGTCAACCCAACTTAGTCGCGCAGGGAGGTGTCCGAAAAACGATTCGGCCCATCTTCACCGAGTTCCTGGAAGCGGCGATCGAGTGCTTTGACGACATGCTTGGGAACAAGGCTGCTGACGTCGCCGCCCAGGGAAGCGATTTCTTTCACCGTACTCCCCGTGAGGAAGCTATGTTCCTCGCTGGTGATCAGGGCAATAACGTCGATGTCTGGCTCGAGACGGTGGTTTGCTAACGCCATGCGGAATTCGTGTTCGAAGTCCGAAAATACCCGCAGACCTCGAACGATGACCTGCGCTTTGACTTCCTTGCAGTAGTTCACCGTCAGGCCGCTGAATATGGTTGTGATGATGCGCTTGTCATCTTCGAATTCCTTACGAACGAGTGCCAAACGTTCTTCAGGCGTGAACAACAGCTCTTTCTTTGGTTTATCGTATACGGCGATGATCATTTCGTCGAACAATCGAATGGCACGTTTCGCAATGTCGATGTGACCGAAATGAATGGGATCGAATGTGCCAGGAAAGACGGCTCGAACCATTAACTCATTTCTCCCTTCTCAGGTGACCAATAGCGCTGAATGTCTTCGGCGATCAGCGTATGTTGGGGTTGAGACAACGTTGGATCGACGGAGAAAACAGCCTGTGCTTCTCTGCGCGCTTTCTCGATCAGTTTGACATCCGTAATCTGTGCGGTGCGCAAATTCGTGAAACCCGATTGCCGCGTTCCCAAAAATTCACCGGGACCGCGTTGATCGAGATCGTACTCGGCGAGTTTGAAACCGTCTGTTGTGGACTCCATCGCCGCGAGTCTTTCGTTGTCCATGTCGTTATCCGTATCCGGGATGAGCAGACAATACGATGGATGTTCGCCTCGCCCAACACGCCCACGGAATTGATGCAGTTGTGCCAGGCCAAATCGGTTCGCACCTTCAATCAGCATGACTGTGGCGTTGGGGACGTCGATACCGACTTCAACCACAGATGTGGAGACGAGAATGTCGATTTCTCCTTCACGGAATTGGGACATGATCTGATCTTTGTCCTCCAGCTTCATCCGCCCATGCAGCAATCCTAGACGGAATTGGGGAAAAATCTCCTGGCTCAATCTCTCGTGCTCCTCTACGGCAGCCTTGGTCTGGATCTTTTCGGAATCCTCGACGAGAGGATAGATGATAAACGCCTGGTGACTCTGTTCGATTTGTGTGTTAATGAAATGGTGTGCTCGGGTTCGCTCTTGTGGTCGGAAAACCTGTGTCTCGACCGGTTTGCGGCCTTTCGGCATTTCGTCGATGACCGACAGATCGAGATCGCCATAGATGGTCAGGGCAAGGGACCTCGGAATGGGGGTTGCCGTCATGACCAGCAGATTGGGATTGTCACCCTTTTCTCGCAGGATCGCGCGCTGCTCGACTCCAAAGCGGTGCTGTTCGTCAATCACGGCAAGGCCTAATTTCATGAAGTTAACCGGACCTTCCAGGAGTGCATGCGTCCCGACGATAACCTGGATATCGCCGTTCTCGAGTCTTGTTCGAATATCTTGTTTGTCGCTTTCGGATGTTGCACCGAGAAGTAATCCGATACGTTCTGCGGGAATCCCGCTGGCGGATGGAAGGATCTCAAGCAGGGTTCGATAGTGCTGTTCCGCGAGAATGCTGGTGGGTGCCATGATCGCAGACTGCGCCTCACATGCGGCCGCGATTCCAGCGGCTGCCGCTGCGACAATCGTTTTTCCTGATCCGACATCACCTTGTAACAATCGATTCATGGGATGGGGCGCTTCGAGATCGGATTGAATTTCTTTCAGCGCACGTTTTTGGGATTGCGTCAACTCGTAAGGCAATGAGGATTGAAATCGATCAATCCACTCCGATTCAACCTGCAAAGGTGGACTGTCGAGTTTTTCCCAGCTTTGTTTCTGGCGAAGAACACCAAGCTGCAGCATGAACATTTCGTCGAAGGCGATGCGGTGTTGCGCCTGACGCAAGCGCTCCCAATCGTCTGGGAAGTGAATTTGCTTCAACGCTTGATTCAAGGAGATCAAGCCCGATGACTCGCGGATTGAATCTGGCAGCGGGTCGGGAATTCGAGGCGCCAATCGATCTACGACGGAATGGATGACCCGCCGCAGCCATTTGCTGGATACACCCGCCGTTAGTGGATATATCGGCACGATGCGATTGGTATGCAGTTGCTTTCGCTCCAGCAGTTCATATTCCGGACTGTTCATGGTGAGGTGGCCAAGGTATTGATCGATTTTGCCGGATAAAACGATTGGGAGATCGGGGCTGAGGTGGTCGGCGATCCATGGCTGATTAAACCAGGTCACTCGCAACGATCCGGTTCCATCACTGATGACAGCTTCGACCAGCTTCATCTTGCCGCTGCGTACGGTTCGTGTGTTCACCTCTTCGACCGTGCCAATGACGGTTACTTCGTCACCGTAGAAAAGCTGACTAATGGTTTTCAGCTGGGAGTAATCGTCATATCGGCGTGGCAGGTGCCAGAGTAAATCGCCGAGTGTGGACAAATCCAGTTTCTTGAGTGTTTTTGCGGATTTGGGACCAATGCCGGCGATACTGGTCAGGGGCGCGTTGAGCGCTGCTGGACGTTCCTGGGTTTCCGGTTCGCGTTCGCCGCTGGATTTTTCTTTGGACTTTGATTCTCTAGGGGGTTTCGGTTCCTCAGTTTCCTTTATCTCTTGTTCGCTAGGGTCAACGTCTACCTCATCCTGAGATGGTGTAGCAGCGGATGGTTCCTCATGCCTCTCCTCTTGGATTGCGGAAGCCGGTTCTGCCGCGGATCCTGTTCCTCGTGGATGAAAATCGGGGGGGGACAAATCAGGGAACTCGGATAGCAAACGTCGAATGATTCCTTCGAGTGCTTCCCGTCGTGAGGTGATCGACAACTGCGGATAATCCCGAAGCCTCGCGACCACGGCTTCGATCACATTTTCCGGAACTCCGGTCGAACGTGCTTCCGACTCCCAAGGTTCGAGCATGCGTTGAAGACCGCCCACTACAGCCCGGTTATCATAGTTGCGTTCGATTTCCAAACTTATATACTTGGCGACTTTTTCTAATGCTGGATTCATTGGGTTAATAATAAAGGTGAAGTAGGAAATTTGCCAGAGACTAAACGCAAAGTCCCGCGATGCCCAGGGCATTTGGTCCGACATGGACACCCAACAACGTCGTTACATCGACGATCAAGGGCGGTGTCGCGGACAGATGCGATAGCTCTTCAGCCAACGACTTGGCCTCTTCCGGGACGGCTGTATGCAGGATGGCCAATCGTCGAAGCGGTCCCCATGATCTTCCCAGGGCTTTCAATTTGTCAATGGCGTTGCTGCGTGTACGAACGAGTGCTTTACGAACGACCTCTCCATCTTCTACGCCTACCAGTACACGGATGCGTAAAATCTTACCAAGGCTTGCGGTCGCCCAGCTCACACGACCGCTTCGCATTAAATAATCTTGCGTATCCAACATGGCGAGTAAACGTGCCCCTTTGCGGATTTCATATAATTTCTCAAGTATGTTTGGGATTGTACACCCTGCGGCGATAGCTTGGGCCGCTTCCATAGCCTGGAATCCCAGCCCAAGGGATACAGATTGACTATCGAAAATGTGGACTCGGTCGTCGAATTTTTGGGCAGCCTGGTTGACGACGTTGATCATCCCACTCAATTTTGCAGAAAGGTGTATGGAGAGTACCTGCGCATAGCCAGACTCAAATCGTTCTTGGTACACCTGCTCGAAAGCGAGCGAGGAGGGAACGGCGGTTGTGGGCGGCGTTTTTAAATCCGGCAGGAGCCGATAAAATTCATCCCGGGATAAATCGATTCCATCAAGATAGGTCTTGTCATCTATCGTGAGAATCGCAGGCACGACTTCGATATCCAGAGCCTTTGCTTCTTGCTCGGGAATATCGGACGTGCTGTCGGTGATAATGGCGATTTTCGGTTTCGAGGCCTTCATTACGTTTTTACATCGCCTCCAAGATGACGATTCCAAGACTGTCGAGTCCGAGATACGCTGTTAGACAAGCGCCATAGGAGGTCGTGGAAATGGAGACATCGGGATAAATCGGTCGCAGTCGTTCGATGATCGAGAGGCTTTCTTGGGTCGGATGAGAACCCTCTTGAAGAATGGCAATATGTTCGACGGATGAGAATTCGAGTACGAATTCGATCAATTTTTCAACCGCCCGTGTTCGAGAGCGGACCTTCTCCATTGGAGTCATTTTCCCATCTTCCAGAGTGAGAAATGGAATGATCTCCAACATATCTCCCAGAATCGCCTGGGATCGGCTGATAAACTGATTTTCTTCGAGGTAGAAGAGATCGTGCATGAAGAAAACCATGTAAAGCCGAGGGATGATATTCCTGGTGAGGCGAATGAGCGAATCGAAATCGGCACCTTGACTTGCTGCTCCGACTACAGCCTGTATGAGTAACCCCAATCCGTAGGAGACAGACTGGGAGTCGATGACCTGGATTTTGGTTTTCCCTAAAAAGCGCTGGCTTGCGGCTTGCGCGTTCGCCACAGCATCACACAACCCTGCGGAGGTATGGATGGAAAGAATTTGATCGCTCTCGGATTGTAGTCGGGCATAGATCGAAGCCATTTGATCGATCGAAAACGGTTCGATCTTCGGAACGCTCTGACACTCTTCGATCGTCGAGTGATATGCGTTGATATCCACATCACCTCGATCCTCGATCGTTGTTACGCCACAGCGAATCCCCATTGGGGCGATGGACAAAGGATATTGATAGGCAATACTTTTCGCAGGAAAACGGACAGAGCTGTCGGTAACGATGCTTATGCGGGACATGATTATTCGATGGACATGATGATTTGATAATGGGGCTGGCAGCCTTCAACGACTTCGATTTCTTGATTTGTATAGATCTGCCGCAGGTTATCGGCGATTTCGTTTGCTTGCCTGGCATTGAGATCCGCGCCGTAGTAGAAGGTGATCAACTCCATTTCTTCCGCCTTGGCAAGGGCGAGGCCTTCCTTGACGACCTGCTCGATATCATCGCCGGCAATGGCAAGTTTACCGTTCAGCAGTGCGATGATCTGGCTTTCCTCTACCTGGACCTCGTCGATCTCGACGGAACGCGTCGCAGTAGTTATCTCGAGGCATTGAACGTCATCCAACGCGGCCGTCATTGACGCCACGACTTCATCGAAGTCACCTTCCTTGTTGAAGGCGAATAACGCCGAGATCCCTTGCGGCACAGAGACGCTGGGAATAACAGCAACTTGCTTTACGGTTAGATCGATGACTTGTTTTGCGGCCAGAACGACATTCTTGTTATTGGGAAGAATAATCACCTTGTCTGTTGGAAGGTTCTCGAAGGCATTGAGGATTTCTTGCGTGCTCGGATTCATGGTTTGACCGCCTTCGACAATCGAAGAAACGCCCAGGCTGGCGAAAACTCGGGCAATGCCGTTGCCAGGCGCTACAGCGACTGTTGCGGTTTCTCCCGAATGAATTGGTTCGAGATGGATATCTTCCATGGTTTGTCTGGAAGCTTGTTCTTCCATCTGCGCCATTAAATTCTCGATGGCGACATTGGTGATCGTCCCTAGTGTCTTAATATATTCGATCGGTTCGAATTCCGTCTTGTCCGGCACGTGGATATGCATGCGCATCAATCCATCGCCTTCACCAACCTGTATAGACGTACCCAGTGTTTCGAGGTGGCTGTAAAATTTTTGAATGTTCAGTGTGGGTTCTGGTCGGAAGTCGATCACCACTTCCCAATCTTGACCGGGTTCGATCGATTCAGTTGCGCTGTCCAGGTTGAGGGAACTCAAGGGTTGAACGCTGGTTACGGGTTGATCCAGGGGAAGGGAATAGACGGCACGCAGCATACCTTCGAGAATGAGGAATAGTCCCATACCTCCACTGTCGACAACGCCGGCTTCCTTGAGAACGGGCAGCAATTCTGGGGTTCTCTGCACGGATTCGTCGGCTGCTACAACGATGCGTTCCAGCATCTCGTAGGCAGAATGGGTCCCATTCTTAACGGCTTTCTCTGCTTCGTAGGCGATATCTTTAGTAACTGTTAGAATGGTGCCTTCCACTGGCCGAACGACTCCCTTGTAGGCGGTTTCGCGCGCTTCGGAGAGCGCTGCGGCCATACTTTCAACGTCCATGTTTTCCAGATCATCGAGTACTCGCGAGAATCCACGCCAGATCTGCGAGAGAATTACGCCAGAGTTTCCACGCGCGCCCATCAGCGCGCCGTGCGCGATCGAGTGGGCGACTTGACCAATGGAGCGATTAGCTTCTTTCGAGATTTCATCTATGGCGGATTGCATGGTAAGCACCATATTGGTGCCTGTATCACCATCGGGCACCGGGAACACGTTGAGGGAGTTTACCAGTTGTTGATTGGTGCGCAGCCAGGTTAAGCCGGCTGTTGTGAGGCGACGCAGCATATTTCCATCAACGGTTTTATACCGACCGATTAGACGTTGACGGTTTGCTTCATCTATCTGTGGAATTACGTCACTCATCTTCTATCTGTCCTCGGCCTATCTCTATCAATCTGTATCACTGACACGAAGGTCTTGTACGTGAACGTTAACCGCAGTTACCGGCATTCCAATCGCCCGTTCGACTTGAAAACGCACGGCATTGGCAACACTTCCGGCGACAGAAGAGATACGTGTCCCGTATTCAACAATCACGAAGATATCGATGGACATATGATCTTCGTAGGCATGGACATCAACACCATGTTGTGGATCGCGTGCGATTACATTGGCGATGCCTTCCATAAAGTTCTTCGACGCCATTCCTACAACGCCGTAAGATTGAAGTGCAGCTTGCGAAGCAATGGTGGCGATTGCCTTTGGGGCAATTGTGATTCTTCCCAAATATGTTGTTTCACCGGTCATATGATTTTGCCTCCGCGGTGGCAGCAATCAATTGATACATCTATTATCATGTGGTAAGATTTGTGCCGCTGGAGTGAATTCTATACTCCTTATGAAAGGGTATCCAATGGCTAAGTGTGAAAATTGCGGCAAGACGACACAATTCGGACAAAGCCGCAGCTTTTCGATGAAAGCTACGAAACGGACTTTTCGACCGAACCTTCAGAAGGTTCGTGTCATGGAAAACGGTCGTCTGGTGCAGAAAACGTTATGTGCAAAATGTATTAAACGCCTCGCTCGTGTATGATTTCAATACAATACATTATTCTATTGGTTTAAACCCAATTATTGGCCGCCGCCTCGGCGGTCTTTTTCTTTAATTTCTCCCACATCAACATTTGGGCTGCCGATTTCGATTGGATCTTCAAGTGTAACTACCTCGTTAACATATAAAATGTACTTACTCCAATTAGTGCGATCAACTGATCATGGCATTAAAGTGCTTAGGATCAAATAATGTGCGAATTTCAAATAAATTGACGGGACGGTGTGCAGCTATCAACTTAAAACGTGGTTGCAATCATACCTTTTTGGCCCATGCTTGACAAGTTGTTTGTCAGGTCGATCTTATTCATGAAATTCGTATACGGGAGTGATAGTTTCGGGTTACCGACCGGTTAGGGCGGTGTATTTTATTCAGTCGGGATTAGGACTCGTTCTTCCCTTCTGTCGCCAATTGACCGCAGCCAGCCTGGATTTCTATCCCTCGGCGCAGGCGCATGGTGCAGGAAATCCCACGATTGGAGAGTCTGCTTAAGAAGCGGTCAGCCTTCTTTTTGTTCGTAGCATCGCCTTTGAAGTCGGCAGTTGGGTTTAGCGGAATGAGATTCACATGGCAATTCATTTCATGGATGAGATCGGCGAGTGCATCTGCCTGATCGAGGCCATCATTTACGTCGCGAATCAATGCCCATTCGAAGGTGATTCGTCGGCCGGATTGGTGGATGTATTCTTTACAAGCAGGTAATAATACTTCTAATGGATAGCGTTGATTGATTGGCAGCAATTGATTCCGCAGGGCATTCGTGGCCGCATGCAGGGAGACGGCAAGTTTGAATTGCCATCCTTCCCGGGTGAAGCGTTTGATTCCCGGAACCAGGCCAACGGTGGATATCGTCATCCGTCTGGCACCAAGCTTGAATCCATCAGGATGGTTCAGACGTACGAGCGCTGGGAGTACAGCATCGTAGTTGTGGAAAGGTTCGCCCATACCCATAACTACGATGTTGGTGATTTGCTCCTTCTGTGCGGCAAGCTGCCTGGCGTATTGAATGACTTGTTCGATGATTTCGCCGCTGCTCAGGTTCCTCCGAAATCCCATTTGCCCGGTGGCACAGAATGCACAGCCCAAGGCGCAGCCGACTTGTGTGGAGATACAGACCGTATTCCGCTTTTCATAATGCATGAGTACAGTTTCCACATTTTCCCCGTCGGGCATTGTGAAGAGTGTCTTGATGGTGCTGCCGTCCTCGGAGCATTGCCTGTCCGTTTCCGCAAGATTGGAGAAAGAGAGTGTCTCTTTTACTCGCGTTCTCAGCTCTATGGTTAAATCTGTCAGCGCATTCGAATCAGTGACCAGCCGTCGATAAACACCGCGCCAGATCTGTTTGGCACGATAGGGTGGTTCTCCCCATCGTTCGAGGTTATCTGCGAGTTCCTCCAGAGAGAGATCGAATATCGAGGTTCGGGGGGTCATTTCTTGTCTGCGGTAAATTTTGCGGTGAGTTTGGTGAGGTCTTCGAAGATCCAATCCGGCTGAATCGATGAATTTTCGAGCTCCTGACGAGAGGTCACGCCTGTGAGTACTAACGCCGTGCAAAGACCCGCCTTGATGCCTCCCAGAATATCCGTGTCGAGTCGATCGCCGAGCGCGAGGGTTTCGTCGGGTTTCGTGCCTAATTTGCGTAATGCAAATTGATAAAGATAAGTCTCGGGTTTCCCGATGATGATTGGCTGGACTCCCGTTGCTGCGCTAATCGCGGCCAGCATGGCGCCATTACCGATGGTGATACCCCTCTCTGTCGGAAAACTTGGATCGGGATTGGTCCCGATGAATACAGCCCCGGCTCCTATCGCATACGCCGCTTCAGATAACTTATGCCAGGATATTTCTCGATCCAGGCCAACGACGACGGCGCTGGCTTCTTTCGCGCTTTCGCTAATTTCGAGTCCCGCGGAAAGGATCGCTTGACGCAATGGTGCTTCCCCAATCACAAGCACTTTGCTATCTCGATGTTGATCTTCGCGTAAATATCCTGCGGTCGCCATCGCGGATGTGACGACTTTGTTTTGGGGGATCTGAACACCTAAATTGTTGAGGCGCTTGGCGAGGTTTTCCGGTGAGACTGTGGCATTGTTGGTAGCCACGACGAAGTCGAGTTCGCGCGCTGCGAGCAAAGAAAAGAACTCGGAGATCCCCGGCAGTGGAGACGTCCCCAGAACGAGGACGCCATCCATGTCGATAATCAGCGCGCGGATTTGGTCTAGTGTCTTCACTTGTCTCCTTTCGCTTACATGCTTGGGTGGGTGATCGAGTTGGAATCGATCGAGTCCGGTGCCATTATAATGGCTTCCCCAATTTCATGGGGGAGGATGAAATCATAAAGGCAGGCTTGTTATTCCTGAAAGGCAAGAATAATGACTTCTGAGATTATTGATGTTTGCGGAGAAAGGTCGTTATGGCGTAAATTTCTTCACAAGATAGTCGAATACCGGTTGATCGATTTTGCCAGCCTGGAGATTTGTGCGGTCTTCGAAATTCTCGTTGCCGATGAAGCGCCGTAAGGCTTGTTCCATATCGTCATCATATTTGCCGTGAATGGAACCGTTGTAATAGCCCTGGCGCTTCATGATTTCCTGCAGCGTTGTGGCAACGTCCCCCTCGATGCGCAGCATTTCGTCTTCCGGGCTTACTCCGAAATACAGCCGATGCAGCTGCAGCAATCCAGATAATTGTGGAATGGGATCGTCGTGGTCGTCCACACGGCAATCGATCCAGCGATCGTTCAAGCCGGCATATCCCCCTTCGGGTTTGGCGATGTAGAGCGCAGCGCTTTGCCGCCCTCGGCGGTCTCCGCCAGCTCGGTCCCCAGCCAGGAGTGCATTAAGCAGGCGTTCGGGGAAATCGCCCTCGAATGCCAGGAATTCATGGACCATTGCATCGATAACCTCCGGACCGGTGAGGATGTTGCCCTGAATCGCAAAATGCTCGCCGATTTGTCCACCGGCCCAGGCATGGCAATCTTCTCCTGTAAATGTAGCCGCTTCACCTTTTGCGTCGATCAAACCAACTTGCCGTAAGCCTCGTTCCTCATCGTCTTTCAGTAGTCGTTCGAGAGTTTCGTTGGCACCAAGGCCCTCTTGCATGTAGGCGAGACTTCGAGGTCCAAAGGTCGTATTGGCATAGGACTGTGTGGCAACGGCACCCACACCGGCTTTTGCCCAGGGAACGACGGCGCCCACGGCTGGGAATTTCGAGGCCACCGCGATTCCCCATGCGGGTTCTTGTGGGTCGTAGGCGACAATAGAAAATGTTGCGATGGTATTCAAGTTGTGAATCCGTTCGGTGGATGACTAAGCGGCGTCCGGCAGGGTTTCATCGAGATAGGCAAGTTCTTTCCCTTTCTCATCCTGCAGTTGGGGTTTGGTATCGCCGCGTATTGCATCGGCGTCTACGTGTACCTTGCGTATTTCGGGTCGTGAGGGGATTTCGTACATCACATCGAGTAAGGCGCCTTCGATCGTGGAACGCAGTCCTCGAGCCCCAGTTTCGTGTTCCATGGCTAACTGGGCAGCGACCTCCAAGGCCTCATCATCGAAATAGAGTGCTACATTATCCATTTCGAAAAGACGTTGGTATTGGCGTACGAGTGCGTTTTTCGGTTCCGTCAGGATTGCGCGCAGTGCGTGGATATCTAGTGGATCGATGCTGATCGAAACGGGAAGTCGACCGACAAGTTCCGGGATCATTCCATAGCGCATGAGATCGTCGGGAGTGATGTAGCGCAGCAGTTGAATTTCCTGGTCTTCGAGGGAATTCAGATCCGTGACCGTACCGGAAAAGCCCAAACGACCTCGTCTCCCCAGACGCTCGGCGACGATTTGCGGTAACCCATCGAATGTTCCCCCACAGATAAACAAAACATCAGTCGTGTTGACCTGGATGAATTCCTGTTGCGGATGTTTTCTTCCCCCCTGGGGCGGCACATTGACTGCGGATCCTTCGATAATTTTAAGCAGCGCTTGCTGTACGCCCTCTCCGGACACATCACGCGTGATGCTGGGATTATCGCCGCTTTTACGTGCAGTTTTATCGATCTCATCGATATATACAATGCCGTGCTCAGCACGTGGGACGTTAAATTCTGCAGCCTGGAGAAGACGCAAGAGGATGTTTTCAACGTCCTCGCCGACATATCCAGCTTCGGTGAGCGCAGTTGCATCTGCAATACAGAATGGGACGTCAAGACTTTTTGCGAGCGTTTGGGCCAGTAAGGTTTTACCGCATCCCGTCGGACCGACGAGCAGGATGTTGGCTTTTTCCAACTCAACATCGGTCCTGCCCCGATGAGCAATGCGTTTATAGTGATTGTATACAGCAACCGAGAGGACCCGCTTGGCGCCGTCCTGGCTGACGACGTACTCATCTAATCTTGCGTATATCTCACGTGGAGAAAGTGGGGGTTTCGCCGCTACAGCGGCAGAACTTGCCAGACTCGGTCTTTCATCCTGCAAAATATCACGACACAGGTCGACACATTCATTGCAAATGAAGACGCCCTCAGGACCCGCGATGAGTCGTTTTACTTCCGCTTCAACTCGACTGCAGAAGGAACACTCTCGCACTTCAGATTCTGACGAGCGTCTTCGCGCCATTGACCTTTATTTTCTTTCTTTCTTCCCCTTTTCGTCCGATTCCTTTTTGTCGGAGGGGTAGAGCACGTGATCGATGATGCCATATTTCTTCGCAGCATCCCCGTCCATGTAAAAGTCGCGTTCTGTATCAGATTCGATGAGATCCAGGGACTGACCGGTATGCTTTGAGAGTATAGTATTCAATTTTTCCCGCAGGCGCAAGATTTCCTTGGCTTGAATCTCAATGTCGGTTGCCTGTCCCTGAACACCACCCAATGGTTGGTGCAAGTGGATCGTGGCGTGTGGTAAGGCGTAGCGCATTCCCTTGGTGCCAGCGGTTAGCAGCACGGTTCCAAATGAAGCCGTCACCCCGACGGCGACAGTCGAAATTGGCGCTCGGACTTGCTGCATTGTGTCGTAGATCGCCAATCCAGCGTATATCCCACCCCCTGGAGAATTGATGTACATGTAAATTTGGCGATCCGGGTCTTCTCGATCGAGGTACAGCAACTGGGCGATGATCAGATTGGAAACTTGATCGTTAATCGGTGTTCCTAAGAAGATGATCCTTTCTCTCAGGAGCAACGAGTAAATGTCATACGCTCGCTCCCCGCGACCGGTAGGTTCGATCACCATGGGAACGGATGATCTCGGATCAGTAATTTTCATTGTCTCTACCCTCACTCTTTTTCAGACTTCTCTTCAGGCTCGGATGACTCTTTCTCGGATTTGGAATCCTTCTTCTTGTCTATTGTATCGCCTTCACCCTTCGCAATGGCGATGATTCTCTGGAAAGCTTTTTCGGTCAACAGGTCCAGGCGAATGCGGCGTCGTCCCTCGGGGTGATCAAGGACTTTTCGAAATTCTCCGGCTTGCTCTTTGAAGGGCTGGACCATGCGTTCGATCTGTTCATCGATTTCTTTTTCATCTACTTCCAGTTTCTCTTCTTCGACAATTTTACCCAAAACAAGAGCCTTCAGTAGGCGGTTTTGTGCTTGTGGGAGTAATTCCTCGCGTAAATCAGCCAGTGTTTTCCCCTCGATTTTTAGATAATCTTCCAGGGTCATGTTCTGGGAGGACAGGCTTTTACTCCACTCGGTGACCATTTCGTCGATTCCCTCTTCCAGCAAGATGGGAGGATATTCAAAGGTAGCCTTTTCCACCAGGGTTTCCATGACTTTTTCTGTGTATTCAGATTCTTTTTCCTGCTTTGCTGAATGTTCGAGATTCTCGCGCAATTTCAAACGCAGATCGAGCAAGTCGTTGAACTCTCCAATACTCTGGGCGAGATCATCCGACCATTCGGGTATATGGCGTGATTTCACTTCCAAACATTTGACCTGAAAGGTTGCTTCTTGTTGACGTAACGTTTCAACAGGATAATCTTCGGGGAAGACGGCATCGAACTCGATTTCCTGTTCTGCCTTAATACCCACGAGATGTTCAGCGATACCTGCAATCGGCCATTGGGTTTTTTCAATGAGGAGAATTTCCGTGCCTTTCATGTCCAGTATGCTGCTATCTTCACCATCTTCGGGCTCTTTCAACTCACTGTTTACGTCGATGATGACGACATCTGACATCTCGGCCGCTCGATCTACAGGCTCAATTAACGCTCGGCTTTGACGAATTTCCTCCATGACTTTATCGAATTCTTCGTCATTGACTTCCGGCGCCTCGTATGGGACACGTATCTTTCGATAATTGCCAAGTTTGACGTTGGGCTCCAATGGTACGGAGAAGCGCAAGACCAATGGATCCTGGCTGACGATTTCCTCCAGTGTGCCGGGTGCATAGGGTTCGAGCTCTGATTCTTGAATCGCTTCGCGGTACATTTCCTGTCCGAGGCCGTCCAAAGCCTCCTCGAAAATCGCCTCCTGACCGAATTTATTCACGATCACTTCGTAAGGCGCTTTCCCTGGACGAAATCCGGGGATGTTCGTATTCTTAGAAAGTCGGCGAGCCGCGGATTGCATGGCGGTTTGAAGGCGATCTTCAGATACTTCGACCGTCATTTCAACCTGACGATTTTCCAGATCTTGTGTTTTTACATTCAAAGTGTTTGTCCTCTCATGGCTTGTCCTATCGACGCGTGTGGAATGGTTGCATTTCGATGGCAGATTGCTGATTGTATAGATTTGAAAACACTGGAGTAGGGAAGGCGGGATTTGAACCCGCACGCCCGAGGGCACGTGATCCTAAGTCACGCCTGTCTGCCAGTTCCAGCACTTCCCCGTCCAGCAGATTATAGCTTCCGTGTAATGCTGTGTAAAGACAAGCTCATTTTGCCTGCAGTGAAACCAGGTTGGAACGTATCTGTGCCAGATGGAGTAAATCGTGATCCGTGGCGATTTTATAAATTTCTGCGAGAGTCGTAGGTCCTAAGATGGAATGTCGCGCTGGCCGGTCCCATTGATTGGGTGTCAGGCCGCTGAGCTGTTCGAGGAGTTGAAGACGAGATTGGGTAAAGGCGTCGAAAGCTTCCTCTCCGGATTGCCGGGCATACTCTCGTTCTTCCGCCCAGCGATCCGTTTCTACGGCAGATATGTGCGGGTTTTGCTCTGTCAATAACGAATGCATGCGTGGCAGGTACACCTCTTGCTCCACATCGCGCAGGTGACAGAGGATTTGGTTGATTGCCCATTCATCTTTTTGCGGAGGTTGGGTCCACTGCCTTTCATCGAGTGGAGGAAGAATGGTATGCAGCGCCGACAAATGGCCTCGAAGGCGAGCGAGAATTGTCTCCGGTTGACTTGCGGCGTCCTGTCGAGCTTCCTGGTGGGCTTGATCAATCCAGGCTGCGGCTTCCAACAGGTCACCTCCAGGAAAGCTGTCGGAATCGTGGTTGACATCAAATACCGCCAATCCCAGGCTTTGGGCAGGGATGAGATCATCTGTCGGATCGTTGCCTATCATTGCCGCCTGATGGGGCGGTATTCCCAAATGGGCGAGGATCTCGGCATAGTATTCCAGGCGTGGTTTGGCGAAGTGGAAGTCCTCATAGCTTGTTATTAGCGAGTACGCGTATTGATCCGTTGGTACGTCCGCCCAGGCCAGACGATGTTCGATGGCCGTAAATGGGAATAGCGGACTGGTGGCAATGACGACTTCGATTCCTTTTTCGATTGCCGTTCGTACGAGTTGGCCAGCGCCCTGGCGAGGTGAAGTAAGCGTTTGGAGATCGGGGAAGATCTCGCCATAGAATTCGTTCACTTGTGGTGAGATGTCTTTTTCTTTGATCCCCAAATGGGGGAAGAAGTGTTCTGCGAAAACCTGTTGTAAGGTACGGGTGGGATCATCGTTCTGGATCATCGCCATACTTCCAGCCATTACCTGGGAGGCAATTTGGTCCGCAGGCGCCAGGTTAGAGAGGTGCGTTCCCAGTCGATCCAGATAGACCGGAAGGAAGCGATTCATATTATTGACCAATAATGTGTCGTCTAGATCGATAAGCAGAGCGGAGATCACGGAATGGTCTCTGGGTTGATTAACTCGGGCAGATCAAGATGACACTGTCCGCATCCGATTTCCGGTTCGGGGACATCTTCCAGCGTCCGGGTGCACATGGCGCTGACTTCTACGCGGCGTCGAAGGCCGAGGAAACTGGTAGCCACACGCGCTTCTAACACCATGTGTTTGCAAGCATTGGCCAATCCAATCCGAGGTACTCGGCATTTGGCGCAGAGATCAGGTGTGTAGGTTCCACCGTTTGGCGTACGTTCGATCAAACGACATTCCCGAATCGAACGCCCTCGATGGAAATCCTGGTAGTAGTAGGGGCATTCTGTTCCCGCTGGAGTGCGCATAGTCATACTATAATAGGGATTTAAGCGCGGGTTAAATACGATCCATTGCGAGTGTCCACTCGAATCGTATTTCCGGTTTCAATGAATAACGGCACCTGGACTTTCAACCCCGTTTCTGTGGTGACGCTTTTGTTGGCTCCCGTTGCGGTGTCGCCCTTTACTGCCATTTCAGCCTCGACGACCTCCAGGTCGACAGCCGTGGGGAGTTCGATGTCTAGCGCTTCCCCTTCGTAAAAAGTCAATTTGACCTCCAGCCCTTCGGTTAGGTAGGATGTCGCCTCTCCAAGCATGGAAGCATTTAGCGCTGGCTGTTCGTAGGTTTCCGTGTCCATAAAGTGATACAGATCGTTGTCTTTATATAGGAATTGGACGATGTGGTAGTCGAGGCGGATATCCTGGACCTTATCTCCAGAATTGAATGTCTTTTCCAATGCGGACCCAGTTCGTAAGTCACGAACTTTCGTGCGGATGGTCGCTTTACCCCTTCCAGGTTTATGATGGCTATATTCGATGACTTTATACAGGCTGCCATCCAGCTCGAATGTCACGCCATTTCGCAGTTCGTTAACATCAATCACAACGTTTGTCCTTTATGCTGAGATGTGGGGATTATAGCGTCTCTATAATAAAGGCGTCAATTGTAATGCGATAGGGGGATAAGAAGAAAGCGATTAAGATTGGATCGAGGTTGGAATCTACTCCAAGATGGGGAGGGATTGTTTTAGTCCATACGTCCGTTGATTCGAACGAGCACGGCGGTTATGTTGTCTTGACCGCCATTGGCGATCGCTGTTCGGATGAATTCATCACAGATTTCTTGGGGGGATTTGCCGCTATGCATTATTGAGGAGATCCCCTCATCCGGCACCATGTCCGTCAGGCCGTCGGTACAGAGAAGGATTTGATCCCCTAGTTTCAAACCGAGTTGGCGAGCTTCTGGCTCGATCTCATCGCTTGCCCCGAGCGCCTGACTCAAAGCTTGTCTGGGAGGCCAGAGGCTTGGATTCTCGGGGAGTACGCCTTCTCGCCTCGCTTGCCACAGGAGGGTGTGATCCTCGGTAAGAAGGCTGAGTTTATTCTCGCGGTATAGATAGGCGCGACTATCTCCGACGTGAGCGATCCAGGCTGTCTCAGCCGGGGATGGAATCCACGTCAGCACGATGGTTGTTCCCATGCGAATATTGTTATCGGTTCCACCTGCGGCTGCGTGGATGGCTTCATGGGCAGCGTTTATACTGGCGAGGATGGTTTCTTGCACAGGCTGATGATCGTTAGAGTTGTGCGTAGACAGGTATTCTTGAATCGTGCGGACGGCAATAAAACTTGCAATTTCTCCAGCGATATGACCTCCAATGCCGTCGGCAACAATAAAGACGCCTAGATTTGTGTCGACTGCAAAATTATCCTCGTTTTTTTCGCGCACAATCCCGGTGTCTGAAGCTGCGCCATATTCCATTCCGATTCTCCGATGAGTATCGACGTCTATGCGTCGAAAATGGATTGGTTCGTAAAATCTTGCATGCCGACCATACTATAACGGAACAATCCTTTTCCGGCAATTAACAAAATGGATTATAAGGGCTTCACCTTCGGAAGCCCAAGAATTGTTTTTAGGATTTTTAAATTCCCAGCCAACGTGAAGCGGCGTCAGGGAGTTCTTCCATGGTGCCAGTGCGCATCGTGCAACGAGGCAGCGAATCGATAAACGCGCGGCCATAGTTCTTGGAGAGAATGCGACGATCGAGGATAAATACAACACCTCGATCGGATTGTGTGCGAATGAGACGACCAAATCCCTGTCGGAATCGGAGCACAGCTTCTGGCAGGGTATATTCGTCGAAGGGGGAATCGTATGTCTCTGCACGTGCGGCGATGACGGGGTCATTCGGCACATCGAAAGGTAAGCGTGCGATTCCCAACACGGATAGTGCCTCGCCAGGAACGTCGACGCCTTCCCAGAATGAGCGCGTGCCCAATAGTATGGCTTGTTTCGATGAACGAAAGCGTTCGAGCAGGGCGTGCCGAGAAGCCCCTGAAGTCTGTTCAAGAACATCGACGCCCACCTGAACGAGGTGGGGGGCAATGGTGCGGGCCGTGCGGTTCAATTGTAGATTCGAAGTGAATAAGACCAGCGTTCTCCCAAGGGTGGCTCGGCAAAGCTGGATTAACGTTTTTTCAACGGCGCGTTGATATGCCTGGCGATCGGATGGCTCCGGGATATCGTTGATCAGATAGAGCAGGGTCGAGGTCTCGAAATCGAATGGAGAGCCAAGGGCAAGCTCATCGGCATCTTCGGCGTTCAGACGCTGCTTGAGGTAATCGAAATCTCCACCGATGGTAAGTGTCGCCGAAGTCATAACAACCGCTTCTTTCTCGTGCCATAGAAAGCGTTCGATAAGTGGTCCCACAGTGAGTGGAGCGGCATGTAAATTCAGATCTCCTTCACCGATCTTGGTTTGCAGCCAATAAATCGTCTGCGGGTCGGGCTCGAAAATCATGTTTTCGAGATTGGTCATGATCTCCATCAAGCTGCGGGCTGAAATACGCGCCGCTGTGGCCAGGTTCTCCGCGGTCTCGATGCCGGTGGCCGTCATATCGTCCAGAGCATCGCTTAAGGTGGTTAATGATTGGGTGATAGCGGATAGCGGACCGCGAGCATCCTCCCATGCAATTTCCACTTCGGACCACTTGGGGAGGGTACGGGATGCCGGTACGATGCGAGTGCGTTGTCCGTAAGGGCCGAGTGGTTTCCCATCCCGTTGCTGCGTCATAAAATCCGAAAGGGTGGCAAACAACCGCTGAGACAGTTCACTGCAATCGAGGCGTTTGTCTGCGATGGAGACGATGATTTGCTCGACGTTATTGACGATACTGGTCGGTAATTCCTTGCGTGCCAATTCGAGGATTTGGTGTAGTAATCCGTCTTTAACGCTTCCTAGATCCCGAAGCATGAAACCCACTGCACCCTGACTGACCTGGAAACTCAAACCGTTCGTTGTCGCCGATTCAAGATGATGCGCCTCGTCTACGATGAGGTATCGGTAATCGGGGATGACGCGATTGCCTGTGGCAATATCCGCCAGCAAGAGTGCGTGATTGACGATCACAACGTGTGCGCTTTCCGCAAGGTTGTGGGCCTGGTAATAAGGACATACCCCGTCTGCGTATTGGCGACAGCTGTCTACAGAGCAATCTTCACCTTCTGCTGATAATCGTGACCACGCCGCGGCCTCCCGCGAGGACAGATTGATCTCGCTGCGATCCCCACTGCCGCCGTTGTACAGCCAGACGAGGATCTTCGCCAGCATGCGCATTTCTTCCGGTGTGCGCGGACCGATCTGACGCAAGCTGGCCAATCGTCTCGGGCAAATATAATTCGAGCGTCCTTTAAGGATCGCAGCGAGATAACCAACGTCCATCATTTGGCACAAATCCGGAATATCTTTGTGGATAAGTTGATCCTGCAGGTTAATCGTATTCGTGGAAATAACGACTCGTTCCCCGTTTTTCGAAGCCCAGCTGAGAGCTGGGATCAAGTACGCCATCGATTTTCCGATGCCGGTTCCGGCTTCTACGAGGAGGTGCCGGCTGTTGGATAAAGAATCACATACTGCTCGCAGCATCGTAATTTGCTGCGGGCGATGTTCGTATGCTGGAAAGCGCTTGTCGAAGAGACCTCCAGGTTCGAGGATCGCGGCGATTTCATCGCTGTCGAGCGGTTGGGGATTCTCGTCGGGAGAAAGCGGCTGCAGATCGCTCTGCACGGGTTTGAAGAAACGGTGGCGTTCGCGATGGGGAGATTCCTGGCTGTCCTGTGACGAGCGCATTTCCTCTCTCGCTTCATCGAAGAACCAGCCAGCATCCCATTCGATCTCGGCGCCCAGGCGGCAGATCTCTTCCAGTGCTTCTCGGGGTAGTTCTAGCGCTTGATCGTACAGTCGGAGAAAAACTTGCCTGGTTGTATGGGCGTCTTCGAGGGCGCGATGAGACGTCATCACCGGAACGGCCAACGCACTGGCGAGCCCGGCGAGATTGTAACGTCCTGCGGAGGGTAGAAGTACGGAGGCGATGGTGTAAGTGTCCAACCCAAGATTGTGCTCCAGAACCCCCCTGGGCTGAAGAAAACTGAGATCGAATCGAACGTTGTGCCCGAGAACGATCAAATCGCCGGCGAAATCCTGGAATTCTTGAATGACCTGATTCAGGCGTGGCGCGTTGGCAAGCATCTCGTCGGTGATTCCGGTAAGTGCTTTAATCACCGGATCGAGCGGGCGGCCGGGGTTGACCAATGTCGACCATTCATCTTCGACGCGGGAACCCCGAAAACGAACGGCTCCAATTTCAATAATAGAATCTCGTTCAGGATCTAATCCTGTGGTCTCTAAGTCGAAAGCGAGCAGGGATTGTTTCATTGACATTTTGGGCATTATAGCATCAGAGAGCGCCATCCATAGTATACTCGGTTGTGTGTAACGGCAGATCGGCTTCCGAGATGCGTGTTAGTGGATACATCTTGAACGAATTGCTACAGGATAGGGAAACCAACAATGGCTATCGGGGTTTTTATTCATAGCAGGCGTGCAGTGCGGATTACGACTCAATGACGCATCACGAGATCAGCGATCTCGAGCTTGCAGCACTGGCTGCTAACGATGCGGAAGCGTTTGGGGAGTTATACGAACGGCACGTCCGCAGGATATATAACTATATTTACTATCGCACGGGAAACCAGCAAGATGCGGAGGATCTAACCGCACGTGTCTTCCAGAGGGCTCTTCGCCACGTGCCGAACTTTGAGGATAAGGGCGTGCCATTCTCAGCCTGGTTGTATCGCATCGCCCACAATCTCGTGGCCAACTGGCATCGGGACCGCAGTCGGCGACCAGTTATTCCTCTCGAAGATCATGTTGCTGTGAGTAAAGTAAGTCATCATCCGGAAGCGGAGGCGATCGTCCAGGAAGAGCAGTCAATGTTGCTCGATGCAGTGCGGAGTTTACCGGATGATCGGCAGCAACTGCTGATTTTGAAGTTCGTGGAGCGATTGTCGAATGCCGAGATTGGCGGGATCATGGGACGGACGGAAGGCGCGATTAAAAGCTTATATCATCGGACGCTGATCGCTTTGCGTGAAGAGATCCGTGCTATCGATAGTAAGGCGCTTTCAGGAGAGACGAAGTAGCTATCCTGATCTCTGTGTAGCGAAGTGTGGCGTTGTGGTTGGGATTGTATTATTCGATCGGTTGTATGAGTTCGGGTGTTGGAGGCAATTCCATAATGGCCGGCGTAAAGCATGGGCAGATGGATACTAAAGAAATAGAACGGATATTGGCTGAAACGTTAGTCCCTGTCGAGCCGAGAAGCCGATTTGTAAAACGTTTAAGAGCGCGTCTTGTTCATTATCACGGCGGTAACCTTTTTTCTAGCTGGATGGTGATCGTGGTTATCGCAACCATTGTGCTGGTTGCAGTAACCATGATCCGACTTTTCGTACGCGGTCTCTCATCCTGGGGTGGTTTAATCGGCAATTTAAGCCGTAAGCGGAGCGGATCTGGCGAACCGACTTCGATTTCGGCCTGACGATTATTTCAACGAGCCCTTTCAATATTCGAAAACGAGACGCTCGGATAGGACGTCTCGTTTGTTATTCACGTGGTGGGATGAGAAACTAGACTTGGTTCTAGAACAAACCCCAATCTGCGGCTGCGTCGTCTTCCATCATGGTCTGATCCCACATTTCCATTCCCATTTCGATCGTCGTGGGTTTATTCGCAGTTTCCTCCGTTTTGGAACGAGCCATTTCGAGGATGGCAGGTCCATATGGGCAGAAAGGCGTGGTAAGGATCATTTTTACAGCAATATTTTCCTCGCCGATGCGGACTTCGCGGATTAAACCCAGTTCGATAACATTCAAGCCCAGCTCGGGATCGATGACTTGCCGTAGCGCTTCTCTGGTTTGCGCAGCGATCTTTGGATGCGTTGAATCAGCTTCCCAGATGGTTTTGGGTTCTGCTTTGTCCTGCGTCACGGGGAAATCTCTTCCTGTTTGGCTGGGACGCTGAAGGCGCAGTGCGGATCGCCTTTCCGCAGAGAGGTGATTCGCTCGACGGGAAGTGAGAGGGATTTTGCGATAAATCCATAATCGAGGATACAGACTTCCGGATGTTCTTGTGCAAGCTTGAAATAGGGGCAACTCAGTTCTCGAATGATGAATCGGTCTCCCTGAAGCTCCAATTCGGCGTCGAAACCTTCCTCGGCCAGCAATTCGATCAAGCGCTGCATGCGTTCCTTAATCGGAAGGAGTTTCAACTGGTCAGTATATCGCTCGGCCAGGGAATCCGCGATAGCTGTAAAAATTTCTGTAACCTTCTCATCAGACAAGGTGTCTTTCAACTCGTCCAACAAAAGGTTAATGAGACGAAAATAGCGCGAAGGGAACCGTTCACGGCCATTATCGGTTAGTAGGAATACATGATGTGGACGACCAACGCCGCGGCGCACTTCTTTGGCATGTACCAGACCGTCGGCTTGAAGATGGGTTAAATGATGGCGGACGGATACCGGAGAAATGCCGACCTTCTCAGCCAGTTCTTTGACCGTGCACTTTTCTTGAACACGCAGCGCACGCAGGATCGTGTCACGTGTACCAGAAGTCATAGTAAGTGGGAGTATACACGCAGGGGATGGATCTGTCAATATTTTATATATTTATCATTTTTATACCCCTCAATTGTTCCAGACCACCCCAACTTCAGCGTGGAAATGGGCGAATATTTACTATTTTTATCAATAATATTGACGTCTCGATATAAGGGTGCTATAATCCCGTCTATGCGATTCAGATGAAATCGTGGTGGTATTTATTTGCGGCTGGAGGGTATCCATGAGCGATGCGCTTACAATTCGAGACCTTCATGTCTCTGTTGAGGGCAAAGAAATCCTGAAAGGTGTCAATCTGACCATCGATCAAGGCGAGATTCACGCTTTGATGGGGCCGAATGGTACGGGAAAATCCACGTTGGCTTATGCACTCATGGGACATCCCAACTATGAAGTGACGAGCGGCGAAGCGGAATTTCGAGGTAATAAAATCCTTGAACTTGAACCCGATGAACGCGCACGTTTGGGCATGTTCCTCGCCTTTCAGTATCCCGTTGCCATACCGGGTGTTACTGTGGCAAATTTCCTGCGAATGGCGATCAACGCCAAGCGAAAACAAGACGATCCGGATGATAAAGGCATTTCTATTCCCGAGTTCCGAAAAATGCTTAAGCAGAAGATGGATTTACTCGGAATGACTCACGAGTTTGCCGGGCGTTATTTGAATGAGGGTTTCTCCGGCGGGGAGAAGAAGCGCGCCGAGATATTACAAATGGCTACTTTAGAACCGCGAATCGCTATTCTGGACGAGACGGATTCCGGCCTCGATATCGATGCACTAAAAATCGTCTCCAGCGGCGTGAATGCACTCTCGGGACCAGATTTGGGTGTGCTGATCATCACCCACTATCAAAGAATTCTAAATTACATCAAACCGAATTTTGTCCATGTTATGCTGGATGGCCGAGTCGTGGAATCCGGGTCATCAGATTTAGCCCTGCATTTGGAAGAACACGGGTATGATTGGATACGAGAAAAACACGCTGAGGAGCCCTTGAAGGCGTAGTGAAGGTATTGTGGAGGTCTAGGTATGGCGACGCGATCGGATCTTAAGCATCTTCAAGGCTTAGATCAATACAAGTACGGATTTCGCGATCCGGATGTTTCCGTATTTAAAACCCGGAAGGGTCTCGATGAGGAAGTTGTGCGGCAAATTTCGGCGTTGAAGGGTGAGCCGGAATGGATGTTGGAATTTCGGTTGGAGGCATTCAAGCATTTTCAAGAGCGCCCGATACCCCAATGGGGCGCTGA
The DNA here is from genome assembly GCA_034430895.1 of Anaerolineales bacterium. GTDB lineage: Bacteria > Chloroflexota > Anaerolineae > Anaerolineales > E44-bin32 > WVZH01. Next base: position 27,928 of record DAOUDW010000061.1, on the reverse strand, counting down.
CCTCAGTCAACTCAATCTGGATGATATTTATTATTATGTTCGACCAGCGGAACAAGAAGGACGCTCCTGGGATGACGTGCCCGTAACGATCAAGGAAACCTTCGACAGGTTGGGCATTCCGGAAGCGGAGCAAAAATTCCTCTCCGGTGTGGGTGCGCAGTATGAGTCGGAGATGGTCTACCACAGCATTCAGGAACATCTTGAAGAGCAGGGTGTAATTTTCAAGAGTATCGAGAATGGATTGCGGGATCACGAGGATTTGTTCCGAGAATACTTCGGAACCATAATCCCGATCACCGACAACAAATTTGCCGCCTTGAACAGCGCTGTTTGGTCTGGCGGTTCTTTTGTCTACGTACCGCCGGGTGTGAAAGTGGAGTTGCCCCTCCAGGCTTATTTCCGCCTCAACGTCGCCAACATCGGGCAATTCGAACGCACGTTGATCATCGTTGACGAAGGGGCGCAGGTACATTATGTGGAGGGCTGTACTGCCCCGACGTACACCACGGATTCCTTCCACAGCGGGGTGATCGAGATCGTAGTGAAGAAGAATGCTCGCTGCCGCTACACCACCATTCAGAACTGGTCGACCAATGTCTATAATCTGGTAACCCAGCGATCGATGGTGAGTGAGGGTGGAACGATGGAATGGGTCGACGCAAATTTGGGCAGCAAGGTGACGATGAAGTACCCCTCTTGCTATTTGTTGGGCCCCCGCGCGCACGGCGAGATTCTCTCGATGGCATTTGCCGCCGACCATCAGCAGCAGGACACGGGCGGCAAGGTGATTCACGTTGCCCCGAACACGACCAGTAAGATTACTTCGAAGTCGATCAGCAAAAACGGCGGCAGGGCATCTTATCGCGGCTTGTTGAAAGTGCACGACGGCGCGAAGAATTCGAAATCTAATGTAGTCTGTGATGCCTTGCTGCTTGATGAACATTCCCAATCAGACACCTATCCGTATATCGAGATCGACGAAGAATTGGTGTCCATCGGTCATGAGGCATCGGTGAGTAAGGTGGGTGAGGATCAACTCTTCTATTTGATGAGCCGAGGCTTGAGTGAAGAGGAGGCGATCACTATGGTCGTCTCTGGCTTTATCGAACCGCTGGTCAAGGAACTGCCGATGGAATATGCGGTCGAGATGAATCGCTTGATCCAGCTTCAGATGGAAGGTTCGATCGGTTGATTTATTCGTTTCGATATTGAAGGTATAAAGAAAAGGATTATTAGCGTAATGGGCACTCGTACAGTTACGAAACGGAAGCGATCAGTCAGCAGACGCAAAACGGTCGAATTTCCTTTCTCGGAAGCGGATGTACGGCGGGTTTCTGCGGAGCTGAACGAACCGGATTGGATGGCGGAAAAACGTTTGGCCGCGTGGGAGCGCTTCAAAGAAATTCCGCTGCCGACGTTGAAGGACGAGCCATGGCGTCGTACGGATATCCGCGCCCTTCCTGTTGATTCGTTTGCCTTGAAATCCGCAGACGAGGTAGAAGTGAATCCTGCATTATTTGAGCCCCTGGCGGCCGAGCAGCATGGCGCACTGCTAATTCTTAAACCCGGGCATCCTCCCCAGATGAACAACGACGCAGGACTCGCCAATCAAGGAGTGGTCTTTACCGATTGGGCGACGGCGGTAAAAGATCATGAAGCGATTCTGGAAGATCATCTCAGTAAAGTGGTATCAGATGATGAGGGGATGTTTTCGGCGCTGACGGCAGGGTTGGTGAAAGATGGCGTGTTATTGTTTGTCCCCAAGAATGTCCATCTCGAACAACCTTTGCATGCGGTATTTTGGCCGACGGGAATCGATGCGGCGTTTTTCAGCCGTTTGCTGATCGTCCTTGAAGAAGGAGCTTCTGCGACCTTTGTTCACGAACTGGCATCCCCTAAAAGTCAAAATGGCGACTCCCTGCACGCTGGGATCGTAGAGATCTATGTAGGGAAGGGCGCGGATTTTACATTCGTCGAGGTGCAAAATCTCGGGAAGAGGATGTGGAATTTTTCCCACGAACGTGCAAAAATAGAAGCAGGTGCAAAGTTGCATTGGATTTTCGGCGCGGTGGGCAGCCGATTGACCAAGAATTTTAGCGACATCGACCTTCTCGGTCCGGGCGCTGAAGGACGTATGTCCGCATTTTATTTTGCGAACGGCGATCAGCATCTGGATCACGACACGCAGCAGAACCATAAGGCGCCCAATACGACCAGCGATTTACTTTTCAAGGGAGCGCTTCTGGGTCGAAGCCGTTCGGTTTGGCAAGGTATGATCTATGTAGCGCCCGGTGCGCAAAATACGGACGGTTACCAGGCGAACCGCAATCTGATTTTGAGTGAAAGGGCGCGTGCAGATTCAATACCAGGATTAGAAATCCTGGCTGATGATGTTCGCTGTACACATGGCGCCACGGTTGGACAATTGGAAGCCGAACCGATATTCTATCTAATGTCCCGAGGTTTTCCCCGGGAGGAGGCAGAACGGTTGGTAATCGATGGCTTCTTCGCACCTATTATGGAACGTATTCCCTTTGAAGCGGTTCGTGAACGCTTTCGGGGAATGATCGACGAGAAATTATCAGGTTATGATTCATCACCTGCATAATCAGGCGGCTCAGCTCATATTAAAGGCGGGGTATTCAAAGTGACGAAAAAATCTATAAATCCATTAATTGATGGCCAGGTAACCCAAGAGCAGTACCAGGTTGGTGATCGTGTGGAGGTATTTTGCGATCACGATCGGGAAGGACGGCGTGTCCGAGACTGGATGGAGGGCGTTGTGGTCCAGGCCGAAGAAAAACGCGTCGCCGTCCAGTTCTCGGATGATGTCTATCTCACCGATGGATGGATGGTTCCAGATCGTGTATTGTGGTGCCCCCAGGGAAGTGAGAAGATCCGTCCAGCGACGAAACGGCGATCTGCGAAACGTTCGAGGTCGAAGAAAAAGAAATAAAAGGCAGGTATTCGCATGTTGGGACCTCATGTGAAGGTACTTGATGTAGAGGAAATCCGGGAGCAGTTCCCTGTTCTCTCACGGGAAGTCCGGCCGGGCACGAGGTTGGTGTATCTCGATTCGGCCGCGACTTCGCAGAAGCCAAAATCTGTGATCCAGGCTGCCGTGTCGTTTTACGAACAGAAAAATTCGAATATCCATCGTGGTATCCACCGTCTGGCCGAAGAAGCGACTCAAGCTCACGAAGATGCCCGGCAGCGTATTGCCGATTTTATCGGTGCAAAATCAGCCCGCGAACTGATTTTTACTCGTAATGCAACCGAATCGATCAACCTGGTGGCAAATGCATGGGGGCGGGCAAATTTGAAATCCGGCGACCTTGTGCTGCTCACGGAAATGGAGCATCACTCCAACATTGTGCCCTGGCAAATCCTGGCCCAGGAGATTGGTCTGCAGTTGGAATTCGTTCCCGTGACCGATGAGGGACGGTTGGATCTGGAAGCCTACAAATCGCTGTTGGATCAAGGTCCGCGTTTGGTCGGGATCGTACATGTATCCAATATGTTGGGAACGATCAATCCTGTGGCGCAGATGACGACCATGGCCCATGAGGCGGACGCACTGGTCCTGATCGATGGCGCGCAATCCGTACCGCATATGCCTGTGAATGTCTCTGAATTGGGTGTGGATTTCTACGCCTTCTCAGGCCATAAAATGTGTGGTCCTACAGGGATTGGCGTCCTATATGGTCGTGAGGCGCTTTTGGAAGAGATGCCGCCGTTTCTGGGCGGCGGGGATATGATCAAGCGAGTTCGTCTTGACGGCTTCACGACGGCCGAGATCCCCTGGAAATTCGAAGCAGGCACGCCAGCGATCGCACAAGCAATTGGCTTGGGTGCTGCCGTTGATTTTTTGAACGAGGTGGGGATCGATGCTGTTCACGCCCACGAGCAGAGGATAACAGGTTATGCGCTGGATCGCCTCAGTGAGGTCCCCGGTGTAACTGTCTATGGGCCAGAGTTGGCGGTGCGTGCCGGGGTGTTATCCTTTACCATGGCGGGTTTACACCCGCACGATGTGGCGCAGATTCTGGATGACGATGGAGTTGCGGTGCGTGCCGGTCATCACTGCACTATGCCGATTCACGAGCGCTTCGATATCCCGGCTTCCGTGCGTGCTTCATTTTACCTATACAATACGATAGATGAAGTAGATCTTCTGGTCGAGGGATTGCATAAAGCAATCCAGGTGTTTGATATCTAACACGGCTAACCCCAACACGGCATTCGTAAGCGCTGCGATGCTTGCGCAGATCAGGAATAACCCTAAAGGTAGATCCGAAAATATGGATCTTTATCGAGAACAAATCATTGATCGTTACAAGAACCCTCGCATGCAGGGATCACTCGATCCGCATGACTACTCCTATGAGGATGACAATCCCCTGTGTGGCGACCGGATTCGGATCGATCTTCGCGTCGACGAGGATGGTCGAGTGACAGAGGCAGCCTATTCCGGTGAGGGATGTGCCATTTCGATTGCTTCTGCCGATTTACTCGTAGAGTCGATTGTCGGAAAAAAGCTCGATGAGATACGCGAGCTCGGTAAGCAAGATGTACTGGAAATGTTAGGGATCGATGTAGGACCTATCCGATTAAAGTGTGCGCTGCTTTCATTGAAAGTGCTGAAAGCAGGTATCTATGGATTGGATACGATCGAGGATGAGCGAACGCTGGAGTAGACGGCTATGTTTAATTATCGTAAACTTCCGGACGAGAAGCTTGAGTTTGTAGCCGTCGCAGATGTGGGAGAATTGGGGAACGGTGAGCGCTTATATTTGGAAGTCGACGGTACACCGATCGCCATTTTTAACATCGCCGGAAAACTTTATGCCATTGATGACGTCTGCTCGCACGATCAGGGGCCGGTTGCGGAGGGAGATCTGGTTGACCATTCGATCGAATGTCCTCGTCACGGCGCTCGATTTGATCTGGAAAGCGGAAAGGTGCTTTCCATGCCGGCCGTCGTAGATATCGCCGCTTATCCGGTGCGAATCGAAGGTCAGCAAATTCTGGTGGGTTTCCCCATGGAAGCAACCTGAGCGTGAATCAACTGTGGCGAAGCATACGTTATATGTAAGTCGATAAATATGACGAAACGCCCCTGACAGTGGGGTGTTTTTGTATTATGATTACAAATTGTGTGAGTGGCGCCGTGGCCGTGAAAGCAGCGGACGCGGCGCGGATATTGTCGCGTTGATATAAATACTCCACTCGGAGTATGGAGGACTTAAATGGCAAAACAATGGGTTTATCTGTTCGAAGAGGTAGAGAAGGCTGAGAAGAATGCCGGCTCTTGGGACGGCACGCGGGCCTTGCTCGGTGGCAAGGGTGCCAATCTGGGTGATATGACTCGCATCGGCGCTCCTGTACCTCCAGGTTTTACGGTGACCACCGAAGCTTGCAACGCATATCTGGACGCGGGGGAGAAATTCCCCGAAGGCTTGTGGGACCAGGAACTTGAAGCGATGAAAGATGTGGAAAAGAAGACAGGGAAGACATTTGGTGACGTTAAAAACCCCCTTCTCGTTTCCAGCCGCTCAGGCGCCAAGTTCTCGATGCCCGGCATGATGGACACCGTTCTTAATATCGGTCTCAACGATGAGACTGCGAAAGGCATGATCGAATTGACGGGCGACGCTCGATTCGTCTACGATTCCTATCGGCGATTGGTGCAGATGTTCGGCTCGGTCGTGATGGGTGTATCCGATGTGCCTTTCGAAGAAGTCATCACGGAATACCGCAAGAAACGCGGCGTGGAGACCGACGCTGAACTCTCCGCTGATGATTGGATAGAGATCACCGAAGAATTCAAGAAGATCGTCAAAGAGAACACCGGCAAGGATTTCCCGACGGACCCATACGATCAATTGCGAATGGCGACCGAAGCGGTATTCGCTTCCTGGAACGGGAAACGCGCCGTGGCTTATCGTAACGGCGCAGGTATCTCTCACGATCTTGGTACAGGCGTGAATATCCAGACCATGGTCTTCGGTAACATGGGCGATGACTCGGGCACGGGTGTTGCGACGACACGCAACATCACCGTGGGTACAAAAGACATCGAAGGTGACTTCTTGATCAACGCCCAGGGTGAGGACGTGGTTGCGGGTATCCGCCAAACGCTCGAAATTGAAGAATTAGATAAAAAAATGCCCGATATTTACAAGCAATTCGCAGCCATCCTCGATAACCTCGAAAATCACTACCGCGAGGTTCAGGATGTCGAGTTCACCATCGAGCGCGGCAAACTCTGGATGCTGCAGACGCGTGACAGTAAGCGCACTGCGCAGGCAGCAGTCCGTATCGCAGTCGATCTGGTGGGCGAGGGTCTGATTTCAAAGGAAGAAGCGGTGAAACGAGTTTCGTCGGATCAGGTAGATTTCTTCCTGCATCCGCAATTCGACACCGAGGCAAAAAAGGCCGCCACCGAGGCAGGCAAAAAAATCGCTGAGGGCTTGAACGTATCGCCTGGCGCGGCCGTAGGCCAGATTGCTTTCGACGCCGACACTGCCGAGCAGTGGGCCAAAGAGGATGGGCGCGAGGTCATCATGGTTCGTCCTGAGACCAAGCCCGATGATGTGCACGGAATGCTGGCGGCGAAAGGAATCCTCACCAGTCGAGGTGGACGGACAAGCCATGCTGCCCTGGTTGCACGCCAATTCGGCAAGCCGGCAGTCGTTGGTTGCTCCGTGCTGGTGTTGGACCTTTCAAAACGTCAAATGACCGTCGAAGACCAGGTGATTAAAGAGGGAGATTGGGTCTCGATTGATGGCACGCTTGGCGAGGTGTTCGTAGGCCAATTGGAAACCGTGGTGCCGGATATCAACGATCCTTACCTGATCAAACTGCTCTCCTGGGCGGATGAAATTCGTCGTTTGGGTGTTTGGGCAAACGCTGACTACCCGCGTGACGCACAGCGCGCCCGCGATTACGGTGCACAGGGTATCGGTTTATGCCGTACCGAGCACATGTTCTTCGAAACAGAACGACTGCCCTTCGTGCAGCAGATGATCCTGGCCAAAAGCGAGAAAGAACGCGATCAGGCTCTGGACAAACTGCTTCCGTTCCAGAGGGAAGATTTTGCGGGCTTGTTTCGCGTGATGGACGGCTTGCCGGTCATCATTCGGTTGATCGATCCGCCACTTCACGAATTCCTTCCCAGTCATGAAAAGCTACTTGTAGATGTCACTACGCTGAAAGTCAAGGGTGGTGATAAAAAAGAGCTGGCTGAGAAAGAGGAAATGTTAGCGGCTGTTGAATCCATGCGAGAAGCCAATCCGATGCTGGGATTGCGCGGCGTTCGTCTTGGTATCCACATGCCTGGTGTAACCAAGATGCAGGTTCGAGCGATTTTTGAAGCTGCATGCCAAGTGACAAAAGATGGCGTGGAAGTGCACCCCGAGGTGATGATCCCACTTACCAGTCACGTGAACGAACTGAAAGTCCAGCAGTCGACACTGGAAGAAGTTGCCAAGCAGGTGATGAAAGAACAGGGTAATGAAATCGATTACAAGTTTGGTACCATGATCGAAATACCTCGCGCGGCATTGACGGCCAAGGAAATGGCCAAGTTCGCTCAATTCTTCTCCTTCGGAACCAACGACTTGACGCAAACCACCTTTGGTATTAGCCGTGACGATGCTGAAGCCGGTTTCTTGATCGAGTATCTGGAAAAGGGCATCTTGCCGAGAAATCCATTCCAGACGATCGACCGAGATGGCGTAGGGCGTTTGATGCAGATCGCCACCAACGAGGGACGTGAGACACGTCCTGAATTGGAAGTGGGCATATGCGGCGAACATGGTGGAGATCCCGAATCGATCCGTCAATGCCATGAGTACGGATTAAACTATGTGAGTTGTTCGCCGTTCCGTGTGCCGATTGCGCGTCTCGCAGCAGCACATGCCGCACTCGATTCCTGAACGAATAACTCAGTGTTTATCAAGCGATCGAGGTGCACCCGAAAGGGTGCACCTCTTTTTGTGTAAATATAAATTGATGCGCTACGTGTTGATATTCCATCGTAGCCTGCAGGATAAGCGTTTTTATCAATTGAAATGCGAATTTCCACATAGGCGATGCGAGAGGATTCGAGTACAATAGCTCGTTGGCTATCTGGTAGTAGATGGAATTCGACGGATTTCTAGGAGTTCATTTGACAGAAAATAGTGGAACAAATACCCAGAGCAGGCAGGAAGTAACCCTCAGCCGTGACCTCAATTTGTTCACCGTTACCATGATCGGTGTCGGCGGGATGGTGGGCGCGGGTATCTTCGTCCTCACAGGTATAGCTGCCGGTATTGCTGGCCCTGCCTTGATTCTGGTCTTCTTCCTAAATGGTCTCATTACCTCGTTTACCGCGATGTCCTACGCTGAACTTGGTTCTGCATTTCCTGGTGCAGGAGGTGGCTATCAATGGATTAAGAAAGCCCTCGGTGGAACCCCGGGTTTCTTGTCCGGGTGGATGAGCTGGTTTGCCCAGACTGTAGCCGGAAGCCTGTATGCGCTGGCGTTCGGTCGCTTTGCAGCTGAATTGGTATTCCTTTTCAATCTACCGACATTTGGATTAGCCATAGAGCCTTTAAGCCGGCTTTTCATGACGCTGATCATAATTCTCTTTATCGCCACCAATTACCGTGGCGCATCGGAAACAGCCACGCTCGGTAATTTCCTCACGGTGACCAAAATCGCCATACTTGCCTGCCTGGTACTTTTCGGCATCGCAGCCATGCTGCGGACGGAAGCATGGCACACGCGCTTCACTTCGGATTTCTTTCCGAACGGATTTTTCAGCGTTTTCGTGGCGATGGGATTGACGTTTATCGCCTTTGAAGGGTACGAGATTATTGCGCAGTCGGGGGAGGAAGTTATCGATCCGAATCGCAACATCCCGCGGGCTGTTTTCTATTCCATCGGTATTGCAGTCGTGATTTATATTCTGGTTGGTTTTGTGGCAATCGGTGCTGTACAGCCACCACAGGGGCAGGTGGGGTACGCTTATCTTGGCGAGCAGGGGGAAGTTGCTGTGATTGAAGTTGCTAAGCAGGTGTTCCCGTTTGGTATCGGTGGGTTGATCCTGCTGCTGAGCGGATTGGCTTCAACGATGTCGGCACTGAATGCCACAACGTATGCTTCGTCGCGGGTATCTTTCGCCATGGGGCGTGATCACAATCTGCCGGCGTTCTTCGCCAAGATTCATCCCGAACGTCACACGCCGTATTTGGCCGTGTTGGCAACAGGCGGCTTGATGGTTCTCATGGCGTGGACGCTTCCCATCGAGGATGTTGCTTCTGCGGCGAGTATTATGTTCTTGCTCTTGTTTTTAATGGTCAATCTCGCCGTGCTGTTCCTGCGGCTACAGCAGCCTGAACTCAAACGCGGGTTTATGGTGCCTTGGTTCCCGGTATTACCGGTCCTGGCTATATTCTCTAACGCCATACTGGCGTTGTATGTTTTTCAATTCAGTTCCATTGCCTGGTATGTGACCATTGTCTGGGTCGTTATCGGTTTGCTTGCCTATGCTTTTTATTTCTCGCGTGTCGAGGAGATGGAGAAGCCTAAAGAAATCCTGCTCGAAGAAGTATTAGTGAGTCGAGATTATTCCGTTCTGGTGCCTGTGTCGACGAAGGAGGAGGCCAGGGTTCTGGGTACGATTGGCGCAGTCCTCGCGCAGCAGCGACAGGGAGAGGTGCTTGCGTTGAACGTTGCCAAAGTGCCTCCGCAGCTAACACTCGGTGATGGCCGCCTTTTTCTCCGTGAGGGTCGCGTACACCTGGAGGAAGTGATCGAGCAAGCGCGCAGCTATGATGTTCCCGTACATACCATCATTCGACTCGGACGGAATGTATCCGCGGCAATACGTCAGACGGCGATGGAAAATGCTTCCGATCTTATGGTGCTCGGCTGGCCTGGTTACACTCACACATCCGGTAGGGTTTTCGGTTCAGTGATCGATCCCATTGTGGACAATCCGCCGACGGATGTGGTTGTCGTTCGCTATCGTCAATGGCGTCCCTTGAAGAAAGTGCTCGTGCCGGTTACAGGTGGACCTAACAGCCGGCGAGCGGTCAAGCTGGCGGTGGACATGGCGGCGGCTGAAACTCCCGATCCGGCTTCGGTGACAGCGCTGCACGTCGTACCCCATAATGTCAATGAACAAGGTCGTGTGCGAGGAACACGAGCGTTGCAGGACAGTGTTGATGGGATCGACTTCGATCCATTAGAACTGCGTATCGTTGAAGGTGCTGATCTTGCCAGTACCATCCTCGAACAGGCGGAGGGGTATGACTTGATTGTCCTCGCTGCAAGTGACGAACCGGTGTTTAAAAACCTCCTGGTAGGAAAGATGACGGAACGCGTCGCCCGGCTTGCAAAAGTGACGGTGATGATGGTAAAGCGACGCAGCACCCCGATACACTCATTCGTGCGTCAGGCGCTTCTGGAGCCCACCGTGCCGAAACCTTTAGAGTAGCCTGTCCGGGTTGTCATATCGAGATTAAAAACAAGCTCCCCATCGTGGGGGAGCTTGTTTTGTTAAAAAGGGGGTTATGGGATCGGGACAGAGGCCGGCTTCGCAGGTCGATAGGCGTCGCCGCTGCAAGTCCAATTCCAATCGGCGATAACGATGTTCTCGACGCTGCCGTTCGATGGGACGGTCACGGTTTTCAGTGCCTTGCCACAGGAAGGGTTGCTACCTGTGTAACCGCCGGCGACATATGGAATGTCACCGACGCCTCTGGCATAGGCGACAACGTGGTAATTGCCCGGTGGAACCGTCATTCTGAAGTAGGGATGGGTCGGCGTGGAGTGGATCCACCACCAGGTACCGTCATCCAGGTTGAAGAACATGACCACAACGGGTGATTCGTGGTATGTGTAGGAGTCCTTTAGGTATGGGGGAGCGGAGGCCAAATCAACCATACCGGAAATTGTGCCGGGAATGCCACTCGATTCGCTGGATCTTGTTGCTGTGGCCAGGACAACAGGGACTGGCGGCTGTGCATCCGGATCCCGCTGGATATACGGTGAGATCCAAATTGGGTTGTAGCGTGTACGATCACCTTCGGTGCGTACCACAAGCGTAAATTCGACTGTTTGACCAGCAAGCGAACTGAGGTCGACTGCTACCTCGGTATGGGCGCCACTGGATGCATCGTGGTCGGAAATCGGAGACGGACCTATTTGTGGGGAAAGATCGTGAAAACCACCATAACTATCGAAGTAGCTTAATCCAAATTCCACATTGCAGTCTGTATCGGAGGGTTGACAGGCAAGAATGGCGTGGAAGGTGTCACCTTCCCATACTTCAAGTGCTGGATAGTGACCGAAGATGCCGGCTAATCTTTCGTAAGCGGGGATGTTTATCAGTGAAGGCGCTTCGACGAGGATATCGCCAGATATTATCGTGCCATCCAAGCGATCCACGTAACCAGCGCCGGTATCGCCAGGATCACCGGGGCAGATCAAGTATTCACCGTTGTTCGACCATTGGGCAGTGCACATTGCAGCGACGAAATCGAGTACCACAGTCGATGGATCCGGAATCGTCACCTCGAGTATCTGCGGTGTCGGGGTGCTCGTTGGTTCCGGTGTATTTGTTTCGGTAGAGGGTGGCGGGTTGGTGATTGTCGGCGTGGGCAGGCTGCTAGTGGGAGCGTTGCATGCAGCCAGTGTGAGGATGGCGGTGAGGATCAGAAGGGTGCGTTTCAAGTTTGCCTCCATGGGTATCGCGGTATCGTTTTTCATTGTGTAGAAAACAAAACTGGAGATTACTCTATCGCGCATGGCGGTTGCTGTCAATCCGGGATTGTCCGGTTGCGCTTGGCCGCCGCGTTGATGGATGCTGTCCATAGAATGACCTCAAAGCGTGCCAATAATGTGGGATAATATCGTCTGGCTAAAAATCAAGAATTGACCTGAACGAATCAGATATGAGAATCCAATAATCCACTGGGATATTTGGAATTATTATCATGATTATTTGGGAAGGATTGTAATCCGATGAAGATTGTAGTTGTCACGATAGGATCGAGGGGGGATGTGCAACCGTATATCAATTTATGCCAGGGACTGAAAGAAGCTGGTCATGAGGTACAACTGGCGACCAATCCAACGTTGTGTCCATTAGTAGATACGCACAAACTCACAAGTCTCCCCATTGGTCCACCCGTTGATATGGGGGATTTGGGGGAGCGGATCATGGAACAGTCGTTCAACAATATGTATATCGGGGTCATTCGGGTGATGCGGTTCGCTGCAAAATTGGTAGAGGAAGCCTACCAGGATGTATTGAAGGCTTGTGAGGGGGCTGACTTGGTGATCGTTTCGGACACGGGAAGCGGGAGCGCTGCCGCGGAAAAATTGGGTGTTCCCTGGATTAGTGTTACTTTACAACCAATGCGCGTACCAAAGCTAAACCCTGATCCGCCTATATTTTGGCGCATAATGGGAGGGCTGATCGATAAATTGACAATACTGCCTATCAACCGCTCGCGCAAGCGCCTGGGCGCCCCGCTGGTTACGGATTTCGCCGGCATGCAATCGAGACGTATGATTATCCTGCCCGTACACCAAAACATTGCCCCGGCAGATCCCCAGTGGCCTGATTACGTTCACCAGACCAACTACTGGTATGCTCGACCACTTGTGGATTGGTCTCCGCCTAAGGACTTGTTGGATTTTATTGCTGCCGGAGAAAAACCCATTGCAGTGAGCCTGGGAGTGATGAGTGCGTCCTTAATGGGTAAGACACGAACAGCTGGCAAAGTGTTACAGGCAATCCATCAGGCGGGCGTACGTGCAATTGTGCAAGGCTGGGATGAGACCTGCCGGCAGCCTTCACCAGGCAATATTTTCTATGCTGAGTCCATGCCTCATGATTGGCTCTTCAATCAAGTGAGTGCGGTTATTCACCACGGAGGATTTGGGACGACCGCGGCGGTTTTCCGAGCAGGTGTGCCGGGGATAGTCATCCCTCATGTCTTGGACCAATTCTATTGGGGAGACAGGGTATATCGCTTGGGTCTTGGTCCGAAGTACATCTCTCGAGCCAAGTTGAAGGTGGATGATTTAAGTCGGGCTATCCTTCAAGCGGTATCGGATGAGGCGATGCGGGAAAGAGCTGCCGAATTAGGAAATGATATTCAAAACGAACCCGATGGGGTGAAATCAGCCGTTTCGATCATCGAGGGTGCGGTTTGAAAATCAGAGAAACGAGGCTGATGAAAATACTCACCAAAACACTACATCCCTTCCTGATTGCTGCATATCCCGTACTTGCACTTGCTGCCAATAATGCCCAGGAGATTCCGCCAAGCCAGGCCTGGCGCGCGTTGCTATTGACGGAGATCGTAGTATTACTGATCCTCGTACTGTTTCAGTGGGTTTATCACTCCTGGCAAAAAAGCGGTATCCTGACTTCAACACTGATCTTGATATTTTTTTCTTACGGACATATTTACGCCATAATCGAAGACTTCACCATCGCTGGTTTCAATATCGGACGACATCGTTTCCTGCTGTTAATCTGCGCTGGATTGGCGATGGGGACTATTTGGGTGCTTCATAAGATCAAATCCCAGCGTCTACAGGAAATCACCAGATCTCTTAATATTGTCGGTCTTCTGGTTTTGGTCTTTCCGATTCTATCGCTTTTCGCCTTTGGCTTTCGTTCTCATGATTTCGACTCGTCATTCTCGCCGAATTCAGAAACCTCCGATCTACATTTCGTAATGGAAGGCGAGCTTCCGGATATTTACTACATTATTCTAGATTCCTATGGCAGGGAGGATATCCTCAGGGATTTCTATGGCATCGATAATTCCAGTTTTATCGAAGCACTCAAGCAACGTGGTTTTTACGTCGCGGATAAAAGTACTCCCAATCATGTTGCTACTGCATTTTCTCTCGCTTCGTCTTTGAACATGAACTACGTTCAAGATCTTGGCATAGAGCTTTCGCCGGGAACGTATCCAGGACCGCTTGTCGATCCAATACGCAATAGCATCGTTCGAGCTGAGCTGGAATCAATGGGTTATTCCGTGGTCGCACTCACGAGTGGATGGGCAACGACTACGATAATCGATGCGGATTATTTCCTGTCTCCGGATATGTTGACGTCAGAATCGGGCTACGAATTTGAAGAATATTGGCTGAATGATTTTGAAAGATTGCTGCTGGAGACTACAGTGTTGCTTGTGCCTATCGATTATATCGAACATGAAGTCGTGCGAAATAATCTGCGCGAGCTCGCCAATTTCTCTGGATGGGAAGGTCACCGCCGGATTGTCCTGGCGGCTTTCGAGCATCTTAAAACCGTCCCGAATATTCAAGGACCGAAATTCATTTTTGCACACATTATTTCCCCGCATCGACCCTATCTCTTCGATTCCGAGGGCAATCGGGTTATCCAGTCAGGCCCGACGACGCTTGATGATTTGGGCTCAACCATCGCGCCCAAAGATGAGGTCAGCTATTACGCTGACCAGATGATGTATATCAATACATTGACATTGGAAGCCATTGATACCATTCTGGAGAACTCGCCCCACAAGCCGGTGATCATCCTTCAATCCGACACCGGCCCAGCATTCGATTTGGACTGGGAGCATCCTGATCCGATAAACCTGCAGACGAAGATTGCCATGCTGAGTGCCTTTTACTTTCCTGATGGGTGCGATGGCAATTTGTATTCGCAGATATCTCCAGTAAATATCTTTCGCGTCCTCTTTAACTGCTATTTTGGTGGAGATTATGCGTTGTTGGTGGATCGGACGTTTTTTACAGACCATCACAGCAAGACGGAATACCAATTCATCCCGATTGAGGATATGCTCCATTAATATTCAATTGTGTGCCAGGAGGCGAAGATCTAAGGCGAGTTATCTACAGACGATAATGGCGGTCAATCGATAAGCGGTTCTACAAGATGCAGCAAATCTAGCTGTGTTTGCTCCCAAGGCTTATGCAACAACATTTGGTGCGTTTACCGATCCTGCAAACTTGGAGGATTTCCTATCAGTGAGATATAGGGCTAAACAGCAATGCGCGGAAATGGCAGATAATAATATCAAATCGTTGATCGTAGAACTCGAGGACCGGATAATCGGTTACGCTCAAATTCGGCGGAGTCCAACCTCCCGATTGTTTTCTACACAAAGCAGGGTTTTGAGAATGTGGGGGAAAGAGAATTCTGGGTTAAATAGGATTGTCGAAGAGATAGAGTGATGGCTGCAGATTTAGTCTAGCGGATTGATTTCAACTTCGTATGCCATGGGGATGGGCTTTATAAATCAATTATCGTGCGCTCTGGGGGCTGAAGAAAGTCGTCAGCTTATGGAACATATGACGCAGCGTTATGGAAATGCCAAGCCAGCCGATTTTCAAATGGGTCGCTAGACTTCGTCTTTCGTTATAATCCTCACGCAGGATATAGTCATCCCGTTCGATGACATCAAGAACACCTTCAAAGCGTGCACAATACCAATACCCAACGATTTTACATCGTAAAACGTCTAGCAAGTCCAGGTATCTCTTTCCTTCGGAGAAGAACCTCCGGGCCAATTTGACTCTTTCTTGTACCCAGCTTCTATATGCTTGAGTGCCGAAGTCATCTGGCCTGATGTTATTAGCTTCCAGGTATTCTTTAGGAATATTTATAAATCCGTCGGCAATATCCTTGAGCATGTCCCTGAGAAGGTGCGTGATGTGAGCTGCAGTTGCAGCTAAATACCGTCCCTTGGTTTTAGAATAGGGATGGCCATTTCCAATGAAATATTGAATGCCATCTGTAACAGAGATCCCCAATCTTTCCGTATACCATGCCAGTTCGTTTTGTTGGATCAGTCGACCCTTTCGGTGAGCATCGAAGTCGATGATCGACAGCATGTTGCGGATAAACGAACCGAGACCTTCGTCATCTGGAGATCGATGCTGAATGAGTTCGGCAATAATCATTTCTTCATCCGACAAGTCTTTGAAGGTCTCGTCGTTGAATAGCCCATCGATAATTGTTTTTTGCCGCTCCATAAAAGCGATACGCTCCTGGTTGGAACGAGCATGGATATCGATGACATCATCGACCCAACGGAAATAAGCATATGCGCTGAGGAAGTCATCCACCAGTTCCTTGTCAACCATCAGTCGCGCAGTGAAGTAGGTTTGCTTACTTCCGTTTCGGGTGATCAAACGAGCCAGTTCAGCGGTTTTCATGGTCCATTTTCATCTCGTAGAGCGATATTATATCAATTTCGGCGATTACCAATAGCACATTTATTATTAATAATGAAAATGAATGTAAACTTGAAATCCGTCCACACGAGAAGATCATTTATAATGAGTTGATTCCATATTGAGTATACCAGTCGATCCGACTATTAAATTCTACATCAGCATCATACTAGTCGAAACGTGTTTCGGCTCTACTTGTGACCAACAAGGAGTACCAACCAATGCTTACGCCTCGCCAATTGAAAACGCTATATGAGCAAGGCCAGAATATCAGTGAAATCTTACGCGAGGAAATGGACGTAGAACATAACACAAAAGAAATCATCGAAATCTCCTATGATTTACAGGCGGGAAGCTACACCAGGGTATTGAGCGAAAGGGATGTCGCAGAACGCAAGAAGAGGTACTGCGCTGAGATTGTTAAAACCATCCGATCGTTGTGCCAACCGCAGTCGATATTGGAAGCAGGGGTTGGGGAAGCAACGACGTATTCCGGTGTCCTTCTGGGTCTGGAGCATCAAATACCCAGCTATGCTTTTGACCTGAGCTGGTCTCGAGTGGCGTATGCGAGGCGATGGCTTGAAAACGCGGGTGTAATGAACGCGACTCTATCTACAGGGAGTTTGCTTCAACTTCCGTATGCGGACAATTCGATCGATGTTGTGTATACCTCTCATTCGATAGAACCCAATGGCGGTTACGAAGAAATCATCTTGCGGGAACTCTATCGAGTTGCGATCCGCTACGTTATTCTTCTGGAGCCCGGGTACGAACTAGCCAGCGACGAAGCCAGAAGGCGGATGGATTCACATGGATACTGCAAGAATCTGAAGGGGATATCTGAATCTCTTGGATACGATGTGATTGAACATGCATTGTTTGGGGTAACATCAAATCCACTAAACCCCACAGCATTGACGGTAATCCGGAAAAGCGATCGCACATCATCGCCAGACAATGTCCTTGCATGTCCGAAGTATAAAACGCCATTGGAAGAGATCGGTGGCATGATGTTCAGCGCTGAGGCCTTGGTAGTCTATCCCATTATCGCCGGGATTCCATGCCTGCGGATCGAAAACGGAGTCTTTGCCAGTAAGTATGGCGAGATCATGAAAAGAGGTTGCGCGTAGCCATAATAAGGGTGCTAATATGCTTACTGAGTTCCGATTGAAACGCCTCTTTTATATTGGGTTCCCCTGGATTCTCCTTCTTGCAGTAAGCCTGGGGTGTAATTTGCCAGGTGCGAGTAGTACTGCTGCGATTGAGGTAACTCCAACGATGACAACGGATGTGAGGTTGATTGATGAGGCAGGCGGTGAGTCTGATGACGACGCTTCGGAGGAACTTAATCCTGATGAAGTTCATCCCGATCCGTTGGCGATACTGGATACATACACTTCTCTAGGAACCATTCGAGTGCGTTTGGAAAAGATGAACTTGTCCAATAGTCTGAGTGGTCAAGATATGACGGGCAGGGAGTTATTGGAATGGATTTTAATCGATCGAGAATACGATCCCCGTGATGCGAACTACGATAATGAAGAAATCATGGACGCTCTCGATACATATATTTTTCCCTATCCCAGTGCACGAATTTTCCTGATAAATGTGGCGACAGGATTGACTATTGAAGCACATGGCTGGGTGCCATGGTCCCTGAAGGATTACAGTGTCGATGATATCGAGAATCTATTTATCGAGGATGAATCCTTCCGGACGACAGATCCAACATTGCATAAGGGGGATTTTCCACAGGGGCTTCCCAATGCCGTCAACCATTGGCACAATATGGATGATATCCTGATCGAAGAAGCGCATTACAAGCAATTCAATCTGGCACGGCGATTGGCCGAAGACGCAACGAATCAACAAGATGCTGTTGCTGCCATGGTTGTCTGGCTGCAGCAGAATTTTTTTCATGCAGTTTCACCGGGCTACGCCTGGGATGTGTACCTGGACGGGCAGGCACCTCGTGAAGGTCCGGGCCAGGTTGCTTTTCCACTGAGCCTCGAGCGTGTCTATGAGGAGCGTGTAAGCGGGTGTCATGAACCGACTTTGATTCTGGAAGGAATGGCACACTCGCTGAATATACCTGCCGTACGGCTTTCGATCCACGGGCATGGTGTCTTGTATCTGCCGACCATGGAGCGTTTCATTCATGGTGATCATGTTATTGCCTATACGGATGCGCCATTCGGATCGCTCCTGCTGACGTACGATCAAATTCTGCCCTTCGCGCAGGACGAGGCCTATATTTATGCAATTTACTACGAGACGATTTACGTGACACCCTTTCGATCGATGCCGTTGTGGCGGGACGGAGAGTTCCTATACATCGAGAACGATAAAGTACGTATTCCCGGAGAGAGTGGGTGTATCAGCATTGACGAAGACGAATGGCGACGAATTTCAGAGCAGTTATCTGTATACAATCTAGCATACGACACAGTGAATTGTGTTCTAAGCAGTAATCGAGTTCCGATCTTGACGCTTGATGAATTAAATCAAAACGATTGAGTTCTTCAGGCTTAAGCGGAAGTTGAAATTGATAAAGCTGGGTATCGAATGTCATCTTCATTCCTGATCGAAATGCTACAAGCCAGGCTGGGTGAAGCGATCGAGGACTATCAGATTCCACCACCTGTGTTCAAAGAAATGCAGGGCGAGTTCGTCCAATTCAACGCAGATGAAGGCTGGTTGGTCACTCGCTTTCCTGTCCTGGAACGTTATTGCAATCCTTACGGCAGCATGCAAGGAGGTATGATTGCGGCAGCAATCGACAACACCCTCGGCCCGTTGAGTATGTTGGTTGCGCCTCCAAACGTGACACGCAGATTGGAAATAACCTACAATCGTTCCATTTCACCCGAGTTGGGGTACATCGAAGTTAAGGCGCAATTTACCGGTGCAGAAGGAAAGACCCTGCTCTTTACCGCTCGTGTTCGAGATCAGGAGGGGAATCTGCTGGCTCGCGCACGTGCTTCACATTGGATCATCCAGTAACAATATTCCCTGGGCTGCCGCATTTGAAGCGTTCTGTCTTCGTAGCTTGGTTTCTCGCGATCAAACGATCACGCTTCCGTTCGCTCCTGGTGCTCCCCGGAGAAATTGCTAACGTCATTCGACGCGTACGTTGGTTGAATTTTGGGGTTAATCCTGTCAGAGCGGTATGCCAGCGATGTATCGCAGCGGCTTTATTTCGATAATTGTGGAGATCACTTTTAATTCCACTCGGAAAGGATGACTACGTAATGGATCGTCATGAATTATCCCAACAACGCGGTTTGTATTTTGAGGAGTTCGAAATCGGCCATGAAATTTTCAGTGCATCTCGAACGGTGACCGAAGCAGATATTGTAGGATTTGCGGGTTTAACCGGAGATTGGACGAGTATCCACACAGATGCTGTTTTCGCCGCAGCACATCCTCTTGGTCAGAGAGTGGCACACGGGTTGCTCGGTCTCTCCGTTGCAGTAGCTCTGGCGACATGGACAGGTTTTATCGAGGGGACAGTACTTGCCTTTCGTGAAATTATCGATTGGAAATTCCGGCTGCCGATTTACCTTGGAGATACCATCTCGATGCGTGCTAAAGTCATCGAGGTAAAATCTGTTCGTCAGCTGGGAGGTGGGTTGGTCAATTTTAAAGTCGATCTGCTTAACCAGGATGGCAAAATTGTACAGCAAGGGAAGTGGGTGATGCTGGTGATGAACAAGCCTGAGGGATAACTTGGATGATAAGAATTGAAGAAGTGAATCAGGTCACCGAAAGTCTATGCAGTGCATTTCAATCGCTGATTCCCCAATTAACAGCATCAGGGGAAGTGCCAACGCGAGAGGAATTAGAAACCATTGTACAGGCGGAAGCTACGAGTTTGTTGATCGCGATCGACGATACGGAGGAATACGATCGAATCGTTGGTGCATTGACACTGGTGATCTACCGCATTCCCACAGGCTATGTAGCACGAATCGAAGATGTCGTAGTCGAGCAAGATATACGCAGACAAGGCGTCGGGCGACGGCTCGTGCTTACTGCGTTGCTGCACGCCAGGAGGGCGGGGGTGAAGGCCGTTGATCTTACATCCAATCCTGCCCGGATGGCAGCAAATCAGTTGTATATACAACTAGGCTTTGGGAAGAGAAGCACCAATTTGTATCGTTGCCAAATTTCTACTCAGGATTCGGAGGATTAATCTGCAAGATTAGATTCAACATGACGGGAATATCGGTGATGTGTGAAAATGCTGAAAATTGTGGAGTGCCGGCAATTCGGACAGGCAGGTATTAGATTTCTATGCGTTTGAACTACGCGGCCTTCTTCTTCGCCTTCTGTTCCTCTTCTTCATTCAGATCTGCCGAGACAATTCCATTCTGCATCGCTTCTTCAAACGAAATCAATTCTTGAT
Organism: Anaerolineales bacterium; assembly: GCA_034430895.1. GTDB lineage: Bacteria > Chloroflexota > Anaerolineae > Anaerolineales > E44-bin32 > WVZH01. The sequence continues at coordinate 7,275 of DAOUDW010000061.1, read as the reverse complement.
TCGTTTCCTTCTCAGCATCATCGGATGCTGGATTCTGGTCATCCGGGGATGATGTTTGATCGATTTCCTCCGTGATTGAATTCCGAAGTTGACTCACAAGCTTGGATTGATTTTCGGAGAACTGCAAATCCGTCATGAAATCGAGAAGCTCCGCGATGGTTCGTTTTGCGCTGAACCATACCATGCCGATTGGAGTCTGTGCCCGTTGACGTTCAAATACGATTACCATAAAGAGGTCTTTACAGACACTGGTTGAAAATGTATTCCACTTTGTCCCTTCGTTGTACATGAGGTTAAAAACACTATCTTCTGACATGCTGCGCGCCAGCTCGAAAAAGGTGGAATGACCGGCCGCAATTAGTGCGGTGCTAATGGGGACATCAAATTCTTCCACGTAACCCGCATAGGTAATCGGCTGGCCTTTGGCGTTTGCAAGGATGATACAGTGGGCCGAGATTTCTTGGCGAAGTGTTTCTAACTTATTGGAAACACTATCCAATTTTTCCTGCAGGTCGTCTTCTAGGGAATCTTTTGATTCGCTGCTTAGGCTGAGTACTTCGCGAGTGGCTTCGATTAATTCATCAATATCGATGGGTTTGGGTAAATAGCGGGCGACGTTAAGTTGCTTGGCTTTGGCTTCTACCGTTGCGGATCCGTATGCCGTCATGAGGATCATCGGTGTGTTGATCCCACTGGAGCGGATTTTTTCTACCAATTCAAGGCCATCGATCTGCGGCATGCGCAAGTCAGTAATGACGAGTTCATACACGATTTTCTGAAGTTTATCCCATGCTAATGATCCATTATCGACGGTGTCGACGACAAATCCTTCATCGAGACTGTGAAGCGTGTCTGCAATCGCGGTACTGAAGGTCAATTCATCATCAACGACCAGTACGCGTGGAGGCTGTTCTCGCTGTTCGTTCACTCGATTACCCTCCGATCTTTCCGGGTAAATTGTGTACGTGGGTTCCTATGATCGTATCAAATTTGAAAGCCTGTTCTGCCTTTCAATTTCCTTACAATACTATGGTGCCGATGTGAGGGTGGAAATTTATGAAACGAAAGAGCAGATCAGCAAGGGTCATTCGTTAAGGATTTTGTGGATTGAAGCGGAGAGCGTTTTCTTATCGACAGGTTTTTGAACCCACGATACAAGATTGCTTTCGAGCAATTCTCGAGTTCCTCTATCCAGTGGATAACCGGTGATGAGCAGCATCTTGACCCCGGGATGTTTTTCGTTCAGGGTGCGGAATAAACTGGGTCCGCTTAAGCCGGGCATGATGACATCACTTAGAACCAGATCGATTCTCTCACTGCCATTTTCGAAATGTTGGAGCGCCTCATCTCCATCCGATGTAGTGATGACGCGGTAATTTAGTGATTGTAGGACCTGACTGAGTGCGTCTCGAACATCAGGTTCATCTTCCACCAACAGCAAGGTTTCCAGATTTCCTCTTGAGGCTTCGAATGCATCGTCATCTGAAATGGCAGAAGCCTGTGAGCTAAAAACGGGTATGTAGAGTATAAAAGTTGTGCCGATTCCTTGGTCACTCTCCACATCGATAAAGCCATCATGCTGTTTGATGATGCCGTATACTTGCGAGAGGCCCAGTCCAGTACCTTGCCCCACTGGCTTGGTCGTGAAGAAGGGTTCAAAGATGTGTGGCAACACTTCGGATGGGATACCCGTGCCAGTATCTCTTACTTCTAATCGCACCCAATCCCCGGGTTCCATATCTCGATAGGGCGGTCTCTGATCCTTGCGTACATTCAAGGAAGTCACTTCAAAGGTTATTTCTCCACCGCCGGACATGGCATCCCTGGCATTGATCGCCAGATTGATCAGAACTTGTTGAAGGCGTCCGGGATCGGCCCGAATAATAACTTGCTCTTCACAAGGTATGTGAATGACGTGTATATTTTCGGGCAGCATGCGGTTAATGAGGGTAATGAAATCATCGAAGAAGTCACGCAGGTTCACTTCAATTGGCGTCATAACGCCTTTACGGCTGAAATCCAGGAATTGTTGTGTTACTGAAGTGGCGCGTTGGGAGAGGCTGAGGATGGTCTTTACCCATTCTTGTGCTTCAGGTTTAAGTGAGGGTTCTTCCAATAACATTTCGCTGTAGAGTGTCACCGGGACCAGGATATTGTTGAAGTCGTGCGCAATTCCGGCGGCCATCTGGCCTACTGCAGCAAGACGTTCTTGCAGATAAATTCGTCTTTGGGTTTCACGTTCCTGGGTGACATCTCGTATGACCAGTACCCATCCCTCGGATTGATCTCCGCTTTCCAATGGGCGGGATATGACTTCAAAGATCTGCGATCCTTTTCCAATTTGCTGCCAGGGATCCTGGCCGGGAGGATTGTAGATTTGCTGCAACGGCACGTCGCCCAAGTGTGTAAGTGTGTCACCCATACCGGTATTCGCCAGGATTTCCAAATCAACCTCACCGGCGGGATTGGCCAGAATCACACAGTCATTCTGGTCAAGAAGCAGCATTCCCTCCGGAACTGTGTCGATGATTTGTTGTACCTGACGAATTTGTTCACGGATTCGTTCCAAAAGCCGGAGGCGCTGTGCAGCAGTACCCAGCTGCTGTCCCACGGCTTCGGCCAATGCAATTTCTTCCTCCGACCAGATGCGAGGTTCTGCAGCAGCGAGACTAATTCCACCAATGTTAAGGTTTTCCTCAGCCCATATGGGTACAGTTAGTGAGGAGCGTACGCCGTGTTGGATGAGAAGGTCGGCGAGGGGCAGCGGAGGATCATCTAGCTTAGATGCTGCTTGCCAGTCTTCGACTGGGATCGCAGCGGGGATTTTCCACTTCGCTTCCGCTCGCATGGATTCAATGATAAGGTCCTTTGTATCGGCAGACATTCCTTGCGTCGCCAGATGCGGGTGGATCCAGATGCTTCCAATCTCCAATCCAAGGGCGTGCAGCGACCGATCTAAGGCGATTTCGAGAAGTTGGGGTAAGTCGGTGGCTGTATTTGCAGCAGCGATGATCGTGTTTAATGCTTCAAAGTGACTCGCACGACGTGTAATCTCCTGCTCTGCTTTCTTGCGTTTGTCGATATCCCTGGAGATTCCCAGCGTTCCGGCTGTGTTGCCGTCTTCATCAAGCAGCGGCAGTTTGGTTGTCGAAACCCAGGTTTCAAAACCGTCGAGGAAGGTTTCTTTTTCCTCCTTACCTGAAATCGTTTCGCCTGTTTCGATTAATTGTGCTTCGTCATCAAGGGCTACCTTGGCGTGATCTTCGGCAAAAAAATCGAAGTCTGTTTTACCGATCGCTTCGTTTGGATGTGACAAATTGAATTTCTCTGCAAGTGCCATGTTGATCTTGATGAATCGGCTTTCGAGATCCTTAAAGTAGATGTAATCTGGAGAATAATCCATCAGAGATCGTAAAAGATGTTGTTCCCGAGTTAATGCTTCTTTGGTCTGTTTTCTCTCTGCTATCTCTTGTTGCAGTTCTGCTGTTCTTTCTACAACTTGCTGCTCGATCTCGGCGTAGGCAGTCATAAGCGCTTCTTGTTCTTTTTCTCGCTGCTGGAGTAACAGCGTGGCCTCGACAGCACTGCTGATCTGTTCTTGAAGGATGTCGCACAATCTTCCATCTGGGGGCTCAACTTCGAAGAGCGCGATACCGAGTCGATTCTTCCCGCGATACAGAGCTTCAGAAACGAATGAATAGCGGTTCTTTCTTGAGCCAATTTTCACCTGAGCCAAGAAATCCTTTGAAGGGAATGTCTTATGTTTTCTAATTACCAAGCGATCTTCGGCATCGAACGCTAAAATGAGTCGCGATTGATCCGTATTTACGAGTGGTTCACCTTCTTTGGGATCTGATGTTCGATCGTAAAGAGAAATGTAGCAGCTTTGTATCCCCAGGCGTGGCAAACCGTGGTAAAGTCCATCCGCCAATTCAACGAGATCGAAAGCGGTATACAACGCTTTGGTGATTTCACGGAATTCTACATACTGCCGTTCGCTGAGCATCTTTTGATACAATTCGGCTTGCTGTAATTTCTCGCTAATCAGGACGCGGGCTTGACCGCTGAGATCCTCTACGTGCACCAGAGTGGCGTCATCGCCGTATCGATTGCGTGCATAGCGACGTAGTGATGAAATCGCGTTTTGCCAGATGCCGATTTCGCCGTCTTCTGCAATCGTGTTCTCAATAAGCCGATCAAGTGTTTTCAAGAAATCGCCAGAGGGATCACTTTCGATTTCGGAGATAAAGTTGTTAAAAAGTTCTTCGATAGTTTTTTCGCGCAGACCTTCGATGGCAACATTGGCAATTTGTACGAGTTCCGATAAGACCTCATTTCTTTGCAATGACAATTTGCCCATGCTTGTCTTCTTGAAGGAATGCATCGTGGCTGCACGTTCAACGGCGGGGGATGTACATCCACATGACTCACGAATGACGAGCGTGGTTGGAATCACAACCTTTTCAGGAACTTCTTTTCCCTGCAGTACTTTAAGCGCCATGTCCATAGCTTTTCTACATTGCATTCGAAAAGGTTGGTGTACCGTAGTGAGAGGGGGTGAGGCGGCCTTGGCTGGTATCTGGTCATCAAAGCCCACGACGGCCACGTCCTTTGGCACATCCAAACCAAATTTCTTCAAAGTCCAGATTGCATCCAGTGATATTAGGTCATTTGCGCCAACAACTGCTTCAAAATCCGCTTTTCGTTCATCGAGAAATATTCGGATTGCATTCCCACCCGTGTAACCGTCCCATGCTCCTGGTGGTGAGATGAGATTTGGGTCGAGCTGAATCCCTGCTTCGTCCAGAATGTCCTTATATGCCTGAAACCGTTCTTCCGCTCCGATCTGTGCTTCTGGGCCACGAATGAAGGCGATGCGTTGAAATCGATGATTTTCGACCAGATGAAGGACCATGTTGCGCATACCGATGTAGTCATCCGTTGTCACCGTCGGAATCCCAGCGACTTCGTGTCCTATGTTTATCATGGGTTTCGATTTGAACTGTTGGCAAAATCCGATGTATGTCTCTTGAGAAACGTAGTTGCTGATTGAGGCGCCCCACATTACCAAAGCATCAAAGGTTTCATCATTTGCCATTTCGAAGATATGGTTAGCAAGCGATTGGTTTTCATTTGAATCATCCAACTCGCCCCCAACGACACTGATGATGTTTACATCATATTCCTGCGCCGCTTCCGTAATAGCAGTCCACATTACCAAACGAAGTGGTTCTGCAACGCCTGAGGTTAGGAAACTGATCGTGGGGCGTTTGTGAGAAGGCTGCGGATGTTTTTTCTTTCGCTTGCTCATTTCTGTGCTCGAATAGGTTACATCGACATACTCCCTATGGGAGGTAGTTTTGTCAGATGTTCTTGATTAACCGAAATCCCTTGTCGAGGGGGTTTCTATTGCATACCTTCCTCATTCATTATCCAACGTTTCCCGAATAACTTCGGCCAAGATGTCCATGTCGTAGGGTTTGTGAATCACGGAAGCGACTCCATCTTCTCTGAGCTGATCCAAATCCTCGGCAAGAATGTGACCTGTAACAGCCACTGCTTTCACTTCGGATCCAATTTGTCGCAGTTCACGCAACAAAGCCGCTCCACCGATTTCCGGCATCACCACGTCAGTAAATAGAAGGTCGATGTCTCCATTGGCCTTGTAGATTTCCAATGCCTCTCGACCGTTCGAGGCAGCAAGGACTTGATAGCCCAGATCTTCTAGAATCTGCTGACCGACTTCACGCATCTTTTCATTGTCTTCCACCAAGAGAATTGTTTCTCCTTTCCCTTGGGAGATGGTTGCAAAGATACCATCTTGCGTTAAGGGTTCCCTTTCCACCTCGCACATTGGCAGGTATACATGAAATGTCGATCCTTTTCCAATCTCAGTTTCGACACTGATTTGTCCCTTATGCTGCGTTACGATGCCATATACCTGCGCCAATCCCAAACCCGTTCCTTTACCAGTTTCCTTGGTTGTGAAGAAGGGCTCGAATATGTTCGGCAGCACTTCTGCGGGAATTCCGGTGCCTGTGTCGGATACGGATAGACAGAACCATTCCCCTGGATCCATGCCGACGGCAGGCGGATTACCGTCTTCTGCCACCTGAACACTCGATAGGTTGATCCGCAGCGTCCCTCCTTGAGGCATTGCGTCGCGTGCATTTACCACCAGGTTCATCAAAACTTGTTGAATGCGCGTGGGATCGCAGTCGATGATATATGCTTCCGGATCGATTTCCAAATTGAGAGAGATATTCTCCGGGATCGTGCGTTGTAAGACGCGCGCCGTCTCCTTGATGAACGGGCCAAGGTTAACAGGGCTGGTCTCGATCGGTGAACGACGACTGAAGTCCAGGATCTGCTGCACCAGGTTGGCGGCTTGTTTCGATACCTTGATGATCGTGTTGAGTGATTTTATAAGATCTTCGTTGAGTTCGTATTTTCGCAGTGGCCTTTGTGCATACAGCATGATTGTGGTCAACATATTGTTGAAATCATGTGCGATGCCGCCGGCCATCTGACCCACTGCCGCCAGTCGTTCTTGCTGCTGGATACGTGTTTGAGTCTCATGTTCTTTTGTCACATCACGCAGGACAAGAACCCATCCTTCGGATTCTTTTCCTTTTTCCAACACTTTGGCAATGGCTTCAAAGAACCGGCTTTTATATGAAATCCGGCACCATGGATTATTTGGATCACGTTGTAATAAATCTGTCAGTGGGCGATTTCCGAGTTGAGTCAAAGTATCCCCGATATTCGTATCGGCGAGAAGGTTGAGGTCATTCTCGCCTGCCGGATTGGCGAGTAGGATCAAGCCCTCATTATCGAGCAAAACGACGCCTTCGGGTACGGTGTCAATAATCTGCTGCACTTGACGCATCTGTTCCCGGATTTGTTTCAGGAGGCGCAAGCGTTCTGTGGCAGTTCCCAGTTGTTGCCCGATGGCAATCACAAGATCGACTTCTTCTTTAGACCATGAGCGGGGTTGGATGGCCGATAAGATCAAACCGCCAATCAAAATGCCGTCCTCGGCCTGGATGGGAGCGACAAGTGAGGCACCGACACCGTGATGCGTCAATATCTTGGAAATTGGTGCCAGTGTTTCATTGTCGAGTTCTTTTGACCAGTCCTCGATGACGATGGGATTGGTGATTTGTACTTCTGCATTGGGTAACATGTCGCGAGTGACACTGTCGATAATACCTTCCGGAATCCCGCGTGTTACGATTTCGGGAGGTATCCAGATACTTCCGATCTCCAGGTCGA
>DAOUDW010000060.1:0-3642 GCA_034430895.1 Anaerolineales bacterium | reverse complement strand
ACCGCCAATCAGATCGTTTCAATGATCTATCCGGGAGGGCCCAACGGCGAGAGCGGGCCATCCTGTACAACATGCGAAACCGTATTCTATGATTACCTATCACAAGGTGCCTTCGATAATTTGACAGGAGACAGCACCTACGGCAATCCGACATACGTCGCATCGTCGAGTTATGATGAGGCCGGACATCTGACGACGCGCACGCTGGGAAGCGGTTTGCTCGAGACCAGCTACGACTACTACGCCTGGACGGCGATGGGCGGCCGACTGCAGGGGATGACCACCGAACGCCTCGGCGATCAGACGATCCTACAAAACCTGGAATACAGCTATGACGCTGTGGGCAACGTCGAGTGGATCAAGGATTGGGTGGCCGGGTCCCCACAAATACAAAACTACACCTACGACGATCTCGATCGTCTGACCGGCGCGGTCGTGACCGGCGGCAGCGGCGGACTGTATGACGAAAGCTACAGCTACGATTCCGATAGCGGCAACCTGGCCAGCAAGGCCGGCGTGGATTACGGTTACCAGGGCGCCCAGCCTCACGCCGTGACCCATCTCGATGACCAACTCCGGTTCGTTTACGACGAGATGGGCAATATGACCTCGCGTCAAGTTGGGACCGAAACGACCTCGCTGACCTACGACGCCGAGAGTCACCTGATCGAAGCGGGGACCGATCCGCAAAATCCCGATCACCAGTTCGTCTACGACGGCGACGGCAACCGAGTGAAAACCATCGTCGACGGCGTAACCACCGTTTATCCCGGGGACCACTACGAGTACGAAGTGGGTAGCGGCATCACACGGCAGTACTACAACGGCGGTGGCCGTGTCGCCATGCGCGTTACGGGCGATCCAGAACCGAGCAACAACGGCGTGTTCTACACCCTCGGCGATCATCTGGGTTCAACCTCTATGACGGTGGATGAGAGCGGGACGGTTGTCGCCGAGCTGCGCTACAAAGCCTGGGGCGAGATGCGCTACGCTTTCGGCGAGACTCCCACGACCTGGCGCTACACCGGCCAGCGGCAGGAAGAAGGGCTGGGGCTCTATTATTACCGCGCGCGCTGGTATGATCCGGTGTTGGGGAGATTTGCGCAGGCGGATACGATTGTGCCCTCTCCGGGCAACCCACAAGCATATGATAGATACGCATATACAAACAACAATCCGATTAATTACACGGATCCAAGTGGGCATGTGCCTTGGATTGCATTAATCGGCCTTTTCTTGTTCATGACACAAATTCCATCTGATCAATACCAATCTGATCCTGCAAGGCAAGGAAGTGCGGAGGTTGCGCTTCTGGGCTTAGCGCTAATGTGTGAACCACTCGATTGGCTAATTTCCACTGTACAATGTATCACACAAGGGTGTGATCCAGTATTTTATCAGGAAACCTTTCTTCCTGGTCCCAATCTATCTCTCGTGGATAATGCGGTCAATGCTTCGGATGAAGTAGAAGATGTTGTAAGCCATCTTGATAATGCAGTAGATAATATTGATGACGTAATTGAAAGCTCATATCCATATTTAGAAAAACCAATTACTCAGAGTGATCAATTGCAGAAATCGCTTTTTGATCAGTTATTTAAACCTGGCGATGTATGGCTAGGTGGGACTGCAGGAGCACTTAGATGTCCTGATCCTGCTATGGTTGGAAATCACATGGGCAAAGCTCAACGTCGACTTGCTCAAATGGAAGATATCTTGAATACAGGAATGGTGGGGAAAGGAGCAAATCGGGTGGCATTAAGCCAACATGACCTTGATATTGTAATGTTATATTATTTAGATTTGCTCACAGCCTACTTGGACGCACTAGGTGAAGGGTATGAATAAAAAAATACACGGAACTCCTATTCCCAAACAGATAAATTTCGAGGAAATCGAAGGCCTTACATTAAAATATATTCCTGAGATAAGGGATGCCTATGACAAATTTGGGTGGGATTCAATTCCGTATCCATCAGATGAATGGATAGAAGAATTAATCAATCTTGATATACACGATGATAGAAGATTGGGGGAGACGATAGTTTTTGAAAACCTTCTTGTTCCATTTCTAATATCATTATTTGAAAATGAAGAGGGGAACAATGAACGTATACAAGAGATAATGGACTTTATTGAGCATCTAGCAATCCAGAATGATTCAAAAATCAACGGGACTCTAATAAATTTTTGCTTTTGGAATGAAATCCTAAATAGATATAGTGATAAACTACCTCGGATATTTCAATATACTGGTACTCGATCGAAAGAGATTCTTTATAAATCAATTAAGTATGTCAATATTAATCCCCAGGTGCAGGAGTTTCTACACGATAATCAGCATATTTGATATGAGCACAGTCTTGCTTGTCGTGGATATCCATCCGCAACCGGTATCTGGCAGATGTTTATCTGCCGATCTCCATTTCACGACGTACTATAAAAATCGCTTCAACCCTTACCTGGATTCCAGCGCTATCTAGAAGGACTGTGGTTTCCAATCCGCTGATGATCGGCACCGGATACATATCCGGCGCCATCAACTATAAGATGGTTGCGGATGGACATCCGCAACCGATATTGGGCAGATGTTTATCTGCCAGTCTTCATTTCAAAGCATGCAGGAAATGAAAAAGTGGATCAATCATTTCTCTGGGTTCGAGCCTTGTCAGGAACACCTGCGGATTGAAATCAGCGAATTATCGGCACCGGATGCATATCCGGCGCCAGCGATGTCAAGATGGCTGCGGATATCCATCCGCAACCGGTATTGGGCAGATGTTTATCTGCCAGTCTTCATTTCAAAGCATGCAGGAAATGAAAAAGTGGATCAATCTTTTCCCTGGGTTCGAGCGTTGTCAGGAAGAGCTGCGGATTCAAATCCGCTGATTATCGGCGCCGGATACATATCCGGAGCCAGCAATTGGATGTTGGTTGCGGATATCCATCCGCAACCGATATCGGGCAGATATGTATCTGCCAATCTTCCCAAGCTTACATTCATCCTGAGCGGAGTGCTGAGTAACAACGAAGCCTTCTTTTTATTCATCCTGAGCGGAGCGCGATGCGTAGCATCACGCGAAGTCGAAGGAGCGTAATCTACTATTTTCGCACACTACAAGATAAGCTTATTAAAGTTCGCAAAATCCAAACAGGGGGTCCCAGAATGAACGCCGCACCGCAATGCTGCATCGTATACATCCTCGAATGCGCCGATGGCAAATACTACACCGGCAGCACCACCTCGATCGAAGAGCGCGTAGATGAACACCAGATGGGTGTTGATCCGTTTTCCTTCACTTACACAAGGCGTCCGGTGAAGTTGGTTTGGAGTGAATGCTTTTCAACGCAGATGGAGGAAGCTGCGATCGAAAGGCAGCTAAAGGGCTGGTCCCGGCTTAAGAAGGAAGCGCTGATTCGAGGGGATTGGGAAGCCGTGCACGAGATCGTGAAAGTGGAGCGGAAGAGGAGGGAGAAGAGGCAAAGATAATCTTGGTAAGCCGTCCTTCGACTTATGACCTAGACTCGAAAGCGCAGCATCACAATGGTATGGTTAGAACAGTCAAATTCAACCTGCCACTGGAGGCTGCGCCAGGGAGAGGGCCATCCTTCGACTTGCTCCAAGAGAGCCAAGCGCAGACT
>DAOUDW010000059.1:0-2425 GCA_034430895.1 Anaerolineales bacterium | reverse complement strand
TCCATGCCGAGGGTTATTACACGACAAAACCGTATTTGTCGGACGATACAGGCTGGATCAGCGTCGAAGAGAGGATGCCGACCGAGGACGCCCTTTACCTTGTCCACGCGGTAAGCCTTGATCTCATGAAGCCATTTATTAATACGGCATGGTTCAATCCTGATAACGACTTGGGATGGGAGATGATACCCAAAGTCTGGTCAGATGCCATTTCTCACTGGATGCCTTTACCCAAGGCACCTTCAACTATGATATAATATCATTATAATGAAACTTATTGCGAAGATCAAACTGCAACCTACTCCTGAACAGCACAATACATTGATCGAAGTGCTTGAGACAGCTAATGCCGCCTGCAACTATGCCAGCGAACAGGCATGGACTAAGAAGACGTTCCGACAATACAACTTGCACAAGCTTGTTTACGTCGATATTCGTGAAATATTTAGCTTGTCTGCTCAAATGGCAGTACGAGTCATCGCCAAGGTTTCTCACGCATACAAACTCGACAAGAAGACTCAACGTAACTTTAAATCGCATGGTGCATTCCCTTACGATAGCCGAATCCTTAGTTTTAAAACCGCTATGAAAACAGTGAGCGTTTGGACACTGGAAGGCCGACAGCGTATGCCTTATTTGTGCGGAGAACGCCAGCATAAATTGTTGGAAGGCAAACGTGGCGAGGCCAATTTGTGTTACATTGACGGTGAATTTTATCTTTTCGTCTCTTGTGAGATTGAAACACCAGACAAGATAGATGTCAGCGAATATCTTGGCGTCGATTTGGGGATTGTAAACATCGCGTCTGATTCCGACGGCAATCAATACAGCGGTTCGCAGTTTTCGAATATTCGCAATCGTCGTTTTCGTCAACGCAAGCGTCTTCAAAAGAAAGGAACGAAATCTGCAAATCGTGTCCTTAAAAGATTGTCTGGTAAAGAGAGACGTTTTGCAACCTGGTTGAATCATACGATCAGTAAATGGATTGTGGAAGTAGCGCAACGCACCGGACGCGGTATCGCTCTTGAAAATCTCAAAGATATTCGCAAACGGGTAAGGGCTCGACGCAATCAGCGTCGCAATCTGCATAACTGGTCATTCCATCAGTTGCTACAATTCATCAGCTACAAAGCGGAATTGGCAGGCATTCCCATCGTGACACTTGATCCTGCTTATTCCAGCCAGACTTGTAGCAACTGTGGCTATGTTTCAAAATCCAATCGTAAATCTCAATCTGTTTTCTTGTGTCAGTCTTGTGGTTACGCTGACCACGCTGATACTAACGCGGCGAGAAATCTATCTCGCTGGGCCGTCTGTAAACCGGCCAAACGCCTTATTGTTTCGGGCAAAGCCCTGCCGCTTGCGGCGGGGTAGTTTACTGGATGCCCCTGCCTGAGCCGCCTTCAATTATGGAGAATGAATAATGGACAAAGCAATCGTCAAACTCAGGCAAGACACCGACAAAGGAGACTAACAAAATGGTCGAGATAATTGGGCTAAGAGGAGAACGATACCGCGAAACGCCAAGGATCGAGGTTGAAGGAATCGAAGGTTATAAACTCGTCAGTCTCAACATTGACGTAAACGGCAAATGGGGGGGACATAGGGCGGTAGGAGCACATTTCACTAAAGACGGCATTGGAGATCCACTCAACGAATTGACCTTCCTTTATATTCTGATAGGTGATTATTGGAAAGTCGGAAGATGGCCTGATGACGATCCGGATGTCCCTTCGATATGGGAAACAGCAAAATTATTCACAAAGGCTTTAGAGGCGGGCGTGAATATATCGGATCTGTACGATGCAATAAAACAGGTGAGCGAATAATGGACAAAGCAATCGTCAAACTCAGGCAAGACACCGACAAGGCGATCAGCGCGAACATACCCACCGAGGAGATCATGGCGACGATCTACCCAAGGGCGATGGCCGCGCTCGACGAAACGAACAGCGTGGAGCAGGCCAACGAGATCCGCCACCAGATCGAGACCATGGTCCTTTACGTGAACAAGAAGATCCCGGCTGAGACCGGTGCAAGGTGGAAGCAGCTCAAGAAGGCCAATAAGGGAAATGAGCTATTCCTGCTGGCTTGCAGGAAGACGGGACTCATCTGGGACATGATGGAGAAATATACGGGACGGCCTCCCGATCCCGACGGAGAAAGCGGTCAAAAATTACCGCTTTTCACCGCTCAGCAGGCGGGCTTCTCCGACCGCCACGACGCCAGCCGATGCGCCAAGGTCTCAAGGGTCCATGACGAGGACTTCCGGACCTACAAAGGGGAGTGCGACGCGAACGGGCGCCAGTATACGCTCGGCGGGCTGGTCAATGTCTACGACATGATGCAGCCGAAGGAAGGCGATGGTGGGAGTGATAATGAATTGCCCATCGACCGTATGCACGGAATACACAAGAAGATACTG
>DAOUDW010000058.1:0-12146 GCA_034430895.1 Anaerolineales bacterium | reverse complement strand
TATCGACAAACACACGACCGCTGCGCGGCGATAAAACACCGCTTGCGCCCCGAATCAGTGTCGATTTGCCCACGCCATTCGGTCCCACAACGCCCATAATTTCACCGCTGTGTACACTCAGCGTGAGATCGCGCAGTATGACACTACGTTCGTATCCCAAACTGACGTTGTCAAAACGCAGCTCCATCACCAATACCTCTGCTGCTTGGCGCGTCGTAAAAGGTAGAGAAAGAAGGGTGCCCCCGCTACGGCGGTGATGATTCCCACGGGTAATTCGCGCGGTGCGAGGATCGTGCGCGCTACGACATCGGCCAGCAACAAGACCACCCCTCCGGTCAAGGTCGCCATAGGGATCAAGCGCCGGTAATCGGGACCCCACATCAGCCGAGCCATGTGCGGCACGATCAAACCCACGAAACCAATGATCCCCGAGAAAGAAACCGCCGCGGCGGCGACGAGCGAGGCCGCGGCGACGATGACTAACTTGTAACGTTCCACATCCAACCCTAGCTGCATGGCTTGCTCGTCGCCAAACTGAAGCACATTGAGCGGCCTCGACAGGACAGCCAACATTGCCAGTCCGATGACGAAATACGGCAGCGCGGCCAACACCGGCTCCCAGCCGCCAAGGGCAAACCCACCCAACAGCCAGGCAATAGCTCGATGCATCTGCTCCGTACTGAGCAGCATCAAGAGACTGGTGAGCGCGGAAGCAAAGGCACTCACTGCTACGCCGGCCAGGATTAATGTGGTGATCGGAGTCGTGCGCCCAACGCGCGCCAGCCAGTACACCACCGCCACGGTTACCAAGGCGCCGATAAAGGCTGCTGCCGGAATGAGCGCCATGCCCAGGTATGTTGCTGGCCAATGCAGCGTCATGGCCATGACGGCGCCCAATCCGGCACCGGAAGCGACGCCGATAATGTACGGATCGGCCAGGGGATTGCGGAACAATCCCTGATAGGCCGCACCACTGCCTCCCAAAGCCATACCGGTCAGCGCCACAAGGACCGTTTGCGGCAGCCGGATTTCGAAAAGGATGGTGGCAAATGTGGCCGGCCAATCGGCCTCAATCTTCATCCATGCCAATCGCTCGGCCAGCATGCGCACAACCGTCAGCGGTGGAATGCGAATAGGACCGACAGCGACACTAAACAGCAGTGCACAGAAAAGCGCCATGCCTGTCCATATCCAGGGAGAGACTTGCTTGCGTTTGCTCTCTGCCCGTGCTTCGGGTGGCGTTGCCGTGTTATGCATCTATTCAAAACGCTCCGGGTGCAAAATTTCTGCCATGGCTTCCAGGGCGTCGACCAAACGCGGCCCGGGACGGTCGATCCAATTGGCGTCAATGCCGTAGATTTCGCCATTCGCAACGGCCGAGATTTCTCCCCATCCGGCGCGTTCGGCAACCGAGTCCACCGTTGTTGTCACCCAGGGACCCTGGCTGAAGACCATCACTTGTGGATCGCGTGCCACCAGCTCTTCCAGGCTGAGCGTTACATATCCTTCCAGATCAGCGGCCACGTTCTCCCCGCCTGCCAGCGTGATCAACACATCCTGGAACGTGCCCGTTCCGATCGTCCAGGGCGCTGTGGGATCCATGCCGTCGACTTCGTAATACACACTCACTGATTCGACACCCTCAAGGTTGGTGAGAATTGCATCCACACGGCCTTCCAATTCCTGCGCCAGCGCTTGCGCCTGGGATTCATGGCTGACGAGTTCGCCCGCCAATTCGATGATGTCATACAAATCCGGGAAAGTCATTGGATTGGGCAGCACGAAAACAGGAATTCCCAACTGTTCGATTGCTTCGACGTGTTCCGGGCTGTTGATCATCGCCGCCACGACCAGATCGGGCTCCAATGCTACGATGGCTTCCATATTCAGATCGCCATACGTGCTGCCGATGCTAGTGACGTCGACCGCATCAGTCGGGTAATCCGATATATCATCCCGGCCGACGACTAACTCGCCGGCTTCAATAGCAAACAATATCTCCGTGCTGGAAGGCGCCAAGCTTACGATGCGCTCCACATCAGAATCAATTGTCACTTCTCGACCCATCCCGTCGACGAATACAACGCCTTGTGATGATCCTCCGGATACCAACCCGCAGCCGCCTGCAACGACGATCATTAATAACGAGCCAATGATTATAACGAAACGGACACTTCGAACGGATTTCATCGTTTCACTCCCTTGACAAATATATTCGTGGCACACCCGATCGTCCTTTTTGCGTACTGCATAGCCGCCAGCTCAGTATGCCACCTGGCAAAATAAAAACCCCTGCCTGGCGGACAGGGGTCGTGCGATAGCCTCGACGGCCTCACCTCCCTTCCGCGAAGGATGTGACGGAAACGGTGTGGGCGGTCGTCCTGGCTCTCCGCGTCAGCGGATTACAGTTGCGGGACAGCGCCGGACTTCATCGCTCAATGAGCGATGGCACCGGCTTCGCCTTTACGCCCTCTCATCCGGGGGAAGGGCACCCACGCCGTTCTTTTCGCTTTATTCTCAGCACTATTTTACATCAGGTTCGATGAGAAGCAAAGAATTCGCTTTGTTCTTTACGATCTACGCAATGGATGCGCATGGTCCTGTTCGAGGCCTTCTTGCTTGACACACCTGACCCCCAATCTTAGAATCATTCCGATTAGTATCACAGATTGGGGAGGAACCCGACGAACGCCGGGTACCGAACGGGCAGACCGTTCCTAATCATGTAACGGGGAGACGGAACGCTTACGCAATACACCCGATCTGATGGGCCCACTGGTCGCCTGATATGATTAATACACTGTTGTTGGAACTGCGCACGAGCCATTTGGCTCGTTTCGCTGCAACAGTGGCTTAACAGCACGGGGCAATCTTGCATACAATAGAGATGCGATTGGATCAGTGTGGCAGGTTTCGCTCACCGTTTTCAGATTGACCCGGGTGGAGAATGGTATGTCCGATTTTTTAATGCGCGGTGATCTAAGCGAACTGGATCCCGAACTTGGTCGACTGGCAGACCTCGAAGCCGAAAGGCAATACCGGCGACTGATTCTTATCCCCTCCGAAAGCTCCGCGCCGCTTGCCGTTCGCCAGGCACTGGCTTCTGCCTTCCAAAACCTGTATGCGGAAGGGTATCCGGACGAATACACACGCGATCTCGACGAAGAGGAAATCCTGAATCTCGCCGCGCGCCTGGCGCACTACCGCCGTTACTCGGACCCTCGCTACTACAAAGGCACCGAATATGCCGACATCATCGAAGCCCTGGCGCGACGACGATGCGCTGAGGCATTCGCCACCGATGAGGTCGATGCGAATCGAATTTTCGTCAACGTTCAAGCACTCTCAGGAGCCCCGGCCAATAACGCTGTATTTCATGCCCTGCTTGAACCGGGCGATACCTTTATGGGCATGAACCTCTTCCACGGCGGGCACCTTACGCACGGTTCGCCCATCAATCGATCCGGCAAGTACTTCAATGCCGTCCATTACACCGTCGATCCAAAGAGTGAAAGAATCGATTACGATGACGTCGCAGCCCTGGCAAAAAAGCATAAACCCAAACTTATCATCGCCGGATACACCTCGTATCCCTGGAGTGTCGATTGGATGCGGTTCCGCGAAATCGCCGATTCGGTGGATGCTTATCTCCTGGCGGATATCGCCCACGTAGCCGGCTTGGTGGTTGCCGGGATATACCCCTCCCCCGTCGGTATTGCGGATGTAATCAGTTTCACCACCCACAAGTCACTCTGCGGGCCCCGCGGAGCGGCCATTCTAACCACATCCCCTGTGTTGTCCCGCACTATTGATCGCGCCGTCTTTCCGGGCGAACAGGGCGGCCCACACATGGCCACCATCCTGGCCCAGGCGCTGACCTTCAAACTCGCCACAACCGAACGCTTCAAGATACTGCAGAAGCAAATCGTGGCGAATTGTGTGGCCTTCACCAAAGGGCTAGAAGAAGGTGGACTGCGTATTCCCTATGGGGGAACGAACACCCACCTGACCAACATTGATTGCAAATCGGTCGTCGGCGAAGACGGCACGACGCTTTCCGGCGACATGGCTGCCCGAATTCTGGATCTGGCGGGAATCGTGGCAAATCGAAACACCATTCCCGGCGATGTCTCCGCAGGGCGCGCCTCCGGCGTTCGCTTGGGCACTCCCTGGATCACACAGCGTGGCTTCACCGAAAAGGAGAGCGAGCAGCTCGGTGCTGTAATTGCCGAATTACTCATGGCCTGCAAACCCTACAGCATCGAAGGACGCCGCAGGCGACTGCTTCGAGCCAAAGTGGATTTCGCTGTTCTGAATGAAACTAGGATCAAGGTCCGTGAGCTGGCGACAACTGCCGGTATTGACTTCGAACCGACGGCGCACGGTTACCCTCATTTTTATTACCTGGACGACCCTGACCCGAATACGCCTTTTGCTGTTCTGGAATTAGAGGGTTTGGCTGCAGAGGCCCTGCTGCGCTGGATCAGCAACGCACGCCCAGCAGAAATGGAACCGGGAGAGATCACAGGGGTAATTCTCAGCGTCATTAACGAGGATATCGAAGCAGCGCTTGAACGTTGCCAAGACACGCATCAATGGCGTCTGGTCGTTCCCAGCAAAGGCGCTAATCGGATTGCAACCTGGCTGCGCGATCTTTCCGACGGATTTATCCCCATTGACATGCATGATCTGTATAAAAAATCACCCGGTCCGTTTGTCGTACGTCTTCTGGATGGTCCCAAGTCGATGCCGAAGACAAGCACACTAGCGAAAGGCGAGGATAAACCCTGGGATCGGGTTCTCAGTGATGACCGAGGCAAAGCCTTGCCGGATTTCAAATTCCAACCATCTCCGGACGACGAATTGAAAACCCCGGCTTTAAACGCAGCGCACAAAGCGCTCGGCGGCAAGATGGTCACCTTCGCCGGCTGGGAAATGCCGGTTCGTTACGGTTCGGTCCACGAAGAACATCAAGCCACGCGCCAATCCGCAGGCGTGTTTGACGTGAGTCACATGGGCGTCTATCAGATCGAAGGCCCGCAGGCGGTTGCCTTCCTGGACAGTGTCGTGGCAAACGATGTCGCTTCCCTGGCCGTGGGGCGCTCACTCTACACGCACTTCCTTGACCCCGATGCGAACGTGATCGATGACTTGATGATCTACCGCAGGAGTGAGACGGCCTATCTGCTCGTGGTTAATGCGGCCAACGACGACAAGGACTGGGCCTGGCTTACCGCCATCCAAAAAGGAAGTGTGGCCATCGATCGTACTCGTCCCTGGGCGCGAGCCTACGGACGCGAATGCATTCTGCGCAATTTTCGCGACCCCAAAGAAGGCGTGGACATGCTCGTGGACATTGCCTTGCAAGGCCCACAAAGCCGCCAGATTCTCCTGGCCTTGGGTTGTGACGAGGCAACCGCAGCACAGCTGAAACATCTGCCCTGGGCTGGTTTGATGGAAGGCGTATTCGGCAAGTTCAACCTGGTTGTCAGCCACACGGGCTACACCGGTGAACGGGTTGCCTACGAACTGTTCGTCCATCCCGAAAAGAGCGTTGACCTGTGGAACGCATTACTTGAAGTCGGTATGCCCTTCGGGATCCACCCGATCGGTCTTGCGGCGCGTGACTCATTGCGTACCGAGGCCGGGCTGCCGCTTCATGGGCATGAGTTTGCCGGTGATTTGAAGCTGGGGGTCGGCACAGCCGGATTTTCCTCATCGGTGAAGACATACAAACCCTGGTTCATCGGCCGCAGCACGTATCTGGCACAGGAAGCCGAACGCCAGGGAGAAATCGCCCGCTTTCGATTCGATGACAAACGAGTCCGTGTGGCCCACTATGGCGACCCGGTCGTGGATCGGAATGGTCAGGTAATCGGCACCGTCACATCCTGCGCCATGGACAGCGAAGGCTATCTGCTCGGACAGGCCTACCTGCAAAAGGACTTCCTCCAGGAAGGAACCCCCATTTCCGTCTACCAGGGTGCAGCCAGTAAAGCGGACAAGTTGCCGGTTGATGTAGCTGCCATCGACAAGAAATCCGAGCCGACGCCGGCGACGGTGCTATCAAGATACCCATAGCTAGTATTCCGCCAGTCACCGATCCAACAACCAAACCCCAGCTCTTACACCTTTGTCTTCCCAATCTATTTGGGTTCCGACTGTAGAATTCCCCCTGGAAACATGACAAATATCATATTCATATTCTTGAATATGTTCTATAATACATTCAGTTTTATGAATATGAGTGATGAAATGAAACCACTGAAGAAAACCTGCGATCTTCTCAAATCTCTGGGCCATCCGGTGCGAGCACAGATCCTGCTTGCCATTGATACCGGTGAGGCATGTGTTTGCCATCTTGAGGCCACACTCGGTTTACGGCAAGCATCCATATCCCAACAATTAATGATCTTGCGCCGGCAGAAAATCATTCGAGCTCGACGTGAGGGGAAATATATCTTTTACCGGCTTACGAAACCGGAAGTCCTCGAAATCATTCGAGCTGCGGGTGATGTTGTGGGTGTCCCGAGAGAATCCATCGTGGTTCAGGAGAACGATCGCTGCGAGTGCCCCAAATGCGGGATCTGCGAGACCGACAAGCAAGACAGCCAAGTAAAGGCTTCGTAGGCAAATATGGACACCTTCGACTTCATCTTTAAACTCATCAATGGCGGCCTGGGCAATCTGGCGGCTTATCTTGCCGCACATGTCTTGCTGTGTTTGCTTCCTGCTTTCTACATCGCCGGAGCGATGACCGCTATGATCCCCAGGGAGACGGTCACTCGGTTCCTGGGACGCAATACCCCGAAGTTCATCTCCTATCCGGCGGCGGCCGCTGCGGGCTTTTTACTCGCCGTTTGCTCATGCACTGTCATCCCGCTCTTCGCCGGGATCTATAAAAAGGGCGCGGGAATCGGTCCCGCCATCACGTTTTTGTTCGTCGCCCCAGCCATCAACATCCTGGCGCTGGTCTATACCGGCGGCGTGATCGGCATGGATCTGGCCATTGCCAGGCTTCTGCTCTCATTGGTCTTCGGAGTCGGCGTAGGTATTATCATGGCGCTCATTTTCAGCAAAGAAGACGCAGAACACGATAAAGCCACGGATGCCATATTCTCGGGGCAGCCTGCCATGCGCCGTACGGCGGTAATCTTCATGCTGCTGTTGGTTACTTTATTGGTCGTCGGCACTTTTCAAATCGACTTTCTTAAGCAAACGTATCTTCAGGTCGAAATGCCATTAAACGGCGTTGATGCCACCCAGGATTTTCTTTACCAGTTGGTACCCTTCGATCCTGCTCGTGGGGAAGAAGGAGTCACCGCGCAAGGCGCCCTCTTGATCGTAATGCTGATCCTGATCGGTTTGGCATCCTGGAAAGGCGTCGAAAACATCCACGACGGATTCAACCGCTGGACCTGGACGTCCATAGGATTTGTCGGTCTGACGCTAATCATTGCTTCCATCAGCATGACTCCTCACGCAGGTGGAGTGACGTTATCATTGACCGGTAAGTTCTTCGGCGTGCTGCTGTCCATCGCTCTCCTGGGCTGGATGCTCAGAACTCGATTGAATGAGGAGGAAACTCGCAACTTCCTGTGGGAATCCTGGAGATTCGTCAAGCAGATATTTCCACTGCTCATCGCCGGTGTATTCATCGTCGGCATCGTCCGCGAAGTAATCCAACCAGAGTGGGTCCAGTTCGTGGCCGGGAGCAACTCGATCTTCGGGAATTTCGTCGGTGTGATTTTCGGGGTCTTCATGTACTTTCCAACATTGGTGGAAGTCCCGATCGCCCAGATGTTCCTGGATATGGGTATGCACCGCGGTCCGCTGCTGGCCTATCTCATCTCTGACCCCGAACTCAGCCTGCAAAGTATTCTGATCACTGCCGCGATTATAGGACGCACGAAAGCCTGGACCTATGTAGGTTGGGTGGCGCTGTTCAGCACACTCGCCGGACTGATGTATGGTGCCTGGGTAAACGGGACTGCAATCGGATGGATCAGCTTATACCTGGTCTTGATCCTGGCAGGCCTGGTAGGGATTGTGTGGCTGGTGAGACGCAGAAACGCTGCACAATTGACCAGCGTACATCAAACTGAATCAGGAGCATCCTATGCTCAACATTAAGATCCTGGGCGCAGGTTGTGCCAACTGCAAGCAAATAGAGAAAATAACCCGCACAACCGTCAACGAGATGACGCTCGAAGCCGAAGTCATTAAAGTCACCGACTACGTCGAGATCATGCGTTACGACATTCTCTCCACACCCGGATTGGTCGTCAACGAGAAGGTCGTCTGCTCCGGACGGATCCCAACCAAAGCGGAGGTGACCACCTGGCTGGTGGACGCGCTCGAGAAGTCCTGATGTCCAAACGTCAATATTCCTGCTCTACGCTGGCGATTTGTTAAGTTGTTGTCCGCTTTGGTCTATACATTTTCGTAGAAGCCTCTCGGCTCCAGTTCAGGGAACTCCCCCTGATTCACCAGGTGCTGGCGCACGTCCACACACAGGTGACATTTACCAGCATATCCCGCCGCGCGTGGTTCGTAATCGAACGCTTCCATGGCGTAGTTGCAAAGTCCATAGGGACCCTTGGTGATGAGCGTGTCGATCAAAGGTGGATAGCGGCCGGATCGAAAGTCGGAAATGACTTGCGGAAGATCGCGCCAGCTGCCAATAGACAAGCCGCCGCAAAAACCGGAGATGTAGTTGCCGTAAAGATCGAAGTGAGAATGATGCGCGTGGAGAATCTCGTTCGCACACGTTGCGCGCGCGAAGGCGTCTGCCGGATAACTGGGCACCAGGTGCCCCAATGCATATCCCGAGCGGCCGCCCGAAATAATTCCATACCCCTGCCACAGGATGCGGCCTGCTTCTTCGCGTCCGAACTCCTGCTCGTAATGAGACAAAGGCATGGGACGATCGACATCGTGGCGCTGGATCAGGTTCAGGTATTCCGCCTGATAGACGATCAAACCTCGCCCTTCGAACACCTCCATCACCGCTCGAATCGCACGCAGCGTTCGTACCGGCGGTATCGCCTCGGCATGAAAAGGCGAACAACTGATCAGCACCGCTTGAAGCCCCGCCTGACGCAACACGCGGAAACGCTCAATCGTCTCCTTATCGTCCACGCACCAGCTGGCGCTGGTTTCCACGTAGCAAGCTATTCCCCGTGAAACAGCCTCCCGAACGCCGTGCAGCAACAGGTCGAAATGAATGAAAGGCTCGCCCCCGGTGAGATGAACCTGGGGTAGCTGCGGCCAGCTGGCGACGGCATCCAGTGCTGCCGAGAGACTTTCTTTCGACATCGGTTCCCGTTCCCAGCGCGGACCGCAATTATAGAGACAATGCTTGCAGGCACTGTTGCATTGATAGGTGAGAATGATGCCAATATCCTGGGGAGAAAGCACCATGGCGTCTCTGCTTACCAGGCCTCGTAGCGGACAATCTCATCCAGCGCTTTGCGTTCTTTCGGCTTCGGGCTGTCCGCGGGGTAGCCCAGTGGGGTGAAAATCATCGGCTCGACGCCCTGCGGCAAACCCAGGATTTCCCGTGCAGCCTGGGGGTCGAATGCGCCGATCCAACAGGTGCCCATGCCGAGAGAAGTTGCTGCCAGGATCAAATGATCCATGACGATAGTTGTATCCACCTCGGCCATATTTCGACCAGCTTTTCCGACGTAGGCTTCAGCTATGACGCCACAGCAGCAGATGATGATCGGTGCGGCCACGAACCAATCCCGATCATAGATGCGGCGCAGTTCATCTTCCCTCCCGGACGTATGGACAACGATCAAATGAATAGGCTGGTTATTGGCTGCGGTGGGAGCCAGACGTGCTGCTTCGAGTACTCGTTCCAACTTCTCATCTTCGACCGCCCGCGGCTGGTATGCTCGAACGCTGTAGCGCGAACGCGCAAGTTCTATAAAATCCACGGTCACTCTCCTTTCAGAATCCCGATGAGCGACGTCATCCAATCGATTCCGCGCTCCCGGTTTTCACCATCTGGCTCTTTCGAACACCGCGCCGCCAAAGCCAGAAGATGAAGACGATCAATGCAACACCGACCATTGTCATCCCGCTGGTGTTATCCGTGCGCGTTTCGTCCAATTCCTGAATCGGCGCCAGAAAGGCGAAGAATAACAACACACCGCTCACAAGAGAGAGTATATGCTTCTCGACCCATGCGCCGTCCCCGGATAAAAACCGCCCGACCAAATAGCTAATTCCCAACCAAACGACTGTCGCTGAGATCGTGATCCAGACGGGCACACCCATCGCCGGGAAGCCGTATAACAAGATATAGAAAACCACAACTGCAACAAAACCAAACAGGATGAACCAGGTTGGCGACTTTGCTGTATCCTTTCGATTCTTCAACCAGCTCACGGGCATTCGTTTCGCCGCCAGGATCAAACCAAACATCGTGAAGCAGGCAAGCATGTATAGCAGGATTGGTGGACGATAGATCGTCAGGCAAAAGTAACCCAGGAGTGTCACCCCCAACAGTAAAGCAAAGAAAAAGTTTCTCCCCCTGGATTGTAGCCAGGGATCACCTTTGCGATTCGGGAAGATATACTCGACGAGGAAGATTGGAATGGCGATGCTGACAACGCTGTGATAGATCATTAAATCGAGAGTCCACACCCAATTGACCCCCGCCCAGCGACCGTACGTCCCAAGCAAACCCAGGTCCATCCAATTGGGGTCGAAAAAGGACTTGACCATCAAACCTTCCTCCAAGATGCCGTAGGCCAATCCCAGGGTGAAGATCGTCGGCCAGCCTTTTCCCCAACGAACAGTGTACTCGCGGACCAGGATGGCACCGCTGCCGTACAACGCACCCAACATCAGCAGTGAGAGAGGTTTGAAAAATTCCACCGGCGGTGCCGCGCCGGAGACCAATTCACCTAAGATCGGCGACAGAAAGAAAAGCAGCAGGATAGGTGCGAAACGCCGCATGTCATCGCGCATGTCACAGCACGCCGCGCTCGCGAGCCAACTTAAGCAGCATTCGAGAAAAGGTCGTTGGAATCGGAGGCTGTTCCTCCTCCGTCTTTCGCTCCAGACGCAGGCTTTCAGTCGAGCAGGTTGTCACGCACAATCCGCAGCCGATGCATCGATCCAGGTCTATCACTGCGACTTCATCCACCATGGTGATGGCCCCCATCTGGCAGCGCTCGACGCAGATACCGCAGCCGATACATAAATCGGGATCGGATACCGCATAAAATGGGCTGGCGACCAAACGCGCGGGTTGCGGTTGTTTATTCAAGGTTTTCAGCACCTGACAGCAACACCCGCAACAGCAGCAGATGTTCACAATCCGTTTGGAGTTACTCGGCTGCAGCACCAGGCCGGCCTCGTCGGCTTTCTTGAGGATCTCCAGCGCCTCGTCCACGTCAATGTAGCGGCCCATCCCGTTTTCTACATAGTAATCGGCACCGCCGCCGAATACCAAACAGGTTTCCTCGGGCCGTCCGCACCCTTCACCCATCATTCTGTGCTCACGACGGCAGATGCACGGCGCTACAGCCAGCTTTTCCTGCCCACGAACCAATTCCTCAGCATGCTCGTGAGGAAGCACTTCTCGTGTTACCGAAACACTCTCGACGACGGGAATCGTGCGCAACTGCGGCACCTTCTCCCACACGTTTTCTTCAAACAGGTAGGGGACGTATTCATTAAAATCCCGGATCAAATCCGGATCGAGGTCGTTGACGTGATACTCCCACATACCAACTACGAATTGCGAAGCCGCGTAAAGGGGTTTCCCTTCGCGACGGTGGCGGTAGAGCAATCCTTTCTTCGCCATCCTCTCCAGGCGTTCTGCACACAGATCCAGATCCGTTCCGGTCGTCTCGGCGATGACTTCAGGAGTCTGCGGGCGCATGGTAAGATGAACCACCAACGCCGCTTCGTCTTCATCGAACAACCTTCGCAGGATACGCAGTTCCACCCCCGATTCCGTCTCGGGAAATCCGCCGGGGAGTTTATCCAGGAACATCGCCAGTTGCTTATAAACGTCTTCAGACATCTCCACTCTCCTTTGATCGCGTAATAACCCCCTGTGCTTACACATCCGGACGGCGCAGACCGATAACCAGACTGTATGCTTTATAACACCAAACAACAAG